>CABIYF010000026.1 GCA_902362875.1 Eubacteriaceae bacterium | reverse complement strand
TTAACTTTTCTACTCAAAAAAATACCCCCTTTCAGGAAACAAGTTTTTATTATTTTACTTGTCTACCTAAAAGGGAGCATATCAAATCATATCTCCCATGAGCCTTTTTCAACATATAAAACATAAACTTTTAAAAAGAGTTACCTGATTAATAACTAGCTTTTTCTAAACTTCCACCTCGTTTTAAGAACTGTCCAGTAAAGATTTCCTGATGTTCTTCTTCGGTGTAAGTTCCTTCTAACATCTGTTTGATCTCTCGTTGTTCTTGTTCAAGATTTTTATGAACATCATTTAACAGCTTCGCTGCATCTTTTCTTGGAACAACGACGATTCCATCAATATCTCCAACTAAAATATCTCCAGGCATGACAACCTGTCCTCCGCAGACAACTGGTACATTGACTTCTCCTGGACCATCTCTGTATGGTCCAAGTGGTGTGACAGCTTTTGCAAAGACTGGCAAAGGGCTGTTTTTGATGTCATCTAAATCTCTGACGGCTCCATTTACTACAAATCCACCTAAGTTTCTTTCCTGTGCATATGCTAACATCATTCCACCAACTAAAGCTCTGTCTGTATATCCTGCTCCATCAACAACGATGATATCTCCAGGTTTTGCATAATCTAATGCCATCTGTGCGACAAGATTATCTCCAGATGGTACTTTTACGGTAAACGCAGTTCCTACTAATGGTTTCTTATTAAAGGAACGGATTCCATCAAACATGCAAGTCATTTTGCGGACACAGTCTCCGATATTTGCACTTGGAATTCCTCGATAGCTTTCTACAAGCTCTGGGTCTGGTCTTTCAAAATCTAAAAAAGCTCGAAATCCTATACACATTTTGCTTTCCTCCTAGTTTTCGTATTTTGTAAATTCTTCTTCCATCTGACACAGGAAAATAGTTGCTGCTAACATATCTGCAGCACCTCCTGGACTAATGTTTTTGAGGATGCAGTCTCTGTTCATTCTTGCGATCGCACGCTTTCCTGCTTCTGAGAAAGCTCCTCCTCTGTTGACAATACTCTGTGCAGTGTTTTGTACCCACCAGAGTTCTTCCATATTTCCTCTGGATAACACGTTCGTATCTGTTAACTGTTTCATAATATGTAGCAGAGCTTCTATATTCGATAGATTCTGTGGGTAGCCACAGATTCTGTATTTTCTCATCTTAGGGTATGCAGTGTTTCGGATCACTGGGAACCCGCTTCTTGCTTCTTCTCTGATTCCTTTGACTCCATACTGGAAATAAATCTCTTCCCCGTGTGTTTCTGGATCTTTGTATACCATTTCTTCCAGCTCACGGTTCATGTCATCTTCTACCATTTCTTTTGCTGTATCCAGTACTTTGATAACATCAATATTACCGTTTGCTTTTAATTCATATCCAGCAGCTGTTGCTAAGATTCCCATTGTGAAGATGATGCCTTTATGTGTGTTTACACCATCTGTTGCCTGAAACATTGCTTTCTCTGCCTGTTTTCCAATCTCTCTGATATGTGGGAAAAGATCTTTTAATTCATGATTCCAATGAAATCCTTCCACAGCCATTCTAAGAATATATGGTTTGATCGCATAGGTACTTCTGACAAATGTATCATAATCCATATCTTTATGAGCACCGGTATCGTGTAGGTCAACTAATCCCGGTTTTGGTGTTGTTCCAACTTCCTTAAGCAGTGCATTGCGGATGCAAAATTCGATCTTCGCAAATAATTTCTCTTCTGGTATTCCCTGAATCTGCATGGTTTCTTTCCCCTTTCTCTTCTTTTATGATTTTATTGATATGAGCTGTCATATCCTCGATGCTGTGTGTTCTGTTTCTGCTGCATCCATGTCCTGTGTTTCCACAGATCAGACATTTCCTTGGCGGCATGCAGATGTCCATGCGGCTGATCTTATCGCCATCCACGCTGATCACATCAATATCAAATAATCGACCGAGTTTATTTTCTTCTTCAATAGAGACTAATTGTTTTTTCACAAAAACCGCATCGGCATCTACGATCATGTACAGCTCATATCCTGTTTTTTTATAGTCGGTCTCTTCTTCCTTTATGGTGATTCCGGATTCCTTGAGCCGACAAGTAATTCTCTCTTTTCCTTGTTCAAATGCCCAGTCAGTCAGGGCTGTTACTTTTACTGGACCCGGTACATTAAGCATCAGACAGACCAGTGTTCCTTTTCCTTCTCGGATCAATTGTTTCTGCTTTTTATATCGGCTTTCTCTTGCCTCTAACATTTCATAAAGCAAAACCTGACTGTTCCATATCTGTTTTCTATCTGCCTGCTCCATTTTCTACCGCATCCTTTCTTTATATTTTTGATTTATTTTTTACATTCTGATAAATATTGATAAGTTGTTTCTGGAACCCATCTTTTGATATCTTCCATTCGACCTTCTTGATATGCACGTCGTACATCTGAAGCACTCACTGGCGTATCATCAATTTCAAGTCGTTTGATCTCTTCTACTTCGATCCCTGATTGTGGAAGATATTCCTTTAAACATCGGTTGTACTCATTTGTTACCTGACAGTTTGGTTCACTTCCCACAAAACGTTTTGTGATCCCGAGATTTTTCGCAATATGCCTGCGGAAAATCTCGATATCTAACATACAATTCATCGTAAATGCCTGATCTTTTTCTTTCATAAAATAAGTTGGGAAAACGACTGGAGAGATCAGGTAGTCCGATGTTCGATGAAGGATCACATTTTTCAAATCCTTTACCCCTTCAGAAACCATATGGAATCTTGCATCGGATGAAATAAATTCTTGTTCTTCTGATAGAATAAATAAATGAAGATATTTACATCTTGACGCTGCATATTCCACAAGATATCGGTGTCCTTTCGTAAATGGATTACAATTCGCAACGATCGCTCCGATCTCCTCTGACTCCTTGTTCTCCATTCCATTTTCTTCGGCTTTCTTTGTTTCTTCCTGAAGTTTTTTCATGTATTTTTTGATTCCGTCTCGTTCATTTTCAAGAAGTAATACGTGGTCAGTTTCTGCAACTGGATAAAGGCCGACACCTTCAAATAATCGTTTATTTTTTGGTTTTGTAAATCCAAAATAATGGTAGATTCCCTGTTCAAACATGTGAGTTACAAGATGGGAAAACATTGTGGAAAGCAGGTTCTCTCCTTGATGTTCCTTGGAGATTGCGACACATTTTATAACATTATTATGAGAGGATGCCGTCCCAATAATCTCCCCATCTTCTTCTAAAACCATGGAATATGTAATATTTTCATCATATTCCAGATCCTGCTCCTTAAGAAAACTCACAAGTTTTTCTTTTTCTCTTCCACGAAATGGATTTCCTGTTCTGATTTCCATAGGCTATGCCTGTTCAATGTAGTCATCAATTACTTCAAAACGTTTCTTTTCTTCTTCCATCTGTTTTCTTGAAAAGTCTTTCTTGGGATCTGCTGTCATTCTGAAAATGATTGGTCCAAAAATGTTTCTTGTTGCATAAGTTTTTACAGTATTTGTTGCCTGCATGATTATCACCTTTCCCTTTGTTTTTCTTGATATTTTTTACTTCCTTTTGATAATTTAACTATAACAGGGACTGCGCTTAAAATCTAATTCACAATGATTATAGTTCCATTCCTTTTCGTTATTCCAAGAAGGAATGTCCCCTTCTGCTTTTATCAAATGTCATACTTATTTTTCATCATTCCATTTTCTTATAGCATCATTATCTTTGAGAATTTTATATGCCCTTTGCTTATTGCTATCATAATAGTAGAAGAATTATTGATTATAATAGGAGGATATATTATGGAATCTGAGAAAATCATTGAAAAATTAAAAACATTTACCACTTCTGAGTTATGTGATGGTTTTGGCGATGGCTGCTATCGTACGATGGACTATCATATTAAACGTCAGGTAACAAATAAAAATATCGTTGGAAGAGCTTACCCTGTAGATACTCCTTATGGAATCAGCGGTATCATCCCAAATGCAATTCTTGATGCAAAAGAAGGTGATGTGATCGTTGTTGCAGGAAAAGGATTTTGTAAAGGGTCTTTCTGGGGAGATCATCGAAGCATCTGCGCTGCCAAGAAAGGGCTTGCAGGTGTTGTGATCGATGGAGCTTTCCGTGACAAAGAAGGGTGTGAAGAAGCAGGCGTTCCAATCTATGCAAGATGTGTCGTTCCAGGAAGTGCCGGAAAATGCCAGCAGGGAAAATTAAATACCACTGTTGTGTGCGGCGGTGCTGAGGTAAATCCTGGGGATTATATCGTTGCTGATGTCAATGGGGTTGTTGTGATACGACCTGATGAGGTGGAATGTGTTATGAAAAAGGCGGAAGAAAAGATTGCTGCGGAAAAAGCTACGATTCAGCGAATGGAGGAAACTGGGGAGATACTTCCACGCGTATTAAAATTTTAATTTGAAGGGTAGTCGTTCATTTTGTATATGAGAAAAACGAAATAATCGAATAAAGGATCCAGACCAGAAATTTATGCACGCCGTTTTGAACGGTCGCTGATTCGCGAATTTTCCTTCGGTAACTCGCGTTCAAAGGTATTGAAACCTGTAGTCTTTGACGCTCAAACAACCGACCAAATTCGCTGCGAACCGTTCAAAACGACGGCAAAATTTCAATGGTTCTGGATCCTTTATTCGATTATTTCGTTTTTCTCATATACACGGACGGCTATTCAAATCACTACGGGTGTGTATGTTGTACGGTATTGGCTGATGATTTTGGATTTCGTAGACAGAAGGTTTAGAAATTAGAAAACTTCAGTTTATCAAGTTACGAATAAATTTTTGAAACTTTTTTCAAAAAACTTGACAAATCGATGTTCATAAATTCCTTTCATCTTCCGTTAACGAACACAAAAATAATTAGCCAATACCGTTTAACATACACACTCTGTGGTGGTTTGAATAGTCTTCCGTTGTATGAGATAGAAAGAAGATAGGAACAAATATTTATAATATATCGGTGGCAACGATTAGCAGATTTTAAGTGCGTTTTTTACAAATTCGCAGCGCCCTGTGGTTGATTGTTTGACCGTAGCTGTGGGCATTTTGGCTCACAGCGAGGAAGTTATCAAAGGAACAGGCGCGGATCAGCGATTTGTAAAAAACGCTCTTAAAATCTGCGTGTTGCCACTGATATATTATAAATATTTGTTCCTATCTTCTTTCTATCTCATACAAATCCCAACGACTACCTTTCAAATTACAATTCGAAAAACCGCACGGAGTTTTGGAGGTTCCCGTGTGGTTTTTCTTTGAATTGATATGGTTTAATTTTATTTTATATGGAGGTATTGAATGTCTGGCAGGGAGATGGCATTTTCCTGCCGACATACAATTCTTAGGATTTCATTCTTTGGGTTTCTTATTTATTATTTTTGTTACGATTGTAATTGATCAGGCATCCTGCCTTTACAATTTCTTTTTCGATTGGTGTCATGTCAGAAATATATAATGAGATTTCTTTTACCTGATCACCGATCACGTATGCTTTGATGTCTTTCATATCGCCATCTAAAGCTTTCTTAACGTCTGGTACATAGATGTAGTCTCCGACACCAAATTCTGGTTCGTCTTTCATCTGGAATGGTACCATTCCCCAGTTCATAACATTTGAACGGTAACGTTTTGTTGCGTATTCGCTACAGATATTTGCAAGTCCACCGAGAACTCTCTGGCAGCTTGCTGCCTGTTCTCTTGCAGATCCGTCTCCTGGTTTTACGCAGTAGATCATGCTTCCGATTTCAACATCTTCTTTTGATGCATCTGGTGTGATCTTGCTGATTTCGTCAAAGACTGTGGCAAGTTCCGGTGTGTCATTTGTGAGTTTCTGTACATCTTTGGCTCTCTGTACATATCCTGGATCTCTTCTTGATAATGCAAATTCTGCTAATCCTAATGGATTAGATCTGTATGAGGATGTTTCGCCGGATGGTATCAGCTCATCTGTTGTTGTTACAGGATCCATGATCTTGGAACATACTTTGAGCAGGATATGGTCTGAAAGAGGTTTCATTTCCGGCCAGTCTTTAATATTTGGTCCAAATATTAACGGAGTTTCTTCATTTGCTTTTGAGTATCCATGATAGATTCTTGATTCGTATGCGGAATCGTCATATTCATATTCCGGTACTTGCCAGTCTTCGGCGTACTCTGTAGCAGGAGTTAAAATTCCACCATTTGCTGCTGTTGCAGCGATAGAACGGGCATCCATCAGTGCAACTGCTGAAAGCTGTCCAACTCCTGGTTTGGATCCTTCTCTGTTCGGGAAGTTTCTTGTTGTGTGACGAATGCTTAATGCATTATTCGCAGGAGTGTCACCGGCACCAAAGCAAGGTCCGCAGAAGGCTGTTTTTACGACTGCTCCGGCTGCCATTAACTTAGAAATTGCTCCCTTCTTGACAAGGTCCATAAATACTGGCTGTGAAGATGGGTAGACAGATAAGGCAAATTCTCCATTTCCACAGTTCGCATTTTCTAAAATTCGTGCCGCTTCCATCATATTTGTGTAGTTTCCGCCGGCACAACCAGCAATGATTCCCTGCTGGATTCTTAAATGTCCATTTTCATCAATCTTATCTGTTAAGCTGAAGTTTACATCAGGATTTTCTGTGATCGCTGCTGCTTCTTTTTCAACTTCTCTTAAGATATCAGAAAGGTTTGCATTTAATTCATCAATTTCATATGTGTTGCTTGGATGGAATGGGAGTGCGATCATTGGTTTTACTGTGCTTAGATCAACATAAACCATTCCGTCATAGTAAGCTACATCCGCTGGATTTAACTCTTTGTATGCATCTGCTCTTCCGTGAGTTGTTAAGAATGCTTTTGTATCTTCGTCTGTTCTCCAGATAGAGGATAAACATGTTGTCTCTGTTGTCATAACATCGATACCATTTCGGTAATCTGTTGTCATGTTAGAGATTCCAGGTCCAACGAATTCCATTACGCAGTTCTTTACATATCCGCTCTTATAAACGGCTCCGATGATCGCAAGTGCAATATCCTGAGGTCCAATTCCTGGATTTGGTTTTCCGTCAAGGTAGATTCCGATTACTTTTGGATATGCAATATCATATGTATCGCAAAGTAACTGTTTTACCAGTTCTCCTCCACCTTCACCGATTGCCATTGTTCCAAGGGCTCCATAACGTGTGTGAGAATCGGAACCTAAAATCATTTTTCCACATCCTGCCATTGTCTCACGCATATACTGGTGGATAACTGCAATATGAGGTGGTACGTAGATTCCACCATATTTCTGTGCGGCAGATAATCCAAACATGTGGTCATCTTCATTAATGGTTCCTCCTACTGCACACAGGGAGTTATGACAGTTGGTAAGAACATAAGGAATTGGAAATTTTTCCATTCCTGATGCTCTCGCCGTCTGTATGATTCCTACAAAGGTTATATCATGGGATGTCATTGCATCAAATTTAATCTGCAGTTTGTCCATATTACCAGAAGTATTATGGGCACTTAAAATTGAATATGCAATGGTTCCCTTGCGGGCGTCTTCTTTTCTGAGCTCTTTTCCATTTAAGTTCTGAACGGCTCCTTCTTCTTCAGAAACAATGTGGATACCGTCTACTAAATAAGCTCCTTTATCATATAATTTTACCATTTGGTTGTCCTCCGATTTATATCAACTATTTTTATTAATCTTCCCATTCGTAATCTTTGACTTCACGAACAACGTCCATGATCGTTCCGTCACGTCCTTCGATAATTCCAACGATTCTGTCACCAAACTGTACAGGATCAGGTTCCCCAACGATTTCGTATGCTTTATCTCTTAATTCTTCGATGGTACAGAATGGAATGTCTTCAACGTCTTTCATTGCTTCAATCAGATCCTGTCTTGCAGGGTTAATTGCTACTCCATAGTCTGTTACGACAACGTCTACGGATTCTCCAGGAGTTGTGACTGTTGTAACTTCTGTGCAGACAGCTGGAACTCTTCCCTGTAATAATGGGCATACAACGATCGTACATTTTGCTCCCTGAGCTGCATCTGGATGTCCACCCTGGGCTCCTGTGATCATACCGTCAGATCCTACAACTACATTTACGTTAAAGTTTACGTCTACCTCTAATGCTCCAAGGATAACATAATCTAATTTATTAACACATGCACCTTTGTTAAATGGGTTTGCATATGCTCCGGCACTGATGCTGAAATGTTTTGGATTTCTTACGGAATTTACTGCATCCATGTCAAATGCCTGTGTATCTAAAAGACATCCAACTAATCCTTCGTCTAACATTTCTACCATTGGTTTTGACATTCCACCAACAGCGAATCCCATCTTAACTCCACGTTCTTTCATGATCTTTCCAAGAGAGATTGCAGATGCGATTGATGCTCCACCAACACCTGTCTGGTAAGAGAATCCATCTTTGAAATATGGTGCATTAACAACGAACTGTGTACAATATTCAGCCATCATTAATTTTCTTAAATCTGTTGTTGGTTTTGCAGCTCCTGTTGCAATCTTTTCTGGAATACCGATCTGGTCTACCACGCAGATATAGTCAACTTTTGTTCCTGCTACATGTGGTGGATAGTTTGGATATGGTACAAGACAGTCTGTGACAGCAACCACTTTATTTGCATGGTTTCCATCAACGAAAGAGTAAGATAATACTCCACAGTCACTCTTTCCACCGATTCCACGGCAGTTTCCATAATCATCACATGTTGGTGCTCCGATGAAGGAAATGTCAATTGTCACTTCTCCTGTCTGGATCGCACGCATACGTCCACCATGAGAACGCATTGTTGCAAGTCCTTTTAATTTTCCATGAGAAATTGCTTCTCCGATCTTTCCACGAACTCCAGAAGACTGGATGTTTGTGATTGTTCCATCTTCGATCAGTGGTACCAGATCATCATGAGCTTTTCCAAGGGAACTTGCACAGATTGTTACATCTTTGATTCCCATTTTCTGTACTTCTTTCATGACCATGTTTACAACAAGGTCTCCATCACGGAAATGATGGTGGAATCCTAATGTCATTCCATCGTGTGCCCCGCATTTTACGAGTGCATCATGGATGGAATCTACCATTTTGCTTGTGTCATGGTTCATAACGACCTTTGTGATTGGTCCCTGTTTATGAAATTCTGTATTGTCTTTGTAATAAATTCCCTGGAAGACTTCTTTTCCTGTTGCTTCGATAATTTCTTCTGGGATCTCTCTTCCTACTTTATTTAACATTTTATAAATCCCCCTTGTATACGCCTGAAGCTTTTGCTAATTCAATTGTTCTCTTTGCTCCGTCATAGAAGGCAATATCGATCATTTTTCCGTCTACTGTAAATACACCAATTCCCTGTGCTTTCTTTTCATCGATTTCTTTTACAACTTTTTCAGCGAAAATGATTTCTTTTTCCGTTGGTGTATAGATTTCATGCACGATTGGAATCTGTCTTGGGTTAACGATGGATTTTCCATCAAATCCCATCTGTTTGATCATCTTAACTTCTTCTTCAAATGCTTCCATATCATCAAGATTTGTAAATACTGTATCAAAGCACTGAACTCCTGCAGCTCTTGCAGCAATAATAAGCTGCTGTCTTGCACCTGCAAGCTCAACTCCTGTACCAGAAATTGTTGTCTGAAGATCTTTTGTATAATCTCCTCCGCTTAAGGCAATTCCGAATAAACGGTCAGATGCCTGACAGATTTCAAGAACATTCATAACACCCATTGCAGATTCGATCGCTGCCATGATCAGTGTGCTTCCTTTTTCTCTTCCAAATTCTTCTTCAGCTTCTTCAATCTTTGCTTCTACTTTATGAATATCTTCGGCGCTCTCACATTTTGGAATTCGAATTGTATCTGCTCCACCTGCAACACAGACACGGATATCTTCTTCCCAGTATGCTGTGTCTAATCCGTTGATACGGACAACTCTCTCTACTCCACGATAGTCAATTTCCTGAAGTGCATGATATAAAGAATATCTTGCTGCATCTTTTTCTCCTTCTGCAACTGCATCTTCAAGGTCTAACATGATAGAGTCTGGTTTATATACATATGGATCTTTAATTAATCCTGGTTTCTGACAGTTTAAGAACATCATTGTTCTTCTTAATCTTTTCTTGTTTGGATTCATTATTTAATCGCACCTCCCCATGGTAAATGATCTGTCTGTCCGCATGAACGGTATACTGCACATTCAACTCTTGCTTTTAATGTGCAATCTAAGGCTCCTTTATCTACCACTTTGATCTTGATATCTTTGACATCAAGGCGGTCAAGTGTTTCCATAACCACTTTCTTGATCTGTCTTCCAAACTGATGGATGACAACACTGTCTAATTCAAATTCAATTCCTTCACCCTGTGATGCCGGCATAACTGTGACCATTGCATCACTGGATTCTAATGTTCCTGCGATCGCTGGTTTCTTAATTTCCACGATTCCTATCCTCCTGACTTTTAATTTATGCTTCTTTGATCTTTTTGATTGTCTCTAACAGATAATCAGTGAATTCTTTTGTACTTGCATCTTCTGTAAATGTTGTTAATACAACTTTTCTTTCTTCGATCGTGCAGATATCCATTGCTTTTTCAAGGATGTCATTGCGGTCTCCAAATCCGATGTGCTGTAACATCTGTCCCATGGCACGGATCAGGCTGCTTGGATCTGCATAATGTCCTCTTCCGTGGCTCATCAGATATGGTGCTGTTCCATGGATTGCTTCAAATAATGCATATTTGTTACCAATGTTAGAAGATGATGCTGTTCCTAAACCACCCTGATGTTCTGCTGCAACGTCTGTTACGATATCTCCGTAAAGGTTTGGAAGAACAACAACTTCGATTCCTTTGTTAAATTCAGGATCTAACATTTTTGCACACATTGCATCAACTAAACGTTCCTGAATCTCAATCTCTGGATATTCTTTTCCAACTTCACGAACAACTTTGATAAAGTTTCCATCAACCAGTTTTACGATGTTTGCTTTTGTAACGATTGTTACATTTTTCTTTCCGTTCTTTCTTGCAAATTCAAATGCTGCTCTTGCAATTCTTTCTGTTCCCTGTTTTGTCTGAACTTTAAAGTCGATCGCAAGATCATCATTTACCTGAATTCCGCGGTTTCCAAGGATGTATTCTCCTTCGATATTCTCACGGAAGAATGTCCAGTCAATTCCTTTGTCTTTGATCTTGATCGGACGAACTGCTGCAAATAATTCAAGTCCTCTTCTTAATAAGCTGTTGGCACTTACAAGGTTTGGAAGTCCATCACCAGCTCTTGGTGTAACCATTGGTCCTTTGACAAGAACATCACATTTTTTAATCTCTTCGAATACATCAGATGGAAGACTTTCCATTTTTGCAACACGGTTTTCAATTGTCATTCCTTCGATTTCTCGAAGTTCGATCTTTCCTGCTTCGATCTCATCTTTGACAAGTTCTTTTACAACACGAACTGCCTGTTCCATAATGATCGGCCCGATTCCATCTCCTGGAAGGATACCAACAATGATTTTTTCTTTTTTGCTAAAATCTGTTGCTTCCTCTGCCTGTTTCATCTTATCGATTCGTGCGTATTCACTTTCAATAAGTTCTTTGAACTCTTCCTGTGCTCTTTTGATATTCTCCATAATTCCTCCTGTTAAAACTCCGTTTCCGTTGGCTTGTTTTTCTTTATGGTTTTATTATAATGCATGGCTTATTGAAAAATAAAATTGACAAAAAGTATGATGGTATTCCATTTCGTTATATGGAATTTGAATGGGAGTCGTGTAATTGTATATGAGAAAAACGAAATAATAGGATAAAGGATCCAGACCAGAAATTTATGCTCGTCGTTTTGAACGGTTCGCAGCAAACTTGGTCGATTGTTTGAGCATCAAAGACTACTGATTTTAGTATCCTTGAGTGCGAGTTATCGAAGGAAAGTTTGCGAATCAGCGACCGTTCAAAACGGCGAGCAAAATTTCTGGTCTGGATCTGCTATGCTATTATTTCGTTTTTCTCATATACAATGAACGACTATCCAAATTACAATTTAGAACGCTGCTCTGAAAATCTCCACAATCTGTTCTTTCGTAGCCTTACGTGGATTCGTAACCTGGCAAACATCTTTCATTGCGTTTTCTGCCATGATCTCGAAGTCTTCTTCCTTAACTCCTAAGCTTCTTAAGTTCTGTGGGATTCCTACCTGGCTGCTTAGCTGTCTGATGGCTGCGATGGCTTTTCTTGCGGCTTCCATTGTGGAAAGTCCGTCGATGTTTTCTCCCATGGCTTTGGCGATATCTCTGAATCGGTTTGCATTTCCGATTAAGTTAAATTCTTCTACGTGTGGTAATAAGATTGCGTTGCATACACCATGTGGAAGGTTGTAAAATCCTCCTAACTGATGGGCCATTGCGTGTACATATCCTAAGGATGCGTTGTTGAATGCGATTCCTGCTAAGTACTGTCCGTATGCCATCTTGTCACGGGCTTTCATGTATGTTCCGTTGGCCACTGCTTTTGGAAGGTACTGTGTGATCATTGTGATCGCCATCTGTGCAGCTGCGTCTGTCAGTGGGTTGGCATCTGTGGATACATAAGCTTCAATTGCATGTGTTAAAGCATCCATTCCTGTTGCTGCTGTTAATGATGGTGGCATTCCTACCATTAATTTTGGATCGTTGATCGCGATCTGTGGTGTAACTCTCCAGTCTACGATTGCCATTTTTACGTGTCGGCTTGTGTCTGTGATGATGCAGAAACGTGTGATCTCTGATGCTGTACCTGCTGTTGTGTTGATCGCGATCATTGGACATAAAGGATTTGTGGATTTATCAACTCCTTCGTAATCTCTGATGTTTCCACCGTTGGATGCGACTAATGCGATTGCTTTTGCACAGTCATGGGATGAACCACCACCTAATGAAATGATGGAATCACATTCATTTTCGTTGAATACTTTTAATCCATCTTCAACGTTTGTATCCTTTGGGTTTGGCTCTGCCCCACCGAAGATTACGCTTTCAACGCCTGCATCTGTTAAAATCTTCTGAATATCTTCTGCCATTCCGCTTGTTGCAAGAAATGAATCTGTAACGATCATTGCTTTTTGTCCGCCTAAGCTTTGTAATAATGTTCCTGCTTCCTGTACGGAATCTTCTCCAAATAAGTTTCTTGTTGGTAAAAAGTAGTATGTTGTTGCCATTGTTTTTCCATCCTTTCGTTTCTTGTTTTCTTTTGCTGTTTCATTTGATGGTCTTATCTTAACAACATATCTCCTTTTATCAAATGACCAAAACAATTTTAAATCTGGGTATCAGATGAATTTTTCTTAAGAGTCTTTTCTAAACGATGGATGGCTTCTTTGATTTCTTCATCACTTGCATCTGTATAGTGGAAAACCAGTGTATGCCTGTAAGATTCCTTGTCTTCTCTGCAGTATTTAGACAGACACCGAATCTTAACTTTTTGTTTCTTTGCCTCTTCTACCAGCTGCTTATCACTGATTCTGGTATCTAATTTTACCAGAAAATGTGTTCCGCTTTTTCCTCCATAGATCTCTGCTTTTGAGAAAATCTCTGATTGTTTTAGGGCTTTCAACAGACGGTTTCCCTGTTCCTGACAGTATTTTTTCATCCTGCGCATATGCCGTTCAAAATATCCTGCATCGAGGAATTTTGCCAAGGCATATTGGTCGCAGCTGCATACGGAATTAGAGTAAACACTTGCGATCTTTTTGTATTTTTCCATTAATTCTTTCGGAAGTACCATATAACTGATTCGAATGGATGGTGCAAGGCTTTTGCTGAATGAATTGATATAGATCACTCTTCCTGTCTCGTCACCGCATTGAATTGCAGGAGCTAATCTGGCATCATAGCGGTATTCACAGTCGTAATCATCCTCTATAATATAACGGTCTGGTTCTTCGTTTGCCCATTTTAGTAACTCTTCTCTACGCTTTTTTGACATCGTAATTCCCAATGGGAAATGATGTTCTGGTGATGTATGGATGATCTTTGCATTACTTTCTTCTAAATCTCTGATCTTAATTCCTTCCTCATCCATCGCAATGCATTTCCATTTTAAAGAATAATCCTCATAAATATGCCGGATTCTTTGATATCCTGGATTTTCCATGGCATATATGGAATCTTTTGGGAAAATCTTATATAACCTTCCGAATAAATATTCAATTCCTGCCCCGATCACAACGCATTCTTCATCGACATTCATTCCTCTGCTTCGATAAAGATAGTCTGCAATTGCTCTTCGAAGTTTCCTGATCCCTCGGTAATCTGCTTTTTGGATCAGTTCTGTATCATAATCTGTCAATACTTCTCTCATGATCTTCTTCCACATGGAAACTGGGAATTTGTCGCATACCAGCTTATGTGCCGTAAAATCTACCACATAATCCTTTTGCTTCTCTTCTTTTGCTTTCTTCATTCTTTTGATCGATCTTATATCATCTTCGTAAACCTTCGCAACAAAATATCCTCTTTTTTCTTCCGAAACGATAAATCCTTCTGCCAAAAGCTGCTCATAAGCATTCATAACCGTCCGTACACTGATCTGGTTATCCTTTGCCAACGCACGTTTGGAAGGAAGCTTTGAGCCTTGTGCAAGACGGCCATTTAAGATATCTCTCTTTAAAGAATTATAGAGAAATTCATAGAGTGTTTTATCCTTTCGATCTGCAAAATCATAGACTAACATTGATCCGTACCATCCCTTCCGTTTTTATTTTTATTATAAAATGAAAGACTTGTTTATATTTATCCGAAACATTTTAGAACTGTTTATACTTTCTTTAGAATTGTTCATAGTTTATATATTGAATGAAGATGGGATTCTGCTATACTTAAGACATAGTTTTCCATATATATTTTTTAATCCTCTCTTTTCAGAAAAGTAACCGCCCACAAGATTTGTGAGCGGTCTTTTTATTGTATTTACTTTAATCTAAATAAATAGATTATACACTCCAGAAAATGCTACGATCGCTAATACTCCAAGTGCAATAAATGACACTGAAAATAATTCAATAAACATACGATTCTGTGGGAATTTTTCTTCTGCATCTTTCTGCTGTGATACTCCAGCCATGATCAACGCTCCGGTTGTTGATACTGGTGTAAATCCTGCAACAGTTCCTCCAATGACGATCACGGATACCAGTTCGATCGCGCTGACTCCAAGTCCGCCTGATAATCCTGCTGCCGTTGGGATCAGTGTTGGGAATACGACTCCGAGTCCTGAACTGAAGAAGGACATGATTCCTGCAACAACACCCATGACCATTGCTGCGATCGTTTTGTTCATGACTTTTTCAAGGGCTGCTACCATGATATCGATTCCGCCTGAAATTGTAATAACATTCATTAAGATTCCAACACCAAGTACCATTAAGATAACATTCCATGGAATTGCGGAAATTGCTTTTTTCTCATCGGCACATCCTAATACGATTAGAATAGATCCTACAAGGAATCCTGTAAATCCAACATTCCATGAGAAGAATAATGCTCCAACTGCAAGTACCACAAGTCCAAGAATAGATAACCACTGTTTAGGTTCAAAGCTTGGCAGCTTTTCTTTTGTTGTTGCCTCAACTTTCTCTACTTTCCATCCTTTATAGTAGATATATACTAATACTACACAGATCAGTGCTGTAAATGTCAGACAGATCATGATCGGAATTGTGTTTGCTTCTAATCCCTGTTGTTTCATTAATTCTCTTACAACCGCACTTTCTGGTGTTAATGGACTCATTCTTCCTGACATAACGCCAAGATCTCCGATGATTGCTGTCATGATCGGGTTGACTCCTGCGGATACTGCGACTGGGATTGCAATGACCGGGATGATCGCTAAAGATGGAATCGCTCCTGGTCCAATCGCACAGACGATACATCCTAAGATATACATAACAAATGGAATCAGATGTGTTTTTGTTCCAACCAGTCTTACCATTTTTCTAGCTAAAAGTTCGAGTGTTCCATTTCCCTGAATGATTGCAAATAAATATGTAATTCCTACCATCTGAATAAATAGTGAGGAACTAAGTCCTGCGATCACTGTTTTGATATCGACTTTATACACGATACTTAAGATCATAGAAAATCCGACACATAAAATTCCGACATTTGCATTTCTGGCAAATCCGATAATAATTGCCAGTAGTAAAACGATTAATGATACTAATCCTAAATTCATAAATTTGTCCTCCTCTTATCTGAATGTGATACAAACTGGACTTCCTGTTTCAATGATATTCATTGTTGGAACCAGCCATCCTGTGTTTTCATCAAATGTAAATTCGATGATCGTATCACTGTCTTCATTTGCCACATAACATTTTCCATTTGGTCCGAAACAGAAAAATCTTGGTGTCTTTCCAAGGCATGGGAAGAATCCTGTATTTTTCATATATCCTGTAAATGGATCGATGCGATAAACTGCCATGCTGTCTGTATAGCGGTTTGATACAAGTACATACTGTCCACTTGGATCGATCATAACTTCACTCGCATCGGAATATCCTGTCACGGTCTCTGGTACCGTTGTCAGCTCCTGTAATGCTTGCATCTTTCCTGTTTCTTCGTCGAACTGGAAGTAAAGGACTTTGTTTCCTTTCTCTTCACACATGTAAAGCCATCTGTTATTTGGATGCATGGCTGCATGTCTTGGTTCGTCCCATGTTCTTGATAAGAACTTATCTGTCTCTGTAAATTCTCCTGTCTCATGGTTGTATTTTAGTACTCTCATCTGTCCAAATCCATTAACACGTCCTTGTGCACATGCAAACAGATAATTCTTTTTCTGATCCCACAGACACTGATGGATCGTGGATACTTTTCCCTCTTCTTTTCCTTCGTAAGTAAAAGTTGCAACGACATCTCCTAAACTTCCATCTTTATTTCGTTTGATTGTATAGAGTGTTCCACCTTGAAGTGTTGCAACGATCACATGTTGATTTTCGGCATCAACTGTCACATCGACTGGGTTTTTACCTCCGATATCAATCGTATTGATGTGTTCTAATGTTCCATCTTCCAAAATTTTGTAAGAAGATACCAGTGTGAAATCTCCATGAACGCTGTAAAGATATTCTTTTGTGTTATCAAAACACTGGAAACTTGGATTCTCCTCTGTCTTTAAACACTGAATCTCTGTCCATCTTCCATCTGCTTCTGATACTTCATAAACCTTTAATCCTTCCCCTCTGGCGTTTCTTTCTTTTGTTGTTCTGCATCCTACATACACATATCCCATAATTTTAACTCCTTTTTCTTTTTTGGCTTTTTTCATCCGTTTCATTTCCTATGAATCCATTATAGTTCATTTTACATGTCAATAAAAAATTCATATTTGGACTATCTAAGTCATTCCGAAATGGAATATATATTTTTCGCAATAATTATCGGATATTGTATACAATATTGATATTTCTTCGATTTTCTATCAATCTACAAATAAAAAAAGAACCAACATTTTTAACGTGCTGATCCTTCTTTTGTTATTTTTCTTCCTGATAGAATTTCTCTACAAAATCAATAAAATCTACGATTGTCTGCGACTGATAGCATTTGTCAGAAAGCATCATCCAGACATCTCTCTTGACAGGCTCTCCCTGCAGATCGTATGCCGGAATTAATTGGACTTTCTCTTCATTGATCTTCCAGTCGTTTCCGAATAAAAATGCAACTCCAAGGTCCTTTTCTACCATCTCGATGGCAATATCAATAAACGGAACATACTGCGATTCATGCGCTCTTGTTCCAAACTGGTTCTTCCACCACTGGTCTACAATCATCTCCACCATTGGATTTAGGAAAGATTTGATAAGTGGCATATCTTCGATCTCATCAATACTTACACCTTGTGGTGCTGCTATATATAAGTCTTCTGTAAATAGATGGATCTTCTTCCCAAGATAAGGATAGTCCCCGCAAACAATCCCAATATCTATTGTTCCATCCATCAAATGTCTTACGATGACATCACTAGAATTCGCTACAGTTTTAATTTGAAGTGCATTTAGGGCATCTGTATAGCCTTTTAAGAGAGATGGCATATGTAATTTGGCAAAGGAATTCGGCACTCCAATGCGAAGGAGCTCTTTTGCCACATATTTATGTGCAAAATGGTCTTTGATCTCTTTCATAAAATCTTGTATGATATAAGATTTCTGTACAAGATAACGGCCTTCTTCCGTAAAAATGACACCTCGGTTGCTTCTCTTTACAATCTCAATCTGCCATTCTTCCTCCATTGCCTTGATACGTTTTGTCACAGATGGCTGGGTCATGTATAGAAGCTCTGCTGTCTGCGTGATGCTGCGCTTCTCATAGAGAACCTCTAAAATTTTCCAATCTGAATCTCTCATGTTATCCCTTCTTCTAATGCTCTCAAACTTCTATTACTGTTCCAGTTTCAATTCTTTCTCGATATAATCGATAAATTGTTCTAGTGCCTGACTTCTTCTCTTGTTCTTTGAATATAAAAACCATGTATTTCGCATGACTGGACTACCATCTTTGTAGGTTAGTGGTGTCAGGCAAAGATTATATTCATTCTTAAAATTATAAGGCAGAAAACAGCATGCATAACCAAGGCCGCTGTCGATCATCTGCCAGGCAAAATCAATGTATCCCGCAAATATACCTGATTTGCCTTTTTCTTTGAATCGTTCATCCCACCAACCCTGTAAAATCTCTGATGTTCTGTCATTCGTCTTATACTGAATTCTATGATACTTTGGAAGTTCATTGATATCCATAGGCTCCTTGGTTACCAGATATCCCTGATTCTGGGCGATCAGTACTTTGTGTACCGGCCCTTCATAGTCTCCTCTGATAAATCCCACATCAATCGAACCTTCTAACATCTTGCGAAACAGCACATCACTTTGTTCATTGACAATCTCAAAGCTAGTGTTTGGACAGACTTCAGAATAACTGGAAAGCACGTCAGCAAGAGAATACTTGCTGTATGTATAAGACGCCCCGATGATGATCTTATTTTCTTCCGTGTCTTTCATTTCTTCAATGTGTTCTTTTGTTTCCTTTAAAAATTCCAGGTAATATCCTGCCTGTTTGGCAAGATATGTACCTTCCTTTGTAAAAACCAAACCTTTGGGTGTTCGATCAACGATCGTCACATCAAATTCTTTTTCCATCTGCTGCAGTCGTTTGGTCAGGGATGGCTGCGTCATATACAGCATATTTGCAACCTTCGTAATATTTGGCTTCTTATAAAGCGCATATAAAATTTCCCAATCAGAATCTTTCATGAAATCACCCTTTTCTTATGTTGTGTATTATTTTGTTTCTTCTTTTTCGAGCTGTTCTTTTAAGTAAGAAAGCTGTCCTCCACTTAAAACTACTTCTACTTCATTATCGCTCAAATCAAGTGTAACTTCAAATGAAAAATCTTTTGTTTTATCTTTAACTGTAACTTTTCTTGTTGGAATCTGGTCTAACAGGTTTTCAAATTCGATCTCATCTTCCTGATCGATTCTGTCATAGTCTGCTGGATCAGCAAATAACATTGGAATGATTCCATGATTTACAAGGTTTCCTTTATGGATACGTGCAATACTCTTTGCGATTACTGCTTTGACTCCAAGATACATTGGGTTGATCGCTGCATGTTCTCTTGAAGATCCCTGTCCATAGTTTTCTCCACCGATGATCACGCTTCTTCCCATTTCCTTGGCTCTTGCTGCAAAGTCTGGGGCATATCTGTGATAGCAGTACTGAGACATTAATGGAATATTAGATCTCATACTTGAGAATTCTGCACTCGCTGGTGTGATATCGTCTGTAGAAATATTGTCTCCACCTTTTAAGCTGACTGGTACACAGAAATTCTGCTGTGGTTTTTCAGGGATTGGCAGGAATTTGATATTTGGTCCTTTGACGATCTCTACTTCTTTTGCTTCTTCTAATGGTAATGGTTTGATGATCATACTGTCATCGATCAGATATTCTTCTGGTTCATGAACTTTAGCAAGTTCTTTGACATCTTCTCCCATCACATCTTCCGCTGTTGCAAATGTTCCCATGATTGCTGTTGCTGCTGCACTTTCTGGACTTACCAGATAGATATCTGCAGTTGGATTTCCTGCACGTCCCTTAAAGTTACGGTTTGATGTACGAACTGCAACTCCATTTGTAGGTGGTGTCTGTCCGATCGCACAGCAAGGCCCACAAGAGATCTCTAACATACGAACACCTGCCTGAAGCATCATATCGATGTACCCATCTCTTAATAATTCTCTGTAAGTCTGTTTAGATGCGATTCCGCATGTACAGCTGACATCATCATTGACATGACGTCCTTTAAATACCATGGCTGCTTTTGCAATATCAGAATAACTTGCGTTTGTACAGCTTCCGATAAATACCTGCTGCACTTTGCGTTTTTCTACTTCTTTTAATGGTTTTACATTATCTGGTTGATGAGGACAAGACATCATTGGAACTAATTCACTTAAGTTGATCTCAATCACTTCATCATATTCTGCATCTTCATCTGGAAGAAGTTCTACATAATCTTCTTCTCTTCCCTGTGCTTTTAAGAATCTGTGAACCTGTTCATCTGCAGGGAAGATGGATGTTGTAGCACCAAGTTCTGCTCCCATGTTAGAGATGGTTGCTCTTGCTGGGATCTCAAGGTCTTTCACTGCTGGTCCTGTATATTCATATACATTTCCAAGTCCACCTTTGATGGATACACGACGAAGCATTTCAAGAATGACTTCTTTTGTGTTGCATCCAGGTTTTAATTCTCCTGTTAATCTTACGTTGACGATGCGAGGCATCTTAAGTCTCATTGGAACTCCTGTCATTGCTGTTGCAACGTCCATTCCTCCAACACCGATACATAACATACCAATGGAACCACCGTGTGGTGTATGGCTGTCACCACCCATGCTGATCTTTCCTGGTTTCCCAAATCTTGACACATGAACTGTATGGCAGATTCCATTTCCTGGACGAGATACATGAACTCCAAATTTCTTTGCTGCTGACTGCAGATAAATATGATCATCTGGTGTCATGTTGTTTACATACAGTAAGTTGTGGTCTAAGTAACTTACACTGCATTCTGTACGAATACGATCCAGTCCGATCGCTTCAAATGCAAGATAAGTCATAACCGCATTGATATCATGGGTAAGTGTCTGATCAACTTTGATAAACACTTCTTCTCCAGGAACCATGCTTCCTTTCACAAAATGTGACTCTAAAATTTTCTTAGTTAATGATTTTCCCATAGGGTGAACCTCCCGACAAAAATTCTCGTTTTCTTTGATAGTTTTATTATAAGTAGTACGGGTGGCTATCGTAAAATTGCTTCTATCCATGATACCATTCCTAAAAAGAATGGCAGAAAAAATAAAAACAGCTGTCTACCTAATTTAAAATTGGCAAATAACTGTTCTCATTTTATTTTTTCTGGATATGCTAAAAATTATATCATTTTATACTGGATATGCTTCTTCATTTCCTTCGGTTACGTCAACTTTCTTCTCCTGTGCATCACGGTACTTAAAATACTCCGTAGCAACCTGAGGGAATAAAGCGTAACTTAATACATCTTCATCCTGTTCTTTATAAGCTGCTACCTCCTTTTCAAATTCAGGAAGTTCATCTTCGATCATGTCTGCATATCGACATGTGATCGGCTTCTTATCCCCAATACATTTTTTCTGTACTTCAGGATTGAATGGTTTTACTGTTACTCCGTATTTTCCTTCAAGGATTTCTTTGGTTTCTTCTGTTACCATCTTGTAACGTTCTCCGGTAACGACATTAAATACAGCCTGTGTTCCAACGATCTGGGAGGATGGTGTAACCAGTGGGCATTCTCCGAGGTCTTTTCTTACTTTTGGTACTTCTTCTAATACTTCGTAATATTTGTCGGCGGCATGCTGGCTTTCTAACTGGGATGTTAGGTTTGAAAGCATTCCTCCTGGTACCTGGTAAAGTAATGTTTTGATGTTTACTCCTAAGTTCTTTGGATTTAATAATCCAGAATCTAAAGCTTCGTCTCTGATCGGACGGAAGTAGTCTGCAATCTCGGCTAATAATTTCTGGTCTAATCCTGTGTCGTATGGTGTGTTTTTGAATGTTTCTACCATAACTTCTGTTGCTGGCTGTGATGTTCCCATAGAGAATGGGGAGATGGCTGTGTCGATCACGTCAACACCTGCTTCTACAGCTTTCATGTAAGTCATGGATGCCACACCAGATGTATAATGTGTATGTAACTGGATTGGAATATCAACGGTTGCTTTCAGTTCTTTTACTAATTCTTCTGCTTTGTATGGTAATAATAAACCTGCCATATCTTTGATACAGATAGAGTTTGCTCCCATATCTTCGATTCGTTTTGCAAGGTCTTTCCAGTAATCTAAGGTATAAGCATCTCCTAATGTGTATGCCATCGCAACCTGTGCATGTCCTTTTTCTTTATTTGCTGCATCAACGGCTGTCTGTAAATTTCGAAGGTCGTTCATGCAGTCAAAGATACGAATGATGTCGATTCCATTTGCAATGGATTTCTGTACAAAGTATTCTACGACATCGTCTGCATATGGACGGTATCCTAAGATATTCTGTCCTCTGAATAACATCTGTAATTTTGTGTTTTTAAATCCATCTCTGAATTTTCTTAATCGATCCCATGGATCTTCTTTTAAAAATCGAAGAGAGGCATCAAATGTTGCTCCACCCCAGCATTCTACGGAATGGTATCCAACCTGATCCATTTTATCGATGATCGGTAACATCTGCTCTGTCGTCATTCTTGTGGCGATCAGGGACTGATGCGCATCTCTTAAAATTGTTTCTGTAATTTTAATTGGTTTTGCCATAATATTTTCCTCCTTACACACCAAAGATCGCCATAAATGTACCTGCTGCAACCGCTGTTCCAATAACTCCGGCTACGTTTGGTCCCATTGCATGCATTAATAAGAAATTGGTTGGATCTGCTTCTGCTCCGACTTTTTGTGATACTCTG
This sequence comes from Eubacteriaceae bacterium, assembly GCA_902362875.1. Lineage (GTDB taxonomy): Bacteria > Bacillota > Clostridia > Lachnospirales > Lachnospiraceae > Anaerostipes. The sequence continues at coordinate 20,592 of CABIYF010000026.1, read as the reverse complement.
GCTGCCATTGGTACTGCGGATACTCCTGCAGAACCGATCAGTGGGTTGATCTTTCCACCAGATAGTTTGCACATTAATTTTCCAAATAAGACTCCTCCAGCAGTTCCTACTGCAAATGCAACAAGTCCCAATACTACGATCTTAAGTGTTGCAATATTTAAGAAGTTTTCTGCACTTGTAGATGCTCCAACGGATGTTCCAAGTAAGATAACAACAATGTACATCAATGCATTGGATGCTGTCTCTGATAACTGTTTGACAACACCACATTCACGGAACAAGTTTCCGAGCATCAGCATACCAACTAAAGGAGCAGTTGTTGGAAGGATCAGGCAGACAACGATCGTGATAATGATTGGGAACAGGATTTTTTCTGTCTTTGATACTGGACGTAACTGTTCCATTTTGATCTTTCGTTCTTCTTCTGTTGTTAATAATTTCATAATTGGCGGCTGAATGATCGGTACCAGTGACATATAAGAATATGCCGCTACCGCAATCGGTCCCATAAGCCCTGTCTGATGTAATTTTCCGGCAAGGAAGATAGATGTTGGTCCGTCTGCTCCACCGATAATTGAAATTGCTGCTGCCGCTTTTCCATTAAATCCTAAGAAAATAGCTAAGAAATATGCACTGTAAATTCCTAGCTGTGCTGCTGCACCTAAAAGGAAGCTCTTAGGATTGGCGATCAGTGGTCCAAAATCTGTCATTGCTCCAACACCAAGGAAGATCAGGGATGGAAGAATGCTCCATTCATCTAAAATATAAAAGTAATGTAATAATCCACCTACACCGTTGGATGTACTTGCTGGATCTGCCATGATATCTGGATAAATATTGACAAGTAACATTCCAAATGCGATTGGTACTAATAACAATGGTTCAAATCCATGTCGGATCGCAAGATATAAAAATACCAGTGCCACTAAGATCATGACATAGTTTCCCCATGTCAGATTAAAAAATGCCGTAGAGTGGATCAGATTCGATAATGTATTTGTTATATTAGCCATCAAATCCCTCCATTCTAATTCATTGTAGCTAAGACAGCTCCATTTTCAACTTCATTTCCCTGAGAAACTGCAATACTAGCGATTGTTCCATCCTGAGGTGCAACCACTGGAATTTCCATTTTCATGGATTCTAAGATGATAACAGTATCTCCAGCTTTCACTGTCTGTCCCTGTGATGCTTCTACTGCGATAACTTTACCTGGTACAGAAGATTTGATCTCAACACTTCCTGCATTTCCTGCTGGCTGTGGTGCTGCCTGCTGTGTTTTTACTGGCTGTGGTGCAGGTGCTGCGCTTTGTTGTACTGGTGCTGCTCCATTTCCTGCTGTTTCTTCAACTGTAACGTCATATACATTTCCATTCACTGTAATTCTATAACTTTTCATTGTATCTCCTCCTGATCTACCATTGATTTCTGTGTACTTTTTTAATTGAACGGACAATATACTGTCCCGGATCTCCGCCTTCTGAAGCGGCGATCGCTGCTGTGATCACTGCGATTAATTCTAGATCATCGACTAGATTCGTTTCTTCTTCTACTGGTAACGTTTCTTGTACTTTTTCTTCTTTTACCGGCTCTTGTGTCTTCTTTTTTGTAAGTTTATCTTCAATTACTGAAATAAAACGAAATAAATAAATGAGAAAACTTAATGAGACCAGTACAAAAAATACGATGGAAACACCCATGATCGTGTTACTTACTGCTGCACCCATATGTTTCCTCCTTCCTTAAAATGCATTATGTTTTTTTGGTATCTGCATTTCTCTTTTCGTATATAACATTTCAAAAGCACCGATCACATATTTTCTTGTATCCTGTGGATCGATCACTGTATCAACATATCCACGTCTTGCTGCGCTGTCTACATCTGACTGTAATTTTTCATATTCCTGTGCTTTTTCTTTTAATACATCTGCATCTGCCCCTGGATTCATGATCTTGGCTGCCATATCTGCTTCCATCATTCCGATCTTGGCATCTTCCCATGCATATACAAGATCTGCTCCAACTGCTTTACTATTCATGGATACATAAGCACTTCCAAAGGCTTTCTTTGTGATCACATTTACTTTTGGAACACTTGCCTGTACAAACGCACCTGTCATTGTTCCAACCGCCTGTGCCAGTTCTTTTTCCTGTTCAAGATCTGCAGCATATCCTGTCACATCCGTAAAAGTTAAAATTCCAACACCAAATGCATCGCATAATTTTACAAAAGATGCAGCTTTTTTTGCTCCCTGTGCGCTGATCTTTTCTTCTTTATTTGCAACACATCCAACAGTTTCTCCATCCAAACGGATAAATCCGATTGCCATGTCAGTTCCATAATCACTCTTTAGTTCTATAAACTCATTCTCATCTGCAACTTGTGTAAGAATTTCTACAGCATCTGCTGTTTGAACATTTCCACAAAGACGATTTAAGTCATCCAGACAATCTTTGATCTTACTCTGATCTTTGTAATTTGATGGGAATAGTCCTGTTAACTTCTTAATCTGAGCAAAAACTTCTGCTTCATTTCCAACAAAATCAACGATTCCGGCTTCTTTGCTCTGGAATGCAGCGCTTGCACTGTTTAATACTTCTTTTCTGTTTCCAGTGATTGCGTTTGGGGCATTTATAAACAGCTGTCCACTTTCTTCCATCAATGTAAAATCTGTCAGTGTTGGAAAGACTGCAAGACCTCCTCCACAGTTTCCAAAGATTGCGCTGATCTGTAAGATTACTCCGGATGCCTGTGCCTGTTTCTTGTAAATCTCTCCAAATGCATGAAGTGCATCTGTTGATTCCTGCAGGCGGATTCCTGCGCAATCGATCATACCGATCACTGCAACACCTGTTTTCATTGCCAGATCATATAAGTTTGCGATTTTTCTGGCATGCATTTCTCCAATGGAACCACCAAGTACGGATGCATCCTGACTGTATACATAGACTGGACATCCATCGATCAAGCCATAACCTGTTACAACGCCATCGGATGGAGTCTTGATCTCTTCCAATTGAAAATCTGTGCTTCTGGCTGTCACTGCCTGTCCGATTTCTACAAAACTGCCTTCATCCAGTAATGTATAAATTCTCTCAACTGCTTTTCCTTTTGATTTATTTTCCATAAAAAGCCTCCTTTTCTTATCCTTTCGTATCTTCTTTTTTCCACGGTAATCTGACTGGTTCAAATAATTTCTTTAGTTCTTTGACCATTGTATTTTTATTTGAATCTTCCACGAGAACATCACTCTTTCCCGGAATACTTCCAAATGTGGTGATCTTATGGATTCCCATATCATTTGCAAGATATCTGGTCATGCGTTCTCTTGTTACCTCTTTCTCATAAATTTTTATGTAAGAATATCCCGGATAATGACTGGATTCATAAGAAATCATTTTATATTCATCCGGCCGTATCTTTGTCTTTAAGCGTTCATAGATTCCTCTGATCTTCTCTGTCTGATCGATCATCATAAAATAGACAACCTCTTCCCCTTCTGGAAGATTTCTTCTTACATAATTGCGGTGTGGTGATCTTCTCATCTGTTTATAGATCTGGGTTTCTGCTTCATTTTCCAGATGATGATAATAAATGATCAATACATCTTCCACAACGACATTGATAAAAAAGTTTACATCTTCTTTTCTTAAGATTTCCATGATCTTTTCTGCCTGCTTGTACGACATCGGATATGTTTTTAAATAACGATTTTCGTTAAGATCATACAGTACCGCGCCGTCCATTGCTATGATCGGTAGTTTCAAATGAATATCTGACAGCGATTCCATAACAGATGCCGGTGTCTTGATCGTTGCAACTGTAAAATTAGCTCCGGTATCAATGATCCTGTTTAATTCTACTTTGCTGTAATCCGTCAACGGCTCCCTGCCTGTTAACAAGACATCTTCAATTCCTGAAACATACAAAACATCTGTATTTTTCCCTCTTGGCAAGTGAACTGTATTGACGATCAATGCAAGGAATACACCGATCAGTGTATCAACAACCCTGTTTAATACAAAAATAAACGGGTGTGCATCTTCAATATGCATCACTACGATACTTAAAAATACAACACAGGAAAAATAAGAATTATTTTTGCAATTCAGTACAACCGTTGAATAGATAACAACTCCGGTAAATACTGAGATCAGCATGTAATTCAAAAATGTTCCAATGATCTGTCCATCCAGTACATAAATCTGGATCATGATCACAAGAAATCCCCAAAATGCTCCAATAAATGTTCCAATGCTTCGCTTTTTTGCCATTTTAAAGCTGCTTGAACAGTACGGCTGCATGCACTGAAGTACCGCAAGCGCTGAATAAAACGGAATTCCCTGACATCCTCTCAGGAAATATACAATAAAACAAAGACAGACCGCACAGACAGAACGTATGATCCTCTGCCCGACATGCGGCAGTTTAAAATCGTTTTTCATATCCTTCATACCTCAAAATACTTTTCTTATTAATTGATCTGTTACTTTTCTATCTTTCCTCTTTTATTATATCTGGAAATTTCTTCGAATGATAATCGCGGAAATCTATAGTGACATTCCAAAAAAGAATCATCCGATTCCAGCATATAAAATCACAGCTGTCAAAATTTCATTTTTCGAAGCTGCGAAAAACTCCATTCCACTCAGCAGGCTAAAGCCCATAATAGAAAAAAAGAGCCTGCATGTCTCTATAACATACAGACCCTTTTGCCATACTTTATTTAATATTTAATCTGATTCTTAGAATAATCCTTCTTCATTAAAGTAATCAATTCTCATTGCATGACGCACATCTTTCATCGTTTCCTGTGCTTTTGCTCTTGCAACTTTCGTTCCTTCCTGAAGGATCTCTGCAACCTCTGGAAGTTTTGCTTCCCACATCTTTCTTCTCTCACGGATTGGTTCTAATTCTGCCTGAAGTACTTTATTTAAGAACTTCTTCACTTTGACATCTCCAAGTCCTCCACGCTGGTAGTGGGCTTTTAACTCATCTAAGCTGCTGTATTCTGGCCAGAATTCTTCAAAGTATTCTGGTTTGCAGAATGCATCTAAGTAGATAAATACTGGATTGCCTTCTACCTTTCCTGGATCTTCGACTCTTAAGTGGTTCGGATCTGTGAACATAGACATTACTTTCTTCTTGATGTCCTGTGGTTCATCAGATAAATAAATACAGTTTCCAAGAGATTTACTCATCTTCGCTTTTCCATCAATTCCTGGCAGTCTTAAACATGCCTGATTGTCTGGAAGTACGATCTGTGGATCTGTTAATGTCTCTCCATATACAGAGTTAAACTTGTGTACGATCTCTTTGCACTGTTCTACCATAGGCATCTGATCTTCACCTGCTGGTACAACGGTTGCTCTAAATGCAGTGATATCTGCAGCCTGGCTGATTGGATATGTGAAGAATCCAACCGGGATGCTTGCTTCAAAGTTCTTCTGTTTGATCTCTGTCTTAACCGTTGGGTTTCTCTGTACACGTGCAACTGTTACTAAATTCATATAGTAGAAAGACAGTTCTGTAAGTTCTGGCACCATGGACTGGATAAAGATATTGACTTTCTCTGGATCTAGTCCGCATGCAAGATAATCAAGTGCTACCTGCATAATATTCTGTCTTACTTTCTCTGGATGTTCTGCGTTATCTGTTAATGCCTGAGCATCGGCGATCATAATATAGATTTCATCAAATTTGCCGGAATTCTGCAGTCTCACACGTTCTTTTAAAGACCCTACATAATGTCCAACGTGCAGTCGTCCGGTTGGTCTGTCTCCTGTTAATATTACCTGTTTCATTGGTTTTCTCCTTTTCCGATTTCTGTATAGATTTTGTATATTTCCTACTTATATCTATACTCTTGTTTTCTATTCTAAAATTAAATGCTCAAAGTGTCAATATTTCTTAGAAAAGATTCTTGGTGTGTCCGTATCACAAAGACATTTATTTTTGTAAAAAAGACATTTTGTATTGACTTAGGAAACAAAAGCAAATATAATAGACAAGATTGATTCTTTATTTTCAAGAAAATACGACAAAAAACTACTTGAAAATAGAAAAATAATGAAAGAAGGAATTTTTAAAATGAAAAATCTATTACAAAAATGGAATAGCTTAAGTCTGATCGTAAGAATCTTAATCGGTCTGATCATCGGTGCTATTCTTGGTGTAGCTGCTCCAAAAGCAACAGGGCTTGCTCTGCTTGGAGATTTATTTGTTGGTGCTCTTCGTGCCGTAGCCCCAATCCTTGTATTTGTACTTGTCATTGCTTCTTTAGCAAATTCTAAGAGCAACGGTGCAAAAAATATGCGTATCGTCATCATCCTTTATATGTTAACAACATTTATTGGTGCTGTTGTCGCAGTATGTGGAAGTTTTCTCTTCCCGATCACATTACGTCTTGGAAAAGCCGCTACATCTGAAGCCGCTCCTCCAACAGGTGTGTTAGAAGTATTAAAGAACTTATTAATGAATATCGTATCAAACCCTGTTGATTCCCTTGTAAATGCAAACTACATCGGTATCCTTGCATGGGCTGTTATTTTTGGGCTTGCATTAAAAGCTGCAACTCCTGGAACTAAAAAAGCTCTTCATGATATCTCTGCTGCAGTTACAAAAGCTGTACACTGGATCATCAACTGTGCTCCATTTGGTATTCTTGGACTTGTATATAACACTGTATCTACAAACGGTTTAAGCATCTTTACTGATTATGGTAAACTGCTTGCCCTATTAGTTGGATGTATGTTATTTACTGTATTTGTAACAAACCCAATCATCGTATTTAGTATGCTTCGCAGAAATCCATATCCATTGATCTTAAAATGTTTAAAAGAAAGTGGTTTAACAGCATTCTTTACAAGAAGTTCTGCTGCAAACATTCCTATGAACATGGCTCTTTGTGAGAAACTTGGATTAAATGAAGATAACTATTCTGTATCTATCCCTCTTGGTTCTACGATCAACATGGATGGTGCTGCGATCACGATCACAGTTATGACTCTTGCAGCTGCTCATACAATGGGTATCTCTGTTGATATTCCTACAGCAATCATCTTAAGTGTCTTAGCTGCTGTTTCTGCATGTGGTGCTTCTGGTGTTGCTGGTGGATCCCTGCTGTTGATCCCTCTTGCATGTTCTTTATTTGGTATCTCAAATGATGTTGCCATGCAGGTTGTTGGTGTTGGATTCATCATCGGAGTTGTACAGGATTCTGTTGAAACTTGCTTAAACTCTTCTTCTGATGTATTACTTACAGCTACTGCTGAGTTATATCAGAGAAGAAAAGCTGGGGAAGATATTGTATTGATCCCTAATAAATAAGCTTTGTAAAAATATATAAAAATAGGTTGTTCTCCTTAGACAAGCTTATGTGGTCCAAGGAAAACAACCTATTTTTTATTTCTTCATTCCCCAGAATACTGCATTCATGATGATCACAAACAGCAATAACTCCATTTTTATACTTAAATTTTATATAATTTAATAATATTCTTCTACATATTTACTAGCAGTTTCCTTATCTAAAGAAAATTCTTCCATGATATTTTTTATTGTATCTTCTTTTGATGCATTTACCCTTTTAGAAATTCTAATTGCACCTTCTATTCTTCCTCTTTCTTCTAATTCTTCTAATGCTTTGCACATATTAAACTCAACTCCTTCTTGCTCCAATCTCAATGAATCATCAATCAATTTCTGTGTTTCAGTAATCAAACCAATTACCATTCCAAGTTCTGGCGATATTGTTTTTTCTTTATAGATATTATTAATCTTATCATATTCTCTATTATAAATAAACCTACTGATATCAAATATTGTCTTGACATCCTCATTTTGAAACTTTAATAATTCACTTTTCCTTAACTCAATCAAATTAAATTTATAATCCGAAATCAATGACTCAAATTCCTCTGGAATATCCAACATATCAATCAAAGAACGAGGGCCATCCCATTCATCCTCCCCATAATATATACAAATCGTAACAATCGGATGCAACCGATCTGTCTTTTGAAATTTTGATAAGAATTCATGTTTTGTCTTGTAATTCTTATATTTTTTATTCTTAGCTTCCAGTTCCTTATATTCCTTCAAATAACTGAAAGCATCTCCTATCATATGCCTTAACGGCATCGCGTAATGTATCTTAGATTGATTTTCAAGTCCCAAAATCACATAATCAACACCATTTGCAGATTTTTTTACAACATCAAAGACCTTACCTAGTGTTTCTGCATGTCCATTAAATTTTATTAATGATGAAATATCGGTATCCGCTTCTGTCAAATCTTCCGATTTAATTATCTGTTCTCCCTGAAACAAATACGCATTAAATATGTCCGCAAAACGTTCATTATTCTTCCAAAAATTTTTTAGGATTATATCTGGTTTCACATTATTCTGAGTGCTCATGTAATATACCTCTCCTTTAGCCGATGTGCACTGATAATTACTTATCAGTATTCATAGAAATGTTATTTTGAAAAGACTTTTCTGTAAAAATTTGTATTTACATATTATTCTATTTCTAATTCATTGTCAATATAATTTTTAACAATTCTTGCAATTAATTGATACTATCTTCAAATATTTATAAAAACAAAAATAGAGATTGGAGTACAAAATACCATCAATGGCATTCATTTTTCATACTTCAATCTCTATTTCTATTTTTATGAATATTCAATACACTTCTGCATTACAATCTAATTTTTCTCATCCATCAATCCAAACTGTATCGTCACACAAGTAGCAATGATCAATCCAAACATATAAAATGAATATTTTAACACATTAAGTGGTGACACATCTGCGAGTGCCGTGATCATTAACATACCTCCATCATGTGGCATCAATGAGATAAATGCACAGGCAAAAATATCTACCAGACTGGCAAGTCTCTTTGGTGCAATCTTGTATTTTTCACCGATTTCTTTTGCGATCGGACAAGTAACAATAATAGCGATCGTGTTATTTACCATTGCCGCAGAAAGAATTCCTGACATCAGCCCGATTCCATATTCTGCACCGCGTCTGCTCTTGATCTTGTCACTGATCGCTCCTACCAGCCATTCAACTCCGCCATATTCGCGAACAATACCAATGATTCCAGATACCAAGATCGCAACCATACTGATACTAAACATATCACTCATACCATTTCCAATTGCCTAAATCCAGTCAAAGAATCCGCAGCTTCCAACGCAAAGTCCGATAATACCTGCAGAAAGGATTCCTACAAAAAGTACAACTGCAACGTTAATCCCCATCAATGCTGCTCCAAGAACGATAAGATATGGAAGAACTTCAATGATATTGTAACTTCCTGCCTTGATTGTTCCACTTCCAGTACCTCCGATCACTGAATAAAGGATCATTGCCACGATCGCAGCCGGTAATGCGATAAAGAAGTTCATCTTAAACTTATCTTTCATCTCAGAACCGCATCCTTCTGCTGCTGAGATCGTTGTATCAGAGATCATGGAAAGATTATCTCCAAAGTAAGAGCCTCCGATCACTGCTGCACCAACGATCGCAACATTTAAGTGTGCTCCCTGTGCCACATTGATCGCGATTGGTGCCATTGCTGCAATGGTTCCCATAGATGTTCCAATTGATGTTGCCATTATCATTTGTACACATATTATTCTGGTCGTTACTACTAAAAGAATACATTTCTGTATCTTTTTCCTTTTGTTCATGTGCTTTAGCTACAAATTTTTTTTAGCTTCTTTTATTTCATCCTGTATTCCTGTTTTATATATAAAAGTAATCTTGTATGGATCTTTATTACCATTTTCATCAAAGCTACCTACAATGGCTTTTTCAACTATACTTTCAAAAACAACTCTATCAAATTCTTCCAGAATCGGATTGTTCATTATATTCTTTCTAAATTCACTAATTCTGTTAGAAATATTATCTTTTTCATCTAATTGTTTCTTAAGATATTTTAACTCATTCTTTTTATTTAATAAAGTAGTTTTTAATAATCTTTCATTTTCTTCATAAATATCTTGGGGTATTGTTCCATTCAAATATTCATTTAATAATTTATTTCTTCGCACCTTAATCTTTTGAATTGATTCATCTGTCTGTTTAATTACCTCTTCTATTTTTTCTTTTTTTAAAATTGTTTTTATTTTTGCTAATAAATCTTCTAAGACATCTTGCTTATTATCACATAACCTATTATAAGATTCTACAAAAGCTTCTTCTAAAACACTTTCAGAAATTGCTTTTGCATTTGGACAATATTTCACTCCCTTCCTACATGGTTCTGAACAATACCATACTGCTTTAGAATATTTTGAATTACTGTGCCATTGCTTTCTTACTAAATTTTTTCCGCAATAACCACATTTTAGCATGGAACTAAATGCATATCTTCTATTTGATTACAACTTGATCTGTTCCATTAGCAAGTTTCTTTGTACTTTTAGCCTTACGTAATTTCTGTGCTTTATCAAAAATTTCTTTTGAAACAATCGGTTCATGCTGGTCTATTACATAATATTTATCTTCCTCTCCATTATTATGTATTCTTCGTTTTGAAATAGGATCAATCGTAAAAGTCTTCCCTTGCAACATGTCCCCTTTATATTTCTCATTTTTTATAATACCTAGAACGGTTGGTACTGACCATTCAACATTGTTTATCGTAAAAATTCCTTTTTTATTTAGTTCATTAGCGATCACTCTTCCTCCTGCCCCTTCTAAATATCTATTGAAAATATACCTTACCGCTGTTGCTTCTTCTTCTACAATTTTTAGTTGCCTTGTTTCTTTATCAACCTCATATCCAAAACAACGATGGGATCCTACCATTTCACCTCTTTTCATTTTCATCTTAAGTCCTTTTTTCACATATGCAGAAGTATTTTCTACTTCTTGTTGTGCTACAGAACTTAAAATTGTTGTCAAAAATTCGCCGTCTTTTAACGTATTAATTTTTTCAACTTCAAAATAAACTACCACGTTCATTTCTTTTAACATTCTGACATATTTCATTGCTATTTGCATGCTATATTTTAATATTTCATCATCTTCCATAAATCAGTTCCTTTCTATTAAATAGAATATTAATCCTACAAGCATCCCTGGAATCAGGACCGCATTGGAATTTCACCATCTCTATGGACTGTCTGTATCAGAAGTATCATTATTAAAAGGCAACATCTTCGCCAAAGATTTTCCATTTTCTTTTTACAATCAGATATTCATTCGCTCCGATTCATCTTCTTCAACTTTGCGCCACCGTGGCGCAAAGTTGATCAAATAAATGATTCATCATGGCGTATCCATTGAAGGGCTTTGTTGCCTTACACGTCTTGTAGGATTATATTTAGTTATCAATGTACCATTAAGAGAATTTTTTCCCTTCTATATATATCTCGATCTGATTTACCTAAATGTTCGGTTTTTCAACGTATTTTTTAAAGAAATTAATTCTTCCATTTTTTATTTTATTTTTCTCTTTATCTGTGTTATATTGGCTATATACTGTAAACAGATGTTCGAAAGCGAGGTGTTGACTACGGCTAAGTTAAATAAAATCAAACAAGATACCATATTGAAAAATTTTTGGAAAAACAATGACCGATTTGCTGATCTTTTTAATACTTTCTTATTTAATGGCAAAGAAATATTAAAACCTGATGATCTAACGGAAGTAGATACTGATATTTCTTCCATGTTAAAATTCAATGGTCATGCTGAAACTGTCCAAAAAATATTAGATGTAGTAAAAAAGACAGCTTATGGAATCGACTTTATGATTCTAGGTCTTGAAAATCAATCTCATATTCATTATGCAATGCCATTACGTCATATGATAGGGGATGCATTTTCTTATCAAAAAGAGTATAATGAAATTGTATCTAAGAATAAAAAAGAAGGAAACTTTGCCTCTACGGATGAATTTTTATCAAAATTCAGAAAAACAGATTGTCTGCATGGAATGGTAACACTTTGCATATACTATGGCGAAAAGGAGTGGGATGGTCCACTTTCATTAGTTGATATGTTAGATATTCCTGATAAGTTAAAATTTATTTTTTCTGATTATAAGTTTAATCTTATCCAAATGCGATCTTGTAACAATTTACATTTTCATAACTACGATATAAATACTGTATTTGATCTTAGCAGTTCTATTTATAATCGTGATTATGAAAAGATCAACAACTTATACAAAAATCAACCAATTTCTCCAGAACTTGCACTGGTAGTTGGAGCAATTACAGAATCTCAGGAACTTATTGATCACGCTTTAGAGAATGAGAAGAAAGGGGCGATTAATATGTGTACCGCTTTAGAAGAACTAAAAAAAGAGGGCGTGCAGGAAGGTCTGCAAAAAGGTTTACAAGAAGGTTTACAAAAAGGCGAAGTTAAAGGAATTATTCAAACTTGTAAATTATTTAATCCTGATCAAGATGCTGCCCTTAAGCTTATCATGGATAAATTTTCTTTGTCACAGGAAACAGCTCTTGCTTATATTAAAAAATACTGGTAAATCAAAAAGAGGCAACTTTGCGCCACGGTGGCGCAAAGTTTTGCCTCTTTCTATTATTTTTTATTATTAAAGATTTTTTTGTAGCATTTCTTGTAATGTATATGAAATAGTACGAAGTTCCTTGTTTTCTGTTGCATTTTTGCCGACTGGCATATTAACTCCTGCCTTTAAATCCACCGTAAATCTATCTGTATATACTTTTCCCGCTCCAGAATGATATTCTATTGTAAAGGTTACATCCTTATCAATTTTCTTATAATCTAATGTACAAATTCTTGATTGTCCAGGTGCTAAAACAGAATGATTCAATTCCTTCAAATAATCCTTATCATTTCTAATTCCATATTTACCTTTAAAATCAAAATCAGACTCAAATTTTGTTATATACGCTGGCGATTGTCCAAAATTTTTAACAACCAAATAAAAAAGTATATTCCCTGTGTTAATTTGATCATTATAAATAGAGACAACTGGTCTAGTAGAATCTTCAATCATTTTGTTATTTTGCCTTAATGTAATTACAACTGTAACTACTGATATAACTGCCAAAACAAATGATAAAATACTTAAAATAATATTTACAACTGTAGCTGTTTCCATATTCAACCTCCTATTTTGATTTTATTTTCATTTTCCTCTCTGTACATAACAATGACTTTGCGCCACGGTGGCGCAAAGTTCCTTTATTTACATACAACTATTATTAATTTTTCTTGTAATAGATTTAGCTTCTTGAACTAAATCGTAATCCCAATTCTCAGAATTTTCTTCTACTTCATGTGCCAATACTTTTCCCAGCATGATAATCTCATCAATCTCTCCTGAATTCTCTTCATCTAATTTTATAGATATAATATCATTTTCTTCTATATCAGAAGCTTTATGAATTTCTTTCATTACCGCTATTGTATCATTTTCTTTTGCTATTACTTGAACAATTGCTTTTTCATTTTTAGCCATATCCTTACCTCTGCTTTCCAATTTTATTTATACTATTTCTATTTCCTAGCCATAGCATACCACAATAATCATTTTTTGCATAACTACTTTGCACCACCGTGGCGCAAAGTTCCCTTTCTTAATTTCCAATCTTAAAATTCAAAGTCTTAATCAATAATTTAGTCTGTAATCTTCGTTTTAAAGTCTCGTCCACACAATAATGGATCTGTCCATATTCATCATACATTTTTCTTCTCGATAAATTGTTAATGTATCCGTCATAGTGTTTTAGAACTTTTTCGACAGCATCAACATCTCCTTTGGTTGCTTCTTTGATTGTTTCAAACGGTAATAAATTGTACTGGACTTCACATTTCTGACTCATCTGCTTTTTCCTCCATAACATCCTTTAATATTTCTAAGGATCGTTTTCGATGTTCATTTACTGTGCTTCGAACTAATTTCATCTTTCTCGCAATTTCCGCATCACTCATTCCCATAAAATAAGATAATAAAATTACATCTCTTTTTCTCTTTGTTAATGAAGTTAAAGCTTCTGCTATTAACGCATCTTTTACCTCAATATCGTAATTTAACACCTGAAACTTATAGCTCTCTAAATCATATTCATCATGTATAGCCAACTGATCCAACTCCTTTTGGGATAATTCCGATAACATAACTTCATTTTTGTGTAAATATTCCATATGTCTTATGTAATCTATTTTTTCTCCTTTTAATGCTAGTTTGCATAGACGATCAAATTGATGCTGAATCGTTTCCTCAAATTGTGAAGGAGATTTCCCCATAAAAGTTCACCTCCTTCCCATTTGGACAAGGTTCAAAGTGAATTTCTGGTTCACTCTTACTCCCGATTCGATATATCCCAATGTTCGGTTTGGATAAGTTTTTATATATTTTAGTAAAAAAAAGCGTTCGGACCATCACTTTGATTAATCCAAAACGCTTTTTTTCTCCACTTAGTTTTGTGTTCTTTATGGAATTTTCTTTTATAAAATTTATTTTTTGTAAGATGATATTCTCATCAATTACACTGATTTATTCGCCAAATTCCTTTAGAATAAGCACTTCCCTCTTTCTCCTCTGTCAAATTTTTTCATTTCTTCTAGAATTACTACATATTCATCCGTAAAATTTTCATTAGAACCTTTAGTATCTTTCGGCATTTGCATTTGTATTTCTATTTCTTCTCCATTTTAGCCTTCAAAAGCTAAGCATGCTGCTCCTATCAGGCCGCAATCTTCTCCCAATGCAGCTGGTACGATCTTTATGTTATCTTTTAATGCATCAAAAACTTTTCCTTTTACCCTTTTTTCAATTTCTTCAATGAATCCTGGAATCTTTAACGCAACACTTCCGCTTAATACAAATAAATCTGGATCCAATACTCCATATAAAATAGAAATAAAATTAGACAGATATTCATATGCATCTTCCATGATCTGTATTGCTAGTTCGTTTCCTTCTTGCGCCAGATCATAAACGTCTCCTGCGTGCACTACTTCTAATCCTAGATTTTTTGCTCTGGTTGTAATTGCTGTTCCACTGGCAATCGATTCGATTGATCCACTCTTTAATACTCCATGAGATGGACCATTTTTCCAAACAATACAATTTGCAACTTCCTGTGCAAATCCTTTTGATCCTTGATAGATTTTCCCATCAATACAAAATCCTGCTCCGACTCCTGTTGAAATTGTCAAAAACTGCACATGACTCTTCCCTGCTCCTGCCCCGATCACCGCTTCTGCAAGTCCGGCCAGATTTGCATCATTTTGCAGCTGTACTTTAATCCCTGTAATATTTTGCAATTCTTCTGTCAGATGGAAGTAATGCCATCCTGGTAAGTTTGGTGTTTCTAAAATAATTCCATGAATCAGATCAAGTGGTCCTGGGCAGGAAATACCAATTCCTTCAATCTTTTGCCCAAATCCTTTAATTACATTATTAATTTTTTCTAATGTCACTTGTGGATTTTGTGTATCTGTTGAAAACTGTACTCTTTCCACAATTTTATATTCATCATTGATCAGAGCCACTCTTGTATTTGTGCCTCCTACATCAATTCCTACTGCATATTTCATCTATAATCTCCTTTTCTTAAATTTAAATACTAAAAAAGCAACCAGAAAATATTCTGAATTTCTTTATATTTTCTGGTCGCTCATAGGAAATAAATAACCATTGTTATAATTCATCTACTTGAAAAATATATTTGGTTATAGCTTTATAAGTTTCCCCTTTTCTTAAAATTACTTTTGGCTCTTTCTCAATATGAATAGAGTCTGGTAGAAACTGTGGTTCAATTGCTACGCCATCTCGGTTCTCATAAGGTTTCCCTTGTTTTCCGTTACATCCTTCATCTAAGAAATTTCCCGTATAAATTTGTATGGCTGGCACTGTTGTTGATACGGTCAATTTGCGTCCAGATTTTTTGTCATATAAACAAAGTTGATTTTCGTCCCCTTTAACCATAAATGAATGATCATAGCCTGATGCTAATTTTAATTGCTCGCAATCTTCATTAATTCTTTCGCCAATTTTATGATAATCATGAAAATCAAAAGGAGTATCTTTAACATTCATAAATTCTCCTGTTGTACAACAATTTCCATCAACACATGCAATCTGATCTGCATCAATCTTCAAGTAGTGATCATAAATTTTTTCTTTTCCGGCAGATAAATTAAAATAGGAATGATTCGTAATATTACACAAAGTATCTTTATCGCTCCATGCTTCATATTCCATTGTTAAACAATCATCTGTCAGTACATATTTTACTTTTAATTCCAAGTTTCCTGGATATCCTTCTTCCATATCTGGTGAGATATAAGAAAATAATAATCCATTTTCAATCACTTCATAGTCAAAGACTTTTTGATCAAAGCCTATTTCCCCTCCATGTAAATGATTTGGTCCATTATTTACTGCCAATTTGTACGTTTGTCCATTCAAATCAAATGTTGCACCCTTGATTCGATTCGCCACTCTCCCTACAATGGCACCCATATATGTTCCATCTTCTTTACAATCTTCGATTTCTCCAAATCCTAAAACAATATCTTCTTGATTACCATTCCTGTCCTTTGAAAAAATGGACAGGATATGGCATCCAAGATTTGTTACCCTGATTCGAAGTTCATCGTTTTTCATCTCAAAGAATGTAATATTATTTTCTCTTTCTTCTATTACATTCACTGTAGTTATCAGATTTTTTTTCATAACGACTCACCCTTCAGGTTTTATTTATCGATAGATTAAAAGAAATCATAAATATGTTCAAAGTCTTGCATTGTTCCAAGAACGCCTGGAAGATCTTTATATTCATCTTCTTTGTCTTTTTCACATACAACAAGAATCTTATCACATCCTGCTTTATAGGCATTTTTGATACCGGAGAAGGAGTCTTCGATAATCAGGATATCTTTGATATCAACTCCTATCTTTTGTGAAGCATCCAAAAACATCTGAATCTTATTTTCATAAGTTCCATCATCATATACCAGAGTTTCCGGTGCAATATATTCATCAAGATGGAAAGACTCACGGAAGAAATCAATATTCGCCTTAATTGAAGCACTCGCAATTGTATAAGGAAGTTTATGATTCGTTAACCATTCAAAATACTCTACAGAACCTTTTACTAGGTGGAAGCTTTTTTTATCTTTTTTGCAAAATCCACGGTAAAATGCTTCTTTCTTAGAGGAATATTCCTTTACTTCCTCAATCGATGCCTTTCCATCTGTCATATACTTGATGATCTGATCGTTTGGTGTTCCATTAAATTTTCCATGTAATTCTTCATCTGTGATATCACATCCACGGAGCAGTCTGGAAATTTCATTCCATGCTAATACATGTTTATCATTATCAAAGAACAATGTTCCATTGAAATCAAAAATGACTCCTTTATAATCTACCATACGTTTATACCTCTTTTGTTTCGCTAACTTTTTTATACCAGTATGCGGATTTCTTTGGATAACGTTCCTGTGTTTCAAAGTCTACATAGAATAATCCATAACGTTTGTTATATCCGTTAGACCATGAGAACATATCCATTAATGACCATACAAAGTATCCCTTCACATTGGCACCTTCATCAATTGCTTTTGCAATCCACTGTAAATGACGTTTGATATAATCAATACGTGGTTCATCATCGACTGTACCATCTTTAAAATCGTCTTTGTATCCCATTCCATTTTCTGTAATATAGATCGCATTATAGTTTGGATACTGTTTTTTGATTCGCATAATCTGATCATATAATCCTTCTGGATAGATCAGCCAATCCCAGTCTGTTCTGTCGATTCCCTCTTTGAACATATGCTCGCTGATACCTTTTAATCTGTATACAGAAGTACCTTTTGCACCTGTTCCATTATGATGGATCTGACTTTCTCCATTATATTCCTGAACAAAGTGGCTCTGATAATAGTTGATTCCAAGATAATCATTATATTTTGCAGCTTCTTTCAGTAATTCCATATCAGTTACTTTTGGTGCAAATGTCTTATTTTCTAATTCATATAAGAAATTGATATGTTTTAATGTTTCTGAAGAATAATATCCTAAGAATGTTGCATCCAATAAGAACTGATTTGTTAAAGCATCTTCCCTTTCTGCTGCTAAAACATCCCCTGCTTTTTTCTCATCATATGGATATTTTGTTTCTAAGGAATGGATAATACCGATTTGTCCTTCATATCCACCTTTTTCAAATGCAATAACTGCTCTAGCATGTGCAACCATCATGTTGTGCATAGACTCAATTGTCTTCACTACATCATACTTTTCTCCTGGTGGGAATGTTCCTGTGATATACTGTCCAGATGATACTGGCCAGATTTCATTAAATGTAAACCAGTAACGAATATCATCTTTAAATTCTTCAAAACAGAATTTTGCATATCTTTCAAAACAATCAATCGTGTGTGGATTTAAGAAATCTCCGTTCTTATGTAATTCATTTGGTGTATCAAAATGATGTAATGTAATGAATGGCTCTACTCCATCTTCTCTACATTTCTTAAACATTGCATGATAGAAGTCTACACCTTCCTGATTGACTTCTCCTTCTCCTGATGGGAAGATTCTTGACCATGCAATGGAAATACGGATTCCATTAACTCCAAACTGTTTACATAAGTCTAAATCTACTGGATATTTATGATAAAAATCGCTGGCTGGATCAGGGCTGAACCAGCCCTGTTTTTCCAGATAATCGTCCCAAGCTACACGTCCTTTTCCATGAGTCTTTGATTCACCTTCACACTGATATGCTGCAGTTGCTCCACCCATGATAAAATTTTCTGGTAATCTCATATTAATTGTCTCCTTCTAAAACCTTAAATACAAATTTAAGTGCTGCCTCTGGATCTCTTGTTAATGAAATATACTGTTTTCCTTCACATGCAACACACTTAATTCCTAAACGATCTGTGTCCTTCTTAAGATCCTGATAGAAAGATGCTACCTGTGGTGCTAAAACAACAAGATCATAATCCTGCATGATATCGGTATGTGCTCCGTATGCTCCTGCAGCTGTGATCAGCGGAATATTCTGTTCTTCTGCACCTTTCTTAAGAGCATTAGCTAATAATCCGGATGTTCCTCCACCAGCACAAAGGACTAAGATTCTCTTAGATTTCAATGTATCTCCATCAACTTCAATCTGTTCTTCTCCAGAGTTAACTTCTTCTAATCCTTTTTCTTTTTCTTCTTCACACTTCTCGTGATCATAAACTTTAAAGAATGGATAGTATACAACAAAGTCAAGTACCAACAATGCGATTGCTAAAATCAATGCCTTCAATGCCATACCACAACCAAGGAATAATCCTAATGGTCCAGGTGTTGTCCATGGTAAGATATATAAGAATGAGTCCATTCCAATATAATCAACAAAGATTTTAAATAACCATACGTTTAAGATTGGTGCACAAATAAATGGTACAAAGAATACTGGGTTTAAGATCAATGGTGCTCCGAACAGAATTGGCTCATTTACTCCGAATAAAACTGGAATAGAAGATGCTCGTCCAATAGCTTTTAACTCTTTTGATTTTGCCATAAATGCAAACATTAAAGTGATCATCAATGTTGCTCCAGTACCACCAAGAGTAGCTACAAACTGCTGTACACCTGGTGTTAAAATGTTTGCTGCATGTTCTCCTGCTCGGTATAACTGTAAGTTGTTTGCAATATTTACATAGTAAATTGCAGATACAGCTGGTTCTACGATGGCTGGTCCCTGAATACCTACAAACCAGAACATCGCCATAGCTCCATAAATGATTGCTAATCCAACATATCCATCAGCTGCTGTAAACAGTGGCTGGAATACCTGAATAACTGCCTGTGCAAAACACATATCAAACTGTTTTCTAAAGAAGAAATCAAAGATTGTTAATAACAGTATACATGCTCCAAATGGAATAACATCTTTAAATGTCTGTGAAATATTTGGTGGCACTGCATCTGGCATTTTAACTGTAATATTTCTCTTAATAAAAAACTTATAAAGATTTGCTGTAAAGAATGCTACTAAGAATGCTGTTAATAATCCCTTAGATCCCATATATCCAGATGAAAATGCAAATCCATCTCCATCTTTAATGGAATCAACTGCTACGACCATAAATCCAATCATAGAACACATCATCGTTGAAATAGCATTAATCTGATTATCTACTGGCATATCTCGGTTTAACGATTTTGTTAAATGGTAACATGTTGTTCCTGCTACAACCAATCCTAAAATTCCCATAGAATAGTTATAAGGTTTTAACAGGAATGCTTCTACAGTTTTACTCCAATAAAATCCAAAAATATTTGGTACGTATGCTAATAACATGAAGATACTTGAGAATAAAACGATTGGCATTGCAGAAATAAATCCATCCTTGATCGCTTTTAAGTATCGGTTTCTTGCGATAGCATCGAAATATGGTTTTAATTTTTCGATTGCTTTAATCAGTTTATTCATAATCTTATCCTCTCTTTATTTATTTTCTATTAGGCGTTTGCGAAACGCCATAAGCCGCATAAATACGGCCTTTTTTGTTGTCCAAAAGCAAATAACTCCTCACTGGATATGGTA
>CABIYF010000025.1 GCA_902362875.1 Eubacteriaceae bacterium | reverse complement strand
ATCAGCGACCGTTCAAAACGGCGAGCAAAATTTCTGGTCTGGATCCTCTATGTTATTATTTCGTTTTTCTCATATACAATTGCACGACTACGTCAAATTACAATTTATCATGGAAGCTCTTCAACAAGGATTCTTCACTTCCCCATCCAAAATACCGCAGAGTTTCCTCAAGCCCAGCCATAACTTCCAGCATATCTCCGACATTTGCGCTTGCGCCCATGTGTCCGATTCGGATGACTTTTCCTGCTAGTTCTCCGAAAGATCCTGCCAACATGATGCCATGTTCTTCGCGCATTCTCTTAAGAATATCGTCTGCTGTCATTCCTTCTGGTACGTCGAATACGGTAACGGTATCTGAAAATCCGCTTTCTAAATGCAGTTTGATTCCGAATTCTTTTAATGCTTCTCTTGTTGCATTTGCAATCTTTGCATGGCGTTTGATCAGGTCTTTGTCTGCGGCGATATTGTCCATTGCTGCTTTTAGGCCATAGATATCGCTGATCGGCATTGTATATGGGAACCAGAGGTTTTTATAGTAGTCTTTGAATATTGTCAGATTGCAGTAGAATGATGCAATTGGTGTTTTTCTGTTTTCCATTGCTTTCTTTGCTTCATCACTGATTGTTACGAATGTAAGTCCCGGAGGGGCTGAAACGGCTTTTTGTGAGCCGCCGCATAATAAGTCGATCTGTGCTTTGTCAACATCAACTTCATTTCCAAACATTCCGGATACTGAATCAACGACTGTCATAATTCCATAGGATTTTAATAATGGACAGATTTTGTGAATGTCATTTAACATTCCGCTTGGTGTATCGCAGTGAACAACGGTTGCGTATTTAAAGTCATGATCTTCCTTAAGATATGCATCTAATTCATTTACATCAAATGCATTTTTATAATCTTTGGTATACATTACAGGGGTTCCGCCATACATGGATACGAAGTCTGCAAACCCTGCTCCGTAAATTCCATTGTCGAGGATTAAAACTCTGTCTCCTGGTTCTGTCATGGAGGCGCATGCTGCTTCTAATCCAAGAATTCCTTCTCCGCTTAAGATCAGTGTTTCATTTTTGGTATGAAGTAATTCGCTGATCAGCTCGCATGTTTCTTTGTACTCATCATAAAACTGTGGATCTAAATCTGCATTTGTTGTAGAAAGGCTTCTTGCCAGTCTTACATTTTCCGGTACCTGAACGGGTCCGGGTGTCATGATCTTATATTTGCTCATATTCGTCGCTCACTTTCTTTTTTATTTTTATAATTTAAGATACCGGGATCACTGCACTGTAAAATGCTTCTGCAACCCCGGTATGTTTAATTTCTATGCGAACTGTGTAATTCCAATTTTCTTAACTGCAATCTCGATTGGTTCGATTACGATCAGTACAACAACTGCTGCTACTGCAATCTGTACGACATTTCCAGGTACGGAAGTCATCGGTGCAACAAAGTTTCCATAAAGGATGATCTCTGCGATATAGTATCCAACGATCTTAATTACAAATGCTGCGAAGATCGCTGCTACTTTCCATCCATACTGATCATGTTTCTCTGTCATAGCTCCTACAACATATCCCATGATACCAACGATAACAAATGTAAATGGTGCCCATGCCGTCCATCCGGATAACAGGTCAAATAATCCCATTCCAACACCACCGGCGATTGCTCCTGTTTTCTTTCCAAATAAGATTGCCATAATAAATAAAGGTACATTTCCTAAATGGATCAAACCTCCGTTAGCTGCGATTGGTAATCTTACGTTAACGAATGCTGTAAATACATAAGTTAATGCAACTGCCATTGCTGTGACTGCAATAAACTGTACTTTATTTTCTTTCATTTTGTTTTCCTCACTTTCTGTTTTCTTTGATTATATATAGTTTTTCAAGTACGCTGCGTTCCTTTATTGTGTTATAATTTATCCGAATGTTGGTATTTTTAAAATAGCCAGTTTTTTTATTTTTAATGGTGCCAGTTTTTATTATACAGAAATTATGGCATAACAAAAGAAGGGCTTACACCCTTCTAAAAAATAACTTTATAAAATTTCCAGCCTAATACTCGTATTGTTCAGGATATCCTCTGCCTGTTGATTCTCTCAAATCCATAGATGCCATGATCTGCATATCTTCCTTTGATAATTCAAAATCAAAGATATCTGCATTCTGAACGATTCTTTCTTTATGGACGGATTTTGGAAGGCTTACGATCCCTCTCTGGAAATGCCAGCGTAAGATGATCTGTGCTGGTGTTTTATTGTATTTCTGTGCAAGTGCTGTGATTTCTGGTTCTGAAAGCTGTCTTCCTTTGCCCAGAGGTCCCCATGCTTCCACAATAATATCATGTTCTTTACAGTAATTTACAGTCTCTTCCTGTACAAGAAATGGACAAATCTCGATCTGGTTAACTGCTGGTGCAATATTTGCCGTTGCCTCTAATTGTTTTAAATGTTTTGGACGGAAATTGCTGACTCCGATATTCTTGATCAATCCCTGTTCATAATATTTCTCAAGGACTTTCCATGAACCTGCCACATCATTGATCGGCCAGTGTAATAAATACATATCCAGATATTCAAGGCCTAATTCTTTTAATGTCTTTTCGAATGCTGCTTCCTGTCTGCCTTCTACCATATCTTCGTACCACATCTTGCTTGTCACAAAAATCTCTTCTCTTGGAATCTTGCAATCTCTGACTGCTGCTCCAACCAAGGATTCATTCTCGTAATAAGCCGCTGTGTCTATATGACGATAGCCTGATGATAATGCATCAAGACAAGCATGATATGCTTCATCCCCGCGGCTGTCCCAGCTTCCAAGTGCTATGACTGGTATTTCATTTCCATTGTTTAATTTAAATGTTGAGCTTACGTTCATATTTCCATCTCCTGTCTGTGATGTCTTTATCCTTATACTACAATAGGAACCATCATTCCTTGATAGTTCCTATTATAGTTGATTTTATTTGATTTGAGAACTGTTGATATGGCAATAATTTCACAGTCTTCTTTTCTATTATTTGTCAAATGTTTCTTTGATCTTCTTCATGATAGGCTCTGCTTTTTTCATCAGATCCTGAACTCCCATTCTCATGACTTTCTTTCCATGGAATCTTTCTTCTCCCTGGATCGCTACGTCTGTAGAAAGGATAACGCAAGCTGCTTCTTTGATGTCTTCTGGTGTTAACGTATTCTCAATTCCACCACTTCCCTGTGTTTCGATTTTTACATCAACTCCATATTTTTCTCCTGCTAAGACTAATGCTTCTGCTGACATATATGTATGCGCAACTCCTGATGGACATGCTGTAACTCCTACTACTTTCATGATTTTACCTCCTGATCTTGTGAATTGATTTTATTTTACGTTTCATATTTTTGTTTAAAAGTCTTCAAATGATAATTCGATGTCTTCGTCGATTGCTGCTGGTTCTTCTGGTACATAATCTTTCTTTAACAGTCCTGTTAATATGGCAACAACAAGTGCTCCGATCATAACTGCTGCAAAATATCCAAGTCTGTGTTCTGCGACTGGTAAAACGATCAGTCCGCCCCATGGTACATGGTTGATTGCTCCGAATAAGAAACCTGACATACATGCAATTGCTGATCCTAATGTATAAATTGGAATCATGCGGACAGGGTCTGCTGTTGCAAATGGGATTGCTCCTTCTGTGATTCCCATGCATCCCATGACGATGGCTGCTTTTCCTGATCCTCTTTCATCTTCTGAGAATTTCTTTTTAAATAGAATCGTTGCTAGTCCTATTCCGATTGGAGGAACGGCTCCGGCTGCTCCTACACCACCCATCAAATATGGCAATGTATCAACCTGTGTCTGTGCAAATGTGTATGCTACTTTGTTGATTGGTCCACCCATGTCAACTCCGACCATGGCTCCTAATAACATTCCAAGTGGTGCTTTGGCTGCTCCTGACATACCATTTAAAGCTGCTGTCATCCAATTCATAAAGGCTGCGATCGGCTGTCCTAATAAAAATACGATAACTCCACCTGAAACTAAGGTTCCTACTAATGGATAAATAAAGATATTTCCAAGTGCTTTATATGCTGTTGGTAATTTGATCTTCTTTAATGCTTTTACAGTGTATCCTGCAATAAATCCTGCTAAGATTCCACCTAAGAATCCTGCTCCGATTTCTCTTGCTAAATAAGCTCCGATAAATCCAGGTCCGATACCTGCCTTATCCGCGATACTAAATGCGATATAACCACCTAGAGCTGGAATAAATAATGCAAGTCCTGCGGCACCGATCTGATTGATTTGTAATGCTAATCCTTCCGTTGGAACAGCTGCTTTTCCATTCATCATAATCGATAATGCGTAGAAGATACCACCAGGTACTACGAATAAGATCATATAGGATGTTGCTGTCATCAAATGTTTCTGAACATCTTTTAATGCATTTTTCATTTATTCCACCTCCAGATTCTTAATGAGTGTTTCATATACTTCTTCTTTGCTTCCGTTCTTTAACTCATTACGGAAATCTTCATGCATCATTAATCTGGAAAGTTTTGATAACAACTGAAGATGTAATTCTCCTTTTCCTTCATCACTGACTGCGATCATAATGATAAAATCTACTTTTTCATCATCTGCCCATACAACTGGATTCTTTGGTTTTGCCACGCAAAGACCTGCATCAATTGCTCCGCTGCTTTTTCCGTGTGGAATTCCGATTCCAAATCCAATATATGTTGAAAATACTTCTTCTCTTGCTAAAACATCTTTATGGAACTGTTCTTTATCGCTTAAATATCCTTCTTTGTCGAACACTTCAACCATTTGTTCGATCATGTCTGCCTTGTCCTTTGCGTCAACATCAAACAAAATATTTTCTTTCTTAATGATTGGCTGCATGTTGTTCTACCTCCTTTTCACAATCCCGGATGACAGACATTGCATCGCTTGGCGTTCTGCATTCTTTTAATCGTTTAATAAAATCTGTCGTACTGATCATCCGCATCAATCTTGTAACAACCGGAATGTGCTCTTTCTTATCCCGGCTTGCCAGGCAGAAAATAAGATTTACTTCTTTTTCTCCAAATCTGACTGGCTCTTCACTAATCAGTAAACTCATACAACTAATCTGAATTCCCGCATTTTCACTACCATGAAGCAATGCAAATACCTGGTCTGTAACAGAATAAAATCCTCGTACTTCAATCCCTTCTATTACATTTTTACAGTATATTTCTCCATCATTTCCATGACGTTTCAAAATCTGTGTTGACTGTCTGACAGCATCTCTCCAGTCATCAATCTTTTTAATACACTGGATATCATTTTCTGTAAGAAGATCGCTTAATGTCTTGAATTTTGTCGGCATTCTGACTTCTTTATATCCCAATTCTTCTTTGATAACTGCCATAACTCTTTGCTTGTCTTCGTCATTTAAAAAATCAAGTCTTCTCTCTATTGCGAAATAATTTGTTAATACATTCCTTTTCTGTAATCCCAAAAGATCTAATTTGATGTAATCATCATTATTGAAAATGATATTTACCTTGGCAAATGGTTTATCTACTGGAAGTTCTACATCCACTGTTGAGATGACAACATCTATGTCTGCCCACTCAGCAAAATGCTTCACCTGATATGCGGATATTGATTTCTTCACAAATACCTGATAGCTGTTTAATAATGCATCCTTCACAACTGCTGTTGTTCCATAGCCGTACCCACAAATCAAAAGCACATTCATATATGAATTCTTCTGCATTCTTCTCAAGCTTCCGATAAAATAAATTGCCAGATAAATTTCTTCATTTTCAGTCAGATGACAAAGCAGTGTGTCTTTTACCAATATTTTCTTTAATGCGACATAGACGTATTGGTACTTGTCTGGAATAAACTGGCTTACATCATCGTGTAACTGTACATTTCCCTTGATTCTGTCAATCATCGGCCCAAGATGATTCAAGAGTCCTTTAATTAATATTCCATCCTGATCAAATTCGATTCTTAAAGATTCCTGCATTTTGCTGATCAGCATTTCTGCAAGATCTTCGATATTCATCAGATTATCTGTAACTTCAAGATGGACATATTTGTTTGTATATTTCTCAAAACCTGCCAGAATCTCACTTTGTTTATGATCAAGAATTTTTCCAATACACTTTTCATAATCTTTGAGACTATCACCAATTTCGCCCGTTTTATCCCATTCTTTTTCCGGTAATTTTTTATCTTTGATCATATACCATGTGAATGTGCAGATATTGGCAACATACCATTTAAATGACTGATCACTGAAGATCCACCCTGTTTTCTTCAATAATCCATCAATCCATAAAAACAATTCATTTAGATTGACCGGTAAAAATATTTTATAGATCAGATTCTTTATATATGCTTCGTATGTAGTTGTTAAGCGTGTTTTGTATAATGTTTTGACATGACTTCTGATCTCCCGGCTTCGGATTTCGTAAGATTTATCTGATTTTTCTATAAGATAAAATCCATTTTTATATTCAAGATAAATGTCATCTTCTTCTAATTCTTTTTGTATTTCTTCGATGTCATTTTGTATTGATCTTCTGGAAACCTGTAAGATTTCACTTAATTTTCTAATATTCAGATTTGTTGTATCAAATAGGATCATCAAGCAGAGAATCTTGATTCGTTCTTTTGAGGAGAAAACAAATTCATTGTCCTCAAGAAATATGGATAAATCAAGATTTTCCGGCACTTCAAGCTTCCCTTTTGGTAATTTTTCTATCAATGGAAGTTTCTGCAGAGACAGCTCGTCATTGATCTTGTCAATATCATAGCGTATTGCTCTTGTTGTCTCATCCATTGCCTCTGCGATCTGACGATATCCGGTTTCTCTGTGTTTCTCCAGATATTTGATAACGTTCAGCATTCTTCCTTTTACCATATGAATTTTCCCTCCCTGAAATCTTCCTTAGATTATGATTTCATAACTTCCTCATATGATTCTCCTGCTCTGATCTCTTGTCTTTGTATGTTTTGACCTTCTTAATTAGTCTTCTGCATTCATGATCTTTGTTGTAAGACCTTCCATGTTAAAGCATCTTACGTGTTTTTCCATTTCTTCTTTTAATTTTTCAATGACAAAACGTTTTCCATCGATCTTGAGTGCTGCAAGATTCTCATATAATTTGTCAATTTCTTTTGCTACATCATCATTTGAGAATGTATAATGTCCACATAATTCTGTGATCTGTAATTTTGTAGCATCATCTAATGCTTCCAGGTTAGACATGTCAACTTCATCTGTTAACCATTTCTTCCATTTCATTGAATAGATAGAATCATGTGTTAATGCTTCTCTTAAGTTAGATGGATCTTTGATCTGTCCAAGTTCAGCAAATTTGTCTTCCACATCTAATAATTCTAATAATGCTCTTGTCTCGATTGTTCCAAATGCTGGTGCTACGTTCATAGCTGTGATTCCTAATGGTAAATGTGCAAGTAATTTTGCTTCGCTTAAATAATCTCCATTATGTTCTTTTAATCCAACTCCGTATTTCTTAGCTACTTCACTTAATGTCTTAGAGTTTTCATAGTTAAAGTGTCCTACGTTCTTTGTAAGTCTTGTTAATGTTCCTGTCTGTCCAACGATGAAGATTGGCATTGGCAGGTTGTGTTCTTCTGTATATTCTTTGATTCGTTTGATAAATCCTTCATAAGTATCTAAGGATGTAAGACCACCGCTTGTTTCTTCTGTTCCTACTTCATAAGCAATTTCTTTTTCGATTCCATATTCTTTTCTTACCTGCTCGCAATATTCGATCAGTTCAACTGTTCTGTTGAATACTACGTCGATGTCTACGACTTTGCACATTTCGTCTGGATCTTTTGTTGGGTCAATATGTAATAAATCGAATCCGTTTAAGATATCTTCTTTGTAAGATTCTTTTGCGATTTCCATTGCTTCAGCTTCTGGAAGATGATCATTTCTTTCTTTATCTCTCTGCCATGGTCCACCATGATCTCTGCACAGATAGTATGCATTGTCATATCCGATCTCTTCACAGATCGCTTCGATCTTATCTCTGAATTTCTTCTGATCTGCATGGAATACATAACCACCACCAAATTTGTAAGCATCTACCTGATTACGGCTTGCGATGTACATCAGTGGGAAGTCTTTTTCTTTAGAAATCTCTAATGATGCTCTTAAGAAGTTTTCAGACATTGGTCCGATTCCAAGTAATGTGTGTTTTTCATCTGTTGAATTGATAACATATTTAACTGCTTTTGTGATACTTACCTGTTTTTTCATGATTTTAACTCCTTTTTGCTCTTAAATCAACTTATAAGACTTTTGGCCAATGTCTTTGTTTTTTGTTTCCTGTTCCTTTTGACAGTTATATCTTAACTCCGTACGGAGATTTACATAAGATAAAAGAAAAAGAAGTTTTTTTTACAAAAGTTGCACACCTGAATTTTAATTTTGTGGTTTGAAGGGTAGTCGTTAATGTGCATATGAGAAAAACGAAATAATAACATAGAAGGCTATTCAAACCACTACGGGTGTGTATGTTAAACGGTATTGGCTATTAATTCTTGTATTCATAATCGGAAGTTTATGAATCTTAGTTTTCAAAGCTTGCAGGTGAATTTAAAAAGCTTTCTCAAACATCTCGTCAAATCGGTGATCATAAGTTTCTTTGACCTTCCGTTCACGAATACAAAAATCATCAGCCAATACCGTTCTCCATACACACCGTGTGGTGATTTGAATAGTCTTCCGCTTTATGTGACAGAAATAAGATAAGAACAAATATTTATCATATATCGGTGGCAACGATTAGCAGATTTTAAGTGCGTTTTTTACAAATTCGCAGCGCCCTGTGGTTGATTGTTTGACTGTAGCTGCGGGCATTTTGGCTCGCAGCCAAGGAGTTATCAAAGGAACAGGCGCGGATCAGCGATTTGTAAAAAACGCTCTTAAAATATGCGTGTTGCCACCGATATATGATAAATATTTGTTCTTATCTTATTTCTGTCACATTAACGCAAGACTACCGTTACAATCAAAATTTACCTCTCAAGTATTCCCTTCAAATACTGTCCCGTATAAGATTCCTCCACCTTACAAATCTCTTCCGGTGTTCCTGCTGCCACAACAGTTCCGCCTCCGGAACCTCCTTCTGGTCCCATATCGATAATATAATCTGCTGTCTTGATCACTTCCAGATTATGTTCTATAACGATCACTGTGTTGCCCCCTTCTGTCAATCTTGCAAGAATGTCTACCAGCTTATGAACATCTGCAAAGTGAAGTCCTGTTGTTGGTTCGTCCAGAATATAGATTGTCTTTCCAGTGCTTCGTTTGCTTAGTTCTGCTGCTAGTTTGATTCTCTGGGCTTCTCCTCCGGACAATTCTGTGGATGGCTGTCCTAAACGGATATAACCTAATCCTACATCCCTTAATGTCTCCATCTTACGACTGATGGATGGGATATTAGAGAAGAAGTCACATGCTTCTTCGACGGTCATGTTCAGAACATCGTAGATACTTTTTCCTTTGTATTTGACTTCCAGTGTCTCTCTGTTGTAGCGCTTTCCATGGCATACTTCGCATGGTACATAGACATCTGGAAGGAAATGCATCTCGATCTTGATAATTCCGTCTCCTGCACAGGCTTCGCATCGTCCGCCTTTCTTGTTGAAACTGAATCTTCCTTTGTTATATCCTTTCGCTTTCGCATCTTTTGTCATCGCAAAAAGATCCCTGATCTGATCAAAGACTCCTGTATAAGTAGCAGGGTTGGATCTTGGTGTTCTTCCGATCGGTGACTGGTCAATTGCAATGATCTTGTCTAACTGGTCGAATCCTTCAATATCTTTGTGCAGTCCCGGTTTGGTCTTGGCTCTGTTTAATTCTTTTGCCAGACGTTTGTACAGGATCTGGTTAACTAAGGAACTCTTGCCTGATCCGGAAACTCCTGTGACACAGGTAAAGATTCCAAGTGGAATTTCTACGTCGATATTCTTCAGGTTATTCTCCTGTGCACCGATCACTTTTAAAAATCCCGTTGGTTCTCTTCTTACCTCAGGTACTGGAATCTTGATCTTACCACTTAGATAAGCTCCCGTAATGGATTTCTTATTCTTCATGATCTGCTTTGCAGTTCCTGTTGCAACAACCTCTCCGCCATATTCTCCGGCTTTCGGACCGATATCTACAATATAGTCTGCTGCCAGCATTGTATCTTCATCATGTTCTACGACGATCAGTGTATTTCCTAAGTCACGCAGGTTCTTTAATGTGCGAATCAGTTTGTCATTATCTCTCTGATGAAGTCCGATACTTGGCTCGTCAAGAATATATGCGACTCCCACCAGCCCAGAACCAATCTGTGTTGCCAGACGGATTCTCTGGGCTTCTCCTCCGGATAATGTTCCGGTTGCCCTTGATAGTGTCAGATAATCAAGACCCACATCATTCAGGAAACCAATTCTTGCTTTGATCTCTTTTAATACCTGTTCTCCGATCATCTTCTGACGGTCGCTTAGCTCCATTGTCTCTAGAAATGATACCATCTCACCGACAGACATATCACACATCTCCGCAATATTCTTATCTGCAACTGTGACAGCCAGTGATTCCTGCTTCAGACGCTGTCCGTGGCACTCATCACATGGTGTGATCGTCATAAATGTCTCATATTCTGCTTTCATATTCTGAGATGCTTCGCGGTATCTTCGTCCGACATTCTTGATGATACCTTCAAATGCTACATCATAGACACCTTCGCCTCTCTGGCCTTTGTAATAGACTTTGACTTCTCTTCCGCCTGTTCCATATAACAAGACATCTTTTACTTCCTGCGGATAATCTTTAAATGGCGTTTCCAGGTCAAAATGATATTCCCTTGCCAGTGCATCTAAAATCGCTCTTGTATAACTCTTCTTATCCGTTGATGACTGCCATCCAAATACCTGGATCGCCCCTTCTGCGATACTTAATTTCTGGTCTGGGATCATTAAATCTACATCAAACTCCATCTTGTATCCAAGCCCATGGCATACTGGACACGCACCAAATGGATTATTAAACGAAAAGCTTCTTGGTTCTACTTCATCGATGCTGATATCACAATCTGGGCATGAAAAACTCTGACTGAAGTTCATTGGTTCTCCGCCGATCACATCCACTGTCATCAGTCCGTCTGCAAGATCGAGTGTTGTCTCGATGGAATCTGTCAGACGTTTCTCGATTCCCGGTTTGATCACTAAACGGTCTACCACGATCTCAATGTTATGTTTCTTGTTCTTCTCCATCGGAATATCTTCTGACAGATCATAGACATTGCCATCCACTCTGACACGGACATAACCACTTTTCTTCGCATTCTGGAACACCTTGGCGTGTTCTCCTTTTCTTCCACGCACGATTGGTGCCAGAAGCTGGATTCTGGTTCGTTCTTCCAACTGCATCAGACGGTCTACCATCTGATCAACAGTCTGTTTGCTGATCGGTTTTCCACACTTTGGACAGTGTGGAATTCCTACCCTTGCATATAATAATCGAAAATAATCATAAATCTCTGTGACAGTTCCCACCGTAGATCTTGGATTGCGGTTTGTTGATTTCTGGTCGATGGAAATTGCAGGTGATAATCCTTCAATGCTGTCCACATCTGGTTTCTCCATCTGTCCTAAGAACTGTCTTGCATAAGAAGATAATGATTCCATATATCTTCTCTGTCCTTCTGCATAGATCGTGTCAAATGCCAGCGAAGATTTCCCAGAACCACTTAATCCTGTAAATACAACGAACTGGTTCCTCGGCACTTCCAGATCTATATTCTTTAAGTTGTTTTCTCTCGCACCTTTGATGCGGATCATCTCTTTCTTCATCTATAAGCTCCTAATCTGTAAACTCTTACTCATCTATCATGTAAAATCCGTGGATTCAATCATCACGGATCTAATCGTCATATTCCTGATATGCGATCTTAAATTCTTTCAATTCATCTCTTAACTGTGCAGCTAATTCAAAGTTTAATTCTGCTGCTGCCTGATTCATCTTCTTGCTTAACCGCTCGATCACTTCTTTTAATTCTTTCTTAGACATGGATTCCATATCTTTTTCATATTGGCCCGTCTCTTCTTCGTGTTCATCAGATATCTTGATCAGATCTCTGATATCTTTCTTGATCGTCTGCGGTGTAATTCCATGTTCCTTGTTATATTCATCCTGAATCGTTCGTCTTCGTTCTGTCTCTGTGATCGCTGCATGCATGGAATCTGTCATATTATCTGCATACATAATGACATGACCCTCACTATTTCTCGCTGCACGTCCGATCGTCTGTACAAGAGAAGTCTCGGAACGCAGGAATCCTTCTTTGTCTGCATCAAGGATTGCCACGAGTGTGATCTCTGGAATATCCAGTCCTTCTCTTAACAGGTTGATTCCAACTAACACATCAAAGACTCCCATTCTTAAATCTCTTACAATCTCAATTCGTTCTAACGTATCAATATCGGAATGTAAATATTTGACCCTGATACCGACTTCACGCATATAATCAGTCAGTTCTTCTGCCATACGCTTTGTCAGAGTTGTGACAAGTACTTTATTGCCCTTATCTGTTTCTTTATGAATCTCTCCTAACAGATCATCAATCTGTCCTTCCACCGGACGTACATCGATCGCTGGATCTAACAATCCGGTCGGCCTTATGATCTGTTCTGCTCTTAACAACTCATGTTCTTCTTCGTATTTGCCCGGTGTCGCAGATACAAATAACATCTGGTCGATCTTCTGTTCAAACTCGCCAAATTCCAGAGGACGGTTATCCTTGGCGGATGGAAGGCGGAATCCAAAGTCTACCAATGTTGACTTTCTTGACTGGTCTCCTGCATACATTCCTCCGATCTGCGGAACTGTGATATGCGACTCGTCAATGATCATCAAAAAATCATCGCCAAAGAAATCGATCAGTGTACTTGGCGGCTGTCCCGGCTCTAACCCTGCCAAATGTCTGGAGTAGTTTTCAATTCCAGAACAGAATCCAGTCTCTCTCAACATCTCAATATCAAAATTCGTCCGCTCTGCAATTCTCTGTGCCTCGATCAGCTGGTCATGTTCCTTAAAATATGCTACCTGTTCAGCAAGTTCTTCCTTAATTCCTTTGATTGCACGTTCAATCTGCTCCTGTGGGACAACATAATGAGATGCAGGGAAAATGGCAACAAAGTTCAGGCTGCGCTTTACTTCTCCAGTTAAAACATCAAATTCCACAATCCGGTCGATCTCATCTCCAAAGAATTCAACTCTGACCGCATCCTCAAATGTAGATACCGGCAGAATCTCCAACACATCTCCCTTAACTCTGAAAGTACCTCTCTTAAAATCAAGTTCACTTCTCACATACTGAATATTGATCAGATCATCGATCACCTCATCCCTGTCTTTGATCATTCCAGGTCTTAGAGAGATCATCATCTCAGAATAACTTTCCTTGCTACCGATTCCATAAATACATGATACACTTGATACAACGATCACGTCTTTACGTTCGATCAATGCTGCTGTCGCACTGTGTCGTAACTTATCAATCTCATCATTGACTGAAGAATCCTTTTCTATATAAGTATCCGTTGAAGGAACATACGCTTCCGGCTGATAATAATCATAATAAGAAACAAAATATTCCACTGCATTATGTGGAAAAAATGCCTTAAACTCACTATATAACTGAGCCGCCAATGTCTTATTATGTGCTAAGATCAATGTTGGTTTATTTAAATTCTGTATAATATTGGCCATTGTAAATGTCTTACCTGAACCTGTAACACCTAAAAGTGTCTCAAACTGATTTCCTTCCTGAAATCCTTTGGTAAGCTTCTTTATCGCCTGTGGCTGATCCCCCGTTGGCTCATATTCTGATACTAATTCAAAATGATCCATAAAACTTCTCCCTATACGAAATCATTCAAATATTTCTATCTGATCTATTGATATTATGTGCTTTTTCCTATCTTTTCATCTATGCATGATTATAACAAAGTATAAAAAAAAAGTACAGAACAATTCGAATGTTTGTTCTGTGCTTTTTATCCTGCCTTTTCTATTCACAGCCTATATAGTATCAATAATCCTATCCAGTACTACCAATTATTGAATCTTCTGACAAATCTCTATAACTTCTCCACAAGCACTCTCAATCTTAAAACAGCGTGATCCTTTTTCCCAGAAATTCAGACTTGTCTCAATCCCATCAGATACAATCTTATATCCATTTTCTTTACAATATTCATAATCTTTTTCGAGGTCAGATGAGCGGTATGCGATATGATCAATCCTTGTTGTTGCTCCCCCTGGAAGCTGGTCTCTCTGAGAAATCTCGTACATTTTTCCATCCTGAGGATTTTCAAGGAAATATACGTTTCTTCCTCCCATTCCTGGGAATTTTCCTGCTACTTTAAATCCTAATTCTTCCTGATACCATTTTGCATTTAATTCTACATCCTCGATCTCTGTAAAAATCCGTTCACATAAATGATTTCTGACTGGACGGATTTCTTCCATGAATGTTGCTGCGTTTGCTGCCAGATCTTCTGCCATTGTTGACATCTCATCCAGTACTTCTTCACTTAATGCCGTTTCTGATACATATTCTCCTGCTCCTGTTGTCTTTCTTACATATAAAAATCCAGCATTTTCAGGTCCTCCAAAATAAGAGGCATCTGCAGTTAACATATCAATGTGGCTTTTCTCTACATTGATCGGCATCTTTCCAAATGCAAATGCTGCATCTATATGAAAGATCATTCCTTTTTGTGATGTCAGCGTTCCGATCCCTGTAAATGGCTCTGATGTTCCTGTCTGGCAGTTTGCTGCAGTTACAGAGACCAGTTCTGTGTTTTCTTTTAATTCATTTTCGATCATTGCAACTTCGACTCGTCCTGTTGTAATTGGATCAAGATATGTTACAACTGCATCCTTACGTTCCAGAATTGTACATTCATCTAACACTTCTGGATCTTCCATCGTCGTAATGATCACATGTGGTCTTGCCTTTTTCGATGCTCTTATCACTGCTTTTAATACCTTTCGGTGACCATCCGCTCTTCCAGATGTAAAATAAATTTCTTCTGGCAAGGCTCCAATGGATGCTGCAATCTTTTGGCGTGCTTCCCTTTCGCAATTTTCTTTGCTCATCTTTGTTTTCCTCCTTATTTTTCTGTTTTAAATATTTTAATATTTAATTCACAGAATTTATCTTTATTATAGATATATTTTTCTGTTTTTTCAAGATTTTATACATAATACGTAAAATTGCACAAAAAAAGTATAGAACTTTTGGTAATATGTTCTATACTTTCTTTCCATTAGTCTTGTTATAATCAATTATTTACTTTTTTAGAATTGAAATTGCACGATTTAATTGTTCATCTGTCTTTGTTTTTTCATTATCTTTTACTGCAACATTTGGTTTGATTCCTTTTTTATGAATATTGTGGCCAGCTGGTGTGTAATATGATGAATAAGTAAGTTTTACATAAGACCCATCACCAACCTCAAAGAATCCCTGTACGATTCCTTTTCCAAAAGTTGTCTCTCCGATCAGTGTTCCTGCGTTTCTGTCTTTGATTGCTCCAGAAAGAATCTCTGCGGCACTTGCACTGTTACCATTGACTAAAACGCATAATGGCATATCCAACTGTTCGTTCTTCGTATCTTTATAATATTTTTTATTTCCATTCTTATCTTCTGTATAAACGATTGTTCCATTTGGCAGGATCTGACTTGCGATATCTACTACACTTGTAAGAAGTCCGCCAGGATTATCTCGTAAATCGATCACCAGTTTTTTGGCGCCCTGTTTCTGAAGTCTTGAAAGTCCTTTTTTAAACTGGCTGACTGTCACTTCATCAAATTCTGTGATCTGGAGATATCCAATCTGATCTTTTAACATCTTTGTCTCAACCGTTGGATTCTCAATGGATTGTCTTGTAAATGTATAAGTCTTTGATGTCTGATTTCTTGTAAATGTTAATTTAACTTTTGTTCCTTCCTCACCTTTGATCTTCTTTACGATATCATCAAGTGCATCGGATGTTTTTACCTTATAGTTTCCAACCTTTGTTAAAATATCACCTTTCTTCAAACCACTTCCATCTGCCGGACTTCCTTTGACTGGTTTTACAACTGTGATGATTCCTGTCTTTGTATCCTGTGTCAGATAAATTCCGACTCCATAGTAAACACCGCTTGTTGATTCTTCCAGTTCTTTAAAGTCACTCTCTGAATAATATGTTGAATAAACATCTCCAAGCCCTGCAACCAGACCTTTGTACGTGTAGTCTTCCAGATCACTCTTCTTAACAGAGCCTTTGTAATATTTGTCAATGATCTGTTCAATACGGTTGATCTTTCTTGCCGTCTGCAATGTTGAACTTGGAACAACATATGCACGATAAAGGAAAAATCCTTCCACAATACATACGATAACAAGAAGTCCTACAAGTATTTTTGATAATTTCTTCTTCATGAAATTAGTTCCTTTCTTTTATGTAATGTATTCTGTATGAACACATGATATTATAAGTAATTTTGAGGATTTACATAATTTCCATTCTTTTTCACAACAAAATGCAGATGTGCCCCGGATACCATTCCTGTTGCCCCTGATTTTGCGATCGTCTGTCCTTGACTGACTCTTGCTCCTGAAGATACAAGAAGTTTTGAGCAGTGAAGATACATTGTTTCCAGACCATTTCCATGACTGATCTTCAGATAATTTCCATTATAAGAATTATATCCTGCATCTACAACGGTACCAGATGCTGCCGCTATGATCGTTGTTCCTGTCGAACAAGGAATATCAATTCCTGCATGTAATTTTCTGACTCCTGTAACCGGATGGATACGATATCCGTATCCTGATGAGATACTGTGACAGGACGGAACCGGCCAGCTTAAATTGCCCGAAGAAGATGTTGTTGTATTATCTTTCTTCGCTGTTGTTGCTGATGATGACGGCTTTGTCTGTGAAGGACGTTTACTTGTTGATCCTGCCGATGTACCCGCATCTGATTTGGATGCCTGTGCTGACTCTTTCGCTGATTCTTTCACTGAAGCCATATCCAAATCTTTCTGATTCTGCTCCTCTGCTTCAAATGCCGCCAGCAATGCACTGTTTGATGCCAGTTTCTTCTGATACCATGCAATCTTTGCCTGTTTCTTCGCAACTGCCTGATCTAACTTCTCTTTCTTCGCTTTGGCCTGTACTGTCAACGTCTTTGCCGTCTGATAATCTTTCTTTAGACGATTCTGTGACATACGGATCGTATCTTCCGTTGTCTGTAATTTCAAAAACATATTACTATCGTATTTTGAAATCTTTGATACATAATCCGCACGTTTCAAAAATTCCTGAAAATTACTTGCTTCAAAAATCACTTCCATATATGCCATATTTCCATTCTCATAAAGGAATTTAATACGCTTGCTCATGATTCTTGACTGCTCTTCCTTTGATAGTTTCGCCTCTTTCAGCCGCTCTTTCGTATCTTTTAGTTCTTTTTGTACTGCAGAGAGTTTTGATCTGCATCTGTCATAGGTTTCATGGCTTTGTGTCATTTTCTCATCAAGATCTTTGATCTCATTTTGTATTTTTTCATTTTCTTCCCGGAGTTTTTTATTTTCATTTTCGACCTGTTCTTTTTTGCTTGCTGCCAAAACAGGTGCTTTATAAAAATTCAATGCGAGCATTGCTGATAATATGATCAGAACAAACCCTGTATGATATCTCCTCTTCATCGTCTCACCTTTCTAGACTTTTAAGTACTTGCGGATCGTAATAGAACTTCCAAGCAGACCGATCACAATCCCTACTACTAAAGATAATGGTAATAAGTATACCATAATTTCCTGAATCGGTACAAATTTCATAAATACTGTGACAACATGAAATTTATCATTCATCCATGAAATGATTCCTTCATATCCTGCAAAGATCACTGCCGATGGAATCAGAGAACCGACCACACCGATAATGATTCCTTCCGCACGAAATGGTGCTTTGATAAATCCATTGGATGCTCCGATCAGCTTCATGATCGCTATCTCTTCTTCTCTGACTGCAACCCCGACAGAGACTGTATTGCTCACGAGGAAAATGGAAACTGCCATCAATATGAGGATCACTGCTCCTGCAATATAAGTTCCCATCGTATTCATCTTCGTCATTCCTTCTGCTGCGCCTTCAGAATAACGGACTTTCCTCACTCCATCAATCTTCTCTAAATGTGATACCACTGTTTTATATGAATCTACTTCCTTTAGTGTGATCTCATAAGAATCTGATTCTTTTAACGGATTCTTTCCTTCAAATCCTTCCAGAAGTTCTTCATTTCCCTGAAATACATCTTTCTTATAGGTTTCCCACGCTTCCTCTGCTGATACATACCGCATCGTGGCAATATCTTCTTTTTGGCGTATCTCCCTGCCAATCTCATCTTTTTTCTTCTGGGATATTCCTTCTTTAAAAAAAACAGAAATCCCAACAGAGCGTTCCATCTGCTGCATGGTTGATCTGACGTTTAACGCAACCGATAAAAAAGTTCCCACCAAAAAGACACAAGCAATGATCGTTCCAAGTGATGCCAGTGAAAACATCTTATTCCTGAAAATATTCCTTGTGCCTTCCTTTATTCCATACAAAAATCTTCTAAATATCATAGAACCCCCTTGCTTCATCCTGTAGTATCTGTCCGTCTTCAATCTGAATGACTCGTTTGCCCATCTCATTCACAAGTTCGCGGTTATGAGTCACAACTAGGACTGTTGTTCCTCTCTTGTTGATCTCGGACAATAGTTCCATGATCTCTCTTGCTGTCGCAGGATCAAGATTCCCTGTCGGTTCATCCGCAAGCAGCAACACCGGATGATTGACAAGCGCTCTCGCAATCGCAACTCTCTGCTGCTCTCCACCTGATAATTCATTCGGAAATGCCTTCATCCGGTCTTTCAGTCCAACCATATCAAGCATGTTCTCAACCTGACGCTTGATATAACGATTCGGTGCCTCTACAACTTTCTGTGCAAAGGCAACATTCTCAAAGATCGTCCGATCCTTAAGCAGACGGAAATCCTGAAATACCATTCCCATCTGCCTTCGGAGTTTCGGAAGTTCTCTTCGCTTCAATTCTTTATAATTCTGTCCATTTACAATGATCTGTCCACTTGTCGGCTCAAGTTCTTTCTGTAAAAGCTTCATAAGCGTTGTCTTGCCTGAACCGCTTTTGCCCACGATAAAGACAAACTCGCCTTTCTCGACATCAAGTGATACATCGGTGAGTCCTATATTCCCTTTATCATATTCTTTCGTTACATTCTTTAATGTGATCATCATAATTCTAGTCCATTGTATCCATGTGTTTCATATATTTTACTACCATTAAGGCAATCTTAAATGCGATCGCATCTTCAAAATTCCTTAGATCAAGATTGGTATTCTTCTGAATCTTATCCAGACGATATACCAGCGTATTACGATGAATAAATAACTGTCTTGATGTCTCAGATACATTCAGATTATTCTCAAAGAATTTGTCGATCGTCGCTAATGTCTCTGCATCAATGGAATCTGGGGAATAATCTCCAAACACTTCCCTGATAAACATCTTACATAATGGAAGTGGCAGCTGATAGATCAGTCTTCCAATTCCAAGCTGATTGTATGCGATCACCTGTGCATCTTCATAGAAAATCTTGCTGACTTCCAGTGCGATCTGCGCTTCCTTATATGATCTTGAGACATCTTTGATCGTCTCTGCAATATTACCAATGGCAATCTTCACTTCTTTGATACCATATTCATTCAGACCTTTTACAATCTCCTTAGCGTGTGCAAGGAATTCTGTCTGCCCCTCTTCCCCATTGACTGGTGTTACATATACGATACTTTTCTCATCCACTGCTGTAATAAAATCAGTATCGCCATCTGTCTCAACTTCTTTCATCGCCTCTAACAGATTCTGATCCTTCTCATATTCTGCCTGAATCAGAAATGCAACTCGTCTCTGTTCCACTTCAATATGAAGCTTCTTAGAGCGGTTATAAATGTCAACCAATAACAGGTTATCTCTCAGCAGATTCTTTACAAAGTTCTCCTTATCCAGACGTTCTTTGTATGCTGTTAACAGATTCTGAATCTGCATCACTGCCAGTTTACCAATCGTATACGCATTCTCGCTCATTCCATCAACAAGAAGAACATATTCCAGTCTCTGTTCATCAAAAATCTTAAAATACTGGAATCCATCGATCACCTGGCTCTCTGCCATAGACTCAGCAAATTCTGCTGCATGTTCTGTCAGAGATTCCTCCACCTCCATTGTTGTCACTACGATACGACCGGACAGATCTAAAATACACAGATCGATTCCAGTCACTTCTTTCATTCCATTAATTGTCTCTTTTAATATTTGATTTGAAATCATCCTTTTATCAACCTTTCCTATTTTCCGTTCAACCTTTTCTTTTACTATACAGCATTTTAACCAAAAAAAAAAGAAAAATTTAGTAATTTTTACATGTCGTTGTCTATTTTCTACAAAATTTTAGCACAAAACAAACAATCTTTAAGTAAACTCTTGTCTTTTCTCGTAAAAAAAGGAGATATTCTGAGGCGGTATAATCTCCAAAATATCTCCTTATATATCGTATGATATTAAATTTTGTCTTTTGATATTAAATTTCGTCTTCTGTTCCAACAATAATGCAGATTCTTGCACCGCTGCTTACTGTTCCAACTGTATATTCAGGATTCTTGAAATAGCTCTTTAAATCCTGTCCTAAAGACTTATCTTCTACAATGATCTTCGTATGTGTCAGAGATCCATCTCTGTTTGTCTTAACAGATCCAACTGTATATCCATCACTTGCCAGTTTATCTTTCCATCTTCCAGCCAGTCCTGAAATGGATGTTGAATTCTGGATCTCAATAGAAATATCCTTAGAAGATGATGCGCTTTCTGTTGTTTTCTTCGCTTCTGTTGTGCTTGAAGTTAATGCAGAACTTAAATCTCCATCTTCAGATAACATCTCATCAAAGACTCTCTTTGCTTCATCTGTATCAAGCTTGAACTGTCCATTGCTTTCTGTTCCGTCTAATACTTTGAAGTTCAGGTTCTTATCTTTGATCTGACGGATTCTCTTCAGATAGCTTTCTACATCTTCATAAGATCCATCAGAGTCAGCTGCATCAAAATATTCCTGTGCATATTCTTTATATTCTGATAAAGACTTATCGTTCAGAGCAGAAGCAACTGCTACACAAATCTCTCCTGTGAGTTCTGCCTGCTGGTTCTTATCTTCAAAAATATCTGTTTCGCTCATCAGTGAATAAACGGCTGTTCCGTTCAGACTGTTCTCACCTTTGCTTAATGTAACGTATTTGTCTGTAGAATCAGTGTAAGACATTGCCTGATCAAACTCTACCTTGATGTCTCCTGCTTTATTTATCAATGTTACAAACTTCTTACGTGACAACAGTTCATAAGAATTGATCGTAATTCCAAGTGTTTTCTCCACCTGCTTCTTCATCAATGCTCCGTCTTTCTTCATTGCTTTGATAACATCTGCAACGGTTGCCTTGCTTACATTTGTTCCAAGAGCTTCTTTCACTGCTTTCTTACCACTCTTTGTAAGTTTTAATGTCATATCCTGACGTAATGGGATAAAGATCATCTCTTGATTTTTATTATGATAAATTCGAATCACGATGGAATTTCCTGTCTGGATCATTCCAACATCTACTTTTTCTTTGCTTTCTTCTTTTAACTGTTTTGCAATCTCAGCTTTCTTATCTTTCTTGAATTTACTTGCAAAATATGTCTTAAATCCAAAAAAGCTTGCAACTCCACCGATGGCTGTCACCAGTATCACTACAAGAATTCTGGCAAATATTGCTTTCGCACCAAGCTTCTTCTTTTTCTTCTTCGCCATCTTTCTGCTCCTTCCGTGTATAAACTTTGTTAAGTATACCAAATTATTCGATTTATTTCAACAATGCTCTATGTTATAATCGTCTTAATATTTTCTTAAAAACACTAGATTTATAAACGAAATGAGGTATACCAATGAAAACAGTACTGATCACCGGCAGTTCCCGCGGAATCGGCCGTGAAACTGCTTTATATTTTGCATCAAAGGGATGGAATGTTATCATCCATGGATTCCGTCATCCTGATAAACTTGATTCACTAAAAGAAGAAATCCTTTCCCATTGTGTATCATGCCTTTCTTTTTGCGGTGACATCAGCGACCCTATGTTTGTCGATAAAATGATCACTGAATCTTTAAAGGTCTTTCCAAAGATCGACTGCCTTGTAAACAATGCCGGCATCTCCCAGGTCGGATTATTTACGGATGCAACGATCGATGACTGGAATCTGATGATCAACACAAATTTAACTTCTGTATTTACAACCTGTAAAAATATTGTTCCACATATGCTCCATCATCATGAGGGAAAGATC
Organism: Eubacteriaceae bacterium; assembly: GCA_902362875.1. Taxonomy (GTDB): domain Bacteria; phylum Bacillota; class Clostridia; order Lachnospirales; family Lachnospiraceae; genus Anaerostipes. Next base: position 21,503 of record CABIYF010000025.1, on the reverse strand, counting down.
ATTAACATCTCTTCTATCTGGGGCGAGGCCGGAGCTTCCTGTGAAGTTCTGTATTCTACGACAAAAGGTGGTATCAATGCTTTTACGAAGGCTTTGGCAAAAGAAGTTGCAGCTAGTAATATTCAGGTAAATGCGATTGCTTTTGGAATGATCGATACGGAGATGAATGCGGAATTTGATGAGGAGGATCTGGCTTTGATCAAGGAAGAGATTCCTGCGGATTATATTGCCAGCCCGAAGGAAGCGGCTCAGATGGTTTATCATGTGGCGGAAGCACCTGGTTATATGACTGGGCAGATTGTTACATTTTCTGGGGGATGGTATTAGGTTGATAAGCTGAAAGTTGTTGGTAGAATATTATAAAAATGGTTATCATGAACCTGTTTACGATTTAGTTACACTTCCTAATGGACAACAGGTTTCTAATGGTGTTCTCAAACCTGCTCACACAGATAAAACATCTTCTGTTCAGGTTTGTACTATCTGTGGGACCTTAAAATAATATTATAACAAACTAGATTTTAAAAACATACTAAACTTCCCATTCTCAAATACAAAAATTGAAATCCAATACCGTATAACATACACACCCATAGTGATTTGAATAGCCTTCCGTGTATATGAGAAAAACAAAATAATAGCATAGAAGATCCAGAACCATTGAAATTTTGCCGTTGTTTTGAACGGTTCGCAGCGAACTTGGTCGATTGTTTGAACGTAGCTGCGGGCATTTTGGCTCGCAGCCAGTGAGTTATCGAAGGAAAGTTCGCGTATGAGCGACCGTTCAAAACGGCGTGCAAAATTTCTGGTCTGGATCTTCTATGCTATTATTTTGTTTTTCTCATATACACATTAACGACTACATTTCAAATTAAGCTTTCATACTCAACTGAATTCGTTTCTTATCCATATCTACACTGACTACAGTAACATCCACAACATCCCCCACACTAACAACTTCCAAAGGATGCTTAATAAACTTATCTGCCATCTGCGAAATATGCACCAATCCATCCTGATGCACTCCAATATCCACAAATGCACCAAAATCAATTACATTACGAACCGTTCCTTTTAATTTCATTCCCGGTTTCAGATCTTTCATTTCCAAAACGTCAGTTCTAAGGATTGGTTTTGGAAGATCTTCTCGTGGATCTCGTCCTGGTTTTTCCAGTTCTTTTACGATATCTTTTAGTGTAATCTCTCCAATTCCAAGTTCTTCGGATAATTTCTTGCAATCTGTGATCTTTTTACTGATTCCTCTGAATCCTTCTTTGGATAATTCTTTTGTTGAATATCCTAAATTCTTTAGTAACATTCCTGTTTCTTTGTATGTCTCTGGATGTACGCCAGTTGCATCGAGTGGTTCGTCTCCTCCAGATACTCTTAGGAATCCTGCGCATTGTTCGAAGGCTTTTGGTCCTAGTTTGGCGACTTTTAACAGCTGTTTTCTGTTCTTGAATGTTCCATTTTCTTCACGGTAGGCTACGATATTTTTTGCAACTGCTTTGGATACTCCGGAAACATATTCTAACAGTGATGCAGATGCTGTATTTAAATCGACTCCGACTTTATTTACCGTTGCCTCAACGACTCCTCCTAAGGCTTCGGAGAGCTGTTTCTGATTCATATCATGCTGGTACTGTCCAACTCCGATGGCTTTTGGTTCGATCTTTACTAATTCTGCCAGTGGATCCTGAACTCGTCTTGCGATGGATGTTGCACTTCTCTGCCCTACATCGAAATTTGGAAATTCTTCGGTTGCCAGTTTACTTGCAGAGTATACGGATGCTCCTGCTTCATTTGTGATAACGTATTGCACTGGTTCTTTGATCTCTTTTAACATATCAACGACGATCTGTTCGGATTCTCTGGATGCAGTTCCATTTCCGATAGAAATCAAGGTGATTCCGTATTTTTTAATAAGTCCTTTGACTACTTTCTTGGCTTCTTCCACTTTATTTTGTGGAGCTGTTGGATAAATGACTACGGTATCTAATACTTTTCCTGTTGCATCGACAACTGCTAACTTGCATCCTGTACGAAATGCCGGGTCCCATCCGAGAACTACCTGTCCTGCAATCGGTGGCTGCATAAGGAGCTGTGTTAAATTCTTTCCAAAAACCTTAATTGCTTCTGTACTTGCATTTTCAGTCAATTCGTTTCTGATATCACGTTCAATGGATGGTGCGATCAGTCGTTTGTAACTGTCTTCAATCGCTGCAAATAAGGCTTTTGTTGTATTTGGATTCTTCTTTGTTACAATCTTTCTTGCAAGGTATGATGCGATCTTTTGCATATCCGGCTCGATCTTTACCTGAAGGATTCCTTCTTTTTCTCCACGGTTGATCGCAAGAATTCGATATCCTGCAATCTTCTTCACTGGTTCTTCAAAATCATAATACATCTCAAACACAGAAGATTCTTCTGGTTTCTTCGCTGTTGATGTAATCTTTCCATGATCCCATGTTGCCTTACGGATCCATGTTCGGTATTCGGCATCATCTGCAATATGTTCGGCAATAATATCATTTGCCCCTTTTAAGGCATCTTCTACCGTCTTTACATCTTTTTCTTCATTGATAAATGCTTTGGCTTCATTCTCCAATGGTTCTTTTGTCATCTGCAGAAGAATCAGATTCGCCAGCGGTTCTAATCCTTTTTCCTTGGCGATCATTGCTCTGGTGCGTTTCTTTTGTTTGTATGGACGGTATAAATCTTCCACTGCAACAAGAGTCTTCGCATCTTCAATCTGTTTTGCCAGTTCTTTGGTCAGTTTCCCTTGTTCTTCAATATTTTTCTTAATTGCTTCTTTGCGTTCTTCTAAATTTCTTAAATATAACAGTCTCTCATGGAAATTACGGAGTGTCTCATCGTCTAATGAGCCTGTCATTTCCTTTCGGTATCTGGCAATGAACGGAATCGTGTTGCCTTCATCGATCAGTTTGATCGTTGTCTCTACCTGTCCTCGTCTGATTCCTAATTCTTCTTGTAAAATTTTAATAATATCCATCTTGTCTTCACCTTATAAATCTACTTCTATTGTCTGTCCTTTTGGTACAAACTGGCGGTATTTGACCCCTGCCATATCAAACATCTTCTTGGATGCTTTCGTTGCGTCACTGTCTGCGTATTTATCCTGCATATAAATAACTTCCTTCATGCCGCTTTGAATGATCGCTTTTGCACATTCATTGCATGGGAATAATGTTACATACACACGCGCTCCATCAAGAGAACCTCCTCCATAATTCAGGATGGCATTTAGTTCCGCGTGGCATACATAAAAATATTTGGTATGCAATGGATCTCCTTCCCTCTCCCATGGCATGTCATCATCATCACATCCTGTTGGCATTCCGTTGTAGCCGACAGATAAAATCTTATTATGATCATTCACAAGGCACGCACCTACCTGTGTGTGTTCATCCTTACTTCTCTGGGCAGATAAAATGGCAATCCCCATAAAATACTGGTCCCAGGAGATATAATCTTTACGTTTCATAGTTTATATTCCTTTCTGAATCTGTGTAGATATATTTTATTTCTCTATAATCTCAATCAAACATTCATGTTTCTTAGTTGTTTTATTATAATTAATTCCAACAAGCAATACTTTTCCAGCGGGAAGTTCTCGAACCATTGTATAATATTCACGGGCAAAATAAAACGCAAGATTAATTGTACAGCTAAGTGAATTTTCATCATTGTATTGAATGATGGAAATTTCTTCATGTGCTTTCGCAATTCCATCAGCAACGCTTTCTTCATCCAACGCCCAAAGTGCTTCTAACAATTTACGAGAATCTTCTACTGATTCCGCTACTCCATACCAATTCATAGTACTGATTGCATTAACATATTCCTGAGAAACCTCTTTATTCGGAATTCTTACTGTTTCATTTGTACTGTCATAGGTCAAATAACCCAAATGTACTAGTAATGTCAACACGTCATCTTTTGTCGCAAATGTAGTCATATCATTACTGAATGTTCCAACATTCACCTGTACACACTCTCCTGCAAGCATTTTGATTACAGAATCTTTTAATCCATCCATATCCATCTGGATATAAATTTTTAATGCTTCGTATGTTTCTGTCTGATTCCAGTAAGTTCCGAATTTGTGGCGCATCATAGCTTCTACCACAGATTTTGGATTATATATAGAGTAGTATTGATTTCCTACCTGTCGATGTACAAGCAATTGATATCCATCATACCATGTTTTTGCTTCGTCAAAATTCATCTCATATTTTTCACATAAGAAAGCAGTTTCCTGCTCGGTGAATCCAAAATATTCTGCCAGATCACCGGGATCCGTCATAGAATATTCGGTAAACATATTTAATGCTGAATGAGAACCATACTTTTTAACAGGCAGTATACCCGTCATATATGCCAATGCCACATAATCTTTATCTTTCAACCATACTCTTAAAAAATCTAAATATTTCTTCTGTGCGTTATAATCTTGCTGATATTCCCGAAACAGGCAGTCCCACTCATCAATTAAAATAACAAATGCACATTTTGTCTTACTGTAGATATCTTTCATAACCTGAATCAAATTGTCTTCATCTCGAAACTGAACATCTGCAAAATGATCTTTCAGATCAAATATAAGATACTTCTGTAACATAGCAATCATATCATCTATACTATGCGTCATACTTAAAAATTCCTGCATATTGATTTTCAATACATCGTACTGATTACGATGTAGTTTATATGAATCTGATTTACTAATTTCAAGTGAGTCAAACAACGCTGAAGAATCTTCTCCCCTCTCATAATATGCAGCCAGCATATCAGCAGCCATCGATTTACCAAAACGTCTTGGACGACTAACACAAAGAAATTTCTGACGAGTATTAAGAACTGCATTTGTCTTTTCAATTAATCCTGTTTTATCTATATAAATCTGAGAATTCAAACTTTCTTGAAATCCTTTATTGCCTGGATTTAAATAACTACTCATTCTAATCCCTCCTGTCAAATCTTCTACTACAAATTGCCTGCATATCTTATATTCTTTACAAAATGAGGTGTTAAATATTATTTTACCACACTACAATCCATGTTCCAAACTAATATTTCTCAAGGTTATATTAAGTTTTAATGTCAAACCAGACTTTTATTCCAACACCTATCAGCTTCCAATCCCCAAATCAAAAGCCAATACAGTACAACATACACACCCCTAGTGATTTGAACAACCTTCCGTGTATATGAGAAAAAATAAATAATAATAAAGGTCACCCGACCATTAGAATTCTGCCGTTATTTTGACGGGTTCGCAACAAATTTGGTGCATTGTTTGAGCGAAGCGAGTTATGCAAGGAAAATTTGCGTATAAGCGACCTGTCAAAATGACGTGCAGAATTCTCTGGCGGGTGACCTTTATTATTATTTATTTTTTCTCATATACATTCGAACGACTAATCTTCAAATTACATCTCAAATTCTTCATGCGCCGCATTCATTGCCTTAACCATATCTTCCTGGTTTACAAGCACAGTAACACGGATCTCAGATGTAGAGATCATTCGGATATTCACGTCTGCTTTATATAAAGCATTAAACATACGAGCTGCCATTCCATAGTGGTTTAACAGTCCTTTACCAATGATAGATACTTTGGCAACTTCTTTGCTTGCCTTGATCTCTTCATAATAGCTGTCTGGAAGGTAATCTTCTAATGCTTTCACTGCGATGTCTAATTCTTCTTCTTTGACTGTGAAGGAGATATCTTTCTTGTCGTTATGTCCAACAGACTGAAGGATCATATCTACGTTTACATTCTTCTTTGCTAATACGTTGAAGATCTTGAATGCCATACCTGGTGTATCTTCAATTCCCATAACTGCGATTCTTGCTGCATCGTCGTCTCCTGCTACACCGCTGATCTCGTTGTCTCTTGATTTTACGCTTTCTTTTACGACAGTTCCTTCTTCTGTTGTAAGACTTGATCTAACAACTAAAGCAACTCCATGTTTCTTGGCAAGTTCTACGGAACGGTTGTGAAGTACTCCGGCTCCAAGTGTTGCCATCTCTAACATCTCATCGTATGTGATCTCGTTTAATTTCTTAGCATCTGGTACTTTTCTTGGGTCTGCTGTGTAGACTCCGTCTACGTCTGTGTAGATCTCGCATGCGTCTGCGTGTAATGCTGCTGCAAGTGCTACGGCTGTTGTATCAGATCCACCACGTCCAAGTGTTGTGTAGTTATCAAACTGGTCAACTCCCTGGAATCCTGTAACGATAACGATCTTTCTCTGTTCTAATTCGTTCATGATACGGTCTGTATCAATTCTCTTGATTCTTGCATTGCTGTATACAGAAGTTGTATGCATTGCTACCTGAAATGCGTTTAAAGAAACTGCTGGAACTCCAAGAGAATCCATTGCCATTGCCATTAATGCTACAGAAGTCTGTTCTCCTGTTGTTAATAACATATCCATCTCTCTTCTGGATGGGTTTGGATTGATCTCTTTTGCTTTTGCGATCAGTTCGTCTGTCATCTTACCCATTGCTGATAAAACAACAACAACGTCATTTCCTTTTTTGTAATCTTCAATACATCTTTTTGCAACGTTCATGATACGATCTTTATTTCCTACAGAAGTACCACCAAATTTTTTAACTACTAGCATCTTGTGCCTCCTAAAATTATTTCTCTTATTTTTGTAATAACCGATTCATTAAATCATAAGCGTGGGAAATGACAAGTCCTGTCTTTCTCGCTGCTTCTTCGCTGTACTCTTCCTGACCTTCATAATCTTTCGTGCTGTCGTAGATCATAAATGGTATCGGTTCTTTGGAATGGGTACGGATCGCAATTGGTGTCGGATGATCCGGTCCGATCAGAATTCTGAAATCCTCTCCGGCTTTCTCAAGTTCTTCTTTGACAACCTTTACAACTTCTTTATCAAGATGTTCGATTGCTTTGATCTTATTCTCAAGACTTCCCTGGTGACCCATCTCATCAGGTGCCTCTACATGAATATAAGCGAAATCGTCATTTTTTTCAAGTAGTGCTTCGACTGCTGCCATTGCTTTTCCATGATAATTCGTGTCAAGACCGCCATTTGCCCCCTCAACATCGAGATTTCTCATGTTCGCTCCGACTGCGATTCCTTTTAACAGATCGACTGCGGATACCATGGCTCCGTTCATTCCAGTCTTCTCTTTAAAATCATCCAGTGCTGGTTTCGTTCCTGCTCCCCAGAACCAGATGCTGTTTGCTTTGTTTAAGCCTTTCTTGGCTCTTGCTTCGTTGATCGGATGGTGATTTAAGATATCAAAACTCTTCTTCATCATCTCTTTTAACTTCTCCTGTTTTGGAAGATACTGCCCGATCTTCTGTCCCAGGACATCATGAGGTGGGATAAGTTCTACCACTTCTCCATGATCCCAGATCGTTAAATGGCGGTAGCTGACTCCAGGATAAAATTTATATTCATCATCTTCTAATTCTTTTCTCACAGCTTCGATAAGGATTGCTGCTTCTTCAGAAGTAATCTCTCCTGCACTGTGGTCGATGATCGTCTTATCTTCATAATCTTCGTCTTCAGATACGGTTACAACGTTACATCGAAGTGCGATATCTGTATCTTTCATATCAACACCGATGCTTAATGCTTCAAGTGGTGATCTTCCAGAATAATAAACCTGTGGGTCATATCCTAACATGGAAAGATTGGCTACATCACTTCCTGCTGGTAAATTAGATGGTACGGTGTAAGCGATTCCCTGTTCGGAAACTTTCGCCATCTCATCCATCACTGGTTTGTCTGCTAACTGAAGTGGTGTCTTCCCACCTGCTGCTTCGATTGGCTCATCAGCCATTCCATCTCCTAAAACGATAACGTATTTCATTCTGCCCTCCAAAAATGTGTCATGTATATTTATACATCTATTCCATTGCAATTACTTTTACATAAGATACATCTTCTGTCTTCTCGACATCCTGAATCATTGCCGAGACATTCGTCTCACTGTCTTCAATATCAACACTGACTGTTAAGAGTCCCTTTCCATTGATTGGGATACTCTGATGAATCGTCAGGATGTTTGCCTTGTAAAGTGCAAAAATGTTAAGGATCGAGGCTATAACGCCCGGCTGGTCATCAACTTCGATCACAAATGTGATACTTCGTCCCTTCTTACCAGCGTAAAATGGAAAAATATCGTCCTTGTACTTGTAATAAGAACTTCGGCTGATACCTACCATCTCTGTGGCTTCTAATACAGAAACTGCTTTCTTGGAATCTAACAGCTTCTGAACCTCTAACACCTTTAACAACACTTCTGGAACTGCTTTCTTTTTAATTACATAATAGTTTGTTTCTTTCATGTCTGGTTCCTTTTGTTTTCCTGTGGTGTACAGTTGTCTTTGCACAAAATACTACCACAGATATTTTTAGGATGCAATAGAAAATTTGTTTTTAAAATAAATACATTATCTGATCGGAAGTTTTTCTAAGGAATATACTGGTTCTGGTTTTGTGATATTACACTCGATCCATGCCTTATCTGATGCAAAGAAATCACGGAATCTTTCATAGATTTCTTTCTTATACTGGTGTTTATCAATACCCATGCAATATCCATTCATTCCAAGCTTACTGATCAGATACCCTGTTCTCTTAAAATATTTTTGCTGTGTGCATACAATAAATTTCTTCTCTGGAAATGCTTCCGTGCAGCGATAGATCGTTGAATAAGTATCAAGTCCTCCATCATCGATCAAAATATCTTCTTCAGATACACCACGATCTGTCAGGAATATTTTCCCTGCCTGATTTTCTCTTGCTGCACCGGATAGAATGATCTTTGGCACTTTCTTTTCCTGATATAGTTTTAATGCACCATTTAAGCGGTCTTCCAATGCATAGGATGGCTTTCCACTTTTATATACAAGACAGCCCGGCACGATCACATAGTCAGCCGTATCAATCTTCTCTGTTTGATTTACAGAATATGTTTTGCGGTCTGTCTTTAATTGTACGTTACAAAAGATTGTGAATAATAAGCCGAGTACACCTAATGATACTCCTGCTACAATGATTGTTTTGATTACTTTTCCTGCCATTTCCCTCACCCTTTTATTTTCATTTATCTTATTGTTTTATCTGTTCTTCCGAACCTGCTTAATTCTCTTCCTGCTTACTGTTGTTATCCCACGCAAGATAAGCATTCATAAATCCATCCAGATCTCCGTCTAACACTGCACTTGGATTTCCACTTTCAAAGTTTGTTCTGTGGTCTTTTACCATTGTATATGGCTGTAGGACATAAGATCTGATCTGGTTTCCCCATCCATTATCTCCGACATCTCCACGGATATCAGATAGTTTCTCCAGATGCTGCTGCTGTTTTAACAGATACAGTTTTGTCTTTAACATCTTCATTGCCTGATCTTTGTTCTTATGCTGTGATCTCTCATTCTGGCACTGTACAACGATTCCTGTTGGTAAATGTGTGATACGGATTGCGGAGTCTGTTTTATTGATATGCTGTCCACCGGCTCCACTTGCGCGGTATGTGTCGATTCGGATATCTTCATCTGCGATCTCAACTTCGATATCATCTTTGATATCTGGCATTACATCACAGGATGCAAACGATGTCTGTCGTTTTCCTGCTGCATTAAATGGAGAAATGCGGACAAGACGATGAACACCTTTTTCAGATCGTAAATATCCATAAGCGTTCATTCCTGTGATCTTCACTGTAACGGATTTGATTCCTGCTTCGTCTCCGTCAAGATAGTCAAGAACTTCCGTTCCATAACCTTTCTTGCCTGCCCATCTCGTAAACATACGATAAAGCATTCCTGCCCAGTCACAAGACTCTGTTCCACCTGCCCCGGCATGTAACGTAAGGATCGCATCATCCTTATCATATTCACCTGTTAACAGTGTTGAGATGCGTAATTCCTCGTATGTTTTCTCAAATTCATCCATCAAATCGGTGGCTTCTTCGATCAGATCTGCATCTTCATCTTCATCTTCCTCTGCCATATCGATCAATGTCTCAATATCTTCGTATTTTGTCTTGAGATCATCGTATTCTTCCACAACACCTTTTAAGCTTTTGACTTCTTTCATAACATTCTGGGATTCCTCAACATTATCCCAGAATCCTGGTTCTTCCATATTCAGTTCTAACTGATCAATTCTCTCTTTTTTTGCTTCTAACGCAAGGGAACCACTAAGATCTTCTAGTGGTTCCTGAAAAGAGTTTAATTTATATTTTAATTGTTCTGCTTCAATCATTGATAAAAAACTCCTTATTTATTTCTTCCGCAGCAGTTCTTATACTTCTTGCCGCTTCCGCATGGGCAAGGATCATTTCTGCCGATTTTTGCTCCTTTTCTTACATAAGGCTTCTTCTCAACTTCTGCATCTTTGTTTGTTCCTGTGATCTTTGGAGCTTCTTCTCTCTCGATCTTCTGCTCAACCTGTACATGGAACAATGCGCCTGTTGTTTCTTCCTGAATTGCCTTTGTCATATCATTGAACATCTCAAATCCAGCCATACGGTATTCAACAACTGGATCTCTCTGTCCATATGCCTGAAGTCCGATTCCTTCACGTAACTGATCCATATCATCAATATGATCCATCCACTTGCGGTCGATGACTTTCAGTAAGATGATACGTTCAATCTCACGAAGATCAAAGTCTTCAAATTCTTTTTCTTTCTGTTCATATAATGCAACGGTTTCTTCCTGTAATCTTGCTACCAGATCATCAACTCTTCCAGAAGATTTCTCTGCATCTGTTAATACAATCTTATTTAATGGCACGATTGGAAGTAATTCTGCATTCAGTGCTGCAAGATCCCATTCTTCTGGTGGAAGTTCATCACTGATCACCTGATATACATGGTTTGCAACTGTCTCTTTCATCATTCCTAAAACAGATTCTTTCATGTCATCTCCGTCAAGAACACGGCGGCGTTCTTTGTACATGACTTCTCTCTGTTCATTGTTAACTCTATCGTAGTCTAACAGATTCTTACGAATACCAAAGTTGTTATTCTCGATCTTCTTCTGTGCTTTCTCGATCGTCTTACTGATCGTCTTATGCTGGATTTCTTCTCCTTCTGGAATTCCAAGTGCATTGTATACACTGATCATTCTTTCAGATCCGAATAATCTCATCAGATCATCTTCCAGTGATAAATAGAACTTAGATTCACCTGGATCTCCCTGACGTCCGGCACGACCACGTAACTGGTTATCGATACGTCTGGATTCGTGGCGTTCTGTACCTATGATCTTTAATCCGCCAAGTTCAGCAACTCCATCTTCCAGCACGATATCAGTACCACGACCAGCCATGTTTGTAGCGATCGTTACTGCACCGATCTCACCTGCGTGAGAGATGATCTCTGCTTCTTTTTCATGGAATTTTGCATTCAGTACGTTGTGTTTGATTCCGCGTTTCTTAAGCATTGCACTTAGTTCTTCAGACATCTCAATTGTGATCGTACCAACTAAGACTGGCTGTCCTTTTTTGTGAGATTCAATGATGTCTTCAACAACGGCATTCATCTTCTCACGTTTTGTCTTATAGATCGCATCATCATGATCGATTCTCTGAACTGGTTTGTTTGTTGGGATCACAACAACGTCCATTCCATAAATCTCTCTAAATTCCTGTTCTTCTGTAAGCGCAGTACCTGTCATACCTGCTTTCTTATCATATTTATTGAAGAAGTTCTGGAATGTGATCGTTGCAAGAGTCTTGGATTCTCTCTTAACCTTTACATTTTCCTTCGCTTCAATCGCCTGATGCAGACCGTCAGAGTAACGTCTACCTGGCATGATACGTCCTGTAAATTCATCGACGATCAGTACTTCATCATCTTTTACTACATAGTCTTTGTCTTTGAACATTAAGTTATGTGCACGAAGTGCTAAGATGATGTTATGCTGAATCGCAAGGTTCTCTGGATCTGCAAGGTTCTCGATGTGGAAGAATTTCTCGACTTTCTTCACACCATCTGCAGTCAGCATGATCTGTTTGTCTTTTTCATTGACAAGGAAATCTCCGTCTTCTTCGATATCCTCGTTCATTAAGATATCCATCTTAGATAACTCACCGTCAGAACTTCCTCGTTCCATCTGGCGTGCTAAGATATCACATGCACGATATAATTCTGTAGATTTTCCACTCTCACCGGAAATGATCAGTGGTGTTCTTGCCTCATCGATCAGTACGGAATCGACCTCATCGACGATCGCATAGTGAAGATCTCTCTGTACCAGATCTTCTTTCTCGATGACCATGTTATCTCTTAAGTAGTCAAATCCTAATTCGTTGTTTGTAATATAAGTAATATCGCAGTTATATGCTTCACGGCGTTCATCATTTTCCATGTCATTTGTAACAACACCAACGGTTAATCCAAGGAAGTTATGAACTTTTCCCATCCACTCTGCATCTCGAGTAGCCAGATAATCGTTGACTGTTACGATATGAACACCTTTTTCTTCTAATGCATTTAAATATGCAGGTAAAGTAGATACTAAAGTTTTACCTTCACCAGTTCTCATCTCTGCGATACGTCCCTGATGCAGGATGATACCACCGATCAGCTGAACACGATAATGTTTTAATCCGATCGCACGGCTGCTGGCTTCTCTTACGACTGCGTATGCCTCTGGTAACAGATCGTCTAATGTCTCTCCGTTTGCAAGTCTTTCTTTAAATTCAACGGTCTTATGTCTTAATTCTTCATCTGACAGTTTCTGCATGGACTCATCCAGTGCTTCGATCTTGTCAACTGTCTTGCTGATTCGTTTTAGTTCCTTATCACTGTGAGAACCAAATACTTTATCAAATAAACCCATAAATAATCTCCTAAGTTTCTTTTTACAATTGTTCTATCCTGTATCGTTCTGCCTCTGGCAGCTGATATCAGGGTAGACTTATATCTATTATATAGTCTTTGCTATTGTAACACTTAACATTATAAGGTGCAAGTTAACTAATTGTAAAAATTCTCAATAAAATATAAACTTTTTATAATATGAGGCACTAATTCCGGGCATGCAAAAGGAGATCCTTATCACTAAGGATCTCCTCAAGTTTCCGATCTTCTAAAATTCAGGTTCGATCAGTCCGTATGTATTTCCTTTTCTCTTATATACAACATTGACTTCAAATGTATCAGCATTGCGGAATACAAAGAAATCATGTCCTAATAATTCCATCTGTACACAAGCTTCTTCTACATCCATTGGTTTGATAGCAAACTTCTTGCTTCGGATGATTCTGATCTCATCATCTTCCACTTCATCTTCCTGATCCATAAACTCCTGCTTGAAGCTTGTTCCATCATGTTTCTGATTCATAAGTCTTGTTTTATATCTGCGGATCTGGCGTTCGATCACATCTACTACCAGGTCAATAGATACATACATGTCTTCACTGCCTTCTTCAGCACGGATAATGTGCCCTTTCATAGGAATGGTAACTTCTATCTTCTGTCTTCCCTTCTGAACACTTAACGTTACATTCACGATCGTATCGTCAACTAAATATTTGTCGAGACGTCCGAGTTTCTCTTCAATCGCTGCTTTGATACCTTCTGTAACTTCAATGTTCTTTCCACTAATAATGAATTTCATGGCTCCCATCTCCTTTACCTTTTTTGTATGAATTCATTATAACATATAATTCTGATTAAGAAAACAAAATCTTTTTATAAATAGTGAACAAAACATATGTTTCTTTTCGAAGTTATCCACAGTTATTATTTGTCGAATTGTGGATGTGGATAATGTGGATAACTCTGTGGGTAACTCATTTTTGGCTAAAATATGCCATTTCTGTATGTTGATAACTTTGTGGGTATTTTGTTAGCAATATGTGTGTAATTTTTCCACAAAAAAATCAACCTGCTTTTTGTTATACAACTAGCACAAATCGTCAAAAAGCGGTTGATTTTTAATTTATGAGTCACTATATAAAAATGTCTCAAATTGTCTGAAAATTAAGCATTTTGGAGATATCGCTCGACAGAGTACACACAGTTGGCACCATCTGACACAGCAGTCACTACCTGACGGAGATTTTTGCTTCTTCCATCTCCTGCGGCGAAGATTCCCGGAATCTTTGTAACGCCGTCTTCTCCTGCGATAATATATCCTTTTTCGTCTGTTGATAACTTTCCGGATAAAAGTTCGGAAGCTGGTTTTGTTCCCACTGCAATGAAAATTCCATCAACATCTAGTAACTTATCCACATGGTTATCTACATCTTGTATGTGAAGTCTCTCCACGACCTCATCTCCATCGATTTTTGTCACGATCGTATTCCATAAAATCTCGATCTTATCATTCTTCTTTACTTCATCCTGAAAGATCTTTGCACCGCGGAATTCATCTCTTCGGTGGATCAGATAAACTTTTTCACACATACGGCTTAAGAACAATGCATCTTCCAATGCAACATTCCCGCCACCGACAACTGCTGTTACCTTATTTCTGAAAAATGCTCCATCACATGTTGCACAGTAAGATACTCCCATTCCTTTTAGTTTTTCTTCTCCTTCAACGCCCAGTGTCTGATGCACAGCTCCGGTTGCAAGGATGATCGTCTTTGTTTTAAGAACATCTCCATTTTTCAGAACGATCTCTTTGATCTCATCATCTGCGTGAATTTCTTTTACCTCTGCGGTGATGCTTTCAACACCGAGTTCTTTGGCATGTTCTGAAAATTTCATTCCAAGATCCATTCCATTTGTCTTTGGAATTCCCGGATAGTTATCGACTTCATAAGTTTGTACGACCTGTCCTCCCGGCATATATTCTTTCTCGATCATAACAAAATCAAGCATTGCTCTCTGTGCATAGATTGCTGCAGACATTCCAGCTGGTCCGGAACCTATGATTACTAAATCGTATATTTTCATGATATTATCTCCTTTTATTCAAAGTTTCTGCCTTATTCTTTCTTCGTTAGTTTTAATAAAACTCCACTGTATCTTGGAAGTGTGATCGTAAGCTCACTGTCTTTTCTTTTTTTCTTTAGATGAATATTTTCTTTACGTTTCTTCATCGTTCCACCATACTGTTCCCATTCAGTATGTAACAATGTTCTTCTCGTATAGTGTCCTTCGATCGTTAATTTATAATCTTTCTGTTCTTTGTCAGAGAAATTAAAGATTCCAACGATCATGTGATCTGCCGTTTTTCTTCCGATCGCATAAATGCATCGCTCTTCCTGATGACAATCAAGCCATTCAAAGTTTTCTCTATGATAATCGTAATGGAAAGCTTTTTCCTTCTTGTAAATGTCATTTAATTTGATCATATATTTATGGAAGGCATCATGAATCGGATATTTTAAGATCATCCAATCTTGTTCCTGTGCCTCGCTCCATTCTCTGATCTGTCCAAATTCATTCCCCATAAAGTTTAATTTCTTCCCTGGGTGGATCATCATATACATATACATAGCCCTTGCCTGTGGAAATTTATCTTCATAATCCCCATACATCTTCTGTAAGATCGTTGCCTTGCCATGCACAACTTCATCATGACAATATTCTAACATATAACGCTCATTCCAGAAATACACCATCGAAAATGTTAGTTTGTGATAATCACGACTTCGATATTCTGGACCCGTCTGAAAATATTCCAGAGTATCGTGCATCCATCCTAAATCCCATTTGTAATCAAATCCTAACCCGCCTTTCCATACAGGTTCTGTCACACCTGGATAAGCAGTGGAATCTTCTGCGATCAGCATGGCGGTTGGATGGCGTTGTTTTAAACCTAAATTGAATGCTTTTAAGAAGTCGATCGCTGTATCATTGACTCCTCTGCTTTCATCTCCCTGCCAGTAGATCAGGCGGCTCACTGCATCCATACGGATTCCATCAAAATGATACTCTTCCAGCCAGTAGTTGGCTGCGGATTGCAAGAAACACTGAACTTCTCTTCTGGAATGAATAAAGTTACAACTTCCCCATTCACTCTCTCCAGTATCCTTATTATCGTATTCATATAATGGAGTTCCATCATATAATTTCAGTCCATATCCGTCCACTGCAAAATGAACTGGAACAAAATCCATAATGACTCCAATCCCTGCCTGATGCATCATATCGACAAATTTCATTAATTTATCCGGGGTTCCATAACGTTTCGTTGGTGCAAAAAATCCAGTGTTTTGATATCCCCATGATCCGTCAAATGGATGCTCTGACAGTGGCATTAATTCTACATGGGTATAGTTATTTTGTTTTAGATATGGAACGAGCATCTTGGCAATCTCATCATACTGATACCAGCCATTCTCATCTTTGTTGTTCATTCTCCATGAACCCATATGCATCTCATAGATATTGATGGCATCTTCCATTCCGACACTTCTCATCTGCATCCATGATCTGTCGTTAAATTTGTATGTTGTGATATCTCTGATGATCGAACATGCTCCTGGTCTTAGTTCCATTTCAAATCCATAAGGATCACAATGTTCCTGCCGATTTCCATCTGGCCCATAGATGCAGTATTTGTACATCTGTCCTTCTTTGGCTTTATCAGGGTAAAATAAAAAGAAACCACTTTGTGCATCTTGTTCCATAAATTCTTCATTCCAGTCATTAAACTCCCCAATGATCGATATCCTGGAGGCTCTTGGTGCGTAAGTTACAAAACGGATCTTATCACCGTCTTTGTGCGCACCCATATAACGATATGCATCAAATAATTTTCCATCATAAAAATCTTGCCGGTTCATGTTTGTGCCTCCTTTTATCATACAACTGTTGTTTTTCATTCATATGTATATTATAATAAATGTATGTGTATACAACAACCACCAAAATAGTGTTTTTGGCGATTATCAAACATTTTTTATTTTTTTGTAAATTATCTTTTTTATATGATTTTAAAGGAGTTTTTAATATGGTAGAGAAGAAAACTGATCGTCGTATTTTAAAGACGAAACGTGCCCTCAGAGAGAGCCTGCTTTATTTGTTAAAAGAACAGCCAATACAAAAAATATCCGTTTCCCGCCTGTGTGAGAAATCGGATATTAACCGCAGTACATTCTATACTTATTATTCCAGTCCGATGGATCTTCTGGAGTCGATTGAAGATGAGATTTTAAATACGCTGGAAGAAGATATGATCCAGTTTGAGAAGGAAAATTCGATTTCTCAATTGATGGATTCTATTATCTTTTATATCAGTGAGCATAAACAGCTGGTGAGACTTCTGTTTTCGGATCATGGTGATCCGGGATTTCAGAACAAACTTCTGCTTGCCACACAACGTTGGACGATGCCAGTGTGGCAGAGCCGAAGACCTGATTATGATGCGGAGGCTTTGTCTTCTTTGCATATTTATATTGTGAGCGGCTGTATGGCTGTGATCCGGCAGTGGATCACGGGTGGATTTAAGGAATCTGAAGAGGAAGTTTCATCAATGTTGGAGAAGTTGTCCGCTTCTACTTCGGCTGGATTTTTGCAAGGGAAGTAGTTTTATAACCACACCCTTCTACCCCATTTATTACAAACTCATCTAATACTTCCTGAAGTCTTTCAAAAAACATACTAGCATGATATCCATCTGCTGCTGCATGCGATATCGTTAAAGCAGCAGACAGCTTTCTTCTGCCCTCTTCTTCCACATATTTTCCAAATGTAATAATCGGAAATAAATTCGGCCTTCCAGTTGGCACCCATGTGCTGTATCCTGTAAAATCCATCCATGGCACACAGGAAATACAGAAGAAGTTTGGCGGCTGACCTTCTTTTCCTTTTGGTCCTTTGACATCCTTGTAAGTTTCCATATCATTTATGATATTTTGATAGCATGTCTGAAAGTCATCATCATAATAAGACCAGATATCTGAAAATGTATGGTCATCTTTGTGAAAGATCGTAAAGTTTGGATGCATCACGTCAAAATATCCAGGCCTTCCTTCTTCATCAATTCCCATTTTAAATTCTTTCTTCTCATTGATGACTTTTCCTGCACAGTAAATAAATGCTGGATAAAACTTTAATCCACATTTCTTAACCTGCTGATACAGATTTTCCACATCCAAACGTACTGTGACGGTATAACCACATGGTATCATCTGCATGTAATATTCAAAATGTTTCTGTCGTTCCCATTTTTCTGGGTCTAGTAAATGAAACATAACTGATCAGACACCTCCTGTCTGTTTTCTAGATCATCTCATATCCGCCTAAAACAACTGGCATTTTCAATACTTCCAGTACTCTCTCAAGCAGTACTCCTTCTCTGTTTGGATAATCAAATCCATAACTTGCCTTGATCGCCTGTGTGATAAACTGCACACCCTTATCCAATGCGATTGGCAGACTGTCTCCATCTAACAGACTTCCAATCATAACAGAAGTATACGCATCCCCAGTTCCTGGATAGAATGTTGGGATATAACGGCATTTGATCTTCCAGTATGTATCACAGCTTCTATCATAAGCGATCACATTGGAATCTTTATCTTTCTCTTTATCAGGAACACTTGTCACAACAACAATATTCGGTCCCATATCAGACAGACGTTTCACCCATTCTTTGATCTCTTCATCGGTTGTTGTCTGTTTATATTCTTCTCCTAGCAGAAGGCTTACTTCGGTAAAGTTTGGTGTAATGATATCTGCTTTTGTCACCAGACGTTTCATTCCTTCGACTAATCCTTGATCCATTGTTGAATACAGATTTCCATTATCTCCAAGTACTGGATCGATCACAACCATGTTATCTTCAGTTCCAAAGTCATCAATAAATCCGGAAACAATCTCAATCTGGCGTTCAGAACCTAAGAATCCAGAATAAATGCAGTCAAAATCAATCTTTAATTCTTTCCAGTGGTCAATATAGTCCTGCATATGATCTGTAAAATCTACAAAGCTAAATGTCTCAAATCCGCCAGTATGATTCGATAGGATTGCTGTTGGCAACGGACAGACCTGTACTCCCATGGATGAGAGGATTGGAATGATCGCTGTCAGGGAAGCTCTTCCAAAACCTGAAAGGTCGTGGATTGCTGCCACTCTTTTTACACTGTGTTTCATTTTATATCTATCTCCTTTTGTGGTTCGATTATCTTTTTTATATCTTAAAACAACTATTTTAAACGGAAAGTCAAGATTCCTTTATAATCGATCACATGGATTGCTTCATCTTGTTTCATCTGTTCCATCATTGCTTCTGGATCTTTCACATCTCTGCTTTCTAAGAATCCTCGTACTTCAAACTGATTCATTGGATGTCTTCCGATAATGGATTTGACGGCTTCATAGTCATCTTCAATCTCACTGAAAAATGCTCCTGAACTCATCATCTCAATAGAAATACCACCAAGTGTCTCAACTGCATATCGCATGCGTTCTTCAGATACAACATTCACATCTGCCTCTGCTGGTGGACGAACTGGTGTATTTAGGTACAGCCTGTCGTATTTTAATTCTTTTAATAACTTCTTAAATTCAAGAATAGACTCTTCATCATCGTTGATCCCATCAACTAACATGATCTCTAACCAGAGTTCTCCTTCATACATGTGAGTGAACTTTTTCAGGCCATCAAATTCTTCCTCAAATTTGATCGTTCCATAAGGGCGGTCGATCTTCTTGGAAATTTCCTGATTATAAGCATCTAAAGAAGGCAATACCATATCGGCATGACATAACTCTTCTCTTACCTGCGGATCAGAAAGCAACGCACCATTTGTGATCACTGCAACTGGCTTATCTGTCAGTGCTTTTAGTTCATCGACTAATTCTCCAAGATTCGTTGCTAATGTTGGCTCTCCCTCTCCAACGACTGTTACGATATCGAATTTATCAGAATCTTTGATGTATTGTTTAAATTCCGCTACGATATCTTCTGTTTTATAAAATTCCTGACGTTTATTTGTCATCTTATCGGTTCTTCCTAACTGACAGTAGATGCAGGAATAATTACATGTCTTCTTAGGTAATGGGCTGATACCTAAGGATCTTCCTAATCTTCTTGAAGGGATTGGACCGAATACATATTTAAAATCGCTCATGTTGATGTTTCCTTTTCCTATTAATTTTATATAGTTCATATTATACGGCATTTATACAAAATTTGTCTATAATACTTTATAAGACATTCTTAAAAAAATACAATTATTTACATTTTATATTGTAAATTTTATCCATATATGTTATTTTATTATATATTATATTTGCACTTCCAGCAACCTTCTAGCAATAAATCCATTCAATACTTATTGTAAGTATTACATTCATATGATAATATGGAGGTAGACATTGACAAAGACAATCTACGCAAACAGAAATTATAAAGACGAATTATTTAAAAAAATTTTTTCAGACAAAAAATCGGCATTAGAATTATATAACGCCATACGAAAAACACATTACACAGACGAATCAGCAATCACAATACATACATTAAATCAAGTTATCTTTCTTGGAATTGAAAATGATATTTCATTTATCATTGATGATGTTTTAAATCTATATGAACATCAAAGTACGATAAATCCTAATATGCCAATTCGTGGGCTGATTTATCTAGGTGAATTATATCGAGATTATATTCGTTTAAATCAATTAGATATCTATGGCAGGACACAAGTATCACTGCCAAAACCTGTATATGTTGTTTTTTATAATGGAGAAGACAAACAACCCGAACGCAAAGAAATATTTTTAAGTGAAGCTTTTAAAACACATGAAAATTCCTTTGATGAAGAATTTCTAAATCTGAAAGCCATTATGTTAAACATTAACTATGGATATAATCAAAAACTAATGGAACTTTGCAAACCCTTAAAAGAATACTCTATCTTTGTTGATATTGTCAGGAAACATCAAAAGAATGAAAAGAATTCAACAATAGCTGCTCAAAAAGCAGTTGAAGAATGTATCAAAAAGAAAATTCTATTAAATATTTTATTACGAGAGAAAGGAGACATAGAAGAAATGATCAAAGTATGTTATGACGAAGAACTACATCGTAAAAAAGAAGCTGAATATAATCAACAAATTGGCAAAGAGCAAGGTAGAAAACAAGGCAGAACACAAGGTATTTTGGAAGAACGTGAAAATATTGCAATCCGAATGCATGAAAATGGAATGAGTAATCAACAAATTATGACAATGACTGGATTAGATAAAGAAACTCTAGATAAAGTTCTGATTTGAAGGATAGTCTTTCACTGTATGATGCAGTAATAAGATAAGAATCACCACACAGAGGGTGTATGTTAAATGGTATTGGCTAATAATTTTTATATTCACTAACGAAAAATAAAAGAGACTTACAACCACCGATTTGTCGATATGTTTAAAATCGTTTATAAGCTGAAGTTTGGAAGGCTCAAAAACTCACAAACCTTCCGTTTACGAAATCAAAAATTCTTAGCCAATACCGTACAACATACACACTTGTAGTGATTTGAATAGCCGTCCGTGTATATGAGAAAAACGAAATAATA
>CABIYF010000024.1 GCA_902362875.1 Eubacteriaceae bacterium | reverse complement strand
GCGCAAGGAAAACTAGCGAATCAGCGACCGTTCAAAACGGCGTGCATAAATTTCCTGGTCTGGATCTTTTATACTCTTATTTTGTTTTTCTCATATACAATCTGCAAGACTTATTCAAATCACAATTATTCGACATCTGCTAATGCTGCAAGATTTTCTTCTCCTGTACGGATTTTGATAACTTTATCTACGTTGTATACAAAGATCTTACCATCTCCGATATGTCCTGTATAAAGGGCTTTCTTCGCAGCTTCAATGATATTATCAACTGGGATATTTCCGACGATGACTTCAACTTTAACTTTTGGAAGTAATGTTGCATCGACTTCAGCACCTCTGTAACGTTCTCCGGCACCTTTCTGAATACCACAACCCATTACCTGAGTAACTGTCATACCAGTAACTCCGACATCGTTCATAGCTTTTCTTAACTTGTCGTATCTTGTTAATTTTGCGATAATAACAACTTTGTACATTCCTGTCACAAGATCTGGAGCTTTGCTAACCTGTACGGCTGCTGCTTTCTGAACTTCAGAAGCCTGTTCGTAATCTTCCTGTCCAAGAACTGTATTTGCATTTTCTTCCATGATCATTGTGTTAGAAATATCCATCATACTGAATCCAGCATATGCTGATGTTAAACCATGTTCTGGTCCATCCAGACCGATGATCTCTTCTTCTTCTGTTACACGAAGACCGATTGTTGCTTTAATGATCGCAAATGTTAAACTGATCGTTACTGCTGTCCAAGCGCAGACACAAACGATACCGATGATCTGAATCTTTAATAATCCAAATCCACCACCATAGAAGAGTCCGTTTATTTCACTTCCTGGTGCAGTTTTTGTTGCAAATAATCCTGTTGCAAATGTTCCCCATAAACCATTCATGAAATGTACTGCTACGGCTCCAACTGGGT
Source organism: Eubacteriaceae bacterium (assembly GCA_902362875.1). Lineage (GTDB taxonomy): Bacteria > Bacillota > Clostridia > Lachnospirales > Lachnospiraceae > Anaerostipes. Next base: position 43,924 of record CABIYF010000024.1, on the reverse strand, counting down.
CATCAATTCTTAATTTGTAATCTAATAACCATACTCCGAAGCAGACAAGTAATCCAGAAACAGCTCCAATAACGATTGCTCCAAAAGCATCTGTAACATCACAAGGTGCTGTGATCGCTACAAGTCCTGCAAGAGATGCGTTTAATGACATTGATACATCAGGTTTTCCATATTTTACCCATGTAAAGATCATACAAACAACCGTTGCGATTGCTGGTGAAATTGTTGTTGTTACGAAGATGGATCCTAACTGTTCAACAGATGTTGCTGCTGCACCGTTGAATCCATACCAACCAAGCCATAAGATAAATACTCCTAATGCTCCAAGTGGAATATTATGTCCTGGAAATGCATTTACTTTTGTAATATTTCCATCTTTGTCTTTTGTGAATTTACCAATACGTGGTCCTAAGAATTTTGCTCCGATCAGTGCGGATAATCCACCAACCATATGAATTGCACAAGATCCTGCGAAATCGTGGAATCCCATCTGGGCTAACCATCCACCGCCCCAGATCCAATGTGCTTCGATCGGATAGATCAATGCAGAGATTACTGCGGAATAAATACAGTAAGATAAGAATTTTGTTCTTTCTGCCATGGCTCCGGATACGATCGTTGCTGTTGTTGCACAGAATACTAAGTTGAATACGAAACTGGACCAGTCAAAATTTGCATAAGATGTAAAAATATCAAATCCAGGTTTTCCGATCAACCCGATCATATCTTCCCCGAGTAATAAACTGAAACCGATCAGAATAAATACACAAGTACCAATACAGAAGTCCATCAGGTTTTTCATGATAATGTTTCCGGCATTCTTAGCTCTTGTAAATCCGGCTTCAACCATAGCGAATCCGGCCTGCATCCAGAATACCAGTGCGGCTCCGATCAGGAACCATACCCCAAAGATCTGGGTGTTCATTGCGTTCATAATTTCTTTTGTCATATCTTTGTCCTCCCATTTCGAAAGTTTTTGTTTTTTCATTCAGGAGAAACACGCGTGTCTTTACTCAATGAATTGATTGAAGGCCTTTAGAAATCCTTCTTGATAAAAAGAAAAGGCGTTATGAAGAATGATCTGTGTCATTTCATAACGCCTTTGTTATGGTTGGAATTATAAACGCCTTATTTTTGTTTGTCAATAAGTTTTTTAACATTTTTTATGCAGAAAATGTATCTTTTTTAGCACAATCTCAACTGTTTAATTCATTCTCAAGCATGCGGTATCCGACTCCGACTTCCGTGAAAACGTACTTTGGAACCGCTGGATTTTCCTCGATCTTACGACGGATATTTGCCATATTTACGCGCAAAATCCTATTGTTTGTATCTGCGTGAGGCCCCCATATATCCTTGATGATAGACTCGTATGTAATAACCTTTCCTGCATTCTCTGCAAGCAGGGATACAAGCTTATATTCAATCTGTGTAAGACGGACTTCTTCTTCTCCGAGAAAGACTCTCCGCTTATCGAAATCAATCTTTAACTGACCGGCATGATACATCGGGGTTTTCGTCTCTGTTCCCATTGGCTGTCTTCGATGTCTTAGGGCTGTACGGATCCTTGCGAGCAGTTCCTGATTACCAAATGGCTTGGTAATATAGTCATCTGCCCCAGCATCCAAAGCTTTTACTTTCTCTGATTCCCTGTTTCTGGCTGAAATTACAATGATCGGAGTTACCGCCCATTTTCTGATCTCAGAGATCACATCAATTCCATCCATATCCGGCAGTCCAAGGTCTAATAAAATGATATCCGGGCAGTAAGATTCTGCGCACTGAATTGCCTGAGTTCCTGTGGTTGCTATAATTGGTTTGTAGCCATTTGTCTTTAAGATCGTTGATATGAAATTGCCGATGTTTTCTTCATCTTCGACGATCAAAACAGTAAATTTAATCTCTGTCATAGTTTTTCTTCCTCCGTCAATTCTTCCTCATCCATTGGCAGACTAAAACTAAACTCTGCTCCATCCTCATAGTTTCTTGCATAGACATCACCTTGATGTGCCATAACAATGGATTTGCAGATACTTAATCCAATACCCATTTCCTTGCGGCTTTCATGATCAATTGCTCCTGCACATCCATCAAAAATCTGATCAATACGTTCAGGTTCAATTCCAACTCCATGATCCCTAACATAAAATACAACATTCTTTTCTTCTTCTTTGATATCCAGTTCAATCGGTCCACGAGTTCCTGCATGTACCCATGCATTTTCAAGAAGGTTCATAATGACCTGCTCAATCAACGTTGGATCCATTGGTACCATAAGAAAATCTTCTGGAATCTTCACCTTTAATTCGCTGTCTGGATAACGCTTATGGTAACGCTGAATTGCTTCTGACACCACTTCTTCGAGAGGCTCTGGCACCTTTTTTACATGCGGTTGTGTATCACTTCCATTGCTCTGAATCCTTGTAATACTAAGAAGATTTTCCACCATGTTTAACAGCCAGTTTGCATCTTCTTTAATTCCCATGACAAGCTGGTCTTTTGCCTCTTCATCAAGCTGATCTTTTGCCTCCAGATAGGTTGAACTTGCCCCGATCATTCCGGTCAGCGGTGTTCTTAGATCATGAGAGATCGCTCTTAATAAATTCGAACGCATCTTCTCCTTTTCTTTCTCAATCTGAAGGTCATTGATCTGCTTGTTATATTCATTTAATTTTGCAAGTTCTTTCTCTCTCTTGACAGCTGCTTCTTTCTCTCGGTTTAAGCTTGTTGTTGTCATATTCGTGATGATTGCGATCACTAAAATCCCAAGAAATGTCATCGGATATCCGTCAATCATGAAATTAATCTTAAAGTATGGAAATGTAAATCTCCAGTTAATAAAAATAACGCTTAAGAGTGAGGATACAATTCCCCATCCATATCCTTTTGTATATCTTGAGATAAAAAAAGTTGCCAATGTATAAATCATTGGCACATTAATGTTGTGAGCTGTCTGATAGAAAAAAATATGCGCAATGATGGTCGCAATGATCAGGATCGTGATCGAAATCAAAAAATCCTTCTCCCACTGCATCAAACCTTTTTCATTCTGCTTCATGTTTATTCTCCATTCGGCCGGATGTTCACATCAATCTTACATTTTGAAACGTGGTCAGAATTGACACTCAGGTCATAATCAACCTGTAAGCGCATCTGTTCCTCTTCTTCCATCCAGTCAATACTGCTTGTATTGACCCCCATCAAAAGACTTCCAAATGGTGTATCATAGTAAGAAAGATTTTCTTTTCCCTCTTCAAAGATCATATGAGATCCCTGTGGACCTTTTCTTGTGAGTTCTACACTGTTTGGCCCGATTTTTAAGACATTCTTTGTCACTTCATTATCCTCTGAAAGCTCATCATATAAAATATAATGCTTGCCATTTCTCAGATAATATGCCCCTGTTGTTACCATCTCGATCGGCTCTTGGGGATCAATGTCCATCTGAAGCCCCGAAATGTTAATTAATACTTCTTTCGTCATTTATCTTTCACTTCCTAATAATTCTCAATATCTATCGGCTGTACATGATCCACACGGCATGGCAGTACCTTGTCGGCAAATGATAAAAACTGGTCAGCCATATCACTGACATAGTATTCATACTGTGCCTCATGATCTTCAGAAGCTGCCATATCTCTCTCTGAAAGCATCTGTTTTAAAGTCTTCGCAACTTCATATGCAGGATTTACTAAAGTAACTTTGTCCCCTACAAATCTCTGGATTGGATTGATCAATAATGGATAGTGTGTGCAGCCAAGAATCAGAGAATCAATATCATATTGTTTAAATTCTCTTAAATATCTGGACACCATGTCTTCTGTAATACGATCATCGATCAGTCCTTCTTCTACAAGAGGCACAAATAATGGACATGCTTTTGTAACGACCGTTACGGATGGATCTAATTTTCTTAAATACTGCCCATACTGTCCGCTCTTGATCGTAGCATTCGTTCCAATGATTCCAATATTCTTATTCTTTGTCGCATTCATCGCTGCAACAGCACCTGGCTGTACCATACCAATGATCGGCACATTATATAGATCCTGTAAGTCAGCTAAAGCAAGGGCACTCGCCGTATTACAGGCGATGACCACTGCTTTTACACCTTTGCTTAACAGGAAATTGACAATCTGTCTGGAATAACGCACGATCGTGTCTTTGGATTTGGTTCCATATGGCACACGTGCAGTATCCCCAAAATATATCATACTTTCCTCCGGAAGCTGTCGCATGATCTCTCTTGCAACAGTCAGTCCACCGACTCCGGAATCAAACACCCCGATTGGTGCATTCATAATTATTTCCTCCTAACGATATCTTGTCATTGCCTGATCGATCAATGTATCAAGTAATTCAGGAATATCAAGTCCGCATGCTTTCCATAACATTGGATACATACTGATACTTGTAAATCCTGGCAATGTGTTGATCTCGTTAAATACAACTCTTCCTGAGTCTTCTAAGAAGAAGTCAACTCTTGATAATCCAAATCCATCAACTGCTCTAAAGATTGCTTCTGCATCTTCTTTGATCTTAGCTTTAGATTCTTCTGGCATCTCTGGATCAACAACAGTCTTAGATTCTGCATTGTTGTATTTTGCATCAAAATCATAGAATGCTGCTTCTTGGGCTGCAAGGATTTCTCCCACACATGTACTCTTCACCTGTGTTCTGTCACCTAAAACTGCACATTCTACTTCTCTTCCGACAATTGTCTCCTCACAAAGGATATTGCGGTCATGTTTCACAGCCTCGTATAATGCTGCTTTTAATTCTTCTCTGTTCTCTGCTTTGGAAACTCCCTTGGAAGATCCTGCACAAGAAGGTTTTACAAAGATTGGATATGGAATTTCTTTTTCCACACGATCCATTGCTTCTTCTAAATGTTCAAAATCACTTTCTCTGACATGAACAAACTTCGCCTGATCGATGCCAATGTGGTCTACGATGATCTTTGTGTATACTTTGTCCATAGAAACGGCAGATGCTAAAACTCCACATCCAACATATGGAATCTTAGACAGTTCAAATAATCCCTGAACAGTTCCATCTTCACCATTCATACCATGAAGGACTGGGAAGATCACATCGACTTTCTGAAGTTTGTATGTACCTTCTGCAAGGATAACCAAAGAACGAGTTGTTGTATCAGGAGAAATAAATGCCTTGACTTCTCCTTCTCTCCAGCTTCCATCTTCAATATCTTTTACGCTGTCTACTAACAGCCATTTTCCTTCTTTTGTAATTCCAACTAAAATCACATTATATTTTTCAGTGTCCATGTTTTTGATGACTGTCGTTGCTGACAGACATGAAACATCATGTTCAGAGGAATCTCCTCCGAAGATCACTACTACATTTTTCTTCATCAATCTTAACTCCTTTATCCTAATAAAAAGTTTAAAATATATTTTATTATCACTTGATTATATCACAAATTTCTCAAAAATAAATCCTTCAAAGTAATGTTCATTGTCTTTATACTCTTTTTTATCTCGAAATGTCCATCCATAGATTGGAATCTTATAAATTTTTCTGCAAATCTTCAGTGGCAGACAATCTTTGTATTTATAACGATAAGCTATAAAATCTGGCTTTGTAATAAAATTGGTCAATAGATTTTTCATAATAAAGTATGCAATCTTACGTGAAAATGATCCTGCTTCCTTCTCTTTGAAGAATTGCTCACTTAACTGCCCGCGAATCACTTCTGGACGGTTCTTCTTAAACCAATACAATGCATATGGATGAAAACATTCGATACAATATAATCCTTTGTACTTATCCAATGCTCTTGCAACTTTCTTACATAATTTACGGTTGCATGTTTCCATTTTAAGTTCTATAAGTAATGGGACTTTTCCGTCAATCTCTCTTAAGACTTCTATAAATCTTGGGATTCTCTCTTTTGTTCCCATTAATCGGTATCTGCATAATTCACGGTAAGTAAGATCCTGGATTTTCTTATTGACACCACAGGTTCTCTTAAGATCATAATCATGATGGATCACCATGACTCCATCTTTGGTAAGCTGCACATCCAGTTCCATACCATAACCTAATTCCTTGGCTTTCTTAAAAGCAGCCATGAAATTTTCCGGAATTCCTTCTTCTCCATGAAATCCGCGGTGTGCATAATATTTCACATTCAGTACTGGGTGTTCACGCTTCTCTCCCGGATCGATCATCTTGATGTATGCAAAAATTAAAATTGGAATCCATAATAAGATCATTGCTCATCCCTCTTTTCCCTGACCAGCTCAGTTAATGTTTCACGTTCATTTAATTCTGGCTGTTCTAATACCTGATCTAACAGCCATGACAAAATTTCTCCGATTTCTTTTCCCTGTGGAACTCCCATATCCATCAGGTCTTTTCCATTGATCTTTAGTTCTTTGATCGAGAGACAATTTTTCTCTTCTATGATTTCCTCAAACAGTCTCTTTGTCTCATTTAAAACCTGTTCCTTCTGTTCTTTGTGATAATCACTCTGTGCATCAATATCTGCCCTCTGGATCACCATCAGTCTTGCAAATAATTCTGGTGTGAGCTGGCTGACCCATCGTCTGATCGTCTTTTTATTTACTTCTTCAAACGATGCAAATCTGCGGTCATGCCATCGGACAAGAGTTGTCACCTGTTTAAGTGTCTGGTTATCAAATTTTAATCTGCGAAGGATCTTTCTTGCGATTTCTTCCCCGATCACAGGATGCATTTTAAAATGGTCCTTATCCGGTCCTTCAACTCTTGCTTCTGGTTTTCCGACATCATGAAGCAGCATTGTCCAGCGGTAAATGTGTTCTGCCTCGATATTCTTCATAGCTTCGATCGTATGCATTCCGACATTATATTTATGATGCGGATTATTCTGCGGTGTCTCCATCATGGTATCAAATTCTGGGAAAATGATCTTTGTAACACCTAGTTTGTATGCATTTACCAAAACTTCCGGATGTGCAGATGTGATCAGTTTCTCAAGTTCTACCTGAATTCGCTCTGCACTGATATCTTTTAAAAATTTTGCCTGATTCCTGATTGCTTCTTCAGTTTCTTTCTCAATCTCAAACCCTAACTGTGCCTGAAATCTTAAGGCTCTTAAAATTCTTAATGCATCCTCATCAAATCGCTTTGTTGCCTCTCCGACACAACGGATCGTTTTATTCTTAAGATCTGTCATTCCATCGTACATATCAATGATGCCTTCGCTGTCATTGTATGCCATGGCATTGATCGTAAAATCCCTTCTTAACAGGTCTTCCTTCAGTGACTTTGTAAAATGCACTTCGTTTGGTCTTCTGTGGTCTTCGTATTTGCCATCCACACGGTATGTTGTCACTTCGTATGGCTCATGATTCATCAATACTGTAACTGTTCCATGTTCGATTCCTGTATCTACCGTATGTTCAAAGATTTCTTTGACTTCCTGAGGTGAAGCTGATGTTGTAATGTCCCAGTCACCCGGAGTTCTTCCTAATATCGAATCTCTGACACAGCCACCTACGATATAGGCTTCAAATCCATGTTGTTCTAATGTCTTAATTACTTTTGCTGCCTGTGCTGGCATGTTGATCTTCATCTTCTCACCTCGTCTTTTCTATATTCCTGTTCTTATAAACGGAAGAATTGCCGGAAATGTATCTTATAATTCCCGGCAATTGTCATCTTTATACTCTTAGTAAGCTTTTCCAAAGTAAACCATCTTCTTCGCAGGTTTTCCACAGTGAACACATACGTCACTTAAATGTTCCTGCTCAAATGGCATACATCTTGTTGTTGCTGTTGTCTCGTCTTTGATCGCTTCTTCACATTCAGTCTCACCACACCACATTGCTTTTACGAAACCATCCTGTTTCTCAATGTGTGCTTTGAACTCATCCCAGTTTCTAGCTTCTACTGTATGTTCTGCTAAATGTTTCTTCGCTCTCTCAAGCATATCGCTCTGCATCTGTTCTAATACTTCACCAAGTTTTGTCTCGATCTCATCTAAAGATACGATGATCTTCTCTCTTGTGTCACGGCGAACGATAACTGCCTGATTCTTCTCGATATCTTTTGGTCCGATCTCGATTCTTGTAGGAATTCCGCGCACTTCCTGTTCGCTGAATTTCCATCCTGGACTCTTATCAGAATCATCGACTTTTACTTTGTAAGAAGAAGCAAGTTTCTTTCTGATCTCTTCTGCTTTATCAAGCACTCCTTCTTTCTTCTGCATGATCGGTACGATCATTGTCTGTACTGGTGCGATTCTTGGTGGTAATACAAGACCTGAATCGTCTCCATGAACCATGATGATCGCTCCGATGATACGTGTAGACATTCCCCATGATGTCTGGTGTACATACTGGAGTTTATTGTCTTTATCTGTATATTGGATACCAAATGCTTTCGCAAATCCATCACCGAAGTTATGGCTTGTTCCAGACTGTAATGCCTTTCCATCGTGCATTAATGCTTCAATTGTATATGTGGCATGTGCCCCTGCGAATTTTTCTTTCTCTGTCTTCTGTCCCTTAACAACTGGAATTGCAAGGTACTGTTCGCAGAAATCTGCATACATATTTAACATCTGTACAGTTCTTGCTTCCGCTTCTTCTGCTGTTGCATGTGCTGTATGTCCTTCCTGCCAGAAAAACTCAGAAGTTCTTAAAAATGGTCTTGTTGTCTTTTCCCAACGTACGACAGAAACCCACTGATTATATAATTTAGGCAGATCTCTGTGAGACTGGATGATCTTTGAATAGAAATCACAGAATAATGTCTCTGATGTAGGTCTTACGCAAAGACGTTCTTGCAATTCTTTCTGTCCACCATGAGTTACCCATGCAACTTCTGGTGCGAATCCCTCTACATGATCTTTTTCTTTGTTTAAAAGGCTTTCTGGAATGAACATTGGCATTGCAACATTTTCCACACCTGTTTCTTTAAATTTGGCATCTAATACTTTCTGGATATTCTCCCAGATCGCATATCCGTTTGGACGTAAGATCATACATCCACGAACGCTTGAATAATCTGCTAATTCTGCTTTCTTAACAACATCTGTATACCACTGTGCAAAATCGTCTTCCATCGCAGTGATCGCTTCTACTAATTTCTTATCTTTTGCCATTGCAAAATGTCTCCTTTTCTGTGGTTGTGTACATATTTTTCATGTACAACTATACTAAGAATAATATTACTGTAAAATGGCGGATTTTTCAAGGGTTTTCCTATGGGTTGCGTTTTTATTTACTAAATGCCAGACATGCAGCTCCGATCAGCCCACAGTCCTCTCCTAATGCTGCTGGCACGATCTTCACATTACCTTTTAATGCATCATACACTTTTCCTTTAGCACGTTTTTCGATTTCTTCGATAAATCCCGGAATCTTTAGTGCCACACTTCCGCTTAAGACAAATAATTCTGGATCAAGTATGCCATAAAGTGTTGCAATAAAACTTGACAGATATTCATAAGCATCTTCCATGATCGCTGCTGCCGTTTCATTTCCTTCCTGTGCAAACTGATAGACTTCACCTGCATGTGCTGCATTTAATCCTGCATCATTGGCACGTTTTGTGATCGCTGTTCCGCTGGCAATAGATTCTATCGAACCTTTCTTTAAATCTCCCTGTGATGGTCCATTTTTCCATAAAATGCAGTTTGCTACTTCTTGTGCAAATCCTTTTGCTCCACGATAGATTTGTCCATCAATACATAATCCTGCACCAACTCCTGTTGAAATGGTCAGAAATTCTACGATCTTCTTTCCTTTTCCAGCCCCGATCACAGTTTCTGCAAGTCCTGCAAGGTTCGCATCATTTTCTAACTGCACAGAAATACCTGTAATCTTTTCTAATTCTTTTGTCAGTTCAAAATTATGCCACCCTGGAAGGTTTGGTGGTGTTAAAATAATCCCATTGATCAAGTCTAATGGCCCTGGACAAGAAATTCCAATCCCTTCTATTTTTTCTCCAAACCCTTTGATCACATCATTGATCTGGTTTAATGTTTTTATAGGATTTTTTGGATCTGATCCAAACTGAACTCTTTCTTTGATCTCATATTTCTCGTTGATCAGCGCAACTCTTGTATTTGTTCCCCCAACATCAATTCCTACTGCATATTTCATGATTTTCTTTCCCTCCTATATAAACGAAAAGGGGGACAACCGAAGCTGTCCCCTCTTTATGTTGTTGTTTGTAAATATCTTATTCGTAGTAATATTTAACTTTGTCTGCAGAATCAAATAAGTTAACTTTGTGAGCAATAACTTCTCTACAAGCTTTGATTGGTTCTGGATAGATTTCAAGAGGCTCTCTGTATTCTGGATGAGCATTCAATACTTCTCTACATTTATCATAGAATGCAACCTTGATATCACTTGAAATGTTAATCTTAGAAATACCGATTTTAACTGCTTTTGCGATTTCTTCATCTTTGTTGCTTGATCCACCGTGTAATACTAATGGAATATCAAGAGTATCTTTTAATATCTGTAAGATGTCAAGACGGAGTTCTGGTTTCATATCGCTTGGGTAGATTCCGTGAGCTGTTCCGATTGCTACTGCTAATGTATCAATTCCTGTTTTTTCAACAAAATCTTTTGCCTGATCAGGATCTGTATAGATAATTCCTGTTGTTCCACCTTCGATAGAGTTTCCTGTTGTTCCGATTGTTCCAAGTTCACTTTCTACAGATACGTTTGCAAGATGTGCAACTTCACATACTTTCTGAGTGATCGCAATATTTTCTTCATATGGTAGTTTAGAAGCGTCGATCATAACAGATGTAAATCCTGCCTGAATTGCTCTTACAACTGTTTCATATTTATCACCATGATCTAAATGAATAACAACTGGTACATCTGTTTTAGATGCTTCATAAATCATGCTCTGTATTAAACTGTTTTCAACAAAGTTAAATTCGTCTGGAGACATCTCTAAGATGACTGGGCTCTTCATTTCTTTTACCTGCTGCATAACAGCTTTTAATAACTGATCACTACCGATATTGAATGCTGGTACTGCAAATCCTTTTTCATCTGCTACTTTTAAAAGTTCTTTCATGTTCATTAACATAGTTCTATTTCTCCTTTTTGATGTTGATATCTTATAATGATTTTCCTTCTGATCCAGACAGGTGGATATATTTTTTTACTAATTCCTGGCTATCAATCTCCACCTGATGCATCATTACCCAATAATTGATGTCTGGATCTTTTTTAAGATGCTGTTTAATGCTGTCTACATTGGCATTCATAAAATCACATCCTACATTGATCTTATTGATTCCAAATTCAACACATCTTTTAATATTTTCATCACCAGAACCGCTTCCCCCATGCAGTACCAGTGGCATCTTTGTTTTTTCTTTGATTTCTTTTAGTCTCTCAAAATCAAATTCTGGTACATATCCTTCTGGATAGTTTCCATGAGAACTTCCAAAAGAAATTGCTAATGCATCAATTCCAGTTTCTTTTGCAAATCGTAATGCCTCGTCAGGATTAGTTTTCATATCATCGTCTGTATAATTATCGCCTTCACTAGCACCCATACATCCGATCTCTCCTTCGACACTTGCATCGAACTGTTTCGCAAATTCCACGATTTCTCTTGTCATTCGGATATTACCTTCCAAGTTGTATCTGGAAGCATCTACCATAACACTGGAATATCCATCAACTAATGCTTTCTTTAACAATCCGATTTCTTCCCCATGGTCGAAATTTAAAGCTACTTCAACACTTGCTCTTTGTGCCAGTTTCTTGACGATCGGTGCTATCAGATTGCTGTCACAATGATTTACCATATGTTCCTGTACGATATTGATGATGATCGGTGCTCTTAATGACTGAGCTGCATTGATCACCGCTCTTGCTGTCTCAATGTTAAAGCAGTTGATTGCCATGACTGCATAATTGCCTTCATTCGCACGTTTTAACATTCCCTTCATTGATACATACATAGCTTATCTGTCCTTTCTGATTTTATGAAATAGTGAATCCTGATAAATCAAGATCTTCTTCTTTTTCGTCAACCATTGGTTCGTCTTCTTCTGTTTTCTTTTTCTTGATCAGTACAAGTAAAACACCTGTAACTGCTGTTCCTGCTAACAGTGCGATAAGTGCTGCAAGTGGATTTGACATTGCTGGGATTACAAATACACCACCTGATGGTACTTTACTTCCTACATCAAGACTGAAACTGATCGCTCCTGTAACACCACATCCTGTTGCTGTACAGATAACTGTACGAATGATATCATTCATAGCGATTGGAATAACTCCTTCAGAGATCATGCAAAGACCCATTGGGAACGCAACTTTAATATTTTCTTTTTCCTGTGCTGTATAAATGTTCTTTTTCAGTAATTTTGATAATACTAATGAGAATGTAATTCCAAGTGGTGGAACCATAGCTGCTAATACTTTGATCGCTTCTGGTCCTGTGATTCCTTCTAATAGTAATCCATCACAGATTAAGTTAGGTACTTTACTGATTGGTCCACCAAAGTCAATGCATCCAAGAGCTCCGATGATAAATCCATAAACTGCTTTTGAAGACTGATCAAGTCCTGTAATGAAGTTTGTTAAGGCTTTTGTTGCCATTGTAATTGGTGTTCCTACTACGAAGAACATGATAAGTCCAGCAATGATCGCTGATAATGTTGGTACGATCATCATTGGCATTAATGCTTCTGCCCATTTAGGTACTTTTAAGTTATTCTTAATGAATAATGCGATGTAACCTACTAAATAACCACCAACCATTCCTCCTAAGAATCCAGCTCCTAAGAATGAAGCTATCTGACCCATTAAGAAACCAGGTGCAATACCAGGTCTATCAGCAATTGAGTAAGCAATATATCCTGCGATAAAGGATGGTAACAATCCCATACCCATAACACCAAGTGTTGTTAATGCACTAGGAAGTGTCATCTTAGATAATTCAGTTACGTTTTCTCCTCCCATTAAGTTACCGATCGCAATCAGTAATCCTGATGCTACTACTAAAGGTAACATATAGGAAATGGCCGTCAACGCATGACGTTTTAATTCCGCTCCAAGTTTTTTCATTGTTCTCTTCTCCTTTAAGTATAGTTTTTTGTTTCTCTCTTATTTACCTAATTCATTTTCGATCTTTTCGATCAATTTCTTAGGTGCTTTTACACAAACATTTGTAGGAACTTTGATCGTAGGTTTTCCTTCAAATCTTTCTGTTCCTGTAATAGCAATATCGACTGCAAGGATTACAACATCTGCTTCTTTGATTTCTTCTGCTGTTAATTCATCCTCTGTTCCGATTGTTCCCTGTGTTTCCACTTTGATTGTGTGTCCCATGCTTTCAGCTGCACGGATTAATTTTTCTTTTGCGATGTAAGTGTGCGCGATTCCTGATGTACATGCACATACAGATACGATTTTCATAACTTACAACTCCTTTCTTATTTTTCTTTTGGTTGTTTATTACCTCTTTCTTTATGTTCTAATCATACACCAGCTTTCATTACTGTGTTCATTAAGAGAGGGCTTTTTAATGTGGCATTTTTTCCATTTAATTATGACATTTTTTCAATACGGGCATTTTAATTAGGGTAGTTTTTTGTTTCACATTCCACAACGGAAGTATTTAAATGCGGTAATTTTTTATTTATTTTTAACATATAGAAATGCAAAAGATCCCTGCTCCTATTGGAACAGGGGTCCTAAGAATTATATAGAGTGTTAGGAAACTTATTTATGCAAATACAGCTTTTAGATCTTCTACTGTGCTAGCATTCAGCAGAGCTTCTACTGCATCGTCATTACCTAAGGTTCTTGCTACTTCAGCCAATAATCTTAAATGTGTTTTTGCATTCTCATTATCATTTCCAACTGCGAATAAAAAGATCAGTTTTACACCATTTCCATCCAGTGTCTCCCATTCGATCTCATCCTGAACTTTACCAATCGCAATTCCTACCTGTGTTACAGAATCACTTTTCCCATGAGGAATTGCCACATAGTGTCCAATTCCTGTCTGTCCCTGTGATTCTCTCAAATAAATATCTTCTATATAAGAATCAACATCCGCAATATATCCGGCATCTTTTAATTTTCCTGCAAGATGCTCGATCGCTTCTTTCTTATTCTTTGCTGTCATATTTAAGTCGATAACTCTTTCATCTAATACACTTTTAATATCCATTTTTAATTCTCCTTTTAACTTTTCTTTTTACTTATTGAATCAGATACTTATATAACTCAATGTTTGATTTCATACTCTTTAATTTCTCTAATTTTTCCTCTGAATCGATCAATGTTACATATTCTTTATAAAACATCTGAATCCTGCTGATCTCATCTCTGGTACTTAAACGGAACGCCAGTAAAAATACGACCTGAACCTGTTCATTGTCCCACATGATCGGATTTTTTAAGATTGCTATCCCAACTTTTGATTCATTAACCGCTGTCGGTGAACCATGCGGGAGACTGACCCCATTTCCAATCGTTGTTGTTGTTTTACTCTCACGATCCATAACTGAATCATAAAAATCTTCTGTAACAACATGCTTTTCTTCCATTGCCTGGCTCATTATTTTTAAACATTCTTCTTTTGTTTTGACTTCCAGATCAGTAAATATAAATTCCGGTGAAAATAAAATAAAACATTCTGGTGAAAATGGTGTTGCATTTTCTATCATTATAGAATTCATATTGTCTAAATGTGCCCTCAAAGTAGAAATTCCTGTTTCATTTAAGATATTTGGAATGACTACAATTCTCTTATCTTTTTCTTTTCTCTCTTCTGTCGAAATGATAATGTCATAATCTTCATAATCCGCAATCTTAAAGTCATGAATACTTACAAATTTAATTTCATCAATCTCTGGCACAGATTTCTTAATCTTTTCTTTTACTAATTGTGTATGACCCATGTTAAAATTAGAAACCATTACCGTGCGGTACTGATGTTTTTTCTTTCGATCGCTGCCTGAATATATAACACGATATATCCAATTTCATCTTCTGTAATCTGAAGTCCATAATATTCTTCAAACAAAATACTGATCGCCCAACTTGCACGAAATACATTCTTGTATTCTTTTTTTATAAAATCAATCAATGCATTTTTCTGTGGTGTTCCATAACGAAGTCTGAAAATTGTTGGTCTTAAATGAATGATCAGGCTTTCTTTTACCTTCTCATCTGAAGTGAGATCAACATCTAAAATATCTCTGATTACCTTTAACATGCGATCTACAAAATCAACCAATTTATTGTCATATTTTTTTACCTGACTTAATGTCACATCTACATCTGATATTCCAATAAACTTTGAGCACAGAATCTGAATTGATAAAAACAAAACATCTTCTGTCAAAAAATGTACATGAAATACTTCTTCTAATTTTTCAAAGATTGCTACCGTAAATGCATATTCATTGTATTTCTTAAGGATTTTTAATTCCTCTGGAAAATAATCGCTGACTAATGGTAATGCAAGCTCTTTTCTCTTATATGCGATGCAACAATAAATTAAAATCTCATAAAATGATTCATCTGTGAAATGGTAATCCCATTCGTTTTCTGTTTGAATGATACATTTTCTGATTGCAGAAACATCAATGTTAGAAAAGAAATAATCTATATTCTCTTTGATCTCTTCTCCTGGTTTCTTCATCATGATCAGATTCTTTAACGCGACCCTATATTCATTTTCTTCACTTTTGAGCCGGTATCCTTTTCCTCTTTCATTTACAAGGGAAATGTGATATACTTCCAGCCATTCCTCGCATTCTTTTAATACTTTCAACATTGTTGGAACACTTAGGAATAACTTTTCCGCCAGTTTCTGTGTTGTCATTGTCTGCCATGGCCGCAGATTAAAAAATATCTTTAATGTCTCATTTACTCTGTCTCTTGGATCATAATTTCCTACTTGCAGATCTTCATCTGATAATGCTTTTTGTATTTCTTCTTTTTGATTTTCATTTGCTTCCAGCCAGATTCCAACTCGTGGTTTCCGCTGAATTTCTCCAAGATTGTTTTCTAATAAGAAGTCACTCAATTCATTTAACCGATTTCTGACAGACTTTTCAGATAATCCGATTTCTTTGGCAATCTTTCCAGTTGCAATGATCTCTCCATCTGAAATACAGTCAAAAATCTGTTTCATATAAAATTTATCTTTTGAACGTTTCATGTTATTGGTCCTTTCAAATTTAATGACTTTCTTTTTTGCACCTCCTGTTGTTTAACTTGGATTTAGTATAGCATGGAATGCTAAGCTCAACTTATCAACAACGGACTTTTTAATGCGGTACATTTTATATAATGCAAAAAGAAATGCGGTAAAAAATCTTTCTTGAAATGTGGTAATTTTTTAGCCAAAAAAAAGAAGAACTCCCGTTTATTTCATAGTTCTCCTTTTACATAAATTTATAAGGGGCAGAATCTAAGTCCCCCCCCCCATATATTTTTTATATTATTATTTTATCGGACATGCTGCCCCGACATATTCCATTCGGTTTTCTTTCACGCTCATAATATCTGCATGTTCCCCGCAGACACGGCAGTTCTTATTCTTGGATGGGAATTTGACTACCCTTGTATTCATTGTCAATCCATCCATCACAAGCATCTTCCCTGTCAGCAATTCCCCGATTCCTAACAGATACTTAATCGCCTCTAACGCCTGAATACATCCAATGATTCCTGCGACTGCACCAATAATCCCTGCCTGGCTGCAATTTGGCACAGAACCGCTTTCTGGAATCTCCTCAAAGATGCATCTGTAACATGGCTGATCATTTTCTGGAACATAAGTCATAACCTGTCCCTGAAACTGTAAGATTCCTGCATGACAAAATGGTTTCTTCAACAACACACAGGTATCATTGATCAAGAACTTTGTCTCAAAGTTATCCACAGCATCAATGATAAAATCGTATTCTTTGAACAATTCCTCTGCGTTATCCGCATACAAATACTCTGGATATGTGTTTACCTTGATATGCTCATTTAATTCAAGCATTGATTTCTTTGCTGATTCTGCCTTATTTGTTCCTTCTCTTTTGCTTGTGTGAATGATCTGTCTCTGTAAGTTTGACACGCTGACATCATCTGCATCCACGATTCCGATCGTTCCAACTCCTGCTCCTGCAAGATATAGAGCTGCTGGTGCACCTAAGCCGCCAGCTCCGATGATCAGAACTTTTGATTTCTTTAATTTCTTTTGTCCGTCACTTCCTACCTGTGGCAGGATGATCTGACGATCATATCGTTTGACCTCGTCTGGTGTTAATTCTTCTGTAGACGAAAACAGATGCAGTCCGTCCTTCGAAACGTCCTGCATCTGTTCTTTTTGGGATGTCACATGTAATAACCATTCTCGGTAACCGCCGGATAAGTTCAAAGCCTCATACCCTTCTTGTCTTAACTGTTCGGCAATTGGGGCGCTTTTTTCTCCATAGTTGCAATATACGATCAGTCTCTTATCCTTTGGAAGTTCCTCGATGTGAGAGAAATCACCAGCCCATTCGTAAGCCTTCGGTATATGTCCATGCTGGTATGCGATCTCACCTCTTACATCTAGATAGATATAATCATCATCGGACAGTAATTCTACTTGCTGTACCGTGATATCCATATTCTTTCCTCTTAATCTTAATCCTATTCTTCAGCGAATAATGCTGTAGATAAATATCTGTCTCCTGAATCTGGAAGTAATGCTACAATTGTCTTTCCTTTGTTCTCTGGTCTCTCTGCAAGGATTGTAGCTGCTTTTAATGCTGCTCCTGAAGAAATACCAACTAAGATTCCTTCGCTGTGTGCGAATGCTCTTCCTTCTGTAAATGCATCTTCATTCTCGATTGTGATAACTTCATCATAAATCTTTGTATTCAGTGTGTCAGGTACGAATCCAGCACCGATTCCCTGAATCTTATGTGCTCCAGCTGTTCCTGTTGATAATACTGGAGATGTTGCAGGTTCAACTGCTACTATTTTAACATCTGGGTTCTGTTCTTTCAAGTATTCACCAACACCTGTTAATGTTCCTCCTGTACCAACACCTGCTA
This sequence comes from Eubacteriaceae bacterium, assembly GCA_902362875.1. Taxonomy (GTDB): domain Bacteria; phylum Bacillota; class Clostridia; order Lachnospirales; family Lachnospiraceae; genus Anaerostipes. The sequence continues at coordinate 25,872 of CABIYF010000024.1, read as the reverse complement.
CGAAGATGTCTACTTTACCGTCTGTCTGATCCCAGATCTCTGGTCCTGTTGTTGCTTTGTGTACGGCTGGGTTTGCCGGGTTCACGAACTGTCCTAAGATGACTGCTCCGTCAATCTCTTTTGCGAGTTCATCGGCTTTGGCAATGGCACCTTTCATTCCTTTGGCACCTTCTGTTAATACTAATTCTGCACCATAGGCTTTTAATAAATTTCTTCTTTCAACGCTCATTGTGTCAGGCAGTGTAAGGATTGCTCTGTATCCTTTTGCTGTTGCAACTGCTGCAAGACCGATTCCTGTGTTACCGCTTGTTGGTTCGATGATCGTTGATCCTGGTTTTAACTGACCTTTTTTCTCCGCATCTTCGATCATTGCCAATGCGATACGGTCTTTGACAGATCCTGCTGGATTTAAGTACTCAAGTTTTGTAAGGATCGTTGCGTCTTTCACTCCTGCTTTGTCTGCATATCTATCTGCTTTAAGAAGTGGTGTTCCTCCGATTAATTCTAATGCGCTTGCTGTAATCTTACTCATAATTCTAAACCTCCATAATGTTTGTTGTTTTAATTTCTATTCTATAATATGTCTTGTTTGTTGTATATTTTAACTCGCAGCTTTATTCATATGAAAATGAAACCATATTCATATATGTCTCCTGACAGCAACAACAACGCTTGCCATCTTTCTTCTGTGTTACTACGGTTATCTTCATATGTTTTTCGCTCCTTTCTGATTTCCTATTTTTCTACTAGGTTTTCTATGTTTTAGATTATACAACCATGTATAGTCGTTGTCAACATCTTTTATGTCTTTTTTATTATAGGTTTTTCTTTTTGTTTGTTATAGGTTTTCCTTATAGTATTTTAATGATGAAACAAGAAAGAATCCTGCTGTTTCTTGCAGGATTCTCCTATAAGATCTTATGTTAATTTTTAAGTGCTGCTTTTATACGGTCTAAAGCTTCTTTCACTGTACTTCTTGGACATGCCACATTGATTCTCTGGAATCCTTCTCCGCTCTTTCCAAAAATCTTTCCACTATCCAACCATAATTTTGCCTTATGAATGATCAGATCTTCCAATTCATCCACGCTAAGTCCTGTATCTCTGAAATCAAGCCATACAAGATAAGTACCTTCATGATCGATCATTTTGACACCTGGCAGATTCTCTTCGACATATTGTTTTGTAAATTCAATATTGGCCCATACATAGGATTTCATGGCCTGATACCATTCTTCTCCTTTTTCATATGCGCTCTGGCATGCAACCAGCCCCATAACTCCCATGGAACCTATTCCTGCTGCACTTAGCTGATCTTTAAATCTGTGTTTTAATTTTCTGTTCGGAATAAAGATATTAGATAAAGACAATCCTGCAAGATTAAATGTCTTGCTTGGTGCAGTACATGTGACCGTGATATCTTCATACTCTTTTTTGATCGCAGCAAATACCTGATGCCTTCCTTTAAAAACAAAATCTGCATGAATTTCATCACTGACAACCAGTACGTTATGTTTTAAACAGATATCTCCAACCTTTTCTAACTCTTCTCTTGTCCAGACACGTCCGACTGGATTGTGCGGGTTACATAATAAGAAAAGTTTGACATCATTTTCAATGATCTTATTCTCAAAATCTTCGTAATCCATATGATAGCGGTTATCATCTCCAAAACAAAGATCACTGCTTACAACATTTCTTCCATTATCTGTGATCACTCCAGAAAATGGATAGTAGACTGGTAACTGAATGAGCACATGATCTCCCGGCTCCGTAAAAGCTTTCACTGCCATGGCAAGTGCAAAGACAACACCCGGTGTCTTTACAAGCCACTTTTCTTTGACTTCCCAGTTATGATGTGTCTTCATCCAATTGCTGACTGCATTAAAATATGGAGTCTGCACTTCACTGTATCCAAAGATTGCTTCTTTTGCACGCTCTACTAAAGCATCTTCTATATAGGAAGATGTTTTAAAATCCATATCCGCAACCCATAATGGAAGCACATCTTCTGGCATTCCTTTACGCTTCGCAAAATCATATTTTAAACAATCTGTATTTCTTCGATCCACCGGTTCATCAAAGTTTAAGTTTCTCTCAGGCATCTTATTCACCTCGTACTTCTGCAAATACCTCTTCCAGTTCATTTAATAAGTCTTTAACATTCTCAATTCCGACAGACATTCTTAACACACGATCCGTGATCCCGTTTTGTTTGCGGATATGTTCTGGAACATCTGCGTGTGTCTGTGTCATTGGATATGTGATCAGTGTTTCCACCCCACCAAGACTTTCTGCGTATTTGATCATTCTTACTTTTTCAAGGATATTGATCGCATATTCTTTCTTCGTAAGTTCAAATGTAAGCATTGCTCCAAATCCTCTTGCCTGTTTTTTCATGATCTCGTATCCTGGATGTTCTTTGAATCCTGGATAAACAACTTTCTTTACGATATCCTGTTCTTTTAACCATTTTGCGATCTCGATCGCATTTTCCTGTGCACGGTCCATGCGGACTCCTAAGGTTTTAATTCCTCTCTGGATCAGGAAACAGTCAAATGGTGCTAATCCAGCTCCTGTTGTCTTGATCAGGAAGCGAAACCTTTCACTGATATCTTCTCTGTTTGTAACTAAGAATCCTGCCAGTGTATCGTTGTGGCCTCCAAGGTATTTTGTTCCGCTGTGTACAACAATATCTGCTCCGAGATCTAATGGATTCTGGAAATATGGAGATAAAAATGTATTGTCAACGATCAGAAAGATATTATGTTTCTTTGTGATCTCAGCTAATGCTTTGATATCTGTGACATTCATCATTGGGTTGGTTGGTGTCTCGATGTAAACCGCTTTTGTGTTTTCTCTGATATATGCTGCAACATTTTCCTTGTGGCAGTCTACACTGGAAAATTCGATTCCGTTTTTCTCAGATACGTGATTAAATAGACGGATGCTGCCACCATACAAATCTGCATCCACGATCAGATGATCGCCCGGTTTGAATAATTCCATCATCAACGTGATCGCTGCCATTCCTGAGGAAAATGCCAATGCATCAATTCCATTTTCCAGAGAAGCCACTGTTTTCTCCAGATGTTCTCTCGTTGGATTCTGCAGGCGGCTGTAATCATAACCTGTACTTTGTCCGACTCCTGGATGTGCGTATGTTGCTGACTGATAGATTGGGTAACTGATCGCACCATAGTGGTTGATCGAATTTTCTTCCTCTTCTAAATGAATACATTTTGTCTCTATTTCTCTTGCCATATATATCTCCTGTTTCATCCTATGTTTTATTCTATCTCAAATCTGTTCTATCCAAAAAAATGTAAGAACAGCATATAACTCACTGTTCCAAGTAAAATGCTGATCAGCGTATTATGTTTCCATTTGTAACTGACTGCAGTAATTGCTGCTGCGATCAGTTTCCATAAGCCATCTGCCATAAAGTCATCCCCGACATCTTTCAGGCAATACACGATCAGCACTGCCATGATCGAAGATGGCAATACCATTCCTAATCGTTTGATCTGATCTGGAAGTTCCTTTCCTTCCTGAAATACAAGAAAAGGGAGGGCTCTCAGTCCAAATGTGATCACTGCGGAAACTAAGATTGCGATCACTGCCATTTTTGCGTTCATTTTATGTCTTCCCCTTTCTGTCTAAACTTCCTGCTGCTTACTATTCCAGAAGATCAAAACTCCGGAAACGATCACTAAGGCTGGCAGCATAAATGCGGTCTGTCCAAAGATCAGTAATGCGATAATTGCAATCAAGATTCCTGCAATCGCTGGAAAATGCTTGTCCGCTTTCTCCCATTGATCGATAAAAATGATAATAAATAATGCGGTCATGCAAAAATCAATCCCTGTCAATTCAAACGGGATCAACTGCCCGATCAGTCCACCCATCACGGCTCCAAACATCCAGTAACATCTGCTGAAAAATACAACGAGAAACATCTCTTTCCGGCTGTTTTCATCTTTGTCTTCGATCGTACAGTTTACTGCGTATGTTTCGTCTGTCATCGTATGGATCATATAAAGTTTCTTTCGCCCCATCTTACGGAATGTCTCCAAAAATGAAAGACTGTAAAAACTCTGCCTGCTGTTCATCAACAATGCCGTCACTGCGATCGTCACGATGGATGCCCCGCTGCTTAAAAATGTGATCAGGACAAACTGGAAAGCCCCTGTATACACGGTAAGGCTTGTAAGAAGCGAGTAATACCACGCAAATCCGGCATTCTCCATCATCATTCCATATGCCATACTGACAAATACATAACTGCACATGATCGGTATGGATTTCATAAAAGCTTGTTTTGTTACACTTTTTACGCTTTGCATAAATCCTTCACTACTTCCCCTGCGATGATCAGTCCTGCGACAGATGGTACAAATGCTGTACTACCTGGAATCGCTCTTTTCTCTGTACATTTGTGTTGCGCTCCTGGAGGGCAGATACAGTTTGTTCTGCAGCTGTTTGCCATATCATCTTTTGGTTTGATTGGCATTTCTTCAGAGTATACAACTTTTAATTTCTTAACTCTTCTCTTCTTTAATTCTCTTCGCATGACTTTTGCAAGAGGGCATACTTTTGTCTTATAGATATCAGCCACTTTAAACTGGCTTGGATCTAATTTATTTCCAGCTCCCATACTGCTGATGATCGGTACATTCTTTTCCTTTGCTGCCATAACTAATGAGATCTTTGCTGTTACTGTGTCAACGGCATCAACAATGTAGTCATATTCCTCAAATGGGAATTCATCGGCATTCTCTGGTAAGAAGAAGCATTTGTGAACATTGACTTTCGCATCTGGATTGATTTCTAAGATGCGGTCTCTCATCACTTCTGCTTTGTATTTTCCGATTGTCTTTCTTGTTGCAATGATCTGGCGGTTTAAGTTTGTTAAGCAGACTTTGTCATCGTCAACGAGGTCAAACTCTCCGACACCGCTTCTCACTAAGGCTTCACATACATATCCACCAACACCACCGATTCCAAAGACAGCAACTCTGCTGCCTGCTAATTTATCGAGTGCTTCTTTTCCAAGTAGTAGTTCTGTTCTTGAAAACTGATTTAACATTTTTTTCTCCTTATAAATTTGTCATGTATTTTCTATTGATTTTGTAGTGTATTTTCTATTGGAACAAGAAAGAATCCTGCTTGGCAGGATTCTCCGCCTGCGGCGGGTCGCTTCAGCGACAAATTTCCCTTCCGCCGCAGTGCGATCCTGCCCGGAGGGCTTTTTTGTATCATAGGGGATTTCATCGAAATTTCCTATGATACAAAAAAGCGGATGCCTTAGCATTTCTATTTTTGTTATGCTATGCTTCCGCTGGTATTTTTGTATTTCCTACTATTTCTATTGGTTTTATTATATACAGACTGTCATTTGCTGTCAAGACTGTTTTCAGATCTAATCATGAGATTTCCTGCTGCTTAACGAACCATTTACTCTCCGATCAAAACTTTCTTACCTTCAAAGGCAAATCCATAATGTCTGATCTGTAATTTTGAAATTCCTCTTTCTACTAACTCTGTATCATAATCCTTTTCTTCTATCTGTGCTAATGCAGACTGCACGGTATCTTCTAATTTCAATTCTTCCTGTGCATCGTAAACTTTAAATTCCAGCACAAACGCAAGTTGATTTTTCTGGCGTGGAATCAACATAACGTCGTATCTTCCATATCCACTTTCCCTGTTTGATCTCACTTCATATTGATCTCGCAATTCTACCAATAATCCTAATACAAAACCATGATAGAATCGCTCTGGCTGTGTTCTGCCAGAAGGATGGCTGCCTGTATCAAAACTGCTGAATGTGGCTAATGCGACTTCATTCATATAGGCATTCATTTCTTTGATATTTCCACAAAGCATTGCCTTAATAAATGCATTATAATTTGACCTTGTATTCTGAAACCATCCAGCAAACATCTCTGAAAACATACCTAATGTCTCCAGATTCGTAATCTTTAGATGATACCATGGTACATAAAGAATTCCCCTGTATTCAATCTTATCTATCTTCAGATAACCACTTGCAACCATCAGGCTCCAGATTGCATTTTCTTTTGTCTCCAACTGGTCAAATACGATCTGCTCATCAAAATTGAGAACGATTTCTCTTTCATTTAAAAGTTCTTCCATTGATTCCTTCACATCTGGCTGGGATATCTGAATCAATCGATTTACCAGACCATTGGAACTTGTAGATGCCCAATAAGCAAGGAACTTCTTTTCTTTCAAATAATTTGTAATGGACCATGGATTGTAAATATCCTGCTGTGAACCAAAAGTAAATCCATCATACCATTGCTTTACAGCATCCTTTTGATCTGCTAATTGAAACTCTTCCAATGCCGCAAAGACTTCTTCTTCCGTAAAGCCAAAACATGTTGCATATTCTTCCGATGTTGTTGTCACAACTTTTAAATTATTCAGATCCGAAAAAATAGATTCTTTGGAAACTCTGGTAATCCCCGTCATCATTGCTCGATTTAAATATGGATTTGTCTTAAATGCTGCATTAAATAAACTTCGGATAAATGCAGTAAATTCGTTCCAATATCCATGAATATATGCTTCCTGCATCGGAGTATCAAATTCATCCAAAAGAATGATAACTTTCTTTTCATAATATCGATAAAGATAACCAGAAAGATCTTTTAATGCACATTGTGCTGTTACATCATCCATATATGGATCAACTGACTGGAATTGTCTTATCTGGACTTCTGTTAGTCCTTCCCATCTTGCCAGCTCAATATATTGCTGATACACATCCGTTATGATCTTCTTTATCTTTAATACTGCATCCTTATAATTTGTCTGCTTCACATCTGCAAAGCTTAAATAAATGACTGGATACGTTCCTTGTAATTGTTGATATTTTTCCTCTTTCCAGATATTCAGTCCTTCAAACAGGTACCCCTTATCTTGATACTGATTTGAAAAAAAACATTTTAACATATCCATATTTAATGTTTTTCCAAAACGTCTTGGTCTTGTGATCAACGTGATATCATCTTCTGATTCCCACCATTCTTTGATCAGACTTGTTTTATCTATATAGAAACAATTGCTTTGTATAATATCTTCAAAACTTTGTTTTCCAATTCCTATTACCTTTTTCACGTCGATCACCTTCTTTCTAATTTGAATATATCGCTTTCTTCTGTCACCAAGTTATCAAATTCACATTTCTCAAATTCCTGAATTGAAATGTTTTTCTTATTTGGATTTGCATATACAAAGGTTTTATCTACATTTTCCAGATAATTTTGAATCTTATCGTTTGTCGCACTGATGATCGCCTGGAATCCAAGACTTCGGATCAGATCAATACAGCTTGCTACTTTCTCTGCATCCATCTTAGAGAACGCTTCGTCTAAGACTACCAGACGGATACTTGGATTTCTGCGTACTTTTGGTGAAAGATGAATTCCGTAGGCCTGTGCAAAACTTGCAAGAAGGGCAACATATAATGGGTTCTGTCCTTCTCCACCGGAGTTTTTCTTGATCATCTTGCTTAATCCGATCGTTAATTTCTCATCCCCATCGACGATCTGTTCCATATCAAAGGACAGATATGTACGATAATCCGAATATTTCTGCATATCACGTTTCGCATTCTCCAGCTCTTCACCGGTTGCGCCTTCTGGCGGGATAAAGATCTCGATCAGTTCATTCATCAGTTCTCCATATTTATTTTCATGTTCCATGGAGAAAAGATTCATCTGGTCATCCATCGTTGTATTTAAGACGGATGGATCGATATTCAGAGAATCATCCATAAACATTGGATAGTATTTTCCATCGGCTCCTGTGTTTCTTGTGATCTTAAACTGATATTTGTCTTTTCCAAAATCAAGTCCGCTGATCATACGGTTTAATTCGTCTCTTCTCTGGTATGCTTCTCTGATCGCACTTCGAATCTTATATACAAAGTCATCTTTAAAATATTCCATCGCTGTTTTTGCCTGTTTGGCGGCTTTTTCACGGTACATTTCCACATGGTCAGAGGATAATTCGTTATACAGCTTGTCATAAACGTCATTGTTCTCATCAACTGCTGAGAATGTACGGTTTGGATATTCTCTCAAATATGCCGTTCTGACTTCCACAAGTTTTCGATATTCTTCTTCCTTCTTCGTTCCAGCATCATAGTATTTTCTTGCTGCACGTTTTTTGAGACGTTCATAATCGTCTGTGTCTATCTTCTCGATCTCCTGTGCAAACTGCTGCTCGTACTCTCCATTTGCTGGTAATTCATTCTGTGCACGGATCAATGCTTCATTCTGGTCAATGATCTGCTGTCTGCATTCTTTTAATGCGTTCTGTGTTGCCCAGATCGCTTCTTTCATTGCATTGATCTCTTGTTTGCAATCTTCCTGTTTCGCCCTGTTCTGATCTCTTTCCTCTTCCAGACCTTTTAAGGCACCTTCTCTTAATTTTGCCAGCTGATCTTCTAAATCTTCATATTCTTCTTGACGTTCTTTTGCACGTTCCAGTGTTTCCTGCTGTTTTAAATATTCCTCGGCTGACTGTGGAAGATATTCATAATCTAAGATGACAGCTGCACTTAATACTTCTTTTTCCAATGGATCTTTCTTGTCAAAGATCTTATCTTTTTCTTTCTCTAACTCTTTGATCCTGTGGCGCAAACTGTTATCTCCGATATAGGAGTTTCTTGTGTACTGCTTTGGATCTAATCGTTTTAACTGAAAGTTCTTATAAAGCATTCCATCTGGTGTAATGCCAGTACGGCAATTTCTTAATTCGTCGATTGTCTCACATTTAATCACACGCCCGATCAGGGATTCGATTAACTTTTTCACATAAGACTGCTCTGCAAGAACTTCTTCGGATAACGCATTTTTCTCGACCTTCATGTCCTGTCTATCAATCTTTTGTGTGTCTGCGATCGAAATTCTCCAGTATTTCTTCTGATCCATATCACGGTAGATTTCCATGGCATCCTTGACGTATTTTGGCTCCACGATCAACGTCAATTTATTCGATCCTAAATATCCTTCGACCGCTTTATGCCATTTCTCATCTTTCATATCTAACAGATCGGCAAGCACATTTACCTTTACAAAATCACCACATTTTTCACTTAATTTTGTCTGTAATTCATATCTTGCATCCAAAACCTCTTTTGGATATGCTTTGTTACCCTTTTTCAGTTCTTTTAACTCATCAGAAATGGATTTCTCCTGTTTCTTTAACGCTCTTAGTGCAGACGCATTATCTTGTCGTTCTTCTTCTGTTTCTTTTCTTAAGATATCCAATGTATGTTTTAAACGGTTCAGATCATCTTCTGTGATCTCTCCCTGTTCAAATTTCTCGATATCCCAGATTGCCTGATTTGGTGTAATGTCGAGATCACACCATTTTTTTAAGTCTTTTGATGTCTGTTCCCAACGCTGTACGGAATGATTTAACTGTCCTAACAACTCCTGAACATCCTTTTTCCTTGTTGCGATCTGGTCGTATCCACTTCCTGCAATCTGTGCTACCAGTGCATCGTATTCTTTGGAAAGTTCTTCTAATTTCTTCTCAAGAATTGTCTCATTTTCTTCCTGCGTCTTTAAATCTTTCTCTCCATCTTCAATCTTTTGCTGTAATAAATGAATGTCTGATTTTAGTTTCAGGACATCCAGTTTGTTCATGCGGTACTGGCAGTAATCCTGTTCTTCTTTTTTTGTCTTGAATTTATCGAAACTTTCTTTGATCTCTTCTAAGCTTTTTGCTTCTTTTAAGGTATCTTCGATTCTCTGGCGCATTCTTCCATACTGCATCACGCTTTCCTGCATATCCTCAATATGAATATCCTGCTCCATACAAATGTATTCTTTCACAAAATCTTCGAGTTTGATATTCATTTTAAATGGAATCGCACGTTTAAACAGTCTTGGGAATTTCTCCATGTCCAGACCGCCAAGATAGATATCATACATCTGTTTTCTAAATCTCTCGTTGCTTGTTCCAAAATAGAAATCTTCTTTCTTGAAGTTTTTCTGCATATATTTACGCAGCTCGGAGATCGTCATTGCATGTTCTTCGGTACGGTAATGGTTCTCTAAAATACCGCCTTTGTGCCAGAAAAATAATCTGGATGTATCATTTCTTGCAGTATCTACGTCAAATACAACTCCCAAACATTCTTTTTCGTCAGATTCTGTCTGTGTAAATTCAAGAACGATCGTTGTGGAGAAGTTTTTATTTCTTAAATAAGTAACTTCGTCTTTCTCTCCAACCGCAACCATTCCTCTTAAGTATTCGATCAGATTTCGGTCAGAATCGTCTGCTGCCGCTTTATTAAAGAATCCACGACCATCTGTATTCGCATATAAAACAATCTGCATCGCATCAATCACTGTTGACTTTCCACTTCCAGAATGTCCGGTAAAAAAGTTGATTCCATCGTTGAAACTTAATACTTTCTGATCTATATAATGCCAATTATTCAGGCATATCTTCGATAATGCCAGAAATGGTTGCTTCGTCTTCACTGAGCTCACTGTCTATTCCCTCCTTGCTGAAACTTTCGATCAATCTGCGGATGTCGTCGCCTAGTAACACAACATTCACGCATGGATAGATCATCATTCTTGTCTCTTCATTTAATTCTTCTAACACATCGAGTGGTTCGATGATCTGGTATTTCTTTAATAATGCGATAGAACGGCGCATCTCTGTGATGGATGGCAATGTACTCATCAAATGGAAATCATTGATCTTTTCATGAATCTCTCCTAATGATGTATACACACTTGTATTCGATGATGCTTCTGCCATATGTTCATCGTACAATAATTTTAAGATCAGGAGATAAATCGTTGATAATCTGGAAATCTTCTCTCCGATCACGGTTTCTCCTTCAATATAAAAGACTCCAAGATGCAGATTTTCTCTCAATGTGATCCCGGAAATCTTAAAGTATTCTCTTAAAAATTCCTGATGCAGGTCAACGGTTCTGAATTCTTTATTGTATACAAGTCTTCCGCTTTTTTTATCGTATTTTCTTTCTAATATAAATGTCTGTCTGAAAAGCGTACGGATGACTTTGGTAACCGCATCTTTTTCTTCGTCATTTAATTCTTCATAATATGGAATCATGATTTTGGTTTCCTCCTTACAAATGTCAATGCCGGATAACGGTAACTTCCATTATCGATCAGCTCGTCTTCTCTCTCGATCACTTTATACTTACTGTTTCTTCTTGTACTGTAATCATAGGCAAGAATCAGCTTTTCAAATGCTTCTTCGTCTCTGATATCGATGCCTTTCACTTCCATATGGTCGTCTTCCATATAAGATTCAATGAAGTCTTCAATCTCGGCTTGCTGGTATCTTGTATGAATCTTATTTAATTTGAGGACATCTTCTCTTGATAACTCTTCCTGCTGCTTTTCTTCTTCTACCTGGCTTGCAAAGTCTCTTCGTTTTCTCTTCTTATACAAAGACTTCTCAGACAGCACTTCGAAATGAGATAAGTTCATGCTCTGTCCAACTTTCTCAATCTTTTCCTCGCTGTCCTTGGAATCTCCGATCGTCTTTAACAGCTGGATCATCAGACCTCTTGTGTCGGATTCTCCATTTAACATGTAATTCATACGGGTTACGGTTGCCCTGATGTATTTGGAATGTTCTTTATCCATGTTGGAGATTCGATGCTCGATGTCATCAAATCCTCTCTCGATCGCATTGATAATCCCTAAGACATCCTCGCCTTTTTCTTTATCTGCTTTCTTCTGTACCTGTTCCATCCATGGAATGTCTTCACGCATTTCTCTCAAACATTTCTTGATGTCGTTTTTATATAGGTAGAAGTTGTCATTTGTCTTTAAAATATGGTATTTCTTCTCGACAATCTCTTCGACATACCCTTCCAAATGCTCTGCTAACACATCTTCATAAGATTTCTGTTTTAATAAGCGGCTGAAGAAATGATCCATGTTGTGAAGCATATCCTGCAGGGCTTTATTTAATTTCTTTGTGTTAACAAGCGCTGTTTTTAACATGGCCAAGTTCATCTTCTTATCATGCCAGAATGAAAACAGTGTTGCATATACATTCTGGATATAGATCTCTGTGTCATCCGTTGATGGATTGACTAACTCTTCAAATGCTGTTAAAAATACCGCTGCGTAATCTGGAATGATGATATTGGTCGTTAATGTTGAGAAATCCTCAATCCTCTTTAACCATCCCGTTTTGATCAGCCAGTTTAAGATCCTGTTTGGCGGTGTCTGGCCTGCATCGATTTCTGATTCAAATTCTTCAGGCGATAACCAGATCCGCTGGCTTTCGTTCCAGTCTTCTAATACCTGAAGGCATACTTCTTTACTTAAATAATAATTGTTATATTCATATTCTTCGTTGATCTTCAGCAGAGCTTCCATGTAAAGTTCCCTGTTCATCGAACGAAATAAACTCCAGAATGAGTCTGGAATATCATAGGCAAATTTCATATGTAACTTCCTTCTTTGATCTAACTTCCTTCTTGGGTTATATATTATTCTCTGACTCTTTATTTTAACTGATTCAAATGACTGCGTAAAGTAATTTCCTATGAAATAATCATTGACATAGGTCTGATTTCGGACTATAATCATTATAATTTTACGGTCTGATTTCGGACTTAATATAATTACTATAAGTTACAAAATTTAATTTTGACACTCACATCATTCTATTTTAGGAAAGGACATTACTATGGAATCAAAGCAAAACCGCACCTTAAAAGAATTTGATTCGCTCTATAAGATGATCGATGATGTCTATCATGAGATTGCACTTTCCATGCATCTTACGGACTCTGCATTTATCATCCTATATTGCTTACTTGAGCTTGGAGATGGATGTTCTCAAAAAGATATCTGCAAACTTTACTCTATCTCAAAACAAACAGTGAATTCTTCTGTCAAATCATTAGAAGATAAAGGATTTTTGGTCCGCAAAGCAGGGATTGGACGAGATATTCATTTATTCTTTACAGAGTTTGGGCGGAAATTTTCTGAAGAACATATCGGTCCCGTCTTTGATATGGAAAATGCTACATTTGCATCGATGGAACCTTCAGAGTGTGAACAGCTGCTTTCTCTTACGAGAAAATATGTCCAGATTTTAAAGGAAAATATGAAACAATATGTCTTAGAGGAAAAGGAGATTTAGTCATCATGAAGATTCAGTTATCGGATCATTTCACTTACAAACGTCTGATTCGTTTTGTATTTCCATCGATCATTATGATGATCTGTACTTCAATGTACAGCATTATTGATGGGTTATTTATTTCCAATTTTGCAGGAAAAACAGCATTTGCTGCGGTCAATTTAATCCTTCCTGTTGCAATGGGTGTTGGAGCGATCGGATTTATGATCGGTTCTGGTGGAAGTGCGATCGTTGCAAAAACACTCGGTGAGAAAAAGGAAGAAAAAGCAAATGAATATTTTTCTATGCTGATCTTTACAGCACTGATCGGAGCTACAATCCTGTCTGTCTTCGGATTTATTTTTATCCGGCAGATCTGTATGGCACTTGGTGCACGTGGACAACTGCTTGAATATGCTTCTACTTATGGCCGTATTATGTTTGTATCACAGCCAATGTTTATGATGCAGACGATCTTTTATAACTTCTTTATTACGGCTGAGAAACCTTCTTACAGTCTTCGTATGTCTTTGATCTCTGGTGTGATCAATATTGTGTTTGACTATCTCTTTATCGGCGTTATGCATTACGGAGTTGCCGGAGCTGCGGTTGCAACAGCCATGGGAGAATACGTCGGCGGACTTGTACCATTGATCTATTTTGCACGAAAGAATAACAGCAGCCGTCTTCGTCTTGTAAAACCTGTCTGGAGAAAAGATATTTTATTAAAGACATGTTTAAATGGTTCTTCAGAGTTTATGACAAATGCTTCTTCTTCCGTTGTAAATATGCTTTATAACCGCCAATTAATGCGCCTTGCTGGGGCGGATGGTGTTGCTGCTTATGGGGTGATCATGTATGCAAACTTTATCTTTGCTGCAATTTATCTTGGCTATTCTATGGGAAGCGCACCGATCACCAGTTATAATTATGGAGCTGGAAATCATTTGGAATTAAAGAATATGTTGAAGAAAAGTTTATCCTTAATTGCTGTGACCGGAGTTTGTCTGACTTTGATCTCTGAGTTTTTTGCTCATCCGCTGATCAATATCTTTGTTGGATATGATGCGGATCTATTTGCTATGACGTTACATGGATTTCGGTTGTATGCACTTGTGTTTTTGATCAATGGATTTAATATCTGGGCTTCTTCGTTCTTTACGGCGCTTAATAATGGGGTTGTTTCTGGGATTATTGCTTTTCTTAGGACTTTGTTGTTCCAGATTGGATGTATTATGCTGCTGCCACTTTTGCTTGGATTGAATGGTATTTGGATGGGGGTTGTTGTGGCGGAGTTGTTGACTTTGATCGTTACCATTTATTTTTTGCGGAGTCGAAAGAAAGTTTACCATTACTAAATTTTGATTTTGTGGGCAGTTGGCCAACTGGAGTCTTTCTGTATATGATAAAAAATAAATAATAGTCTGAAAAAGCAGCTAGAGAATTTATGCACACGTTTTTTACCGATCGCTTATCCGCTGGCTTTCCTTGCAAAACTCGCCTTCAAAGGTACTCAAATCGTTACTCTTTGAGGCTCAAACATTGCACCAAGCCAGCTGCGAATCGGTAAAAAACGTGGCAAAATTCTAATGCTGCTTTTTCAGACTATTATTTATTTTTTATCATATACCTGAAGGTTATCGTGATGAACCCACAATATGGTGGAATTCGAAAGGGGTATGTATGGGGAACGGTATTGGTTAATAATTTTTGTATTCGTTAACGGAAGATTAAAGGAATCTAACAACACCGATTTGTCAAAATGTTTGAGAAAGTAAAAAACTTTTAGTTTCTCAAATTCTGAAACATCTATAATATCCCAAGTTTTCTTACTTTCTGGTTCCCCATCACTTAATTTGCAACCAATACAGTACAACATACACACCCTCCGCCTGAAACACCCTTCATTTGTAAACCGCTCAGCCTTCAGCGTATAAAAAGAAACAGAAAAATGAATCGTAGGGGGCTGAAATGATAGAATTCCATAGGAGCTTTGACAGGTTCGCAGCAAGCTTGGTGTGCTGTTTGAGCGCAGCGAGTTCACAAGGAAAGCTTGCGGATAAGCGACCTGTCAAAACTCCGTTAAGTGGAATTCGTTTTCCAGATCCCTACGATTCATTTTTCTGTTTCTTTTTATACGTCAACACCCTACCGGCGTAAGCATCTTACAAATCAAATTTTTATTTACCCTGATGCTCTAAAGCTGCCTCAACAAATCCTTTAAATAATGGATGTGCCTTATTAGGTCTTGATTTGAACTCAGGATGTGCCTGTGTTGCCACAAACCATGGATGTTCTGGGATCTCTACCATCTCGACGATTCTTCCGTCTGGTGAGCATCCGGATAACATCATTCCGTTTTCCTGAAGGATGTCACGGTATTCGTTGTTTACTTCATATCTGTGACGATGTCTTTCATGGATTTCTTTTTCTCCGTATAATTCATATGCCTTAGATCCTTCTGTTAATACACATGGGTAAGATCCTAAACGTAATGTTCCTCCAAGATCTGTAACTCCATCCTGATCTGGCATGATATGAACCATTGGATGTGTTGTCTCTGGATTGAATTCCTGGCTGTGTGCATCAGCGAATCCTAAGACATGTCTTCCAAATTCTACTAATGTAAGCTGCATTCCTAAGCACAATCCAAGATATGGAATCTTGTTTTCTCTTGCGTATTTGATCGCACAGATCATTCCTTCGATTCCACGGTCTCCGAATCCACCTGGTACTAAGATACCATGAACTCCGCCTAACATCTCATCGACATTGTAAGAGCTGATTCTTTCGGAATCTACCCAGCGGATCTTAACATCTGCGGAATTGGCTACTCCTGCATGTTCCAGAGATTCTACTACACTGATATATGCATCATGTAAAGATACATATTTACCAACTAATGCAATCTCTACTTTATGTTCTGGATGTTTCCATGCATCGATCATCTTTCTCCAGTCATCAAGATCTGGATCTGGGCATGGCATATTTAAACATTCACATACTTCGTGTGCCAAATGTTCTTTTTCCATCATCAGAGGTACTTCATATAATACTTCTGCATCTAAGTTCTGGATGACTCTTGAACGTTCTACATTACAGAACTGAGCGATCTTTCTCTTGATTCCATCATCTAATGGATAGTCTGAACGACATACAAGGATATCTGGCTGAATTCCCATTCCCTGTAAGTCTTTTACACTTGCCTGTGTTGGTTTTGTCTTTAATTCTCCTGAACTCTTTAAGTATGGAATTAATGTTACATGAATTAAGATACAGTTTTCATGTCCTACTTCATGCTGGAACTGTCTTAATGCCTCTAAGAATGGCTGGCTCTCGATATCTCCGACTGTTCCACCGATCTCGATGATCGCTACTTCCTGATCACTTGGATCTTCACTTCTGTAAAAACGGCTCTTGATCTCATTTGTTACATGTGGAATTACCTGTACTGTGTTACCACCGTAATCTCCACGACGTTCTTTGGATAAGATACTCCAGTATACTTTACCTGTTGTAACGTTTGATTTCTTGTTCAGTCCTTCATCGATAAATCTCTCATAATGTCCAAGGTCTAAGTCTGTCTCTGCTCCGTCATCTGTTACGAAAACTTCTCCGTGCTGGATTGGGTTCATTGTTCCTGGGTCAATGTTGATATATGGATCAAACTTCTGGCTTGTGACATGATAGCCTCTGGCTTTTAGTAATCGTCCCAGAGAAGCTGCTGTGATTCCTTTACCTAAACCGGATACAACTCCTCCTGTAACAAATACGTACTTTACTGGCATGTTTCTTCCTCCTATATGTGAATTACTACTACTTTCTTATATTATCCCATTCAAAATAATATCATATCATATTATTTTTCATTTGTCATCCATTCATTTACTTCATCTAAAAGAAACATTACTCAAAAAAAGTATCTTTCAATTACTTTAATTAAATAGAAAGTGCCTGTATCACCTTATCTAGATAGAGGATTGTAGATAAATAAAATGATTGTTGATGATGATCTAAATTACAAATGTTTGAGATTCTTTGGGGTATGGGCGATGAATCATCGCAGGAAAACCTAAGATCTCGATCTGTTTATTATAGGGGAGTTATGTGCTACAAGCACTTTCTACCCATAATTTACCATATCATTTTATTTTTGTCAATTATTTCCTTTACTTTTTTTGTAAAAATTTACATAATTGTCATCATGATCGCTACCAACTAAAGAAACGATCTGATTTTCACTATTTCCATAGCTATATGTCCAGTTCCCAAGTTTTCCATTCTGGGCATTCTTCTTTGACAAAGATACAGAATTAAATTCTTCTAACCATTTTTGTGCATCTTCAGATGCAATGCCCATTTTCTCAAAGCATGCTTTCATAAATATATTTTCTTCTTTTGTAAATCCTTTTAATTCATCTGCCTTGTCCCAGTAAATCAATAACTGCTTAATCTTGTGATCTTTCATAAAGATCTGAACATTTTTCTTGGCATACAGACCCTCATCATTATAGGAACGAAGAATAATTTCCTTTGAAGCTGTGCCACTATGATCCGCTATGACTGTCCATAATGCTCTTCCACTTTGTGGAAGTTCTGATAGATTACTCTTTATGCCAACTATTTTGTTTGCATCAAAACGAATGATAAAACGCTTGTAATTATAGAAAATTGACAAACCATTTTTCTCGAATTTATGCCATTTATCTGTATTATGAAGCAAATATGTTTTATTTCCTGCTTTTACTTTGATTCCTGACTGATCATTTTCACATTGTTCCATCCACTTTTTAATACCCTTGTATCCGGATTTTTCCATCATATTGATCAGTTTGGTGTCCTTCATGGAAATCTGGGCTGTTCCATTGATGCATACTTTATGCTCATCATCTGTTGCATATAAAAGTCCATCCTTATAATGCCATTTCAGAGCTCTGACATCTTGTTTTTCTGAATCTGTCAGTTTTTGATAATTTTCTTCCAATGTATTATCTGGTCTTTGGATAATCTTATAAAATCCTGTGTCATCATAGCTGTCAAAATCTTCATCACAATCAATGTCCTCATCGGATTTCTTTTCAGCGAACTTGTCAGCTACAACATTTTCTGCAAACAACCGCATTTCATATTCTCCAGTTGACCCAATGCCAATATTTGATGCCCATTCATCATAACTGCTGCTGTTACTTAAAAACTGTGCTGCAATCGTATCATCTGATCTTATGATCTTATATAATGATTTCAGCCATTTATCATTTTTCGCTGTTCCTGCTTTTGAGGATTCATCTGCTGTCTTTTTAATTTTATTTTTTGTGATAAGATTTCTTTCCTTCGCAGAAAGACGGATCGTTGATACAAATTTTTCTCCATTCACTAAAGGATAGATGAATAATGCGGCTGCTGCACAAAATCCAAGAAAGATTCCTGCCTGTTTTACTCTTCTTCTTTTTTTCAACGATACCTGATACCATTTTTTCTGTAGTTTTGATGGATGTCGGTAAAGCACAACTCCCACTGCGATCAGAAATGCTAAAAGAAGCAGTGGCAATAAGATAATGATCACTCCCAATGATAAGCTCATATACATTATGCTTCCCTCCTTTTTCTATGTCTTCTTATCATATAAAATACGATACTTGCAATAACTACTGCGATAACGCCGCCTTTATATGACTGAATCTTAAATCCTATTACTACTATGAACAATGAAACGCAAAATGGGAAAATCCATAAAAACAGTTGCTCCATCCATGGAAAATACATGAAATTATTTCGTTTTGCCATATCTGCCTTGTTAAATACATAGAAAGCAACTGCGAAAAATACCAGTATAAGCAGAATCTGAATTAAAAGGATCTGTACAAAATGATCAAACGATGCCATTGTTACAGTCTGATGTACACCCTCATCCCACACGCATTCTTCTGATATTGGTCCATTTTCAAAAAATGCTGCCATCCACCATCCATTAAGCATCCCACCTGGAAGCAGATTCACTTTCGGCATGACATAGTCCATAAATACGGGAAAACACATTGCTCCCACTCCAATAGCTCCTGCGATCCATGGTCTTTTACAGATATTCTGAAAAAATACTGCTACGGCATAGATCAATGTCAATGAAATCCACATAAATAAAAGATATACACACAAGTGGAAGACATTATCATTCCCAAGCAATAATTCTCCATTTGTACATGACGATAATTTCATCTCATACCATGACTCCGCCTGAATTCTCATCATGATCATTCCAAAGGAAAAAAACAGCCACGGAATCGTATATATCATCATTCCGATAATCGTTCTGACCAGAAAGATCTGGCCTCTTTTTACTGGCAGCTGCATTAAAAATTCACCGCATTTTGAAATACTGCTTTCCCGATACTGCATGATTGCAACAAAACTGATCGGTATCATCAGTATCATAATAAATGATTCATAATACTGATTGAGCGTTCCCAAAAATAGATTTCCATGGTTGTCATAAATATATCCATCAAAGTTATTAATCTGATTTCCAGTTCCTGCAATATCACTTGCAATCGCGCCTTGTAACACAAACCATACCACGATCGTAAACGCTAATGTTATAATCAGCATATTTCTTTTTTCATGCTTAACAAGCCCTCTCATAATGTTTCCTCCTTATTGTCTGAACCAATGAGACTGCAACATAGCATCCTGCAAAGATCACTGCAAAATATATCAACAGATGCATCCCGCTTAACTTCTGCATGATCATTCTATAGCTGTCTCCATTTCCCATGATGTCTTTATTCCATGCTATCAGCTCATAAATCCTGCTGTACAGAGTCCTTTCATAATTAAATACCTGTTGATATATTTCATGATTGCTTACTGCATTGAAGATCACAAATGACAGTCCGATTGTCATGATCAGCTTATTTTCTATCCTTGACAGTCTTGTCAGCATTCGATTCTGTGCCAGATTCTGTCTTATAAATTTACGCTTTGCAAACCACAGACATAAAACACCTGCTGCTATGAACGCTGCAATGCAGATCAATGATACATTCATATATTGTGCTTTCCAGATTAAATTTGTATCCAATATACTTATATCCAACTGATAATTTAATGGATACAAGAATCGACGGTCATACACTGAATAGATCACCCATTCAAAGATTGCGTATTTATATGTTTTGATTTTAAATACCATCTGAATCAGGAATGCTGTATTCTGAATAATGATTGGAAGCATCACATAAATGCTGATCACTGCCAGAATCAATCCCTGCCAGATATAAGCTGTCACTACGACTGCAAGATGTGTAACCGCACAAAGTGCAAAGCAGAATGCTGCATTTAACAATGTACATGTAATTATATTTGTAAGTGATTCCTTACTTGGAATCATTGTAAGTTTTGCTGCAAAGAAAATTCCATAAATAACTTCTGCGATCATCAGTGATACAAGAAGCCCTGCTGCACTTTTTTTATAAATATCTTTTTTGGTCCATGGCAGACTGTATATATACTGCTGCTTCTTACTTTGCTGCAGCTGATATATGATTCCTCCAGATAATGCTGCAAATAAAACCCATATCAATAACCATCCATTAATTATGGAATCCATTAATGTCTGTGGAAATCCATCATAAGGATATTTTATATTTAATATATAAATTCCATAGATCAATGCCACTGGCGGAAGCACCAGATAATATTTCTTAAAAAATTTCATCTCCTCATCTCCCTCTTAGCGATTGCTGTAGACGAATACTTCCTCTAAACTTAATGGAATCTCTTCTACCACAATAGCTCCTGCTTGTTTTAATGCCTCATAAATCGGCTGTCCATACTCTTCTAACACGACTGTGTACACGCTTCCAAGATTGGAATATGTGATCACTCCAGGAAGTTCTTTGAAGATCTCGCTTCTTGCTTCTCCAAATACGACCTGTAATTTTGTAAATCTTTCTTTCATCTGATCCATCGTTCCATGATAAAGGATCTTTCCTTCCTTCATCATGCTTGCAGAATCACAGAAACTTTCTAAATCTTTCAGATCATGAGACGATATAAACACACTCATTCCGTTCATATCAACTTCATTGACAATAAAGTCTTTAATCTGTTTTTGTACAATTACATCAAGCCCTGACATTGGCTCATCCATGATCATGACTTGTGGATGAATGGACAAGTTCAACATCGCAGCTAATGACATTGCCTGCCCTTTTGATAATTCCCTGATCCTTTTGCTTACATCTAATCCGATACTCTGATTGTAGTCTTTAAATGCTTTCTACTCAAATGTCGGGTACATCTGTTTATAAAATTCGATCATCTCGTCAATGTGGTACCCGTCAAAATACTGGTTGCTGTCTGCAACATATCCTACCTTTGCTTTTACTTTTGGATTCTCAAAAACTTCTTCACCGCAGATCAATATCTGCCCCTGATCTTGTTCGTAGATTGCTGTGATACACTTAATCAGAGTTGTCTTTCCACATCCATTTCGTCCTACCAGCCCATGAATGCTCCCTTCTTCTACATCAAGATTGATTCCATGAAGAATCTCCTGTTTTCCATATGATTTTTTTACGTCCTTTAGTTCGATCACTTTCATATCCTATCCCTCCAGATCCTGATAAATTTCATGTATCAGATTTGCAATCTTCTCTTCGTCATATCCTTCATAACGAAGTTCACTTAATATCTCCTTCAGACTTGTTTTAATTTCCTGCATCTTTCCTTTATCTACCTCTTGTGAAGCATTTTCTGCTAAAAATGCTCCCTTTCCTCTGATTGTTACGATTACTTTCTCTTTCTCAAGTAACTGATATGCTTTCGCTACAGTATTCGGTGTCACACTCAGCTGTAACGCAAGTTTCCTGACCGATGGCAGTCCATCTCCTGGTTTTAAGTAGCCCTTCCATGCTGCTTCTTTTACCTGTTCCATGATCTGTTCATAGATTGCTTTCCCGCTTGCCGGGTTAATTCGAAACACATTGGCACCTCCTTATTGTTTTTATCTTATCACACTGTATCACTAACTGTACTAACTGTATCACTTCATGTGATACAGTTATCATATACACTTTTTATTTATTTGTCAATCTGTTTTTTATTTTTATACAAAAAAAGAAAAAGACCCTAAAGCTTCTTAATTGAAACTTCAAAGTCCTTCTCCAAACGAATTGTATGAATATATAGAGGTTCATCACTTTCGCGATGAGAGAAAACTGATTGTTCTGCTCTTAACTGTTTTCTTAGGCTAATAATTCTTTTGCAGCACTTCCAATCGTTGTGATGATAAAGTAGCAGCTTGTTGCTCCTGCATCAAGAACACCTCTTGAACGTTCTCCCAGACGGCTTGCACGTCCGATCTTCGCTACAAGATCTTTTGTGGACTGCCATCCTTTTTCTGCTGCAGCGTTCATTGCATCTAAGCATTCTGCAAAATCTTTTCCAGTTTCATTCGCTTCTACAAAAGCTTCTTTGGCTGGCACTAATGTATCTAATAAAGATTTGTCTCCTACCTGTGCTGGGCTGATATCCTGAATTCCTTCTACAGCTCCTGTAACCATCTCTGCGAATACATCTGCTGTGATATCTTCCGCATCTTCACATGCCTGAGCCATCTCATCAAATAACATTCCATAGAGAGGTCCCATTGACCCACCAATATCTTCTAACAGTGTCTCTCCAAGTATTGTTAATCCTTCTGACAGATTATATGTAGTTCCTTCTAATTTCTTCTCACACATTGTGAAACCTTTGTTCATGTTGATTCCATGATCACCGTCTCCGATCTTACCATCGATCTCACTTAAATAGTCTCTTTCTTTCTGGATTGTCTTGATTAACTGATCTACGATAACTCCAGCTTCTGCATTTTTAAAACTTGACATAATTTACACCTCTTTAAATTAATATTGTATTTATCTTATCTATGTTTATTTTAGCATACAATCTTTTTTTACTGAAACGATTTTCAGTTCAAATATGGCACTCATTATGGCGCTATGTTTCACTCTGCTGCAAAATTGATTCATATTATATACTATATCCTTATAAAACAAAACGCAGAATATCCTGTGGTTTCTCAACAATATAAGTCGCCTGATGTTCTTTCAATTCCTCTGGACCACGAAATCCCCATGCCACTCCGATCGTATCCATTCCTGCGTTCTGTCCTGTTTTCATATCGGTCTTGGAATCTCCGATATAAAGGATCTCATCTGGTGTTAATTCCATTTTATTGGCAATTTCTAATGCTGCTGATGGATCTGGTTTCTTTGGAATCCCTTCACTCTCACGTTCCCCATAGACCGCAGCCATCGGAATATCCGCAAAGAACTTCTTTACCAATGCTTCCGTATAGTCACTTCGTTTATTTGAATTGACTGCTGTCTGTACTCCATTACATTCCAATTCTTTGATCATTTCCAAGATTCCATCGTATGGTACTGTTTTATTTAAGTATCTTTTATGATAAGCTTTTGCAAATTCTGCCTGTACCTCGTCAATAAACTGTTCATCCTTCTGTTTTTCAATAGGAAGTGCTCTCGTGATCAACTTACGAAATCCATTCCCCACCATCATTTTGCAGGCTTTCGTATCATGCTTTGGAAAATGATATATTTCCATTACGTCATTTACACTGTCTGTAAGATCTTCAATTGTATTTAAAAGTGTTCCATCGAGATCAAATATAATTCCTTTGTATTTTTTCATTGTTCTTTTCCTTTCTTTGTATTATAGATCAAACTTGAAATTACGTTTATTATACCTTTATCCTTCTATAATAGCAAAAAAGCCTTTACACCATTGATATGATGTAAAGGCCTGTTCTTATATTCTATTTTACGATTCTTCTTACGCAAACAATCTTGCGGTAATTTGCTCTTGGAGAAATCTTAATTCCAGTCTTTCGGCTGCTTGCATGGACAATTCTTCCATTTCCAATATACATGGCAACATGTCCATTATAACAGATGATATCTCCTGGCTGTTTCTGGCTGTAAGATACTTTTCTTCCTGCACTTCTTAATTCAGATGATGATCTTGGAAGTTTATATCCAAATGAACGATATACAGATCCAATAAATCCAGAGCAGTCTGCTCCACGGTTCAGATCAGTTCCACCCCATACATAAGAATTTCCAACAAAACGCTGTGCGAATTTTGCTACTGTTTGACCCTTCTCATATGTACTTCCTGTTAATGCAGGTGCATTTGTATTAATATATACATACTGTTTTGGTACATATCCTGTCTTCCCTGCTACAGAAACCTTTCTCCAGCTTCCGCTTGTTCCATAAACTGTAACTGCAGTTCCAACTTTTAATGTTTTTAAAACTTTTGCTTTCTTTGACTTTCCTGTTCTTAATCTTGTCCAATGTCTGAAGATTTTCCCACTATAGCCTTCTGCTGCTTTTACTTCTTTCTTAGGTGCTGTTGTTAATGTTGTACCAAATATAAATAAAAAGACTAATGAGAAAATTGCTATTTTCTTTAATCGTGATTTCATTTAAAACCCTTTCAATTGTTACACTTCTGTTACATACTTGACGATTTTAACATAAACTGCTACAAATGTAAAGAAAATAATGTATTGTTTTTAATTTTATAATTAACAAATGCAATAATTGTAAAATTTATTATTTATAATTAAATGCTTTCTTCATAGTCTATTCTTTCTGATATATTCTTTTTGTAAACAAAAAGAGACCTGATAAATCAGATCTCTTCAGCGTGGGCGAGAAGATTCGAACTCCCGGCCTTCTGGTCCGTAGCCAGACGCTCTATCCAGCTGAGCTACGCCCACATATTCAATTGTCATATTGACAACTTAGATGTTACTCACATCTAATGCCGCAGACCGGAATCGAACCGGTACTCGATTTAACTCGAACAGGATTTTAAGTCCTGCGCGTCTGCCAGTTCCGCCACTGCGGCATATACATACCTTAATTATCTGGCATATAAGTGGGACCAATAGGACTCGAACCTATGACCCTCTGCTTGTAAGGCAGATGCTCTCCCAGCTGAGCTATGATCCCAAATGATTGGTTTAAACACAATCTAGCGACCCGGATGGGAATCGAACCCACGACCTCCGCCGTGACAGGGCGGCGCTCTAACCAGCTGAGCCACCGGGCCAGAATGTAAAATATTTAATTATTAAATGGACCCTCGGGGACTCGAACCCCGGACCGATCGGTTATGAGCCGATTGCTCTAACCAACTGAGCTAAAGGTCCGTTTAAAGCCGTTGACCGGACTTGAACCGGTAACCTGCTGATTACAAATCAGCTGCTCTGCCAATTGAGCCACAACGGCATATTAGACGATATCACTCACTTATGAATCGTAATGACTCCAACGGGATTTGAACCCGTGTTACCGCCGTGAAAGGGCGGTGTCTTAACCACTTGACCATGGAGCCTTATATTCGACCGCTTCACGGTCTTAATACTTTATTCAGTATCAAACTCCCCGAGCCGGGCTCGAACCAGCGACAGCACGGTTAACAGCCGTGTGCTCTACCAACTGAGCTATCGAGGATTATTAAGGCATATACCTTCAAAACAACATACAAGAACTATTCACATCTTCCACACTCTGCCTTCTTTGGTTAAAGCCTCGACCGATTAGTAACAGTCAGCTCCATGCGTTACCGCACTTCCACCTCTGCCCTATCTACCTCGTCGTCTTCAAGGGG
>CABIYF010000023.1 GCA_902362875.1 Eubacteriaceae bacterium | reverse complement strand
AGCGACCGTTCAAAACGGCGAGCAAAATTTCTGGTCTGGATCTGCTATGCTATTATTTCGTTTTTCTCATATACAATGAACGACTATCCAAATTAAAATTTAATTTCCACACTCAATACTGATCTGGTTAAACTGATCCAGAAGATCATCAACAACTAATTTTGCTTTTTCTTCTCCAGCTTTATCAAGTACCGCATGTCCCTGATGCATCATAAGAATACGATTACCATATTCCACGGCATAACGCAGGTTATGTGTAACCATGATCGTTGTCAGATTCTTCTCTTTGACAACTTTTCCAGTAAGTTCCATGATCAGTTCTGCTGTCTTTGGATCAAGTGCAGCTGTATGTTCATCAAGAATTAAAATCTCGATTGGTGCCATTGTTGTCATAAGAAGTGCCATGGCCTGTCTCTGTCCTCCTGATAAGGAACCTACTTTGCTTCCCATCATATCTTCAAGTCCAAGTCCTAACTGGCTTAATAATTCTCTGTAATAATCAATTCTCTTCTTATTTGTACCAAATCCGAGTCCAAATTTCTTTCCTTTATTGTCTGCAAGAGACATATTTTCAAGGATTGTCATGGATGGACAGGTTCCCATAGCTGGATTTTGATATACACGTCCAATCTTTCTCTGTCTGATATATTCTTTTTGATGAGAAATATCTTCTCCATTTAAAATGATGTTTCCTGCTTCCGCTTCTAAGCTTCCACAGATCAGGTTTAACATGGATGTCTTTCCTGAACCGTTACTTCCGATCACGGAAATGAAATCTCCATCTCCAACTGTCAGATTAAAGTCTTTGAACAGGCAGACTTCATTGACTGTGCCGATATTATAATATTTGTCGATATGTTTTAATTCAATCATGCCTTTTTCACCTTCTTTTTACGGTCCATACTGATGATCAGAATGATCAGGAATAAGACTGCTGTGATTAATTTTAAGTCTGTTGCTGGTAGTCCTACTTCGATTGCAATCGCTACACATGCTTTGTAGATCACGGAACCAATAACAACTGCTGTAGTTGCTTTGAAAAGATTTCCTTTAAATACGTTTGTTCCGATGATAACGCTGGCAAGTCCGATAACGATTGTTCCAGTTCCCATGGAAATCTCAAAGAATCTCTGTTGCTGGCACATAACGCTTCCTGCTAATGCTACCAGCCCGTTTGAGATTGCAAGCCCTACAATCTTTACAAATCCACTGTCTTTTGCAAGGGATGTTACGATGGTTGCGTTATCTCCAACTGCTCTTAAGAGATATCCTGATTTTGTCTTTAAATATAAGTCTAATAATACTTTTGCAATGATCATAATGATGAAAATGATGATCACTGTCTTATATGGTGCTAATGCTTCTGGGAAGATTCCGTTGATGAAGTCATTATCAAATACGGATTTGTAGTTAAATAATGGAACATTTGCGCTTCCACCTACAATTCTTAAATTTAATGTGTAAAGACCTGTCATAACGATGATTCCGGATAATAAGTCTCTGACTTTGAATTTTACATGGATAATTCCTGTGATCATTCCTGCAAATGCTCCTGCAAGTGTTGCAGCAACTAATGCTAACAGTGGATTCTTTCCTGAGGAGAGCATGACGGTTGTCACTGCTGCTCCTAATGGGAAAGTACTGTCTACGGACAGATCCGGAAAGTCTAATATTTTGTATGTGATATATACGCCTAGCGCCATGATCGCATAGATAAATCCCTGCTCAAATACGCCTATGATCAATTGTTCCATAATGTTTTACATCTCCTGATTATTTTTCTGGTGCGCTGATCTTGTCAAATGTCTGTTTTGCCTGTTTCTGCACATCTTTGCTGATTGTCATGTTAATCTTCTTTGCTGCTGCTGTGTTGATGATAACATCTCCATTGTTGAATGTTTCAAATTTCATGTCTTTTGCTTTTTCTTCACCTTTTAAGATCTTAGCTGCCATCTTACCTGTCTGTTTTCCTAATTTCACGAAGTCGATTCCGACACAAGCGACACATCCTAATTTTACCTGTTCTACTTCAGATCCGAACACTGGGATATTTAATTTGTTTGCTTTCTGAAGGTATGTCTGCATGTTGCTGACTACTAAGTTGTCTGTTAAGTTTGTGATGCAGTCTACTTTCTTAAGTAAGCTGTCTGCTGCCATTGGCATATCTGCGGAAGCTGTGATTCCCTGTGTGATGATCTTGAATCCATATTTGTCAGCTACTTTTTCGTAAGCTTCGATTCCTGCTTTGGAGTTTGCTTCGTTTGTGCTGTAGAAGATTCCGACATTCTTTGCTTTTGGCATCATCTGACGAATCAGTTTTAACTGTTTATCTGCAAGTACAAGATCGGAAGTTCCTGTGATATTTCCAACGTTATTTCCATCTTTATCTACAAATCCTGCTGCTTTTGGTGATGTAACAGCTGTATAAACAACTGGGATATCACTGTCTTTTGTTGCATTGTATGCACTCTGTGCACTTGGTGTTGCGATTGCACAGATCATATCTAATTTCTTTGATGCAAAGTTTGATGCGATCTGGTTATCTGTAGCTGTATCTGCCTGTGAGTTTTTGTATGTAATCTTTAAGTTTTCTCCTTCTTTGATACCTTCGGATTCTAACCCTTTTAAAAATCCTTCGCGGCAGTTATCAAGCGAACCATGTTCTGCAAACTGGATGATTCCTAAGTTATATGTCTTAGAGGAGCTGTCGTCTTTCTTGCTTCCACATCCAACCATTAATGACATTGCCATGACTGCTGTTAATCCTGCTGCTAATACTTTTTTCATTGTTCTCATAATTTCTTCTCCTTTTTATTTAAGCTGTACGTTTCTTCAATAGAAAAAAAGAAAAGCCCCAAGCAAATATGCTTGAGGCGAATTATCCGCGGTACCACTCAAATTGACACTAGCTGTGTCCACTTAAATCATATACTATCATATATGCCCACTCTGGTAACGGGTCGGGTGCCCGGCGATTCCTACTTGTTACTTTCAAAATCACCCTCGAAAGTCCATTCACCAGGGAAATCATACTGCAATCTCACCACCTGCAGCTCTCTTTGAATCATTCTGATCCTGCTTACTACTCTTTCTCAACGGTTTCTTTTCTATTTGTTTAAAATCATAATACTTTTGTGGTTTGTTGTCAAGCACTATTTGTAAAAAGAATGTCCCTGATAGGTAAACAATCTTGTGAGCGCCTCATCAAACCATGAAACATTTTTTGGATTTGCCATCGTTTTTTCTACGAAATATAAGGCTCCTTCGGAATAGTCGATTCCATCTTCCAATGCCTTTTTGACGCTTCTTTTTGTGCTTCTTGTGATATGAACGGATTCATATCTTCCATCAGCTGTTGGTGAAAACTGAACTTTTCCATAGGCTCTCTGAAACACAACGGCTTCGATCGAGTTTGGAAATTCTTTGCTTCTTACACGATTTAGAATTACATTTGCTACGAGTATCTTGCTTTTTTCATCTTTATCGGTTGCTTCTGCTTCTACGATCCTCTCAAGGATCGATCGTTCTCTTTGTGTGACTACATGCTTTGTTTTTGGAATGTAGACGGGTTTGTCTTTAATCTGTTGTTCTAAATTGACTTTCGTCATAAGCTGCGCCTGCATAAGGTACGCTCTTTGTTCTTCCAAAAGTCTTGTCTGCACCACTTGTTCTACTTTGGCATTGGTTTGGACTGGCAGGTTTAGAAATTCTCCTGCGAAAACGTTTTGTCCAAAGCTGCAGATGCCGATGGAACATAGGATGGCTGCGATTTCTATTTTCTTCTTCAATGTCACATACGCTCCTTTAAGAAAGAGTATATGCAGAAATTTTTAGATTATTCATAAGAAAAAGTTCATTGCCTTAGTGTGTTGCAATTGATTTAGCCATTGTTCTTTATTAAATATCTCTATTTCAATCTTTCGTGAATTCATATCTACAGCCTTTCCACTACCACTTTACATTTTTTCTTACAAAATGCAATTCCATATGCAAGGATATCATTCCGCCCTTCTAGTAAAACCCCATTTGACGGATTTCTTGGAAATTTTCAATTCCTATTGGCAGTTTTAACTTTTGGATCATTTTCGAACACACTCCTTTCTGTGACTGGATTTTTACAAGTGCAAAATTTTATTGTCATTCTTTTGTATATTGGTTTCATCTTATCATTTAGGTTTGTAAATAGCAAGATACTAATTATCACACCAAAACCTTGATCCACTTATCCTTCTTCACATACAAATACGTTGGTATACATTTAAATAACTGATCCGAATTCAGCAATAATACAACCAACGGTACTGGTAATTTCCATACAAATGCTCCCAAAAACGAAAGCGGCATCACGATCGCCCAAGTTGAGATCAGATTCAGATACATCATATATTTTACATCTCCACCACCTTTAATGATTCCAATTCCTGTTGGCATCTGGTATGACATACCGACCATGACAATGGATAGAATGATCAGAATCTGGTCTGCCATTTGATATGCATTTTGTGTCAGATTATAGAAAGACAACAATGGAATTCTTAAGAAATACAATCCAATTCCAAGAATGCTTCCTATGATCAGATAAATGATTTGTAAAGTTTTACTGTATTCTTTTACTTTTGCAGTTCCTTTGTTTTCCCCTATTGTTGTTCCGATCAATACGGCAGATGCAGATGCTTCCCCGATTGTTATAACTTTCAAATACTGGAACATTGTTGTCGAAACTGAATTGGCTGCAATCGCATCTGCGGATAAACGGCCTAAGATTCCTGTTTGGATTGGTGTTGCAAGTGCCCATAACGTATTTGATAGAAAAGACGGCCATAAAATCTTGAGGAACCTGGAAAATGCTTCTTTTGTAAACTGAAAGAAATCTTTGCAGAATAATTTCAGTTTATGATCGGCAAATATTAAATACATTACAACAATCACGAATTCCAAAATGCGTGCGACTAACGTGCCAACTGCTGCACCTTTCGTTCCCATTTCTGGAAAGCCAAATTTTCCAAAGATCAATGTATAGTTGATTGATACATCTACGATCAAAGATAAAATTGAAACCTTTAATGCGATGGAAACTGTTTCAACACTTCGAAGTGCCGCCATCAAGATCGTAGATAACACAAACAAAGGATATGTAAAGCGAATCAATGAAAGATAATCCATTCCTTGTATAATGTAACCTTCTTTTTTTGTAAAAAGCATTAATATTTCTCTTGGAAATATTGTAGTAAGCACAAATACAATAAACCCAAGCAATAATCCTGTTGCAAGTGCAACCCCTGTAAATGTACGAATTGGTTTCGTATTTCTCTGACCCCAGTACTGAGAACCAATGATCACTAATGTATCTCCGATTGCAAGAGTCATCTGCTGCAATAAAAACTGAATCTGATTCACCGTTGCTACTCCAGAAAGAGATGATTGGCTATACATGCCTAGCATTAGGTTATCTGCCATATTGATGCTGTATGCAATCAGATTTTGAAATACAACAACCACCATTAAATGAAATAAAGTTTTATAAAAATTTTTATCACGTGTAAACAGCATAGTAAATCCTTTCAAACTAGTATTTTGCTTGTAAATACATCGTTCCTATAAAAGCAACAAAAACACCACTTCCCTGATAAATCAATTATATCAGAAAAATGGTGTTTTCATCTACTTATTAAAACTTATTCCATCAAATTATTTCATTAATGACATAGCAGCTTCATCAGCTACGATTGTTACGTCTGGATGTAATCTTAAGATTGTTCCTGGTACTTTTGGAGAGATTGGTGCGCAGATTGTATCTTTTAATGCCTGTGCTTTGTCTTCTCCACTGACTACAACTAAGATTTTCTTCGCACGCATGATTGTTCCGATTCCCATGCTGTATGCCTGTTTTGGTACATCGTCTGCTGATTCGAAGAATCGTTTGTTTGCCTCAATTGTGCTTTCTTTTAAGTCTACGCAATGTGTTGGCTCTACAAAGCTGTCTCCTGGCTCGTTGAATCCGATATGTCCGTTTCTTCCTAATCCAAGAAGCTGAAGGTCAACTGTTCCTAAAGACTGTACTAATGCTTCGTAACGTGCTGCTTCTTCTTCGCTGTCTAAGTTTGTTCCATCTGGTAAATGTGTATTTTCTGGTTTGATATTTACTTTGTCAAACAGATTGTCATGCATGAAATAGTAGTAACTCTGTTCGTTTTCTTTTGGTAATCCTTTATATTCATCTAAGTTTACTGTTGTAACTTCAGAAAAATCTAATTCTCCTGCTTCGTATTTTTTCACTAATTCTTCGTATGTTCCGATTGGTGATGATCCTGTAGCTAATCCTAACATGCAATCTGGTTTTAATGTGACTACGGATGCAATAATGTTTGCTGCCTGTTTGCTCATGTCTTCATAAGTTTTTGTTTCGATAATTCTCATGTTCTTTCTCCTTTTAATGCTCGCACAGTATCATCGTGCATAGTTTCTTTTTTCTTTTTATCGTGTTCTAAGTAGTAGGAATATATCAGGTCTAACATGATCAGGATTGGAAACTGTGGTGAGATGACATTTCCATGATCTAAGTATTTTCTTGATGCAATCAAGACTAACTCATCACAGATATCCCCATAGTCATCTCTGTTCTTTCCAGTGATCAAAATGGTGTCGGCACCTCTTTTTTTTGATTCCTCGAGTAAATAGAATACATCTTCACTCTCTCCACTGATACTGATTCCGATCACAAGGCAGCCTTCTTTTTGGAATACTGCCTGCATTCTCATCAGATCTGGATCCTGAATGGAATTGATATCTACCCCGATTCTCATAAATCTTAGACGCATTTCTCTTGCTGTGAGTCCGGAACTTCCTTTCCCACAAACAAATACTCTCTTTGCCTGTCCTAATTTCTCACAGATCCTTATGATCTGTGCTTCGTCCATCAGGCTGTATGTCTTATTTAACAGTTCCTGGTAAGTGTTCAGAACCTGCCTTGTATGTCCCGTGAGTTCTTTATTTTTCTCTTCAAATGATTCCTCATATTGATAAATGAACTCCCGGTATCCACGATATCCGCATTTCTTTGCAAATCTCGATAAGGAGGCTTCTGAAACAAACAAACGTTTTGCAATTTCTTTGGCTGAAAAATCAACTTTTTCCTGATTCTTCATAAAGAAATCTGCGATCGTTCTTTCCAGTGCTGTGAAATTTTCATAATTGGATTCAATGATCGGTATAACCGATTTTACATAGTAGTCCATCGAATGATCCTTTTTATCTATTTGATCGCATCTGCAAATGTTTTTGTGATCAGCTGTGGTCTTGTGATCGCTGATCCTACAACTGCGCAGTATGCTCCTAAATCTAATACTCTCTTTAACTTCTCTGGTGTATTGATATTACCTTCTGCAATGACTGGATGTTTTACTTTGGAAAGGATTGTTCTTATAATTTCAAAATCATTTTCCTCAATCTTAAGTTCACTGCTTTGTTTGGTATATCCAACTAATGTTGTTCCAATGAAATCAAATCCTAATTCATCTGCATGTAATGCTTCTTCTACGGTAGAACAATCTGCCATTAACAGCTGGTCTGGATATTTTTCCTTGATCTGATGGAAAAATTCATCTAATGTCTGTCCATTTGGACGGCTGGAAATCGTTGCATCTAATGCGATGATCTCAGGTTTTACTTCCATCAGTTCATCAATTTCTTTCATGCTTGGTGTGATATAAATCTCACAGTCATCATAATTTCTTTTAATGATTCCGATCACTGGAAGATCAACCTGTGTTTTGATTTCTTTGATATCTTCTGGTGTATTTGCACGGATTCCTGATGCTCCACCCTGTTTTGCGGCAAGTGCCATTCTTCCCATAATGAAAGAAGAGTGTAATGGTTCATCTGGCAGTGCCTGACATGATACGATCAGTTTTCCTTTTAAATTCTCAATCTTTGGATTCATTTTCATTTCCTCCTTTGTCTGCTTTCGCTTTCGATACTTTTAGTATATCCGTTTTAAAATTAATTTCAAGTTTTCTTTGTTATTTTGAAAGTTCTTTCACAATCAGTACTAAAACAACTATTTTCGATTGCTTTTCATATCAATTCTGCAAATTCTTTCAAAATATTTTGTCATTTTTGAAAGAAAATATATTGTTAATGATTTTTCTTAATTTTATTTAACTTTTCATTTATCGGACTTTTTCTATAACTAAAAAAGAAGCTGCAAGATTTCTCTTACAACTTCTCTGATATTCTTAACTTATAATGCTTAGCCAGACGATAAGCCGGGTTATGTCGTTGAATGGTCATCTATCTCGACTTACTGTTACCAGCAAGCTCCAGCGACCCACCTGAAAACAGATCGGGCCGATCTATCGTTTTCATCTCAGTCTTGCTTCGGATGAGGTTTACATATGCCCTGCCTGTTACCAGTCAGGCGGTAAGCTCTTACCTTACCATTTCACCCTTACCACTTACGTGGCGGTATATTTCTGTTGCACTAGCTTGAGGGTTGCCCCTACCGGACGTTATCCGGCATCCTGCCCTGTGAAGCCCGGACTTTCCTCACCGTTCCCCTTTCGTCTGAAACGGCGCGACCATTTGTCCGACTAAGCGCCAACTATTATATCACATCTTACACTTCAAAGCAACTGCCACCGATAAATTCTCTTAAAAGAGATGTCTTTGGAATGGCTTCGCTTGGAATATTTAAGAAATATTCTAAGAATTTTAATAATCTTTTTGCTTCCTGATACTCTGGACAATCCTTTGGAACCGCAAAAAGCAATGGTTCTGCATATTGCTTCAGTACTGCAATCTCATAGACCTGTGCAGAGTTAAACATCACATCTGCTTCTTCCTGATATGGGAAAATATTGTCTTCTTCTCCCTTTCTTACAGAATCCCATCTTGAGATTGTCTCTCTGGCATCATTTCCTCTTGTCATAGCATCTCTTACGATTCTTCGCAATAATCTTCCGTCGGAACTTGGTATTCTGTTATGTTCATCCAAGTTGATCTGATTTAATGCACTGACATAGATTCTGTATTTGGCATCTTCTGGAATCTCATTCGTGAGAGTTCCGTTTAATCCATGAATTCCTTCCATAACGAGGACATCTTTTTGCCCAATCTTTAATTTATGTCCATGATACTCTCTTTTTCCAGAAATAAAATTGTAGCTTGGGACATCAACTTCTTCGCCATTTAACAGCTGATTGATATGTTTTGTCAACAGATCTACATCAAGAGATGCGATCGTTTCAAAATTATAATTACCATTTTCATCTCTTGGAGATAATTCTCTATCCAAGAAATAATCATCCATGGAAACTGGGTGCGGCGTTAATCCAGCAATCTCTAACTGAATCGACAATCTATGAGAAAATGTTGTCTTTCCAGAAGATGAAGGTCCTGCGATCAAAATGATCCGCTTATTCTTGTTTACGATCTCATCTGCGATATCTGCAAGAAGTTTCTCCTGTAAGCCTTCCTGTAATAAGATCAGATGGTTGATATTACCATATGTGATCTCATCATTTAATGCCCCAACCGTATCGACTCCCATCGTTTTTGTCCATTCTCTCGATCTTTGCATCACATGGAACAGTTTTGGCTGTGGTGTAAACGGAACGATCTGTTCGGTCTGCTTGCGTTTTGGAATTTGCAATACCACACCATGTTCATATGGTGATACCAAAAATGCTGGAATGTACCCTGTTGATGGTGCCATATACCCGTAAAAATAATTATCATATCCATCCAGAGAATAAATATTTGTCTTTGATTCTCTGCGGAATTTAAACAGTTCTCTCTTGCCTTTGAGGCCAACACTGTCAAAATATCTTGATGCCTGATCTGTATCCAGTGATCTTTTTGTAATTGGTAAATCTGCCTCATACAGCTGCTCCATTCGTTTTTGAATGGAATGTGCGAATTTATCATCAACTGTCTGATCTATGGAAGAAAAATCACAAAAGATACTATTTCCAATGGAGTAATCAATTGCTATCTTCGTACTCTTACCTTTTCCAAGAAAATCTTCACATGCCTTTAAAAACATAAAGGTTGCTGTACGTTTATACGCCATATACCCTGCCTGTTCTTTCAATGTAACAAAACGTACATGACAATCTTTTTTGATCTGTGCAAATAATTCTGTTAATTTTCCATCCATGTAAGCGAGAAGGATCACTGGTTCCTCTTGTTTTTGCAGCCGCTTTGCAAACTCGGCAAGCGTTGTTCCCTCTTTTACTTCATAAATGGTCTGACCTGCTGTAACTTTGATCATATGCCATCACTTCTTTCTCTTTTATCAATAAACAAATTTATTTAAAAAACTTTATATGGACTTCCTGCTTTATATGTGATCACCTCAAGATCTTCTGTCTGATCACAAAGTAATTGCTTCATATCGTCAATAAATACATGTTCTAATCCGTAATGTCCTGCATCGATCACGCACATTCCCATATCAACAGCATCAAGTCCTTCGTGATGTCCGATATCTCCAGTTATGAATACATCTGCTCCTGTCTGCTTTGCCTGACCGATCATGCTTCTTCCTGATCCCGGAACAATTGCGATCTTTGATATCTTCGTATCTGGATCACCAAATACCATTACACTGTCCAGTGAAAATGCTTCTTTGACTTTCTTTGCATATTCTCCAACGGTTACATCTTCTTTGATGCATGCTGTGATACCGATTCCTTTTCCCTGTGCCTTTTCATTGTTAGATACACTATCTTCTACAGGTCCACATGGGCTGTTAAGTCCCAGACGTTCTACCATGCGGTCTCCCATTCTGCATACATCATAGCAAGTATGCATTCCATATGCACAGATTCCATGACTGATCAGTTTCAAAAGCTTATTCTGAAGGAAATCATCACTGGTACATCTGTTGATCTTTGAAAAAATCACTGGATGATGTGCAAGGATAAAATCTACATGCTCTTTGATTGCATATTCAACAACTTCATTTGTAATATCCAGAACAACTAAAACCTTTTTGATCTCTTTTTCTTTATCTCCAACAAGAAATCCTGGATTATCCCAGCTTTCTGCTGTCTCTAAGGGTACTTCCTTCTCCAAAAGATTAACTAGTTCTCTACAATTCATAATAACAAAGTGCCTCCGTGATATCTCCCAGTAAATCTTCTACTTCTTCCTTACGTCTTTTAATATGTTCTTTTGATTCATCGGTAAGACTTTCTTTAATCTTTGAATATTTTACATATTCCTGATCCAGATATTCAAGAAGTACTGGATGTTTTGCAAGAATCAATTCTTCACCAAAGCGGTAGAAACATTCTTTATCATAGTGCTGTTTGCCATGAACAGCACGGATCACAACGTAATATTTTCCATCTTCTTTTAAGAATTCTTCCTCTAGAATGCGAAATCTGTGATCATTTAAGAAATGTCGTACTCTTTCTAAATGAGACTGTGGAGATAAGATCAGTTCTTTGACATTTGCTAATTTGTCAAAATCCTGTTCTAAAATCCTTACAACTAAGTCTCCTCCCATTCCTGCGATCACAACGGAATCTACAGTATCTTTTGGTAATTCATGTAATCCATCAGAAAGAATGCAGGAAATGGCTTCTCCTGCATTCTCTTCTTCAATATGTGCTTTTGCACGGCTTAATGGTTCTTTATTTACATCCATCGCATATGCTTTCGGGCAGTTTCCATTACTTGTTAAATAGATTGGTATGTATCCGTGGTCTGTCCCGATATCTGCCACCACATAACCTTCTGTGACAAATGATGCGATCG
This sequence comes from Eubacteriaceae bacterium, assembly GCA_902362875.1. GTDB lineage: Bacteria > Bacillota > Clostridia > Lachnospirales > Lachnospiraceae > Anaerostipes. Next base: position 35,476 of record CABIYF010000023.1, on the reverse strand, counting down.
TTTCTAATCTATTTGATAATTCCATAATCATACCTTAATCTAAATAATCTTTTAATTTTCTGCTGCGGCTTGGATGTCTTAACTTACGCAGTGCTTTTGCCTCGATCTGTCGAATACGTTCTCTTGTAACGTTAAATTCTTTTCCGACTTCCTCAAGTGTTCTGGCTCTGCTGTCATCTAATCCAAAACGTAATCTTAATACTTTCTGTTCTCTCTCTGTTAATGTTCCAAGCACTTCATCTAACTGTTCTTTCAGTAAAGTGAAAGCTGCTGCATCCGCAGGCACTGGTACATTCTCATCCTGAATGAAATCTCCAAGGTGGCTGTCTTCCTCTTCACCGATTGGTGTCTCTAATGATACTGGTTCCTGAGAAATCTTTAAGATTTCACGAACTCTCTCAACTGGAATATCCATCTCTGCTGCGATTTCTTCTGGAGATGGTTCTCTTCCAAGTTCCTGAAGAAGCTGTCTGGATACACGGATCAGTTTATTGATTGTTTCTACCATATGCACTGGAATACGGATCGTTCTTGCCTGATCGGCAATTGCTCTTGTAATCGCCTGACGAATCCACCATGTCGCATAAGTACTGAATTTGTATCCTTTGCGGTAATCGAATTTCTCCACGGCTTTGATCAGACCTAAGTTACCTTCCTGAATCAGATCAAGGAAGAGCATTCCACGTCCAACATAACGTTTTGCAATACTTACTACCAGACGAAGGTTTGCCTCAGCAAGTTTCTTCTTGGCTGCTTCATCCCCTTCTTCCATTCTCTGTGCAAGTTTGATCTCTTCATCTGCACTAAGAAGCGGTACTTTACCGATCTCTTTTAAGTACATACGAACTGGATCTTCAATGCTGACACCATCAGGAACGGCAATCTCTGTCTCATCCTCTAATGTATCGTCAAGATCATCAAGATCGTCATCATCGTCTGCAACTGCGGCAAGAGTAAGTACATCGATTCCATTCTGTTCCAGATAATCATAAATTGCTTCCATCATATCAGAAGTCAGTTTCATATCTTTGAAATATGAATCAATCTGTGCATACTCCAAAAAGTTCTTATTCTTTTTTCCTAATTCCACCAGTCCTGCAAGTTTCTCGGTGAACTGTTCCATTGTACCTTCCATAATTCGTCCCTTTCTTCTCTTCCTATTTTAACCAACCTATAATGAAATATGCAGTTTTGCAAGGTTTGCTTTCTCCTTGATCAAATCCTGCCATTTCAAAATATCATTTGTTGCGTTCATCTGTTGTTCAATACTATCTTCTTTCACTCTTCGCACAATATCATTCAACGCTTTATTGCGATCCTCTGGTGACGGACTGATCTTCAATGTCGTATTAAATAATTCTGCGATCTTCTTCTGATCATTAAGATCTGTATATTGATTTAATATCTTTCCTGGTATTACTGCGTTTTCTTCTTCATATTGTTTAAACAGCAGTAATGCCGCTCCATGATAAATCTGTTCATAAAAATCATATGGTCCGATGATTCCCTTCAATTTCTCGAATAACTGTGGCTCATTGACCATCCATGTGAGCAGAAGTTTCTGCGGCTGCTTTTTCTTTTCTTCTTTTGCTTCGCTCTGCTGCAGTCTTCTCTCCGGCTGTTTTGGTGTATTTTGCTGCCTTTGTGCTGTTGCATATCCAGAAGTTCCATAATAATTAACCAATTCTTCCAGATCTTTTGCATCAATATAATATTCTCTTGATACAGCGTCAATATAATTCTTACGTTCCAGACGTTCCTCAATCGTTGAAAGCAGCTTTGCCGCTTCATGCTGGAATTTTGTCTTCTCCTCTGGATCGTTCTGATCATATCTTCCTGCAGCAACTTTTACCTGAAACATAAAACTGCTGGTTGCTTTTCTTATTCTTTCTTCTAGTGCTTCGCTTCCTAATCCTTTGATAAACTCGTCCGGATCTTTGTATGGCTTAAGATCCAGTACACGGACAGTCAGTCCCGCTTCCTTAAGAATCGGAATTGCACGTAAAATTGCTCTCTGTCCGGCTTCATCACTGTCAAATGAAAGTATAACATTCTCTGTATAACGTTTAAGCAGTGTTCCATGTCCGCTTGTAAATGCAGTTCCAAGTGCTGCTACTGCATTCGTAAATCCTGCCTGATGCATGGATATGACATCCATGTATCCCTCACATAAAATAATCTCTTTCTTTCTTGAACTTCTTGCAAAATTCAATCCATAGAGATTACGGCTTTTATCGAATAATGTGGTTTCTTTTGAATTTAAATATTTGGGCGACCCATCTCCCATGACTCTGCCACCAAAACCGATCACTCGATTGTTGACATCCATGATTGGAAACATAACTCTGTTCCAAAACTTATCACTTCCGCCACGCCTCTCATCGATCGTTACAAGTGCAGAATCTTTCAAATCTTCATCACTGTATCCCTTACTCTTCAGGAAACGATACAGATCATCATTATAAATATCTGCGTAACCAAGCCCAAATCTCTTGATCGTCTCATCTGTAATGCCACGGTCTTTTAAATAAGCAAGCCCTTTCTGTCCTCGTTTGCTGTGAAGCAGATAATAAAAATAATTGGCAGAAAGCTTATTCATCTCCCGAAGTCTGGCTTTCGCATCCATTGCCCGCTTGGCTTCTTCATTCAGTTCCTCTTCTGGAAGTTCCATTCCTGCACGTTCTGCAAGATACTTTAATGCTTCCGGAAAAGTAAAATTCTCATATTCCATCAAAAAAGTAAAGACGTTTCCGCCTGCCCCACATCCAAAACAATAATACATCTGTTTATCTCTGCTTACAGAAAAAGAGGGTGATTTTTCATTGTGAAATGGGCACAATCCGAAATAAGAACTTCCTTTTTTCTTTAGCGGCACATAAGTGGAGATGAGATCTACTATATCATTCCGGCTTCGCACCTCTTCTATGATTTCTTCTCCGTAAATCAATGCTTGTCCCTCCTTAAAAAATCCCTCTATAATATATTATTCTACATCTTTTTTTATTTTCCTTTATTTTTACATAAAAAATTTTGGAATAAAAATATCTGTATACTGTTCAATCGCAAAGTGATCCGTCATCCCTGCAATATAGTCACAGACCGCTTGTTCCCTGTCTTCTCTCGTATTGATCATCTTCTGGTTATACACTGGAAGTTCATCAATGTGATGAAGATAATATTCGTATAATGGTCCAATGATATTCTTGATCTTCTCTTCTTCTTTCTTCGTATTCGGTTCCTCATATACTCTCTGGAACATAAAACTTCGAAGCCCTGTCATCGCATCTCTTATCTCCTGCGACATCACAATATCATTGATTCCTTCGCTGTGCTTTACAATATCTAAAACCATTGTATTGATTCGCTCACGATATGTCGTTCCAAGCACATCTGTGTATTCCCTTGGAAGATCTTCTTCTCTCAAGACTTTGGCGCGCACAGAATCATCAATATCATGATTGATATACGCAATCTTATCTGCCAGACGGACGATTTTTCCTTCCAAGGTGTGCGGCATACTTTTCATTGAATGATTTTCCATGCCGTCTAATACTTCCCATGTGAGATTTAATCCCTCGCCATTCTTCTCCAGATACTGTGCAACCCGTACGCTTTGCCGGTTATGTTTAAATCCATTCGGATTCATTTCATTTAATACTCGTTCTCCTGCATGACCAAATGGTGTATGCCCGAGATCATGTCCCAAGGCGATCGCTTCCGTTAAGGACTCATTAAGATCCAATGCCTTTGCGATCGTTCTTGCATTCTGTGACACTTCAAGTGTATGCATTAGTCTTGTCCGGTAATGATCTCCCACTGGTGATAAAAACACCTGTGTCTTGTCTTTTAAACGGCGAAAAGCCTTGCAATGCAAGATCCGGTCTCTGTCTCTTTGAAAACAGGTCCGTATCTCGCATTCCATTTCCGGCTTTCTTCTTCCTTTTGTATCCATACTTCGTGTCGCATACGGGCTTAACAGCCTTAGTTCCGTCTGTTCCTGCTTTTGTCTGATATTCATAAGATCAGCCTCCCCTCTGCTAACACTAAGGATTCTTCTATGACTGCTTGATATCTGCTTCCATAACAGAAAGTGCATCCAGAGAAATCTTCATGACCTCTCTCACCTCTTCTTCTGTCATAGAAAGATACTTCGCTAATTCTTCAATCTTTGGTTCTCTTCCAAGTTCTTTTGATAAAAATGTAGATGCATCATCCAAACGATTTGCTTTGATCGCCATTGCCTCTCCGACACTGTCAGAACCTCTCTGCATTGCGATCGCATCCAGAATGGAATCTTCCACCGCACTTTTGGCATGTGCAAGAAAGCCTTGGGCATCATTGCCCTGATAGATTGCCATTGCTTCTAATAGTCCAATGTTACCTTCCTGTACAAGATCTCCAAATAAGGCACCTTTTCCCATATGATTTCTTGCGATTTCAAGAATCTGTGGGAGAAAGCTTTCGATCACTGCTTCTCCATCTCCTCTATCGGAAAGCCATGCTGTGATCAGTTCTTTTTGTTCTTCTTCTCCTGGAAGATCCATCTGGCTTAATTCTTCCTCATAAAAACGAATTGCTCCCTGCTCTTCTTCTGAAACATCAGCTTTCGCCTCTGCCTCCTCTTCCGCAACGATCTTTGCTTCATCCACACCAAGAACACGGATTCCAGCTTCTATAAAACTTGCGATCAGAAGTTTCTTTGCTTCCTCGTTTAAGTCATAATCACTAAAATAGTCTAATAATTCTTTGTGGTCAATCTGATTTCCATTCGTCTTTGCAATGGCGATCATCTCTTCCATATTCTTTAGAAATAAATTCTTATCCATTCTTTACAAACTCCTTATTTGATGAATGCAAAATACACAATCACTAACAGACCGAGTATGATTCGGTATACACCAAATGCTTTAAAGTCATTCTTCTTAATATATCCAAGTAAGAACTTGATCGCTACGATTGATACAAGGAAAGATACAACCATTCCTACGATCAGTACGATCAGCTCTGTTGATGTAAATGCAAGACCAAATTTGACGATCTTTAACAGACTGGCTCCAAACATTACCGGAATTCCTAAGAAAAATGAGAATTCGGCTGCAACAGTTCTTGAACATCCAAGTAAGATTCCTCCAAGGATCGTTGCTCCGGATCTTGATGTACCTGGAATTAATGCCAATACCTGAAATACTCCGATTCCAAGTGCCATTGTATAAGATAATCTGGAAAGATCATTCATCGGTCTTCTTCTGCTTCGTTTGTTACGATTCTCAATAATGATAAATAAAATACCATAGATGATCAGCATTGCTGCAACAACTGGTGGATTATAAAAATGAGCATTCAGCCAATTGTCGAATAAAACACCAATGATCGCTGCTGGAAATACTGCAAGAATTACTTTTGTCCATAAAACAATCGTATCCATCTTCTCCCTGTGATTCTTCTTTGGTGAAAATGGGTTTAGTTTATGAAAATATAAAACAACGACTGCCATGATCGCACCTAGCTGGATCACAACGTCAAACATTTCCTTAAAGTCACTTGTCATGTTTAACTTGATAAATTCATCTGCCAGGATCAAATGTCCTGTACTACTGATTGGCAGCCATTCCGTAATTCCCTCAACAATTCCAAGTAATACGGTTTTAAGTAATAAAATAAAATCCATAAAAAACTCCCTGTCTGTACAAATAAGGGTGTTTAGGAATTCCTAAGCACCCTGTTTTGTTTTCCTTACTATTTCTATTCTTCTGCTTCTTCGTCGTCTCCGAGAATCTTAACCTTTTCTTCCCAAAGTTCTTCAACGGCTGTGGATAATGGTTTTGCACCATCTTTTTCTTCTACTAATGGCATATCTCCTGCGATGATCTGTCTTGCTCTCTTAGCACTTGCAAGTACGATAGAGTAACGGCTTGAGATAACTTTCTCTTCTTCGCTGTCACCGTTGATAACTTTCATTAATTCTGTATATGATGGATGTAACATAATAATTCCTCCTATAGTTGTTCTAATTCTTTTTTAGTTTCTTCTATAAATTTAAGATTATTTCCAAGCAGGCAGTCTTTTGCCTGTACAATGGCATGAATTCGGTCCGCACAATCTTCCACCTGGTCATTGATCACAATATAATCGTATTTGTCCATGTCTTCTGATTCCTCTTTGGCACGGTTGATACGTTTGTTGATCACTTCTTCGGATTCTGTTCCTCTTCCCACCAGACGTTCTTTGATCGCTGCGGCACTTGGGGCTGTGATAAAGATCAGTAATGCATCTTCATACTGTTTCTTAATATTGAATGCACCCTGTACCTCAATCTCCAAGATCACATTATGTCCTGCTGCAAGTTCCTCTTCCACAAACTTTCTTGGCGTTCCATAATAATTGTCCACATATCTGGCATACTCGATAAATCCATTATAATCGATCAGATTTTTAAAATCATCTACGGACTTAAAAAAATACTCTCTCCCATCGACTTCCCCTTCTCTTGGTTTTCTTGTCGTTGCGGAAATTGATAAGCTGTATCCGTATTTTTCTACCAGTTTCTTCGCTACTGTTCCTTTTCCGACACCGGAAAATCCAGACAGTACCATTAATGAACCTCTCTTCTCCATGATCTTTCCCTTCTTATCTTATTCTATGTTCTTCTTACTCTATGTTCTGAATCTGTTCTCTTACTTTCTCAACATTCGTCTTCAGTTCGATCGCATGATCTGCAAGATCAACATCACTTGATTTTGATAAGATCGTATTTGCTTCTCTGTTCATCTCTTGTGCCATGAAATCAAGCTTTCTTCCGACGCTTTCATCACTTTCTAACACATCTGTCATAGAACTGATATGACTTTGCAGTCTTACGATCTCTTCATCAACCGCAATCTTATCTGCATATAATGTAACTTCTGCAGCGATCCTGTTCTCTTCGATTGTTGAGTCTTCTAAAAATTCTTTGACTTTCTCTTCTAATTTAGCTCTGTATTCTGCAATGATCTGTGGAGAACGTTTCTCAATAAATGCTACATCTGCTGCCATCTGATCTAATTTGCCCAGCAGATCCTTCTTAAGATTTGCTCCTTCGATCGTTCTTGTCTCTACAAATTTCTCTGCTGCCTGTCTTAGGGCTGCCTCTAACAGCTCCCACCATACTTCTTCATCCTGCTGTACTTCTTCAAGCGTTACAACTTCTGGATACTTGGCAAGTGCTTCCGCAGTGATCTTTGTCTCAATACCAAAATCTTCCTGCATCTTCTTAAATACCTGCATATACTCTGCAGCCATTGCCTGATTATAATGAAGGCTTACCGCTGTCTCTGACAGATCTTCATAAGATACATAAATATCAATCTTTCCACGGCTTGCGTATTCTTTCATGATATTACGGATATTCGCCTCAAACATGGCTAATTTCTTGGGAAGTTTTAATGAAATATCACAATATCTGTGGTTGACGGATTTCATCTCCACTGTGACTTTCTGATTCTTGTCATTGGACACTTCCCCATGTCCAAATCCTGTCATGCTTCTGATCATAAAATCTATCCTTTTCTACTCTGTGGTTAACATCCACAGGTTTTCTTTTTCGTCAATGTTATATTATACGCAAAATTTATCTTTTCGTCAATCTTTTCGACACGAATCTTCTTGATCTTTTTGTGCTAAAACTTTCTGCAGACATTCCAGATAATGAAGGATCATCCCCTGCTTTAACGGAACAAAAAATCCAATATCTAATTCTTCATATTTAAAATGCTTGACTCCGCCTTCTTTTGCACGATTCCAGTACTTTATCATCTCCTGAAACGACATATAATAGCAAACGTGTCTTGATGTAAAATAGATCAATAAGAAACTAATACCACCCTGTTCTTCATACTGCCTCATAAACTCTACCTGATGTTCATGAATATTCTGAAGTGGGAATACATCTTTGGCACATTCCTTTGCATCAAAGCAGATTGGAATCCCCTGTACCACTCCTATATAATCCACCGTACTTTTCTGGTCAAAATAAGCAAGTGTGATATGACGTTTTGTCTTGTCAAATCTTACTGGTTTGATCGATGTCGGTATCTTTTGAACCAGCGCAAGTTTTTGCTGTCGGTATTTTTCGTTCGTATAATTGATCAGTTCTTCCAGAACAGAACCTCGAAGTCCTTTTACGTTCCATTTATCTTCCGCCATTATGCCTCTCTCCCGAACAGTTCCTGTTTGATCGTCTCAAATCGTTTTGGAAGTGGTGCCTGTATCTTCTTTCCTGACAGATTGCTGCATGTCTTCATATCTTTTGGAAATACGATTTCCCTGCAGTGAAGCAGCTGGTCTTTTAATCCAAATCTCTGTTTCATCTCCTGATTAATCTTCTTGTCTCCATATTTGAAATCACCGATCAACGGATGTCCGATACTTGCAAGGTGTGCGCGGATCTGATGCGTCTTTCCTGTGATAAGTTTTACCTTCAATAATGTAAATTCATCGTTTGACATCACAGGTTCATAAGCTGTTTCAATGTAATTCCCTTCTGGGATCTTTTGTTTTGAAACAGTTACTTTATTTGTTTTCTCATCTTTTCTTAAATAGGCACTGACCTTCTGTGATCTGTCTAATTTACCTTTGACAATACAAAGATAATACTTGTGCATATCCCTGTTCTTTAACATCTCTGCCATTGTCTGCAGACCTTCCATTGAAATCCCACAGATGATGATTCCAGTTGTATTGCGGTCTAAACGATTACAGATAGAAGGTTTTACTACTTGTAATTCCTTTTCACTGATCAGTCCTTTATTCACTGCATATGGAATGATCTGATCATTGATTGAAATATCTTCTGGTTTTGATTTCTGGGATAAGATTCCCCATGGTTTATTCACCATAATGACGTTATCATCTTCATATAAAATATCAAGCTTCAGCTTTTGTTTTCCGGCTTTTACTTCTTCTCTGAACTTATTGATCGTATCTTCCGCAAGGTAGATACAAACTTGATCTCCTTTGGTTAATTTTTCATTCCCAGTTGCTTTTTTGCCATTTAACTTGATATTTTTCTTTCGAAGCATCTTGTATACAAAACTCTTTGGAGCTTTATTTAAATATTTCGAAAGAATCTTATCTAATCTCTGTCCTTCTTCTCTTGTCGTTATGTTTAATTCTCTCATCTTATATCCTTACTTATCCATGATTTTTGCGATCCATTTTCCAGGAAGAAGTTTGCAGATCATTCTTGTTATCTTCATGGTCACTCCATATACCGATACCGCTTTGTTTCTTCTCGCATCACGAATTGCTTTTCTTACAACTTTCTTTGGATTAGCCATCACGAATCTTTTATAAAATTTCATTTCTTCCTGTTCGTATGCACGATCAAAAAACTCTGTCTTTACTGGTCCTGGACATACAGCGATCACCTTAATCTCTCTCCATGCTAATTCCTGGCGCAATGCAATCGAAAAGCTTTTCACATATGCTTTGGTTGCTGCATAAACTGCGAAGCCCGGCTGTGGCGCAAATCCAGCAGACGATGCTATCTGATAGATAAAAGATCCCCTTCTTAAATATGGAAGCACCAGATAAGTTACCCTTGTGAGTGCTTCGCAATTTAAACGGACCATTCCAGATGCATCTTCTTGTGTCCCAAACTCAAAAGAACCAGAAATTCCATATCCCGAAGCATTCACTAAAATTCTTACATCTGGCTGTTCTTTTTCAAGAGCTTTTTTAAGTCGTTCAAAACTTTTTTCTTCCATAAGATCTAATGGAAGAATACGGACTCTTGTTCCGATGATTTCTTTCTTTAATTCTCTTAGTCTGTCTTTTCTTCTTGCAACCACCCAGATTTCATCGAGTCCTTTGTATTTCTTTGCAATCTCACGGACAAATTCTTTTCCCATTCCGGAGGATGCTCCGGTTACCAGTGCGATATTATTTCTCATGTGATCACCCTTTCTTATGGCATCTTTTATCTCTTTAATGTCTCATAGGTTCCATCTAGTATATCATAATATGTATTAATATAATAATCTGCAATTTCTCTCTTTTCTTTGACTGATCCTTGGGAATACGGATCTTCGACTGCACACACTTCCATTCCAGCGCGCTTTCCTGCCAAAAGTCCATATGGAATATCTTCAAATACCAATGCATCTTCTGGTCTGGTATCGATCATCTTTGCAGCATGCAGATAAACATCCGGCTCTGGCTTGCCTCTTGGAACTTCATCAGATGTACAGATATAATCAAACGCATCCAAAATTCCATTGGATCTTAAACAGTCTTTCGCAAGCTTTCTTGAATTGCTTGTTGCGATCCCAAGCTTCATATTCCGTTTTTTTAACAGATCAATGAATTCTTTGACTCCATCTTTTAAGCGGATCTCATTGATATAAATCTCAGAAGCCATATGATTCCATGTTTCCATGATCTCTTCGATCGTAAGTGGAAGTTCAAATCTTTGTTTAAAATAAACAGCTGTTTCATGAAAACTGTATCCTTCCAGTTCGTCGTTTAATCCTTTAGGAACTTCAAGTCCATATTTTCCAAGGAAACGGATATCAATCTCCTTCCAGATCCACATAGAATCAACTAATGTCCCATCAAGATCAAAGATCACTGCTTTTTTATTTTCTAACATCTGTATGCTCCTTTAGTTTGTGTAGCTCTTCCGCGCTTAATCTCCTGTATGTTCCAATCTCTAATTCCTCATCCAGTTTTAAGGGTCCCATAGACAATCTTTTTAAATATAACACTTCACTTCCGACGGCTTTTGCCATACGCTTTACCTGATGAAACTTGCCTTCCGTGATCGTGATAAGAACTTCAGATTGATCTTCTCCTGCCTTCAATATCTCAAGAAATGCTTCTTTTGCCTTCTCTCCATTGCCAATATCCAAACCTTCCCTAAATCTCTTAATCTCTTCTTCTGTAAATCTGCCAGCTACTTTTGCAAAATATACTTTATCCACATGTTTCTTCGGAGAAAGTAATTCATGTGCAAGCATTCCATCATCTGTAAGAAGCAGCAGTCCTTCGGTATCTTTGTCGAGTCTGCCGACCGGGAAAAGTTTATCTTTAAAGTCTTCATGGATCAGATCGATCACTGTCTTATCGTGATTGTCCTTCGTCGCAGAGACAACGCCTTGCGGTTTATGAAGCATCAGATAATGAAACTGTTCAAATATAACCGGCTGATGCTCAAATTCCACTTGATCATCATCTGCATCCAGTTTACACTCTGGTTTCTTCACTACTTCCCCATTGATCGTAACTTTTCCTTTTTTGACTGCTTCTTTTCTTGTAATATTTAAACTGTCGCACAAAAATTTATCTAATCTGGTTTTCTTTGCCATTATAACCATCTCCAGCTGGAAGAATATTTATTCTTAAGTCTCCCTTTTTTGATCTTCGCCCATCCCAGTGGAAATTCATTTGTTCCAACCAGATGAACTCCATCCGTGTTCGTATCTACATCTAAAGTTTCGCATTTTAAATATTTGATCGTGTTCTCATCATTGATATCAAAAGAAAGGTATGGATCATACTCATCTGCAGATAACGCTACCGCAAAGGACTGGCTTGGTTCGAATCTTCCTTTCTTCATCTCTCCTAAATAAAGCCCTTTTCTTAAAACTCTGACCTTTTTCATCTCTGGAATATCTTCTCTTAAATAGAATAATTTTCCCTGATGTTCTCTGACATGACTCCAGTCAATATCCATCTTACAGTGTTTGAAAAATTCTTCGGTCTCTGGTGTCAGTTTGACTTTCTTGATCTTTTCATACTTAAATGTTGGCTGTGGTCCGTCTTCTTTCTTTAATAGTGCAAGGAAATGTCCTTCTCCCTTGATCTTATGTGGCCATAGTCTGATACACTGTTTGATGTCTTCTCTTCCTGTTAATGTCCATTCTGGGTGCCCATGATCAAATCCTTCACACATCTTCATCGGCACTAAGGAAAGATCATCATTCTTCTCTAACAGATATTCGATCACCTGTTCATTTTCTTCTGGTGAAAATGTGCAGGTAGAATAAAGCAGCATACCACCTGGTGCTAACAGTTTGATCGCATCATCAACGATCTCTCGCTGTAACTTGGCATATGGCTCGCTTCCTTTCTGCTGCCAGTTCTTGATCTCATTATTTCCTTTTCGAAACATTCCTTCCCCGGAACATGGAGCATCAATTAAGATTTTATTGAAAAATCCAGTCATTGATGGAACTAGATATTTTGCTTCTGTACAAAGGATCATATCATTTCTGATTCCAAACATCTCAATATTACGGATCAAGGCTTTGGTTCTTGAAATGCTGACATCATTGGATACTAATAGGCCTTCACCTTTTAGCTTTGCTCCAAGTTCTGTTGACTTCCCACCCGGTGCTCCGCACAGATCCAGTACACGGTCTCCTGGTTCTACTGGCAGATAAGAAGCTGGTGTCATCGCACTTGGCTCCTGAATGTAATAAAGTCCTGCATGATAATATGGGTGTTTGGATGGTTTTTCTTCCCTGTCTACATAAAATCCATTGTCTGTCCAAGGTACTTTCGTGACTTTAAATGGACAGATCTTTAAAAAGTCCTCCACGGAAATCTTTAACGTATTCACTCTGATCCCATAATATGCCGGATCATCCAAATGCTTCTCGTATTCTTCAAAGTCCTCCCCTAAGAGGCGTCTCATCTTCTCTTCAAATAATTCTGGTAATTTCATATCTCTTCTAAGAAATGCTTTGAGCACGATATCCTTCTGCGATAATATCCAGCTGCTTATTAAAATGCTCTAAGCGTTCCATATCTCCTGTCTCGTATATTTTATAAAATTCATCCTGAATCTTTAAGACTTCATGACGATTTGCAACTTTGTATAAATTCTGCATCGTATGAAGAATCTCTGATACAAGATTTGACTTCTTGCGGAACGAATTCTGTGCATCCATGATCTCATCTCGAACCGTTGACATCTCATGATCTAATACATCAATCGCATTGGATGCCACAAGGAGCTTATCCGTTACATGTTTTGGAATATCTCCTTTATACTTATACTGCAATGAATGTTCTACGGTTGCCCAGAAATTCATTGCAAGTGTTCTGATCTGAATCTCTGCCTGAATCCGTTTCTTCCCATAAATCGTATTCACTTCATAGTAAATGATCACATGATAGCTTCGGTATCCACTGTCTTTGGAATGTGAAATATAATCTTTGTGGCTCTTGATTTCCATATCAGAGCGGCTTTCGATTATTTCTAAAACCTTATCGATATCTTCCACAAACTGACAGATCAACCTCACTCCCGCAATATCTTCCAGTTCCTTCTCCACATCGTTGACATTAATCTTCTTTCTCTGCATCTTGTCTAAGATACTTGAAATTGATTTTACACGTCCGTCAACCTGTTCGATCGGTGAATACCTTCCGACATTCCTGTATTCTCTTATAATATGCCGAAACTTTAACACAAGTTCATCTACTGCCAGCTCATATGGGGTGAGCATTTCTCTCCATAACTGTAATTCCATTGATTCCCTCCTGTACTTATCCACTCATTATACCATATTTTTGTTTCAAAAAGAATCCTGCATTGCATGATTCCTGCTTTTTCACCGCATAAAAAAATAGTCAACTTTGATTCTTTATATAAAAGCTGACTATTTTTATTTTCATTCGTATCTTACTTATTATCTTCTTACCATGTGAGATAAACAGATCCCCATGTAAGTCCTCCTCCAAAACCACTTAAAACAATCTTGTCTCCTCGACTTAGCATACCTTTCTGATTCATCTCATCTAAAAGAATTGGGATTGTTGCTGATGAAGTATTCGCACATCGATCCACATTCATTGGGAACTTCTCAATTGGCTGTTTTAATCTTCTTGCTGCTGCCTCAATGATTCTTCTGTTCGCCTGATGCAGCACAAAATATTTAACTTCCTCTTTGTCAACTCCTGCCTTGTCAAGCACTTTAGTAATGCTCTTTGGCACCATACGGACTGCAAATTTAAACACTTCCTGACCATCCATGGCAACCTGCTGCATTGGTGTTTCATCTTTGACTAAAAGATTATTTAAATGTCTTTCTTCACAGGTAAGGACATCTCCTCTTGCTCCGTCAGAACCTGCATCAATATAAATCTCTCTTGAATCATCTGCTTCAACGATCGCACAGCCTGCTCCGTCTCCAAATAGTACACAAGTACTTCGGTCACTCCAGTCAAGGATCTTAGATAATGTCTCTACTCCAATGATCATCATCTTCTTGCCCATTCCAGCCTTCGCATATGCAATTGCTGTATTCAATCCGTACACAAATCCTGAACATGCTGCATTGATATCCATGCATACTGCATTGACCGCTCCGATTCCTTTCTGCACCTGACAAGATGTACTTGGTGTTGCATGATCTCCTGATAATGTTGCAACAAAAATATGATCTAATTCTTCCGCACTGATCCCTGCATTCTCTAATGCTTTCTTTGCTGCTTTGACCGCCATCGTTGATGTCGTATCTTCAATTGAAATGTGTCTGCTTCGAATTCCTGTTCTTGATGAGATCCACTCATCGCTTGTATCCATCACTTTGGAAAGGTCATCGTTGCTTACTGATTTTTCTGGAAGAAAACTTCCTGTTCCTAATATTTTTACAGACATAATTACTCCACTTATCTTAATCGCTTCTTTTTCTCTTTGATCTTCCATAAACCTTCAAAATTTATGAAACAAAAAACACTTTGTCTATCAAAGTATATTCTTTTTCGCTTCGTTTGTCAATGCTCTTAGATAATGATGCAGACAAGTCCTCCATTGCTCTCATTAATAATCTTTTCCATCGTATCCTGAAGCTTTTGCTGGCTTTCATCTGTCATTTTTAATGCCTTGCTCTGCATGCCGTCTCCAACAAGCTGTTCCAGTGTTTTTCCAAAAATATTAACATCCCACATACTTTCCCCTGGTTTTTCAGATCCCTGTTCGATGTATTCCATCAGATCTTTTGCCTGATATTCTTCGCCTACGATCGGAGCTATCTCTGTGGATATATTAGCCCGGATCATATGAATTGATGGAGCACTTGCTTTGATCTTAACTCCATATTTATTTCCATGCTTTACAATCTGCGGCTGTTCTAATACAATTTCTTCTTTTGTCGGTGTAACAACTCCATATCCACGTTGCTTAACAGCTGCTAAAGCTTCCCCGACTTCTTCATATTCCTTCTTTTTCTTTGACAATTCACCCATGATCTTAATAAATTCATATTCATTATGAATTTCCATTCCCGTTGTCTCACTTAAGAAATCATAGTAATAGGAATCTCCGACTTTTATCGCTATGATCACCTCTCCACTATCCATCGCTACCGATTCCAGTTTTCTGTCTGTTATGTACTCATATTGTTTTTCCTCATTTTCATAAATATCTTTCATTGTTGTCTTAGAATTGATCACGTCCCTTGCCATCTCGAGCAGTTCCATTTTCAACGGATGGTCTTTTTTTAGCATTTCCGTCCATCTTGGAACATAAAAACCAATCGATGAAATTGGAAATTCCATCAATACATTTTTAAGGATCTGATAAATATCATCTCTTTTCATTTGTTCAAGATTTATCGGCAAAACTTTCGTTCCATATTTTTCTTCTTTTTGTGCTGCTAATTGTTTTGTACTTTCTGAATACGGATGGATTGTATTTAATAATACTACAAATGGTTTTTTTAAAGCTTTTAGTTGATTGATCGTTTCTCCTTCCGCAGGTTCATACTGTTTTGCATCAATTTCACCAAAAGATCCATCACACGTTACAACAATCCCGATCGTAGAATGTTCTGTGATAACTTTTTTCGTCCCGATCGCTGCCGCCTTTGTAAATGGAATCTCATAATCAAACCATGGGGTTTTTACCAGTCGTTCCTCTTCTCCCTCCATATGCCCCGTTGCACCTTCCACCATATATCCTACACAATCGATGAGACGCACATTTAATTCAATTCCACCCTCTACTTTGATAGAAACTGCTTCATTTGGGACAAACTTCGGCTCTGTCGTCATGATCGTCTTGCCACTGGATGACTGTGGAAGTTCATCATTTGCACGGTTTCTGTCATTCTCATTTTCGATATTTGGTAAAACCATCAAATTCATAAAGCGTTTGATAAATGTACTTTTTCCAGTACGAACAGGCCCTACAACTCCTATGTAAATCTCTCCATTCGTTCTTGCCTTCATATCTTTATATACATTAAACTGATCCATAGTTTCCTCCTTTATAGACTGATAAAGTATATGAAGCCAGCAAGAAAAAAAGACCAGAAATCTGCTTATTTGCAGTTTCTGATCTTTTAGATTCCATATTATAATCTATGTATCTTATACTCCCTGGAAGAATCTTTCTTTCACTTCATCTACAGGCATATCTTTTCCTGTAAATAATTTGAAAGATGCAACTCCCTGCCATAATAACATTCCTTTTCCAGGAACTGTAATACATCCATGTTCTTTTGCTTCTCTTAAGAATCTTGTCTCTTCTGGATTGTATACAACATCAGCTACAACTAATCCTTCATGGAACATTGTTGTATCGGAGATTACTGTTGTATCTTCTTTTGGTTTCATTCCAAGTAATGTTCCATTTACTAAGATATCTGCTGCATCAATCTTTGCACGCATTGTATCTTTTGCATCCAGATCATATAATTCTACCTGGCATGCTGGTACTTTGGCTTTGATCTTCTCTACCATTTTCTCAGCTCTTTCAAAGAATGGATCTCTTGGGTTGAAGATTGTGATAGATTTTGCTCCGTCTAATGCACACTGTACCTGAATGGCTGTTGCTGCTCCACCTGCACCGAAGATTACGATATCTTTTCCTTCCACACCGATTCCGTGGTCTTTTAAGTTTGCAACGAAACCTTCACCATCTGTGATATGTCCGTATAATTTTCCATCTCTGTTTACAATTGTGTTTACGGCCCCAATCAGTTCTGCTGCTGGTGATAATTCATCCATGTTCTGAGCTGCTGCTGTTTTGTTTGGCATTGTGACATTGCATCCCTGAATGTTTAACAGACGCATGGATTTGATGAATTCTGGTACTTCCTCTTCTTTAATATCAAAGGCAAGATAAGCTCCATCGACTCCGCATGCCTGAAAACCGTAATTCTGCATCGCTGGTGATGCGGAATGTGAAACTGGTGAACCGATCAGTCCGAATAATTTTGTTGTTCCTGAAATTCTTGCTTCCACGTTTGTAATTCTCCTTTGTTTCTTTATATTTCAAAAGACAGATATTCTATCTTCCTTCGATGATTTCCTGAATCAGGTCTCTCTCATCCATATGATGTTTGACACCTTTGATCTCCTGATAATCTTCATGTCCTTTTCCTGCAAGGATAACGATATCTCCTGCTCCGGCATGTTCCATACAATATTTGATCGCTTCTTTACGATCCGGAATTGTCACATATTCTCCATCTGCTTTATGAACACCGATCAAAATGTCATTGATGATATCCATTGGTTCTTCATTTCTTGGGTTATCAGATGTTACAACTGTAAGATCTGCAAGTTTTGAAGATACTTCTCCCATCTCATAACGTCTTGCTTTCGCACGGTTTCCACCACATCCAAATAAACAGTAGATCTTCTTTGGATTATATTTGCGGATTGTTGTTAACAGACTTTCAAGACTCATTGCATTATGCGCATAGTCGATCATTAATGTATAATCTCCCGGAGTCTTGATGATCTCTAAACGTCCTTTGACCTGGATTGTATTCAATGCGGATAATACATCTTCTTTAACAATTCCCATATGACGGCAAAGAGAGATTGCTGCCAGTGAGTTATAGACTGTAAAGTCTCCAGGAATATCTACATGTACGTTGTATTCCTGTTTTCCTTTGAGATCATATGCAACCCCAAGGTATCCAGGTTCCTGAATTCTTGTAATATTCTCTGCGTAGACATCGTTTGTGTCTTTCATTCCATAAGTTTCGATCGCACATGTATGGTCTTTGATGATTCTTTCTACATAGTCATCATCCCCATTGACGATTCCCTGTTTACACTGTTTAAATAATAAACTCTTGCAATGGATATAATCATCCATATCTTTATGCTCATTCTCACCGATATGATCTTCTGCAAGATTTGTAAAGATTCCATAATCGAATTCAAATCCACTTGTTCTATGAAGCATCAATGCCTGAGAGGACACTTCCATAACAACATTTTGAAGTCCTGCATCTGCCATCTTACGGAAAGATTCCTGTACGATGTAAGATTCTGGTGTTGTATTGACAGATGGAATTCTTTCATCTCCGATGATCGTCTCGATCGTTCCGATCAGTCCTGTCTTCTGTCCTGCGTGTTCTAAGACTGCACGGATCATATAAGTTGTTGTTGTCTTTCCTTTGGTTCCTGTAATACCAATTGTTGTTAACTCTTCTGCTGGATATCCAAAGTATGCTGCTGACATCTCTGCCAGAGCCAGTCTTGTGTTATCAAACTTAATAACTGTCAGACTTTCTGGTACTTCCACATCTTTCTCTACAACGATCGCTGCTGCACCAAGTTCGGCTGCCTGCGCTGCAAACTTATGGCCGTCAAAAGCTGCTCCGCTGATACATACGAATACGCTGCCTTTTTCAATCTTTCTTGAATCATATACTAATGTGGAAATCTCTGTATCCACACTTCCCTGTACGAGGGTATATTCTGAACGTTCTAATAACTCTTTTAAAATCATGTTCTATCTCCAATAATTCTTCTGTCTTTGTACTCTTAATCGTCAATTCCTGTAAGATCGATCTCTCCGTCAAATACCGTTGTTGCTAGTCCTGTCATAAAGATCGTATTCTTCTCTTCATCATATTCAATCTGAAGATCTCCACCTAAGAGATGTACTAAGACTTTCTTTCCTGTTTTCTTATTCAGATAAGATGCATAGGCACTTGCACAGGCTCCTGTACCACAGGCAAGAGTTTCTCCTGCACCTCTCTCCCATACACGCATCTTGATTGTTTCATCATCAACAAGTTCAATAAATTCTGTATTCACACGATCCGGGAACATTGGATGGTTTTCAAACTTTGGTCCAATCTTCTCAATGTCGATATCTGCTACAGAATCTACAAACACAACTCCGTGAGGATTCCCCATCGAAATACATGTGATATTGTATTCTTTGCCATCAACGATCACTGGCTGATCGATCACTTCCTCAAGATCGTCATAGATTGCAGGAATCTGAGAAGCTTTTGTAATCGGTGCTTCCATATCAACCTTTACCCATGTTACCTTGCCATCTTCTACGGTAAGATCTAATTCTTTGATCCCGCCTTTTGTCTCGATCGTAATCGTTGTTTTATCTGTCAGTCCATAGTCATAGACATATTTCGCGATACAGCGGACACCATTTCCGCACATGGCTCCCTCAGAACCATCAGAGTTATACATGGCCATTCTAAAATCAGCCTTATCTGACGGACAGATACAGATCATTCCATCAGAACCAATTCCAAAATGCCGGTCACTGATAAATTTTGCCACTTTATTCGGGTTATTGATCTTTTCTTCTAAACAGTTTACATATACGTAGTCATTGCCACAACCGTGCATCTTTGTAAATTTCATGTAATCAACTCCTTTTTTGTTGTTTTACGAATAAACATTTTTATTTTATCACATCAACGTGTTAATTGTACAGATACAATCTTTGAATTTGTATTTCAAAATCAAATGATATCATTACAAAATTAAATGAGGAATACTCCTTATCATCTTTGATAAAGAATACTCCTCATAATATTTCTTAACGATGCATAAATCTTATGCCTGTTCTAACAGTTTTTCAATTCCTGCTTTCTTCACACATACACAAAACAGATCCATTGCCTGCTGTAACTCTTCTACTGTAGGGTAAGAAGGTGCAATTCGTAAATTACTGTCTTTTGGATCATTCTTATATGGATATGTAGCTCCTGCTCCTGTTAATGCAACACCTGCTTCTTTGGCAAGTTCTACAACTCTCTTTGCACATCCTGGAAGAACGTCTACAGATACAAAATATCCACCTTTTGGATTCTCCCATGTGATCAGTCCGCTTCCTTTTAACTCTTTCTCTAACGTATTAAGAACTGTCTCGAATTTAGGTTTTAAACAATCTGCTAAGATCTGCATATGTTTTCTGACTCCGTCTGCATTCTTAAAGAACTGTACATGACGAAGCTGGTTGATCTTATCATATCCAATCGTCTGGGCTGTCATAACTTCCTTGATCTCTGCGATATTATCATCACTAGATGCAATAATAGATACTCCTGCACCTGGGAATGTAATCTTTGATGTTGAGAAGAAATAGTATGCTCTGTTATCATTTCCTGCCTCTTTACATGCATCTAAGATATTCTTCACTTTCACATCTTCAAAAATTGGATGTACACCATATGCATTATCCCAGAAGATTCTGAAATCTTTGGCTGCTGTCTTCATGGAAGCAAGACGGTCAACTGTCTCATCACTGTAGCAGATTCCCTGTGGGTTAGAATATTTTGGTACACACCAGATTCCTTTGATACTTTCATCTTCTGCTACTAATTTCTCTACCTGATCCATATCTGGACCTTCTGGTGTCATATCAACTGTGATCAGTTCAAATCCTAATGTTTCTGTAACCATGAAATGTCTGTCATATCCTGGTGCTGGACATAAGAATTTTACTTTCTCAAGCTGTCCCCAAGGTTTTTCTCCTTCTGTTCCAAATACGACCAGTCTCATCATCTGATCAAACATCAGATTCAGACTTGCATTTCCTCCAACGATGATATTCTTCGCTGGGATATCAAGCAGATCACTGAAAATCTCTTTCATCTCTGGAAGTCCATCAAGGACTCCGTAATTACGCACATCTAAGCCATCTTTTGCATGATAATCCGTCATCGTCTCAAGCATTCCATTTGCATGATCGATCTGGTCTGGTGCTGGTTTTCCTCTTGCCATGTTGAGTGAAAGATCAAGGTCTTTAAATTCCTGATACTTTTTGTTCACTTCCACTTCCTGTGCCTGTAACTCTTCTTTTGACATTTCCCTAAATGATCCCATAGTAGTCTTCCTTCCTTCATGTTTTTATGTTTTGTATATGTTTATGTTTTATATATTGTTTATCTGATTAATCCCATTCCAGATTTGTATGTTCCTGTTTTCTCTCACGAAGGAGTAAGTTTGAAACTTCCTCTTTTGGATCTGCATTTTCAAATAGTACTCTGTTCACTGCTTCCACGATTGGTACAGATACATTGCATTTCTTTGCAAGTCCAAGGGCTGCTTTGGCTGAATATACACCTTCTACAACCATTTTTACTTCTTTCATGGCCTCATCGGCAGTCATACCTTTTCCCATTAAGTATCCTGCTTTACGATTTCGACTATGTACACTTGTACATGTAACAATTAAATCTCCAACTCCTGTAAGTCCTGAGAATGTCTCTGGTTTACCTCCAAGTGCTTCTCCAAGACGTGTAAGCTCTGCGATTCCTCTTGTCATTAATGCTGCTTTTGTATTGTCTCCATATCCAAGACCATCAACTGTTCCTGCTGCTAATGCGATAACGTTCTTTAACGCTCCTCCAAGTTCGATTCCAACAATATCAGAACTTGTGTATACACGGAACACTTTATTCATAAATACATCCTGAAGCATCTCTGCTGTTTTTTTATCCTTGGCACCGATTACAACTGTTGTAGGAATTCCTCTTCCTACTTCCTCTGCGTGGCTAGGTCCTGATAATACACAAACTTCTGCGTTTGGAATTTCTTCTTCAATGATATCAGATAATGTCTTGTATGTAACATCTTCAATACCTTTTGCTACATTCACGATCACCTGTCCATCTGCAATAAATGGGGACATCTGTTTTGCAACCATTCGTACAACTGGTGAAGGAACTGCCATAACAACAACATCTTCATCTGTTAAAGCAGTTTCAAGATCTGCTTCAACTTTAATATTATCTGGTAATTTCACACCTGGTAATTTATCCTGCTGTTCTCTCTTTGTAGAAAGCATCTCGATCTCGTGTGGATCATGTGTCCATAAAGTTACCTCGTGTCCATTGTTTGCTAGTAATACTGCAAGAGCACTTCCCCAGCTTCCTGCACCAATAACGCTGACTTTCTTCATATGTCTAGTTCCTCCTAACGTTTTACTTTCTGACCTAATTTATTCTCAGTACCATTCATCAGACGTCCAATATTCGCACGGTGACGCCAGATTGCCATGGCTGTAAATATACATCCAACAACGACTAATTTCCAGTCATGTGGATTGTTAAAATACAAAATAAACGGAATGATCAGTACCATACAGATTGATCCTAACGATACATACTTAGAGATGATCGTAATGATCAGAAATACTGCTGCACAGACCAGTCCAAGCTGCCAGTGAAATGCAAAAATAACTCCCCCTGTTGTCGCAATTCCTTTTCCACCTTTAAATCCAAGATAGAATGGAAAATTATGTCCCAGTACTACTGCAAATCCTGTCAAAAGCCAAAGATAAGCTTCTCCCTCTACTCCGAATGCAGGCATGATCATATATCTTGCAAGATTGACCGCCACAAGTCCTTTGGCGGCATCTCCAAGAAATGTAATGATCGCTGCTGTCTTTCCGAGGGTTCTTAATGTATTCGTTGTCCCGGAATTTCCACTTCCGTAATCTCTGATGTCGATCTTGTTTACACGCCCGACAATATATCCTGTCTGAATACATCCAAACAGGTATCCGACGATCATACACACAACAATACAAACTGCCATTATCTTTCCTTCCTTTCCCTCGCAATGATATGGATCGGTGTTCCCCTGAATCCAAATGTATTACGGATCTGGTTCTCAAGATATCTTGTGTATGAAAAATGCATCAACTGACGATCATTGATAAACACAACAAATGTTGGCGGTTTTACAGAAACCTGTGTAATATAGTAAAGTTTTAATCTCTTTCCTTTATCTGATGGTGGCTGCTTCATAGCTACCGCTTCTGTAAGGATCTCGTTTAAGACTCCTGTCTGTACACGTAATGCATGGTTCTCAATGACCATATCAAGAACATCAAAGATCTTTGGAAGTCTCTGTCCTGTCTTGGCAGAAATAAATACAAGTTCTGCATAAGACATGTAAGATAATACTTCTCTGACCTGATTTGTAAATTTGTAAATTGTCTTATCGTTTTTCTCGATCAGATCCCATTTGTTGACCGCAATGATCATACCTTTTCCACGTTCGTGGGCAATTCCTGCAATCTTGGCATCCTGTTCTGTGATCCCTTCTTCTGCATCAATAACCAAGATCGCCACATCACAACGTTCTACCGCTGCAACCGTACGGATCACACTGTAACGTTCGATATCTTCTTTGACTCTGGCTTTCTTTCGAAGTCCGGCTGTATCGATGAAGACATATTCTTTTCCATTACGTTTAACCGTTGTGTCAATCGCATCTCTTGTCGTTCCCGCAATATCAGAAACGATCAGGCGATCTTCCCCTAATAACTTATTGATCAATGAAGATTTTCCTGCATTTGGCTTCCCAATGATGGCAACTCTTGGTCTTTCATCTTCTTTCTCGTCTGCATCCTGTGGGTTACAGTGAACAAGAACTTCATCTAATAAATCACCGAATCCAATCTTTGAATTTGCTGAAACTGGGAATGGAGTTCCAAGTCCCAGATTGTAAAATTCATAAGTATCCAGAACGAATTTTTCATAATTATCTACTTTATTGACTGCTAAAACAATTGGTTTTCCTGATCGTCTTAACATATCTGCCACCTGATAGTCTGCATCGACAAGTCCCTGTCTTACATCTGTAAGGAAGATGATCACATCAGCTGTCTCCATCGCGATCTCTGCCTGTCCTCTCATGTGGCTTAATAATAAATCACCACTGTCTGGTTCAATACCACCTGTATCAATCAGTGTAAACTGGTAGTTTAACCATGTTACATCTGCATAAATACGGTCTCTTGTAACTCCTGGTGTATCTTTTACAATTGAAATTTTTTCTCCTGCCAGTGCATTAAACAATGTAGACTTTCCTACATTCGGTCTTCCTACAATGGCAATGATCGGCTTACTCATAATCTATATACCTCTCTAAATGTTTCAAAACCTGTACTGTTTCTTAGTATACATTATCTTGTGAAATTCGTCCAGTGTGAAGAATTTCACAAGATATATTATTTTTATTTACATTCTTATAACACAATAAATGCTGCTAAATTTCCACGTTTTCCATGGCTTGCTCTATGTGAAAATAATAAATCTGGATTGCAGCATGTGCAGATATCTGTAATATCCAGATTTTCTTTACGAATTCCTGCTTCTGTTAAGATGATCTCATTGGCTTTCCAAAGATCTAACTGATATTTTCCATTGCCTTTATCATCCAGAAATTCTTTTGCATCGTGCCCTGTCAGCTCTTTTTTAAATTCGTCTGCAACATCTTCGCTGACTTCATAGCAGCTTCGACAGATAGATGGGCCAATGGCCGCAATGATATTTTCCTTTTTGCTGCCATATTCATCTTCCAAAAATTGTACCATCCTGGTACCGATTCTTCCAACCGTTCCTCTCCATCCAGAATGAGCCAAAGCTGCTGCCTTTTCTACTGGATCATAGAAAAATAAAGGCACACAGTCTGCATATCCTGTGTAAAGTGGAATTCCCGGCTCATTTGTCGCAAGACCATCCATGGCTTTCATGACTTTTCCGCAGTCTTCTTTTGTCACTTTATGGATCCTCGTCTCATGAATCTGATTAGAAAACACAAGTTTTGTATGATCAAACCCAATTGCTTCCCCGATTCTTCTGAAATTCTCATCCACTGCTTCTTTTTTATCTCCACGGTTATAACTTAAATTCAGTGTAGAAAACATTCCTTCACTGACTCCTCCCATTCGTGTGGAGAATCCATGTCTGACTCCAGCTTTGTCTAATTTCTTAAATGTCAGATACGGAACATTTCCTTCATGTAATATCGTAGACTGATTGTCGTTTGATTTCTTAAAATGCATGTTTTATCACCCTGATCTTCTTTCCTAAAATCTCTACTACATCAAAACGGATCGGCTGTTCAAAAGATAAATGATTTTTCTTCAAATAAATCATTGCGCTTTTTCGGATCTTTTGCTGTTTTCTTTGATCTACAGCCTGTGCGGGGTATCCTTTTTTGTCATCTTTTCTGTATTTTACTTCTACAAAGACCAATGTATGGCCTTCTTTCGCTATGATATCAATCTCTCCGACTTTTGTGTAAAAGTTTTGTTCAAGAATATCATATCCTTGCTCTTTCAGAAACCAGCAGGCAACAGCTTCTGCTTTTGCCCCGGTTTCTCTGTTATTTTTCTTCATATTATATAGTTCTTTTTATATGTATTTTTTTACAAACGTTCTTCTGTGAATATCACAGATTCCCTGTGCTTTGATCCCTTCAATATGTGCTTTGGTTCCATATCCTTTGTTCTTTGCGAAATCATATCCTGGATAAATGGCATCATATTCTTTCATCATTCGGTCCCTTGTAACCTTTGCAACGATACTTGCTGCTGCGATTGATGCGCTTTTTGCATCTCCTTTGATGATCGGCACCTGTTCAATATTCACGTCAGGAATTGTAACCGCATCATTTAATAAAAGATCTGGTTTCACGGAAAGCTTTGAAATTGCCTGCTGCATTGCTTTATAAGTTGCCTGCAGGATATTGATCTCATCGATCACTTTCTCTGAAGACATTCCTATTCCGATCGCAACGGCTTTTTCATAAATCTCATCATACAAAAGTTCTCTTTTCTTCTCAGAAAGCTTTTTAGAATCATTCAGATATAAGATATCACAGTCTTTTGGTAAAATCACTGCTGCTGCGACAACCGGACCTGCAAATGGTCCTCTTCCAACCTCATCAATTCCGCAAATTGCCTGATGGTCACTATATTCTCTTTCGAAAGAAAACATCTCATACATTCTTTCTTTCTCAAGTCTTAATTTTTCTAATTTCCTGGCTTCTCGCTCTTCTTTCTTTGTCATAAAATCCTTCCTACGGCCGGATCACGCCTGCACTCTTCCAAGGATAAAACCGGAAGATGACCCTTCCTGTGATCTTTGACCTCTTTACCGGGCCAACCTCTTTGTATCTGCTGTCATTGCTGTTATCTCTGTTATCACCTAAAACAAAGTATTCATCCGATCCAAGATGCAGTTCTCCTTTTAGCTCACATGGATCTGTTGTATGATCTTTGGAATAATCCTTTACTTCTTTATTATTCACATAAACTTTTCCTTTTGTGATCTTTACGGTCTCTCCAGGAAGTGCGATGACTCGTTTCACAAAAAACTGATCACCGCCCTCTGGTCCCGGAAATACAATGATCTCATATCTTTCAGGATCACGAAAATGATATGTCAGTTTATCTAACAGTACCTGATCACGATCGTGCAGATGCGGTTCCATTGAATAACCACTTACTTTTGTTCTTTCTCCCACATATGTGATCATAATAAAAGCAAATCCAATCGCGATCAAAATGGTTGCCAGTAATCTTATTATATTTTTAAACATTGTTTTACCTGCCCCATGAGAGACTTTTTATGCCTCTTTTGTTTCTTCTGGAATTTCCAGAGAAATCTTTCCTAATTTTCCATTTCTGAATTCTTCTAACAGAATCTTGGATGCTTTCTCGTAATCTAATTCGTTTCCTTTCATCTTACAATTACGATTCATTGCAATCTGTTCTAAGATCTTTACTTTATCTTCACTTTCGTCTACCTGATAGCGGTCAGATAAAATTCCTTCATAATGATTTTTCAGATATTCGATCAACTCAATTGCCATTTCATCCTGATTTAGAATCTCATCTCTGATAGAACCGATCAGTGCCAGTCGGAGTCCTACCTGCTGGTCTTCAAACTTCGGCCATAAAATTCCTGGTGTATCTAATAATTCGATATTTTTATTTAATTTGATCCACTGTTTTCCTTTTGTAACCCCCGGTTTATTTCCTGTTTTTGTGCAGGCTTTTCCAACCAGACTGTTAATAAATGTTGACTTTCCAACGTTTGGAATTCCTGCGATCATTGCACGAATCGGGCGATTTTTTATTCCACGTTTTCTGTCTCTTTCTAATTTTTCTTTGCAGGCATCCATTACGATTGCCTGTGTTCCTTTGACACCTTTTCCAGATCTTGCATTTGTTCTTGCTACATAGAATCCTTTTTCTTTAAAATATTCTTCCCACTGTGCAGTCACGCGTTCGTCCGCCATATCCGTCTTATTTAATAAGATCAGTCTTGACTTATTCGCTGCCAGCTGATCAATATCAGGGTTTCTGCTGCTTAGCGGAATTCTTGCATCCACAAGCTCGATCATGATATCGATCAGTTTCATATTTTCCTGCATCATACGTTTTGCTTTGGTCATATGACCCGGGTACCACTGAAAATCCATTTTTCTATCTCCTTCCCTCTGTTACCACGGCCAGTATTTGATACCGACTTTTCCAACAATATTTGATCTTTTTATATTTCCAACACTTGCACTTCTGGAGTCCTCGCTATTGTTATAGTTATCTCCTACGACAAAGTACTGTTTACTCTTTATTGTAATCTCTTCAGATGCCAGACCTGCTGACAAAATCTTCTGGCTGGAATATGCTTTTGTCTTCTTTCCGTTTACATAGATTCGTCCATTCTTAATCTGAACCTTCTCTCCCGGAAGTCCGATCACTCGTTTCACATAATAATTTCCAGTTTTATCATCTGATTTAAATACGATCACATCGTATCTGCTTGGTCCTTTGATCTGATAGATCAAACGGTTTACCAGATGCTTTTCTCCTTTTTGAATCGATGGAGACATCGAATCTCCCTGAATCGTAAAACTGAAACATACAAACCGTACGATCAAAAATGCAAGCAGAACAACTCCGGCAAACTTCAGAATATACTGAATAATCGTCTCTCTTTGCTGGCGCTGTTTCTTACGCATCTGATAAGTCATTGTGTATCCTTTCCTCATAGAGAACTCCTTTCCTTATATAATTTCTCTGTGTGATCATTATATAGCAAAATCCTATATAATAAAACAGGGATAAGCTTATACAGCCTATCCCTCTCTTTTGATAATCTCTGTCTGATTATACTCTTTCTTTTACTTTTGCTGCTTTACCAACACGATCACGTAAGTAGTATAATTTAGCACGTCTTACTTTACCACGTCTTACTACTTCAATCTTTTCGATGATTGGAGAATGTACTGGCCATGTTTTTTCAACACCAACACCACTTGCCTGTTTTCTTACAGTAAATGTTTCGCGTGCTCCACCATTCTGTCTTTTGATGACTGTTCCTTCGAAAACCTGAACTCTTTCACGGTTTCCTTCTTTTACTTTCGCGTGAACTCTTACAGTGTCTCCTGTTTTGAATTCAGCAACTTCTCTTAACTGTGCATCTTCGATGCTTTTAATAATATCCTGTGCGCTCATTGTTGTTCCTCCTTGAACGTATTCAGATGTTCTTAATACCTAATGTAACAGAGGACCATCCATATTTATAACAACTTGAACATATTATCATATTTTCTTATGCGAAGCAAGTGTTTTTTTGTATTTTTTAAGATTCTTTACCTTAATACAAATTTCTCCATTGCTTTTGCAACTCCATTTTCCTGATTAGAAACTGTAATATAGTCTGCGATCGCTTTCATGGAATCAAGGCCATTTTCCATAACAACGGCAAATCCGGCATTTTCTAACATCTCTTGGTCATTATCTGCATCACCACATGCCATGGTTTCTTCTTTGTCTATCCCCAGAATCTGTGCCAAATGAAATAATCCATCTCCTTTGTTACAGCCTTTTTGAGAAATCTCAACATTCTTGGGCAGTGAACTTGCAAACTGAATATCTTTGATCTCTCCTAATGCTTTCTTTACTCTTTCTCTCTCTTCCATTGTCTTAAAAAGCAAAGTTATCTTTTCAACCGTCTGTCCATCTTTCTTGAGCAGATTCTTCAGATCAGGAACAATCTTTCTTGAACCTTGTACAACACTTCTTGTATTCTCGTCCAACTCATAATAGTCGATATTGTCCATATCTGATCTTTGCGCATAAGATTGTCCATCCATGCTGAAACTTGCCATTGCATCGAATTGTTTCAACCAATCTAATAATTCCAATATTCTTTCTTTTGGAAATTGGTTTTTGTAGAGGACTTTTTTCTCCTTCAGATCATAAATCGTCGCTCCATTACTAAAAATCCCATAGCGGACTTCTTCCATTGCCTTTAATTCTTCCGGAAGTGCATTCACCGCTCTTCCTGTTGCTGGCACAAAATAAACGCCTCGTCTGGCTGCTTTTTTAATTACATCCTGTGTATATTGTGTGATCTTGCGATCACGATTTAAAAGAGTCCCATCCATATCAGCTGCTACAAGTTTAATCTTACCTGTCTCCATCTTTCTCTTCCGTCCCCTTCTCATATGCTTCCCAGAGATCTGGTCTTCTCTCTTTTGTG
The DNA here is from genome assembly GCA_902362875.1 of Eubacteriaceae bacterium. Classification (GTDB taxonomy): domain Bacteria; phylum Bacillota; class Clostridia; order Lachnospirales; family Lachnospiraceae; genus Anaerostipes. The sequence goes on along the minus strand of CABIYF010000023.1, from coordinate 5,921 downwards.
CGTTTGACTGACTGTTCATGTCTCCATTTGCGGATATTCTCATGATGTCCGGATAAAAGAACTTCTGGTACCTCTTTATCTAAAAACACAGATGGTCTTGTATATTGTGGATATTCAAGCAACCCATTTTCAAAAGATTCATCCCCGGCAGAATCATCATTATGTAAAACACCCGGAACCAATCTTGAAATTGAATCGATCATCACCATTGCAGGCAACTCCCCACCTGTTAAAACATAATCACCGATTGATACATAATCTGTGACAATCTCTTCTAAGACTCTCTCATCAATTCCTTCATAGTGGCCACACAAAAAAACTAATTCTTCTTCTTTTGCAAGTTCTTTTGCCATCTCCTGATGAAATGTTGTTCCCTGCGGTGTCAGATAAACAACTCTTGGCTTCTTCTTCATATCTTTTGTAAGATTTTCATATGCACGATAAACCGGCTCCGGCTGCATCACAAGCCCGGCTCCGCCCCCATATGGGTAATCATCCACTTTCATATGTTTATTGGTAGAATAATCACGGATATTAACTGCATTGATCTCAAGAAGTCCTGCATCAATCGCTCTGCCGATAATACTTGTATTAAGTCCATCCATTACCATCTCTGGAAACAGTGTTAATATATGAAATCTATTCATCTAATAATCCTTTCATCACATGCACTGTAATCTCGCCTTTTTCAAGATCAACCTTCTTGATACATTCCCTGATCGCTGGAAGCAGAACTTCTTTTCCATCTTCCATCTTTACTTCATAGACATCGTTTGCACCAGTCTGTAGAACATCTGTTAATTCTCCAAGAACTTCTCCATTATCTTCTCTGATCACAGAAAGTCCGATCAGATCTGCAATAAAATATTCATCTTTCTTTAGAGGCACTGCCTGATCTCTTGTGACAAACAGACCTTTTCTCTTATACATCTCTACTTCATTGATGTTTGTAAATTCTTTAAATTTTAAAACTGGCTGATTCTTTACGAATTTACATGATACTACGTGTAATAGTTTTCTTTCTTTTCCTGTATCTAAATATACTTCTTTTAATTTCTTAAATCGTTTGATATCATCCGTCATCGGAAATACTTTAACTTCTCCTGCGATCCCATGTGTGTTGGCAATCGCTCCTACTTGTAAGAATTCTTCCATGGATTTGATTCCTTTCGTTTTTGGTTTTTTCTTCTTATTATTGTATAGAAAGGTTTGGGAAAACTCAACTGGTTTTTTTAATTTGAATGGTGGTCGTGCAATTGTATATGAGAAAAACGAAATAATCTTCTGTCTTTGAGTGTAAAAATTTTCAGCCAATATCGTTTAACATACACACTCGTAGTGGTTTCGATCACTGAAATTATTGAATATTATAAAAATGGTTATCTGTCGGCGACCGTAGGAACACGTCTGCACTTAGTGAGTGGATGATCGTTAGATCATTCAGGAACTTAGTACAGCTACGTGTGAGTCGAGCGAGAGCGCGTCGCAGACAGATAACCATTTTTATAATATTCTACCAATACCTTCCGTTTATCAAACTACAATTTATTTCAAAGCAGCCAATGTTTTCACAACCAACTTCCAAGTACGTTCCGTAGATGAAATACTCAAAACCTCATTCGTCGTATGAATATGTTCCATCTGTGGTCCAAAGGACACCGCATCAAGCCCTGGCAGTTTGGAAGCAAAAATTCCACATTCCAATCCTGCATGGATACCTTCAACAACTGGTTCTTCTCCATTATACAAATCTTTGTATACATCAACCATAACCTGACGTAATCTGGAATCTGCTTTATATTCCCATCCTGGATATGGTCCAGCGATTTCTACATCTCCGCCTAATGTCTCTGTCAGGGATGTCAGCTTATCGATCAGATACTGTTTTTCTGTCTCACTGGAACTTCTGACTGCAAATGTCATCTGTACTTCTGAAGATTCTGTTGTTAAGATTCCCATGTTCAGTGATGTCTGTACTAATCCTTCAATCTCTGGATTCATTCTCTGAACACCATCTGGCATATGAACCATTGCAGTTACTACCGCAAATGTTGTATCTTCTGTAAATGTCTCTACATTTGCTGGTTCTTTTACATTGACTGTTAATTTTGCATCTGGATCTGTCACTTTATATTCTTCTTTGATCTCTCCAAATGTCTCTTCAATGATCTGTTTTGCTGTTTCTAATTCTTCTGGAAGTACTGCAACAGCTGCTTCGCTGAATTTTGCGATCGCATTGTCTTTCTCTCCGCCATTTACAGAGACAAGCTGCATTTCCACTTCATTAAACAGATTCAGTAATACTCTTGCCATTGCACAGTTTGCATTCATACGTCCTTTGATAATCTCAACTCCAGAATGTCCACCTGTGAACCCATCCATCTTGATTTCGATCACGGATGCATTGACAGTTTCTGTTTCATATGGAATCTTGCAGATCACGGATGCTCCACCTGCACAACTGACTGTAAATACACCTTCATCTTCGGAATCCATATTCATAAATAAACGTCCCTTAAGATCAGAAACATCAATGGTTGCTGCTCCAAGCATACCGATCTCTTCATTGACTGTAAAGATTGCTTCGATTGGCGGATGTGCCATTTCTTCATCGTCTAATACTGCAAGTGTATATGCAACAGCGATTCCGTCATCTCCACCTAAAGAAGTTCCTTTTGCTAAAATGTAATCTCCATCGATTTCTAAGTCTAATCCTTCTTTTTCCATGTCTTTGTCACAGTCTGATTCTTTGACTGCAACCATGTCCATATGTCCCTGAAGGATGACTGGCTCAGAATCTTCATATCCCTTTGATCCATCTTTCCAGATGATCACATTTAAATCTTTATCCTGTCTGTATTTTAATCCCTGTGTTTTTGCAAAATCCACCAGATAATCACTGATCTGCTGTAAATTTCTTGACCCATGAGGAATTGAACAAATCTCCTCAAAATATTGAAATACTTTGTTTGGCTGTAATTCTCCTAATACTGACATCTCTATGTCCTCCTTATTTTTTATGCATTTTGTAACGAGCGCCCTCTTGCTCAAGCTGGTTCGTTTTCAGCATATATTCTACAAGTTTCTTTGCATAGTCTCGCTTATCCTTCACAACCGCTCTGTTTCTTGAAAATGGCTGTTTTGCTTCAAGACCTTCGCAAATTTGTTCCACCTGTGAAATTGTAATGTATTCATGTTGTTTTAAATACTTTTTTATTTTATCCTGTCCTTTGCTAAAAAGCAAATTCATCAGGTCATTTGTCTGATTCTTCTGTTTTACGATTCCCCATCCATACAGGATCATCGTCGCTATGGCAAATAAAACAATGCCCATGATTGCTGTTGATAATTTCATTTTAAATCCTTTTCACTTCTAATTTTCATTTATTTTTCTTCAAAAACAATGTATTTATTTCTTTCTAAAATCGCAAAATATTGTGACAATCTCTCGTATAACTGTGTTGCTGCGCCTTCATGAGCGCTTCCAAGTTCTTTTCCTATCTCATAAATGCTTTTCTTTCCATCAATCTTCTGCCACACAAAACTTCCATATTCATCTAATTTGATAAAGCTGTAACGTGGCTTTTTGAATAATTTCTGGGCTATTGTATTATAAAATCCCGTATTTTCTACTGTAATTTCTACAATTCCATCTTCTAATACTTCCCATTTCATGTCATTGATCTTCGGGATGTTGTCAATATAATTCTTCTTTTCTTTCATCAATTCACCTTTTTATTTAGAAAGCACTACTGCAGGATTGCAGCAGTGCCTTCTTCTCACTGAAATACATATTTATTTTATTATTTTTCTGCATCTACTTCAATCGTCTTTTTGTTTCTTGTGAAGTAGAATAGTGTAGCAAGTAATACTACAAATGCTGCTAAACCTACCCAGTTACCAACACTTTCGTAGGCTCCTCCATATACAGAAGAAAGATCAATCTTATCAGCAACATTAAATACTGCCAGTACAGCAAGAAGAATACCAACGATACCTTCTCCTGCAATCATACCTGCGGCATAAAGAACACCTCTGTCTGATCCATCTTTTCTTGCTGCATCACTGTCATATTTTCTCTTGTTGTCAACAAACCAACGGATAACTCCACCAACCATGATTGGTGCACTTAAATAAATTGGTAAATAAAGACCAATAGAAAATGCTAATACTGGAATTCCAAGGATTTCAACAACAATGGCGATAAATGCACCCATGAAGATCAATACCCATGGTAATGTACCACCCATAACACCTTCAACAACCATCTTCATCAATGTTGCCTGTGGTGCAGGAATCTGATCAGAACCGAATTCCCATGCTGCATTCAGAAGATACATAACTCCTCCGATTGCAAATGCTGCCACAACAGCACCAATTAACTCACCGATCTGCTGTAATCTAGGTGTCGCACCAACAATATAACCTGTTTTTAAGTCCTGTGAAGTATCACCAGCCATAGCTGCAACGATACAAATAACAGTACCAATGGAAATTGCTGATACCATACCTGTTGCACCTGTATTACCAGTTGCTTTTAAGATAAATGTTGTTACGATCAGTGTTGCAATCGCCATACCTGATACTGGGTTATTACTACTTCCTACAATACCAACCATTCTTGATGATACGGTTGCAAAGAAGAAACCGAAAACAACGATCATAAGAGCTCCTAAGAAGCTTACTGGAATCTCTGGTAATAACCAGATTAAAATTGCAATGATCAGCACACCACCAAGAACAGCTTTCATAGAAATATCCTGCTGTGTTCTTAACTGGCTGTCACCTTTCTTACCAAATCCTTTCATGGCATGGCTAAATGTCTTAATCATTGTAGGGAATGTCTTGATCAAACTGATCAGTCCACCCGCTGCTACAGCACCTGCACCGATATATCTGACATAATTGCTCCAGATCTGTGGAGCTGATAACTGATTAAAAGCAAGAGCCTTTCCTGTCTCATCTACAACCTTTGAGATAGAATCTCCACCAAAATAAGCGATTGCAGGAATTAAAACAAGGTAAGATAACACACCACCTGCAAAAATATAGCTTGATACCTGTGCTCCACAGATATAACCTACACCTGCTAACGCTGGAAGAACGTCCATACCAACAGATGTTGTATACTCTCCCTGCATAGAAAACTGAACTTCACTAGGGAAAAGTTTTAAACCATCTGCAATAAATTTATAAACTGCCGCAATTCCAAGTCCTGCAAATACAACTTTTGATTTACTTCCACCCTCTTCTCCAGCTAAAAGTACTTCTGCACAAGCTGTTCCTTCAGGATAAGGAAGTGTTCCATGTTCTTCTACGATCAGGGCTGTACGAAGAGGTACCATAAAAAGTACTCCTAAAATACCACCGCAAAGTGCGATTAATGCGATAGATACGAAAGATGGAGCACTCACTCCACTTCCTTTTTCAGATGCCCAAATAAAAATAGCAGGGATTGTAAAGATTGCTCCTGCCGCTAATGATTCACCTGCTGAACCAATTGTCTGTACCATGTTATTTTCAAGGATGGAATCTTTCTTTAAGATCATTCGAATCACACCCATAGAAATAACTGCCGCTGGAATAGAGGCTGATACAGTCATACCAACTCTTAATCCTAAATAAGCGTTGGCTCCACCAAATATAACCGCTAAGATCATACCAAGAATTACTGATGTAACTGTAAATTCGGGTAACACTTTATCTGCGGGAATAAATGGCTTAAAGTCATTTTTCTTTTCCATTTTTCTCTCCTATTTTTAATATATATTTCACTGCATCTTTCTATTATACTAAATTGTTTGAGAAAAAGGAAGTCCTAAATTGTAATTTGGATAGTCGTTCATTGTATATGAGAAAAACGAAATAATAGCATAGCAGATCCAGACCAGAAATTTTGCTCGCCGTTTTGAACGGTCGCT
>CABIYF010000022.1 GCA_902362875.1 Eubacteriaceae bacterium | reverse complement strand
AAACTTCGTCCTGCGTAGCCTTTGGTATTTCATCATAAGAAGCTCGCACGTTATCACATTGCCAGCCAAGATGTACGCTCAATCTCTGCCAGACAACACATTGTTCCAACAGATAGACTTGTTTATAGTTCAATTCCTTGTGAGCTTCGCCATACTGTTTGACATACTCTAAGGATAACGCCACATTTGAAATCTGGTCGGCACTCATGCGTGAGCTTGCGTCAGCTCTGGTCTTGTAGCCATTCTTAAAATCTGTATTGATGTCAATACAATAGGCAGTTTCGCCCTCGACTTTCATATAGCCCTCATTGAATGTCGAACCGATAGAACCGTCATTCATTACTTTTTCAATGATACCGACACGCTCTGCACTTTCCGTCCAGTATTGCTTGCTTTCTGCATGAACGGGTGTAGTCGGTAAAGCAGTAACGACAGTCGCAAGAGCTAAAAAGCCCGTACACAATCGTTTCCATGTCTTTTTCATAGTTTAATGCTCCTTTCATTTTTGGTAATAAAATAGCCGTCCAATAAGAACGGCTGGAAATAGAAAAGGAACGTCATTTTAGGCGTTCCATAGTCTATAAGTTATTCAATTTTTTCTTGTTTCAATACTGATGTGCTGTACCATATCTTTGCATATCTAGGAAAACTTGCGTATCAAGGCTCATTCGTTAGTAGTAAATAAGTAGTAAATTGATGTGTTTGTTTCCTTGAAAATGCTGATAGATACTGTGTTTTAGCGGATAATCAGATTTTTATTGTGTTTTTATGAAAAAAATACAACTAATATCCGCAATTTTTGTATCATATTTCCAGTTTATATGCTAAAATCAATAGTATACTGGGAATACGAAAGGGGAAGAGACAATCATGAAAACAGAAAGATTTGACAAGAAACTGTTTAAACAGGAAGTACTCAATAATCTGAAGACTCAGTTCAGAGTCGAGCTTGATAATGCATCCCAGCAGCAGATTTATCAGGCAGTGGCTTATGCTCTGAAAGAGTGGATCATTGAGGACTGGATGGATACTCAGAAGACTTACGAAGAGAAAGACCCAAAGATTTTATATTATATGTCCATGGAATTCCTGATGGGAAGAGCACTTGGAAACAACCTCATCAATATGAGCATGTATGAAGGTGTGAAAGAAGCATTAGATGAATTAGGTGTAGACCTTAATATGGTAGAAGACCAGGAACCAGACCCAGCCCTTGGTAATGGTGGACTTGGACGTTTAGCAGCATGCTTCCTTGACTCACTGGCAACACTTGGATATGCAGCATATGGATGCGGAATCCGTTATCAGTATGGTATGTTCAAGCAGAAGATCAAAGACGGATATCAGGTAGAAGTACCAGATGAATGGTTAAAGAATGGAAATCCATTTGAATTAAAACGTCCTGAATATGCAAAGGAAGTACGTTTTGGAGGAAATATCCGTACAGAATATGATGAAGCATCTGGAAGAACAAACTTCATTCAGGAAGATTATCAGTCAGTTATGGCTGTACCATATGACTACCCAGTTGTAGGATATGGAAATCATGTCGTGAATACATTAAGAATCTGGGATGCAGAACCAATCACTGACTTCCAGTTAGATTCTTTCGACAAAGGTGAATACGACAAAGCCGTAGAACAGAAGAACCTTGCAAAGAATATTGTAGAAGTATTATATCCAAACGATAACCACTATGAAGGAAAAGAACTTCGTTTAAAACAGCAGTACTTCTTCGTATCTGCAAGTTTACAGGCAGCAGTAGCAAAATATAAAAAGAATCACGATGACATCACAAAACTTTACGAGAAGATGACAATCCAGATGAACGATACTCATCCAACAGTATCTGTAGCAGAACTGATGAGAATCTTAATGGATGAAGAAGGTCTTGGATGGGATGAAGCATGGGAAGTTACAACAAAGACTTGTGCATACACAAACCATACGATCATGGCAGAAGCATTAGAGAAATGGCCAATCGACTTATTCTCAAGATTACTGCCTAGAGTATATCAGATCGTAGAGGAGATCGACCGTCGTTTTGTAAACAAGATCCGCGAGATGTATCCAGGTAATGAAGAGAAAGTCAGAAAGATGGCAATTCTTTGGGATGGTCAGGTGCGTATGGCACATATGGCGATCGCAGCTGGATATTCTGTCAATGGTGTTGCAAGACTTCATACAGAGATCTTAAAGAATCAGGAATTAAAAGATTTCTATGAGATGATGCCAGAGAAGTTTAACAACAAGACAAATGGAATCACACAGAGACGTTTCTTAATGCATGGTAACCCATTACTTGCTGACTGGGTAACAAAGAAACTTGGAACAGATACATGGGCAACAGACCTTACTTTAATGTCAGGACTTAACAAATATGTAGATGATCCAAAAGCTCAGAAAGAATTTATGGATATCAAACTGCAGAACAAAAAACGTCTTGCAAGATATATCTTAGAACATAATGGAGTAGAAGTTGATCCTACATCTATTTTCGATGTACAGGTAAAACGACTTCATGAATACAAACGTCAGCTGATGAACATTTTACATGTTATGTATCTGTACAATCAGTTAAAGAAGAATCCAAACATGAAGTTCTACCCAACAACATTTATCTTTGGTGCGAAAGCAGCAGCTGGATATCATCGTGCAAAACAGACGATCAAACTGATCAACTCTGTAGCTGATAAAGTAAACAACGATGCATCTATCAAAGGTAAGATCAAAGTTGTATTTATTGAAGATTACCGTGTATCTAACGCTGAATGGATCTTCGCTGCAGCAGATGTCAGCGAACAGATTTCTACAGCATCCAAAGAAGCATCAGGAACAGGTAACATGAAGTTCATGTTAAACGGTGCACCAACACTTGGAACAATGGATGGAGCAAACGTTGAGATCGTTGAAGAAATCGGTGCCGAGAATGCATTTATCTTCGGTATGAGTTCTGAAGAAGTTATCAACTATGAGAACAATGGTGGATATCATCCATATGAGATTTATCAGAATGATAAAGATATTCATGAAGTGTTAGAGCAGTTAGTTGATGGAACATATGCAAATGGTGACCATGAACTTTACAAAGATCTGTATCAGAGTCTGTTATTTGGTGATACAGGAAGCCAGGCAGATATGTACTTTATCTTAAAAGACTTCCGCTCTTACGCAGAAGCTCATAAGAAAGTAACAGAAACATATCAGGATACAAAGAAATGGGCGAAGATGGCAATGACAAATACTGCAGGATGCGGTAAATTCTCATCTGACCGTACAATTCAGGAATATGTTGATGATATCTGGCACTTAGATAAAATTAGATAAGTAAATAAAAATGTGCTATAATAGGAGAAAATAATAAATATTGTAAAAATAATTTTGCAGAAGATTAGAAGCAGTATAAAGATAAGGGAGAAGATTATGAAGAAAAGGATGAAACAGATTGCAGCCTGTCTGCTGGTTGTACTGATGACGGTAATATCGGCACCGGAATACAAAACAAGCCTCAAAGTATCAGCTGCACAGAATTTTAAAATTCATTTTATTGATGTAGGATGTGCAGATGGGGCATTACTGCAGTATGGAGAAGGAAGCAGTGCCAAATATGCAATGATCGATACAGGTGCAGGCAAATATCATGTCACAAAAGATAAAACATATGCCAAGAAAAATGCACCAGCGTATGAGTATCTGAAAAAGATGGGCGTAAAGCATTTAGAATTTGTCATTCTTACGCATCCACATCAGGATCATATTGGCGGTCTAGTCAAGATATTGAAGGATAAAACAATCACGATCAATACGATTTATGGAAATTCTTTGGAAGTGACTTACTTAAGAAGCAGTGATAATGTCAAGAAACAGACTTCAGAAACAGCAAAATGGACAAAGTTTGATTCAGATACATACAAAAGTGTAAAGAACGAAATTGAAAAAAGAAATAATGAAGAAGATGAATCTCTGCATGTAAAATATGTTACGCCAAAGGCAGGATCAAAGATTTATCTTGGACAGGCACAGATCACATTTTATGGGCCGTTGGAGAATGATTATAAATATGGAAGACAGGTAAATCTGAATATAAGACAGGAAAACAAATATTCTATCGTTACGAGAATTGTCTATGGAAAGAATTCATTTTTGATGACGGGTGATGCACAAAGAGAGACGATCGAGAAGATCATCAAGAAAGGATATAACCTTCAGGCGCAGGTTTTAAAAGAACCTCATCATGGTTATCAGGATGTAAAAGAATCGGACAAACTGATTTCAGGACGAACATCTGATCATAAACTGCTGATCGATCGTACCAAGGCCAACATTGCGATCGTTAGTAATGGATATAAGAATATCGGGAATGTTCCGATGAAGAATGTTCTTACGGATCTTTCAAAGATGGATGTTTATGAGACGAGTAACAGGGGTACGATTGTTATCACTTCTGATGGAAGCCGTTTGTATGTTAAAACACAAAAAGGCGGGAATAAGCCAAGTGTAAATGGAAGGATCGTAACTTCAGGAAAGACTGTTTCTACGCCGGTTCTGCAGTCAGTTGACATTATCAGGAACAAAAAATACAAAATGGTTCCAGTATATGTAGGAACAAAAGATGCAAAAAGTGTCTACAGTAATAAAACGATAACGGTAAAGATCAATGCAAGTGCCAGAAGTTTTACAAAAATCAATAGTGTTCAGTATAAACTTGTGAAGAATGGGCAGAGCAGTGCAAGGATTCCTTACAGATATGGAAGATCTGTTACATTAAAGAATGGAAATGCTGCCAAAATCTACATAAAATACAATACGATGCTTGGGGAGAAAGAGGTAAAACTTCCGCAGATCGTCGTTGACACTAAGGCACCGACAAAGCTTAAATTAAAGAAGAAAAAGTCAGGAAAGAAGATAAAAGTAACTTTTTCGGCAAACTATGGAACAAGCGGAAAGAAGAAGACTCAGTATAAGATCGTTCCAAGAGGAAAAAGTGCAAAAAAATATAAATGGAAAACTGCAAACAGTGTCAGATATGATGCAAAGAAATACAGAAAAGCAAAATTGTATGTGCGTTTTATTGACAAAGCAGGAAACAGCAAAACAAAGAAAATGACGATGTAAACTAAGAAAACAGACTGCTTGTATGATAAAACAGAATTTGCTATACTGAAAAGTAACCAGCAATGTAAAAACAGATCAGGAGAAAGAAAATGAATAGCAGATTAAAAGGAATTATAACAGTTGTACTGGTCGTGATCATAGGATTATTTGCGGTCAGCGGCATCGGATATATCAGACAGAGAATGGCAGCCGATCAGGGTGTGAAATATCTGAATCAGAAGGAATACCAGAAAGCGTATGAAGAATTTGACAGTGCGGCATCAAGATTTACATTAATCTTCACAAAACAGAAGAAGAATGTACTGTTTTATGAAGGAGAGGCACTATATCAGATGGGAGAATATAACAAAGCGGTTGAGGTCTATGACAAATTGATCGACCGTGGAGAAAGCAAAGCATATTCTTTAAAGGCATACTGTCTGATGCAGCGTAATAAGACGAAAGAAGCAATTGAAGTGTGTGATCTTGGAATTTCAGAATTTCCGGAAGAAGGAGAAATCTACTGCACGAAGTATGCAATTTATGCAAAACAGGAAAAATACAAAGAAGGACTGAAGATCATCCAGAAAGCATTAAAGCAGGAAGGGCTGAAGAATAAGCAGGAAGTATTGTTTGCAAGAATCAGTGCTTATGAATCTTTGTTTGATTTTGATACAGCATACAAGTATACAAAAGCTTATGTGAAGGCATATCCAAAAGATGCACAGGGAAAGAAAGAGCTGACATTTCTTGAGACAAGATAGGAAATAAAACAGGAAGTACTGGGTGAGGGAAGATTATGAGCAAGAATATTCTGGTGAGAGATCAGATTTTTTCAATATATGATAGTTTGTATGATGCAGAAAAGAAGGCTGCGGATTATCTGATCGCACATCAGGAAGATGTGATCAACATGTCCGTGTCAGAACTGGCTCAAAACTGCGATACCAGCCAGGCAACGATCATCCGTTTTTGCAAGAAGATCGGATGTGGAGGGTTTCATCAGCTGAAGCTGAAACTTGCAGGGGAACAAAGCAGACAGGAGGAACCAGCTGCGTCGAACGAGATCAATATTGATAATATGGAACAGTCGCTTCATAATATCATGACCAGTAAAGTAGAAGAGATCAAAGCAACTTTTCATAATTTTGATAAGAAAGATCTGCGGGAAGTAGTAGATGCAGTTTTAAAGGCAGATCTGATAGAATTTGCAGCGATGGGAAATACGATACCGATCGCAATGGATGGAACATATAAGTTTAACCAGCTAGGACTGCATGCGGTGACCTCTCCGATCTGGGAGACACAGGAAGCATTTGCAAGAACAATGAAGGAAGGCGATGTATTTTTTGCAATTTCAGCATCGGGAGCATCCAAAAGGCTCATACGAATGGCCGAGATTGTGAAGAAGCGAGGAGGTGTAACGGTCGTTATCACGAATCAGTCCAGAGCACCATTGACAGAGATCTGTGATCATGTGATCATAACGGCGACAAGGGAACATGTTTTTTATGATCAGGTGAGCTTCACAAGAATGGCTGCGATGGCGGTCATTGATACATTGTTTATGCTGCTCCTTTCAACAAAGGATGACTTTTTCGAGAACGTTGCAGAGCATGAACGGTCTGTAATAGAAGAAAAATTATAAGGAAGATGAAGGAACATGTTTATTTTGGTCATAGGAGTGCTGATCATATTTTGTATCTTGCTGTTCATCTGCTATTCTTATATGCAGAATCAGCGTTCAAAATATGTCACACAGATGTATAAGGAATTTAAAGAACAATATGGATCATGTGCACAGACTGCCATGGGATTTTCACAGACAAATGTATTTTCAAAAGCAATAACATTGATGCTTGCGGTAAATCCTGAGGATCATCGAGTGATCGATGCATGGGCAGTGACAGACAAAGATATGGAGATAGAAGGAAGAACCTGCACAGAATATCTTGGGATGGATATCAGCAAATATGCAAGAGAAGATAAAATGAAAAGTGACAACGATCTTCTGATGAGAAAACCTGTACAGGTAAGAACTTCAAAAGAAAAAGCATTTGCCATGGCGGTAAAGCAGATATTAAATCAGGAATAGGAAAGAACCATTATGGAAGAGATCAGGAAAGAAATTATTGAAAAGGTTATTCTTGTCGCAGTTGCTGATCAGGATACAAGGGAGGCAGAAGAATCTCTCGATGAATTAGAGGAATTGGTAAAGACTGCGGGAGCAGAGGTTGCAGCAAGGGTGATTCAGGTAAGAGAAGCACCGCATCCGGGAACTTATATTGGAAAAGGAAAGATTGACGAAGTTAATGCACTGTTATATGGAACAGATGCGACAGGTATTGTTTGTGATGATGAGTTGTCACCAGCACAGATCAATAATCTGAGCGAAGCATTAGATACCAAAGTCATGGACAGAACCCTGATCATTCTTGATATTTTTGCGAAGAGAGCATTTACAAGAGAAGGTAAGATTCAGGTAGAACTTGCACAGCTGAAATATCGTGCATCCAAGCTTACCGGACAGGGAAAAGCATTGTCAAGACTTGGAGGAGGAATCGGAACGAGAGGGCCTGGAGAGAAGAAACTTGAGATGGACCGTCGTTTGATCCGAACAAGAATATCAAGGCTTAAGGCAGAACTTCGAGATGTTGTGAAACATAGAGAAGTACAAAGAAAACAGCGCCAGAAGAATCATCTTCCGGTTGTGTGTATTGTTGGATATACCAACGCTGGGAAATCAACATTATTAAATCATTTTACAAATGCAGGTGTGTATGAAGAAGACCAGCTGTTTGCGACACTTGATCCGACGACAAAGAGTCTGGATTTAAGTGGTGGACAGACAATTCTTATGACGGATACGGTAGGATTTATCCGGAAACTTCCACATCATCTGGTGGAGGCTTTTAAAAGTACACTGGAGGAGGCTAAATACAGTGATCTGATCCTGCATGTTGTAGATGCATCGAATCCACAGAAAGAGAAGCAGATGGAGGCGGTGTATGAGACGTTAAAGCAGCTTGGCGCGAATGAATCGCCGATCGTAACAGCGTTTAACAAGATTGATCTTTTAAATGGAGATGAGATTTTAAAAGATCCAAATGCAGAAGCGGTCGTAAGAATTTCAGGGAAGACAGGCGAAGGAACTGCCCAGTTATTAGAGAACATTGAGAAGATCCTGCAGAAACAAAAATTATATCTGGAGAAATTATATGATTATCAAGAGGCAGGAAAGATTCAGCTGATCAGAACTCATGGACAGCTTTTGAAAGAAGACTACAGAGAAGATGGGATTTATGTGGAAGCATATATTCCAAAAGAAATCCTTGGGAACATCTAGGAGGAATGGAAAGTGATCATTCAGAAAGTAATCAATAACAATGTTGTTAGTACATTTGATGCGAATGGCAAAGAAGTTATTTTAATGGGCAAAGGAATTGGTTTCCGAAAAAAAGCAGGAGATGAATTAGATAAGAATAAGATTGAGAAGATCTTTACATTGGATTTAAGCGGCAAATCATCTTTTGTTCAGGAAGTGATGGCCATTATTCAGGAATTTTATGAAATCGTACTGGATTCAGAGCATCCGGCATACCAGAGATTTGCGACACATCTTCAGTATCTGGAGACAGAGATCATGTCAAAGAAGCATCCGATGGAAGAAGATGAAGAAGCAGATGTTGAGTTCTATGAGAGAAACCAGAAAAAATACCCGGAAGCTTATGTCTGCAGCCAGAAGATCGTTGAACATATTGAACAGCATTATGACTGTAAATTGTCCGCAGATGAGAAAATGTATCTGATCATTTATGTAAAAAGACTGATTCTTGAAACAAGCGGACAGGTATAAATCCCGGTTGACTTATGAACTGAAATTTGATATTATAATATTATCAAATTTTGGATTGTGACTGGTAAGGCAGGCAAGACCTATTTAATAAGTGTGTACATTTGTTAAAGTAGGTCTTTTTTTATGCTTTTTTAAGTAATTGCACTTAGATGAGTACAAGAACAAACCAGCCAGATATCCAGACAAATGAAATTATTTTATATGTGAGAAGGAGAAACAATTATGGTATCAAAGAAATTTGTCATTGAAAACGAACAGGGATTACACATGAGACCAGCTGGAGTTTTAGCTAAAGCTGTAACTAAATTCGAATCTGATGTAACAATCGTATACGAAGATAAGAAAATCAACGCAAAAAGCTTATTAAACATCATCGGAGCTTGCATCAAATGTGGTTCTGAAATCGAATTAGTATGTGAAGGTCCAGACGAAGAAGCAGCTCTTGCACATGCAACAGAACTGATCGAATCTGGATTAGGTGAGTAATCACCACTCTTATTTGGGTATAACATATAATTTGATAAAGGACGGGTGGCAACAACATGTATAAAGGTATAGGAGCATCTGCTGGTATCGGAATTGGTAAGATTGTTAAGATCAAAGAAGAAGAACTTAACTACACAAAACAGTCAATTGAAGATATCGAAGCAGAGAAAAAACGTTTAAGTGATGCAATCGAAGTTTTCATCGAGAAAACACAGAAGATGGTTGAATCCATGAAAGTAACTGCTGGAAAACAGGAAGCAGAAATCTTAGAAGGTCATATCATGATGATCCAGGACCCTGCAATTTCTGAACAGATCGAAGCAAAGATCGAAGGAGAAAAGATCAATGCAGAAGCAGCTGTAGAAGAAGCTTGTGATTTCTTCGCACAGATCTTCGCTATGGCAGACGACGAACTGACACAGCAGAGAGCATCTGACTTAGGCGACATTAAAACTCGTTTAATTAAGATCTTACTTGGAATTGAAGAAGTAGATATCAGTGCAGTTCCAGAAGGAACAATCTTAGTAGCAGAAGATTTAACACCATCTATGACAGCAGGAATTAATCCAGCGAACGTTCAGGGTGTATTAACAGAGATCGGTGGTAAGACATCTCACTCTGCAATCATCTGCAGATCTATGGAAATTCCAGCAGTTCTTAGTATCGAAAATATCGTTTCTATCGTTAACGATGGAGATGAAGTAGTTCTTGACGGATCAACAGGAGAAGCTTATATCAATCCTGAAGCATCTGTTGTAGAAGAGTATAAAGCTAAGAAAGAAAAATTCTTAGAAGAGAAAGTTGCCCTTCAGAAATTCGTTGGACAGAAGTCTCAGACAGCTGACGGACACGTTGTTGAACTGGTTGCTAATATCGGTGGACCAGATGAAGCAGAAGGTGTTTTAGAGCGTGACGGAGAAGGTGTTGGATTATTCAGATCTGAGTTCTTATTCATGGAAAGCGATGCGATTCCATCTGAAGAAGCTCAGTTTGAAGCATACAAGAAAGTTGCAGAAACTCTTGATGGTAAACCAGTCATCATCCGTACACTGGATATCGGTGGAGATAAAGCTCTTCCATATCTTGGACTTCCAACAGAAGAGAATCCATTCTTAGGATTCAGAGCAGTACGTTTCTGCTTACAGAGAAAAGAAGATATTTACAAACCACAGCTTCGTGCATTATTACGTGCAAGTGCTTTCGGTAAAGTTCGTATCATGGTTCCATTAGTAACATGTGTAGACGAGCTTCGTGCAGTAAAAGCAATTATCGAAGAACTGAAACAGGAATTAGATGCAGAAGGTATCGCATACGACAAAGACATCGAAGTTGGTGTTATGATGGAAACTGCTGCAGCAAGTTTAATTGCTGACATTCTTGCAAAAGAAGCAGATTTCTTCAGTATCGGTACAAACGATTTAACTGGATACACAATGGCAGCCGACAGAGGTAACCCAGATGTTGCATATCTGTACTCTGCATACAATCCAGCTGTACTTCGTTCTATCAGAAATATCATCTCAGCTGCAAACAAAGAAGACATCATGGCAGGTATGTGTGGAGAAGCTGCAAGCGATCCATTATTAGTACCAGTATTACTTGGATTCGGATTAAACGAATTCTCAGTAAGTGCTACAGCAATCCTTGCTACAAGAAAAGTTATGTCTCTGTGGACAATGGATGAATGTAAAGCATTAGTTGATGAAGTAATGCAGTTAGAAACTGAAGCAGAAGTTAAAGCTTTATTAGAAGAAAGAGCAAGAAGCTAAGATTATTTAGTTTCTTACGGATATAGAAAGGACCTTGGTAATTTATTTGCCAAGGTCCTTTTTTGAATATAACGAAATATAAACAAACTATTCAGGAATCACCCCACGATTTTCAACAATCGTAGAAAACACGATCATTGTACTAGTCTTCCCAAAATATTGCAATTATATGATAACCAAGTTTGATAGGATTGACGGATGCATGAAATCCAGTCAGAATTCCTTCCGCTTCCAATCTTTCAATCCGGGCAGAAACAGCCGGAGATGTAAGAAATACTTCCGCTGCAATCTTCTTTAGAGGTGTACGAGCATCTTGCTGCAAAATAGAAATGATCTTCTTATCAATAGCGTCCATAAAATCAAGTCTCCTTTGTGATAAAAATACAAAACTGTCAAATTACTAATTTAAATTAAGTATAGAACTTTTGTAAAAAGCATGCAATGGACAACTACTTAATTATTTAAAGTAAATAAAAGCTTTCATTAAAAAAAGAAAAGATGAAACATAAAATTTGATCTTTAAATTTGGAAAGTCAGGATTAAGGTTTACGAACATTGCATACTGTGTTAAGCTTCAACACATAAAATCTTGAAACAAAATGACAGCATGAGCAAACAGGAAAGAGGAAGACAATGTTAAGCAGAATGGAACACGATTCAATTGGAGCATTAAACGTACCAGCAGAAGCATATTATGGAGTTCAGAGTATGCGTGCAGCCACAAACTTTCAGATCACACACCGCCCATTACATCCAGTTTTGATCGACAGTATTGTAATGGTAAAAAAAGCAGCAGCAATCACGAATGAAAAATCTGGAAAACTCAACAGACAAATCGCTCAGGCAATTATCCAGGCATGTGATGAGATTCTGAATGGAAGTTTTAGAGATCAATTTATCGTTGATGCGATTCAAGGTGGAGCAGGAACTTCTGCAAATATGAATGCAAACGAAGTGATTGCCAATCGTGCGATAGAAATCCTTGGTGGAACCAAAGGAGATTACAGCATTGTACATCCAAATGATCATGTCAATATGTCACAGTCTACCAATGATGTAATCCCAACGGCTGGAAAGATCACCGTATTAAAACTGCTTCCACAGACGATCAAAGAACTTGAGAAGTTAGAGAAAGCCATGGAAGAAAAAGAAGCAG
The DNA here is from genome assembly GCA_902362875.1 of Eubacteriaceae bacterium. Taxonomy (GTDB): domain Bacteria; phylum Bacillota; class Clostridia; order Lachnospirales; family Lachnospiraceae; genus Anaerostipes. Next base: position 35,043 of record CABIYF010000022.1, on the reverse strand, counting down.
AATTTGATGATATCCTCAAAATGGGAAGAACACAATTACAGGATGCAGTTCCAATGAGACTTGGACAGAGTTTTGGAGCATTTGCACATGTTCTGAAAAGGGATATCAAGAGACTTAAAAATGTCATGGATGAGATGAAAGTTCTGAATATCGGTGCAACAGCCATCGGAACAGCAATCAATGTAGATTCTTATTATCTTTCTAACATTTCTTATGAATTAAGCAAAGTAACAGAAATTTCCCTGAAACAGGCAGATGATTTGATCGATGCCACACAGAACTTAGACGGATTTGTCAGTGTATCCGGAGTTTTGAAAACATGTGCCGTTGACATTTCCAAGATATCAAACGATTTGAGATTAATGTCATCCGGACCAAGAACTGGTTTATCAGAAATCAATCTGCCAGCAAGACAGAATGGCTCATCCATCATGCCAGGAAAGATCAATCCAGTGATTCCAGAAGTGGTATCTCAGGTTGCATACCTGATCATCGGACACGATTATACGATCACGATGGCAGCCGAAGCTGGCCAGTTAGAATTAAATGCATTTGAACCAGTTTTATTCCATCATTTGTTTGAATCCATCGATACATTAAAAGAAGCGGCAGCGACTCTTACAAAACACTGTATTACAGGAATTACGGCGAACAAAGAACAGTGTGAAGAATATATTGAAAAAAGCGTTGGAATCTCAACAGCGTTATGTCCATATATCGGATATGCAAAATCCGCTGAGATCGCAAAGAAGTCATTGAAGACAGGAATTTCCGTGAAAGATCTGGTATTACAAGAAGGATTGTTAAAGGAAGAAGAATTAAAAGAAATCTTAAAACCAGAGAAAATGACACAGCCTGCAAGAGAAAATGTGATGAAAGCAGTATCCTAAATATAATGATGAATCAAAAAATAAAAAAGTTAGAAGAGGCTTTGGAGAAATTCAGAGCTTCTTTTATTGCAATATCCTCTCGCACAAGATATAATACATAAATAGAACATAAGTACGATTGGAGGATGAGAAATGATAGCAATTCTATGCTTAGATAACAACAACGGCATGATGTTTAACGATCGAAGACAAAGTCAGGATCGAGGTTTGCGTGAATATATTGCTGAGATGACCAAAGGCGAGAAAGTTTATATGAACGCTTACACAGAGAATCTTTACGAAGAGATTGAAAATCCAATAGTCAGTGAGGATTTCTTACAAAAGGCAGGAAAAGGGGAGCCATGTATTGTAGAAAATCTTCCATTAAGTCCGGTCAAAGACCAGATCGAAGAGATTGTGATTTTCCGCTGGAATAAAGTTTATCCATCCGATCAGGTACTGGATGTAGATCTTGAAGAATGGAAACTTGTAGAAGAAGAACAGATTGAAGGTTCTACCCATGAGATCACAAAACAAATCTATCTTCCAAAATAGTAAGTTAGATGAGTAAAAATAAAACAAGAGGAGACAGAAGTTGATGATGAGAGTAACAAAGAAATTATATGCCCTGTTGATCGCAGGAATGATGGCACTGTCTTTGGCAGGATGCCAAAGCACAGGAAATAGCAGCAGTGATAATACGCAGAGTGAACAGACAAGTAAAGGAAGTTCTTCTACAAAATCTGTATCATCTGATAATATCCCTGATTTTTCAGGAAATATGACGGTTGTTGTAGATAATAATAATCCGGATTTTACATCCAAGGATTTAACAACCAAATCCTATGAATCCTACAGCAAATTAGATTCTGAAGGAAGATGCCAGGTGGCGGAGGCTTGTGTTGGAAAAGACATTATGCCAATGGGAAAACGAGGAGCAATTGGTATGGTAAAACCAACTGGCTGGCATACGGTCAAATATAATAACGTTGATGGAAAATATTTATATAACCGCTGTCATCTGATCGCATATCAGTTAACAGGTGAGAATGCCAATAACAAGAATCTGATCACAGGAACAAGATCATTTAACGTCGACGGAATGTTACCATATGAAGAAATGGTTGGTGACTATGTCCGTGAGACAGGAAATCATGTATTATATCGTGTGACACCAGTCTTTGACGGAGATGATCTGGTAGCCAAAGGGGTACAGATGGAAGCAATGTCTGTGGAAGATAAGGGAGAAGATATAAAGTTTAATGTCTTTGTATATAACGTACAGGACGGAGTGAAGATTGATTATGAAACTGGAGACAGTGAAGCAGACAGCAGTGTAAAAGTGACAACAGAGAATTCTGAAGCTAGCCAGAAATACCATGCAGATCAGAGCTCTTCAAATAATAACTCAAGCAGTAAAAGTTATAGCAGTAACAAAAATACAACAGCAGCGAAAACAAACACCAAAACAAGTACATCACAACAGATCCGTGGAAACAGCAGATCAAAAGTATATCATTGTCCAGGACAAAAAGATTATGATCGTATGGGAACGTCCAAGTATTTAGTAACATTTAAGAGTGAAAAGGAAGCAAAGCAGGCAGGATATCATAAGGCACAAAGATAAAAGTAAAAGAATTATTCGTACACAGTGTGTATAATAATACTGACAATATATCAAAAGCAAAGACAGACAGGAGGAATCATATGAGTTTGAATGCAACACCAAGAGGAGACAGAATTCACATCGCATTATTTGGAAAACGAAATGCCGGTAAGTCAAGCGTTATCAATGCCATGACGAATCAGGAATTAGCAATTGTATCCGATGTCAAAGGAACAACAACAGACCCTGTATACAAAGCAATGGAACTTCTTCCATTAGGTCCGGTTGTGATGATCGATACCCCGGGACTTGATGATGAAGGAGAGTTAGGGGCAAAACGTGTGAAGAAGGCAAAAGAAGTCTTAGCAAAGGCAGATATCGCTCTTGTGATCATGGATGCTACAGTAGGTATGACAGAGTTTGAAGAAGACATGATACGATTAATTAAAGAAAAGAAGATTCCTTATCTGAAAGTCTACAATAAGATGGATCTTGCAGATGCCAAAGAATGGAAAGAAGATAAAACATGTTTTGTCAGTGCAAAAGATAAAAAAGGTATCTGGGAGTTAAAAGAAGAGATCGGGAAACTTGTTCCAACCGATGATGATACCTTAAAGATTGTAGGAGACTTAGTCTGTCCAAATGATTTTGTGGTCTTAGTCGTACCGATCGACAGTGCAGCACCGAAAGGAAGACTGATCCTGCCACAGCAGCAGACGATTCGTGATCTTCTGGAAGCAGGTGCAGCATCTATTGTTGTAAGAGAGACAGAATTAGAGAAGACTTTAGAAGAGATCGGCAAGAAACCAGCGTTGGTCATCACAGATTCGCAGGCATTTGGCAAAGTCTCAAAGATCGTGCCAGAAGATATTAAACTGACTTCATTTTCAATCCTGTTTGCAAGATATAAAGGTGATCTGGAAGAAGAAATAAGAGGCGTAAAGGCCTTAGAACATCTTAATGAAGGAGCGAAGATTCTGATCGCAGAAGGATGTACCCATCACAGACAGTGTGATGATATCGGAACAGTAAAGATTCCAAGATGGCTTACACAGTATACAGGCAAAACATTTGACATTCATACAAGCAGCGGGAATTCTTTCCCGGATGATCTTGATACCTATGATCTGGTTATTCACTGCGGCGGTTGTACTTTAAATAGAAGAGAGATGAAAAACCGCATCGCAAGGGTCAAAGATGCAGGGGTTCCAATCGTCAATTATGGAATCTTTATTGCGGCAACACAGGGAATTTTAAATAGAACTTTAGAGCCATTTGAGGAAGCAAGCAGAATCTTAAATGAGATTTAGTACAGATTATTTCAAAAAACCAACATAAATTAACAAAAATCAGCAAGACTGCTTCTTTACAAAGAAAGATAAGTTTTGTAGAATAGAAAGATAGAATTAAAAACCAAATGGGAGGAAATCATGAGCAAAGTAAGAACAAGATTTGCACCGAGCCCTACAGGGCGTATGCATGTAGGTAACTTAAGAACAGCCCTTTATGCATATTTGATCGCGCGTCATGCAGGCGGAGATTTTATTTTAAGAATTGAAGATACAGACCAGGAAAGACAGGTAGAAGGGGCAGAAGAAATCATCTACAATACCCTTAAGAAAGCCGGAATGAACCACGATGAAGGACCAGACATCGATGGAGGAGTCGGACCATATGTTCAGAGTGAGAGACAGGCACAGGGTCTTTATTTAAAATATGCCAAAGAACTGATCGACAAAGGAGAAGCATATTATTGTTTCTGCGATCAGGAAAGATTAGACACACTGAAAGTAAAATCAGGAGATGTTGTGATCAGTCATTATGACAAGCACTGCTTAAACTTATCCAAAGAAGAAGTTCAGGCAAAATTAGATGCAGGAGTACCATATGTAATCCGTCAGAATAACCCAACAGAAGGAACAACATCTTTCGTAGATGAGATTTACGGAGAGATCACAGTAGATAATATCGAATTAGATGATATGATTCTGATCAAATCCGATGGATATCCAACATACAACTTTGCAAACGTTGTTGATGACCATTTAATGGGAATCACACATGTTGTTCGTGGTAACGAATACTTATCTTCTACACCAAAATACAATCGTTTATATGATGCATTTGGATGGGAGAAACCAGTATACATTCACTGTCCACTGATCACAGACGAAGAACATCACAAATTAAGTAAGAGAAAAGGACATTCTTCTTTCGAAGATCTGATCGAACAGGGATTCTTACCAGAGACAATTGTAAACTTTGTTGCATTACTTGGATGGAGTCCAGGAGGAGAACAGGAAATCTTCTCATTAAAAGAGTTAGAAGAGATTTTCGATTACAAACATATGTCTAAGACACCAGCAGTCTTTGATATGAATAAGATCAAATGGATGAATGGTGAATATATCAAAGCTATGGACTTTGACCGTTTCAAAGAACTTGCGATGCCATATGTGACAGAGACAATCCACAGAGAGATGGATTTCGATAAGATCCTTTCTATGGTGAAGACAAGAATCGAATTATTTACAGAGATTCCGGGACACATTGATTTCTTTGAAGCAGTTCCAGAATATGATGTAGAGATGTACAAACATAAGAAGATGAAGACAACACCAGAGACTTCTTTAACAGTATTAAAAGAGATCTATCCAGTGATCGAAGCACAGGAAGACTTCACAAATGATGCATTATATGAGATGTTAGTATCCTTTGCAAAAGGACATGAGTACAAGAATGGTTATGTAATGTGGCCAGTTCGTACAGCAGTATCCGGAAAGCAGATGACACCGGGTGGAGCAACAGAATTAATGGAACTTCTTGGCAAAGAAGAATCCTTAAAGAGAATCAATGATGCAATTGCAAAACTGGAGGCAGCACTTGCGTAATCAGTTAAGCAAGGCACAGAAGGAAGCTGTGATGCACAAGGACGGGCCGATGATGGTACTTGCAGGACCGGGGTCAGGAAAGACACTTGTGATCACAAAGAGAATTCAATATTTGATATCGCACTATCAGATCTTACCGCAGCGGATTCTGGTTATCACATTTACCAGGGCAGCGGCGAATGAGATGAAGGAGCGGTTTTGGCGGCTGGCAGGGGAAACCCTGCCGGTTTCTTTTGGAACGTTTCATTCTGTATTTTTTACGATTTTAAAATATGCCTATCACTACAGCGCAGACAATATTCTGCCAGAACATAAGAAATATGATTTTATCCGTGAGATCATTACAGATCATGAACTTGAGATTGAAGATGAGGCAGATTTTATGCGTTCTGTCATTCAGGAGATCAGTCTTGTGAAAGGACAGATGATACCACTTGATTATTATCACAGCGGATGCTGCGGGGATGAAGTATTTAAAGAGATTTTTCGTGCATATGAGGAGAAACTTCATCAGAATCGATGGATTGATTTTGATGATATTCTTGTGTATACATATGAACTGCTCAAAGAACGTGAGGATATTAGGAAGGCATGGCAGCAGAAGTTTCCATATATTCTGATCGATGAGTTTCAGGATATCAATAAGATTCAGTATGAGATTGTGAAGATGCTGGCTGGGGAACAAAAGAATCTGTTTATTGTCGGTGATGATGACCAGTCTATCTATAAGTTTCGGGGTGCAAGACCGGAACTGATGTTGAATTTCCCAAAGGATTTTAAGGAGACAAAACAGGTGGTCTTAAATCGCAATTATCGTTGTGGAAAGCAGATCGTGCAGACAGCAGAAGATATTATTTCTTATAATACAAAGCGTTTTGAGAAGAAGATGGAAGCACAGCCGGACAGTGAAGCAAAGGTAGAGATTCGGACGTTTAAAGACCATTATGAGGAGAATAAACATATTGTATACACAATCCGGGAGGAAATGGCAAAGAAAACACCATTGTCTCAGATTGCGGTTCTTTATCGTACCAATCAGGGACCAAGGCAGCTGATCGGAGCGTTGATGGCGTATAATATTCCATTTTATATGCAGGATGCAGTACCGAATCTGTTCGATCACTGGATATCCAAAAACATCATTGATTATATGAAACTTGCCAGAGGTGACCGCAGGAGGAGTACTTTTTTGAGGGTCATGAACCGTCCAAAGAGATATATCAGCCGTGAGTATCTGACTGATCCGGAAGTTTCATTTGATGATTTGCTTGAGAAAGTCAAAGACAAACCATGGCTGTATGAATATGTTGAAGATTTTAAGGAAGATCTTCGTATTATGAAGAATATGACTCCGTTAATGGCGATCAACTATATCCGAAAGTCTGTTGGATATAATGCTTATATAGCAGAGTATGCGAGATTCAGGAAGATTCAGGAAGAAGAATTTACGCATGTTCTGGAAGAACTTCAGGAAAGTGCCAAGGGATATGATACATATGAAGAATGGTTTGAGTATATCAGGGAATATACAGAAGAATTAAACCGGCAGTCGAAAGAAAATGAAGATTCCAAAGAGGGTGTGGTAGTGAGTACCATGCATAGTACAAAAGGACTGGAATTTGAACGTGTTTTTCTTCCAGATGTCAATGAAGATGTGATTCCACATAAAAAATCATTAAAGGAAGAAGATATAGAGGAAGAACGCCGCCTCTTTTATGTCGGTGTGACAAGAGCAAAAAAATATTTACATATTTTATCAGTGAAAAAGCTTTATAATAAAGACAGCAGGCCGTCAAGATTCCTTGTGGAACTTGAAAAACGGCAGGAAGAAAGGAGTGCAGAAAATGGAAAATAGACCAATACCAAGAGCTGGTGAGTTTTATATGCACTTTAAAGGAAAACTTTATCAGATCATTACAGTTGCGGCACATACGGAGACAGAAGAAGAACTGGTGATCTATCAGGCATTGTATGGTACATACAAAACTTATGCAAGACCACTTGAAATGTTCTTAAGTGAAGTAGATCATGAAAAGTATCCTGAAGCAGAGCAAAAATATCGTTTTAGAAAAGTTGAACTTTGTGAAAATGCAGGAGATCATGTTGGTATAAAAATAGCAGATGAACAAAAATCAGAAGAACCGATATTAGAAAAGTCATCAGAAGATATTCAGGAAATTACACCACAAGTGGAAGAAACACCAGAAAATAATATCGAACCGCTGCTTAAGTTTCTGGATGCATCAGATCTTAATGAGCGCCTTAACATTCTGGTTCAGTACAAAGACCAGATCACAGAGACAATGCTTGAGTCTATGGGAATGGCAATGGATTGTGTATTAACTGGAAAGACACTGGAAGAACAGTATTATGAACTTGATAAGGTTATCAGAACAAAACTTCAATATGAGAAAAAGCCCCGCATTTAATATGCAGGGCTTTTTAAATATAATAAGCATCCGAAGTTTTGTCAAAAGGAACGGATAGTTATTAGTTAATTATTATTCGTCTTCCAGAATCTCATCTAAGATGGAAGTTACAATCTCATACTCTTCATCAGTTTCGATGTTATCAAGGCTGAAAGTATCAGGATCTTCTGGGTCTTCGTTGTAACGATATAAAAGTAATGCACCTTCTTCGTCATCGCTTTCTAAGTCTTCTACAGTAATCAGTGCGATATATTCCTGATCGTCTAACTCTTCTACAGAGAATAAAGCGATTACGGCACAGTCTTGCTCAGTTCCATCTTCTAATTCCAAATGGAGTACAGGAGTTTCTTCTTCAATGATATTATCGTTTTCGTTAAATTCGCTCATTTCGATACCTCTTTTCTTAGTCTTTTGTTTCACTATACTAAAGGAAGACGAAAAAAGCAAGGAAAGGATAAAAAAAGATCACTTTGTCTAAGAATTGACAAGAAAAAACAGGTATGATACGATACGAACTAATGGAGGTAACACAATGGAAGAATACAAATTTTTGCTGGATATTGCAATTATTCTGGCAATGACCAAGGCATTCAGCCTGGTATCAAAGAAGTTTAATATGCCGCCAGTTGTTGGAGCGTTGATCGCGGGAATCATTTTAGGACCGGTGGTCCTTAATATAGTGGATCCTTCAGATTCGATTTTAAATCTGGCTGAAGTAGGAGTTGTAGTCCTGATGTTTCAGGCTGGACTTGAAACCGACATAGATGAATTGAAGAAAAGTGGAATCCCTGCTTTTGTCATTGCATTATGTGGGGTATTAGTTCCGCTTGTGATGGGTGCAGCATTATCACTGATTTATGGAAGGAATATGCTGGAATCAATCTTTATCGGTGTGATCTTAACAGCAACTTCTGTAAGTATCACAGTTGAAGCTCTGCAGGACATGGGACATTTGAAAGGAAGAGTCGGTACAGCAATTCTTGGGGCTGCGATCATTGATGATATTCTTGGAATCGTATTGTTATCAATTATGACAAGTCTGGGAGGCGCATCAGGATTTCATATTCAGGGAATTCTTATGGTCCTGTTAAAGATGGCAGCATTTTTTGTAATTTCAATTATTGGAGGATTTGGTATTAAGAAATTCTTTGAATGGCTGTCTACTTATAAGAATCCAGAGATTGAGCGTCATAGAAGAAGGGTGCCAGTGTTTGCATTAGCATTTTGTCTGGCACTTGCATTTTTTGCAGAATTATTCGGTATTGCAGATATTACAGGTGCATATCTTGCAGGGATCATTCTTTGCAGACTGCCAGAGAGATTTTATATTTATAACAAGATTGAAGTTTTATCTTATATGATGATCACTCCGATCTTCTTTGCAAGTATTGGTCTGAATGTTGATATTCATGGTATGACACAGACATTGATCGTATTTACGGTGATCTTATGTGTGATCGCAGTAGTATCAAAGATTGCAGGATGTGGTCTGGGAGCATTGATCTGCAAGTATGGAAAAAGAGAATCTTTACAGATCGGTGCAGGAATGGTATGTCGTGGTGAAGTTGCTCTGATCGTTGCACAGAAAGGAATTTCTGTAGGACTGCTTTCAGAGGTTTTCTTTGCACCTGTCGTTATCATGGTGCTGATAACAACTCTGTTATCACCAATCATATTAAAAATGCTTTTTACAAAATAGAAGTAATATTACGATACAGATAAAACAATAGAAAAGAGGCTTTAAGATGATAGACACAGTAGTATCTGTAAAACTTCCAATCGGAGAGATGTTAAGGATCAAGAGAAATCGTCTGATGCCGGATCACGTAACCGGAGAAGAAAAGAGAATCTGTCTAGTATCTGGAATTTACGGAGACGAACTTGGAGGACAATATATTTGTGGGGAAATCATACGAAGGATCAAAGCAGAATTTCATAATCTGACAGGAATCGTGGATGTTTATCCAGCGGTCAATCCATTAGGTCTGGATGCGAGAACGAGAGCGGTGCCAATCTCTGACATCGATTACAGCAGCGCATTTCCAGGAGATATCAATGGAGGACTGGAAGATTATACAGCTGCAAAGCTGCTTGAAGATATCAAAGGAGCATCATGCTGTATAGATATTCACTCCAGTAATATTTTTTTACAGGAGGTTCCGCAGGTTCGTTTAAATGATGATTATGATGAGACACTGCTTCATTTATCAAAATATATGAACACAGATCTGGTATGGATTCACCCTTCCCAGACAGTCAACGAAGGAAGTCTTGCATATGCATTAAATCAGATGGGAATCCCAACGATGGTAACAGAATCAGGTGCAGCTTTTCGTATTCGTTATGAATACTGCCGGCAGATCATCGATGGAATTTTTTCTGTGATGGCAGAACTTGGCATCTGGAAAGGAAAGACAAACGGAAAGACAGATGTACCGTTTATTAATGAAGATAAGATCTGTTATTTAAACTGTGAATCCAGTGGATTGTTTGTTTCTTACAAACGGCTGAAGGATCATGTGAAAAAAGGTGAGATCATAGGGATCATACAGAACCCGCTGATGGGAGCAACGGAAGAAGAAGTGATCGCTCCAGTAGATGGAATACTGATGACATTGAGGGAACATCCAAGTGTCACGGAAGGATCGCTGGTAGCCAGAGTGATCGGAGGTGGGAAGCTGTGAAAAAAGAACTGATATATTCCTCAGGTAATTATTTAAGAGGGGAATTTAAGATTGAAGGATACCGCTTTGGAAAGCAAAGTGAAGAATCAGAACCTGCTGCATGTATCGTTGGTGCGATGCGTGGAAATGAATACCAGCAGTTATATATATGTTCTCAGCTTGTTAAGAGATTAAAAGAGTTGGAGAACAGCGGTGCGATTGTCGGTGATAACCAGATTCTGATAATTCCATGTGTGAACAACTTCTCGATGAATGTTGGAATGAAATACTGGGTATCCGATAACAGTGATATTAACCGTCAGTTTCCAGGAAACTTTGACGGGGAACCGACAAGCAGACTTGCCGCACATTTATTTGATAAAGTCAAAGGGTTCCGATATGGAATTCATTTTGCATCATTTTTTAGAAGCGGTGATTTTGTGCCGCATGTGCGTATGCCGTCAACAGGAAAGGAAAGTACAAGTTTGGCAAGTCTGTTCGGACTTCCGTATGTATTGACGAGCAAACCAAGAAATTTCGATAAAAAGACATTAACTTATAACTGGCAGATCAATGGCACAGATGCATTTTCGCTATATTCCGGAGAAACAGGGAATATCGATGTGAATCTTGCCAAGCAGGCAGTATCTGCCGTACTTCGCTTCTTGACTCGAATGGGTATTTTAAAATATAATTGCCATAACGGGTATATTGCGAGTATGATAGAAGAAGAGGATCTTGTATCCGTGAAAGCAAGTGCACCGGGATTCCTAAGACGTTTTGTGACGATCAATGAGGAAGTTAACCGAGGCCAGCTGCTGGGTGAAGTCCTGAATCCATATAATGGAGAAATTTTATCAGAGATCCGTTCAACGGCAGATGGAATTATATTCTTTGCCGAGGATCAGCCAACGATTTTGGAAAATGCATCTGCATTTCAGGTGATTAAGAAACTACATGAATAAATGGGAGGAAATCATGGGAGAAGTTAGAAGAGTCTATGTTGAAAAGAAAAAAGACTACGCAGTAAAAGCAAAAGAGCTGCATGCATCATTGAAGCAGTATCTTGGACTGGATGTCGAATCTGTTCGTGTCCTTGTCCGCTATGACATTGAAAATCTGTCTGATGCAAGTTATGAAAAAGCATTGGTTACAGTATTTAGTGAGCCGCCGGTAGATGATGTGTATGAAGAAACATTACCACTTGCCGATGGCGAAGTATCTTTCAGCGTTGAATTTCTGCCAGGTCAGTTTGATCAGAGAGCAGATTCTGCACAGCAGTGTGTAAAACTGTTGAATGAAGATGAAGATGCCCTGATCAGAAGTGCTACAACTTATGTTGTAAAAGGTGATCTGACTGATGAACAGTTAGAAGCAGTAAAGGAATACTGCATTAACCCTGTTGATTCAAGAGAAGCAGCAGCGGAAAAACCAGAAACATTAGTAATGGATTTTGAAGAACCTGCAGATGTAAAGATTCTTGATGGATTCAAAGATATGGAAGAAGACAAGTTTAAAGAATTATACGATTCTTTAAATCTTGCAATGACATTCAAAGATTTCCTTCATATCCAGAATTATTATAAAGGAGAAGAGAATAGAGATCCTTCCATGACAGAGATCCGTGTACTGGATACTTACTGGTCCGATCACTGTCGTCATACGACATTCTCTACAGAACTTACAAACATCGGATTCCAGGATGGATTCTACCGTGCACCATTAGAAGAAGCATATTATTCTTACATGGATGACTTTGAAGAGATGTACAAAGACCGTGACGACAAATATGTATGTCTGATGGATATGGCACTGATGGCTATGAAACGCCTTAAAAAAGATGGAATCCTTGATAACATGGAAGAAAGCGACGAGATCAATGCTTGCAGTATCGTAGTTCCAGTAGAGATCGACGGCAAAGAAGAAGAATGGCTGATCAGCTTCAAGAATGAAACTCATAACCATCCAACAGAGATTGAACCATTTGGTGGAGCTGCTACATGTCTTGGAGGAGCGATCCGTGATCCATTATCAGGACGTTCTTATGTATACCAGGCAATGCGTGTAACAGGAGCAGCTGATCCAACGGTTCCATTAAAAGATACATTAAAAGGTAAATTACCACAGTACAAGATCGTAAATGAAGCTGCAAACGGATACAGCTCTTACGGAAATCAGATCGGTCTTGCAACAGGATACGTCAATGAAGTATATCATCCAGACTATGTTGCAAAACGTATGGAAATCGGTGCCGTTATGGGTGCAGCACCTAGAAAGAACGTTATCAGAGAGAATTCTGATCCAGGAGATATCATCATCTTATTAGGTGGTAGAACAGGACGAGACGGCTGTGGAGGAGCAACAGGATCATCTAAAGTTCACACAGAAGAATCTATCGAGACATGTGGAGCTGAAGTTCAGAAAGGTAATCCACCAACAGAACGTAAGATCCAGAGATTATTCAGAAGAGAAGAAGTAAGCCGACTGATCAAGAAATGTAACGACTTTGGTGCAGGTGGAGTTTCCGTAGCAATCGGAGAACTTGCAGATGGTCTGATCGTAGATCTTGACAAAGTACCTAAGAAATATGCCGGACTTGACGGAACAGAGCTTGCGATTTCAGAATCTCAGGAACGTATGGCAGTTGTCGTAGATCCAAAAGACGTAGAACAGTTCCTTGCATACTCTGCAGAAGAGAACTTAGAGGCTGTGGAAGTTGCCGTTGTAACAGAAGACCCAAGACTGATCCTTAAATGGAGAGGAAAAGAGATCGTTAATATCTCAAGAGCTTTTCTTGATACAAACGGAGCACATCAGGAAACAGAAGTATTCGTAGAGATTCCGCATCGTGTAGAATCATACTTTAACCGCAAGGATGAAACAGGAACATTCGAAGAAGTATGTAAGAATACATTATCTGATCTTAATGTATGTTCACAGAAAGGTCTGGTAGAGAGATTTGACAGTTCTATCGGAGCAGCAACAGTAACAATGCCATATGGTGGAAAATACCAGTTAACACCAATTCAGACAATGGTTGCTAAACTTCCAGTTCTTAAGGGAGAATGTGACACTGTTACAATGATGAGTTATGGATTTGATCCATATCTGTCTAAATGGAGTCCATTCCATGGAGCAGTTTATGCGATCACAGAATCTATCGCTAAGATCGTAGCTTCTGGTGGAGACTATAGAAATATCCGTCTGACATTCCAGGAATACTTCAAACGTCTTGGAGAAGACAAGACACGCTGGGGACAGCCAGTTGCAGCATTACTTGGTGCATATCAGGCACAGATGGGATTCGGACTTGCATCCATCGGTGGAAAAGACAGTATGTCTGGAACATTTAATGACATCGATGTACCACCAACACTGGTATCATTTGCAGTAGATGTAGCGAAGACAACAGATATTATCACACCAGAACTTAAGAAGGCAGGAAACAGACTGGTTCGTATCTGTATCCCAACAGATGCATACAATCTGCCAATCTATTCTGAAGTGAAGAAAGTATACAAACGTATCACAAAACTGATCAAAGACGGAGCAATCAAATCTGCATATGCGATCGGTGGAGGCGGAGCTTTAGAAGCAGTCGCTAAGATGGCATTTGGTAACAAATTAGGTGTTATCTTCGATGAAGAAGTAGAATTAAAAGATCTGACAGATCCTAAGTTTGGATCATTTGTTGTAGAAATGGATACAAGAGATATCCATAAACTTGGAATCCCAGGACTTCTGATCGGTGAGATCACAGAGAAACATGAATTTGTATTCGGAGAAGAATCTGTAAGATTAGAAGATGCGATCAAGGCATGGAAGGAACCACTGGAGAAAGTATTCCCAACAAAATCCGAAGGAAGCCAGAGTATCGTAGATACAACAAGACATTATACAAAGGGAAATATCTATGTTTGCAAGAACAAAGTTGCAAAACCAAACGTATTTATTCCAGTATTCCCAGGAACAAACTGTGAATATGATTCAGCGAAAGCATTTGAACGTGCTGGAGCAAATGTCATCACAAAGGTATTTAAGAACCTTGATGCACAGGGAATCCGTGATTCAGTTGAAGTATTCGAAAAAGCGATCAAAGAATCACAGATCATCATGTTCCCAGGAGGATTCAGTGCTGGTGACGAACCAGATGGTTCTGCAAAATTCTTTGCGACAGCATTTAGAAATGAAAAATTAAAAGAAGCAGTCATGGACTTATTAAATAACCGTGACGGACTTGCACTTGGTATCTGTAACGGATTCCAGGCCCTGATCAAATTAGGCCTTGTACCAGAAGGTAAGATTGTAGAACAGAATGCCAAATCCCCTACACTTACTACAAACCGTATCGGACGCCATATTTCCAAGGTTGCTTATACAAGAGTAGCTTCTAACCTGTCACCATGGTTTAACAATGTAAATGTAGATGATATCTTCAGTATTCCAGTATCCCATGGAGAAGGACGTTTCGTAGCAGACGAAGATGTCATCCAGAAACTGTTTAAAAATGGACAGGTAGCAACACAGTACGTTGACTTAAATGGAGATCCTACAATGAACGAAGAATTCAATCCAAATGGTTCTTATCATGCGATTGAAGGTATCACAAGTCCAGATGGACGTGTCCTTGGTAAGATGGGACATTCAGAACGTCGTGACAGCTATGTTGGAATCAATATCTATGGACAGAAAGATCAGAAGATCTTCGAATCCGGAGTAGAATATTTCAAATAGAATATAAGATAAAAAGAATCCTGCATTCTGGTGGAGTGCAGGATTCTTTTTTGCGCAAAAAAACAGCCAGCAAAAATATATCTGCTGACTGTTTTTAAATCTGATCTATAAAATTAATCCTGTAAAGTGTCGTTCGGACGAGGGCTTTCTTTCGGTATGATATGAATTGTTTCCATACGGTTTTTGTCCACAGAAACAACCTTGAAGGTAAAGTGTTCATCTTCTGCGATTTCGCCCTCAGAAGGCAGATGATCCAGTAATTCAATAATATATCCACCTAAGGAATCATAATCCTCAGAATCAAGGTCTACGTGAAGCAGATCATCAAGATCATCAAGCTTCAGGGAAGCGGATACCATATAAGAGCCATCTGGTAATTTCTTAAATGTATCTTCTTCGGATTCATCGTATTCGTCACGAAGTTCTCCAAAAATTTCTTCAACGATATCTTCTAAAGTGATCAGTCCGGCTGTCACACCGTATTCGTCTAATACGATAGAGAAACTTACGGATTTCTCTCTCATCTGTGCAAGAAGGCTTGAGACTTTCTGTGTCTCATAAGTAAAGAAAGGCTTTCTTAACACATCCTTTAAGTGGAAAATCTCACCTCTGTGCTGGCTGCGGTAGAAGTATACATCTTTGAAGTAAACGATACCAACAACATGATCCTTGCTTCCTTCATAAACGGGAAGTCTGGAATAACCAGCTTCACGGAAGATCTCAAGTACTTCTTCATAAGAAGCATCAACCGATACGAAAGTCACATCAATACGGGGAATCATAATATCCTTTGCAAGGGATTCCTTAAAATCAAAGACATTATTCAACATATCTTTCTCAGCTTCCTCGATGACACCATCTTCATGACTGACATCAACGATCGTACGAAGTTCTCTCTCCGTCATGATGCGTTTTGACTGCTTGGAATCAATATGAAAGATCATAAGAATTCCAGTAGACAGTTTGTTGATGATATAAACAACCGGTGTCAGAAGTTTGGTGACCAGATAAATACTGGAAGCGTAACTTAGAGCAATCTTTGTATTATTGATCGTTGCGTAAGTCTTTGGTGTGATTTCACCAAAGATCAAAACAAGGATCGTGATCACAGCAGTTGCGATACCAGCTCCCATACTTCCGAACACACGGATTGCGATCGTAGTTGTTAAGGAAGTCAGGGAAATATTTACTAAGTTATTTCCAACCAGAATACTAGAAAGCATCTGACTAGGATTCTCGATTAGTTTTAAGACTAATGCAGCCTTTTTATTTCCATCCTCTGCCATAGCACGCATGCTGTGGGGATTTACCGTTGTTAATGCAGTTTCCGCCGATGAAAAATAAGCGGAAAGCGAAAGTAAAACTATAATTTCGACAATCTGTAATATTGTACTGGGGTCCAATGAAAAATTCCTCCTAAAAATAATATAATCATGTATCTGTTCTTTTTTAGTACAGTTCTTTTCATTGTACGCAACAAATAGCTTTGTGTCAAGTTAGTGGTTGCCAACCATGGAAGAATATGGTATACCTATTTTTAGGAGGAATGGTCGTATGAAGTACTACTATGATTACCGCTTTCCAATTGGAACTCTGACGATTGAGGAAGACGGACATGGAATTTGTGGGATTTATTTTGGAACAAAGAAGTTAGAAGGTCAGAAAAAGAATACAGAGCTGATCCGGGAAGCAGCTTTGCAGTTATCCCAATATTTTGATGGGAGAAGGAAGAAGTTTGACTTGAAACTTTCTTATTATGGAACGGAATTTCAGATTAAAGTATGGAAGGCATTGCAGGAGATTCCATATGGAACAACCTGTACATACAAAGATATCGCAGAAAGTGTTGGAATTCCGAAAGGGTGCCGTGCAGTTGGCATGGCGAATAACAAGAATCCGATCGTGATCGTGGTTCCATGCCACAGAGTGATCGGAATGAATGGCTCTCTGACAGGATATGCAGGGGGACTCGAGATGAAAGAATATCTGTTAGATCTTGAAAAACGAAACCAGAAAGTGAAAGAAAGATATTGACAAAGATTCTCATTTAAGATATGATACATAGGCACATTTTGCTGGAGAGCACACTCCGGTATTGATCATATATTTCCGTGAGGGAGTAGTTAGCAGAGAATCTGTGACAGTATCAACATAATGATGGATGACATCTGGTGCTGTCTTAATTAACGAGACTCACAGGCGATAAACCGCAGCCAGGCTGCAGGTTTCCGTCTGTGGGTCTTTTTTTATGAAATTACGATATGGAGGACGTTTTATGGATTTACTTACACTATTAACATTGGCAGTTGGATTGTCGATGGATGCATTTGCTGTTTCTATTTGCAAAGGTCTGGCAATGAGAGAAAAAGTTTTTGGAAAAGGGATCGTTATTGGCTTATGGTTTGGAGGGTTTCAGGCATTGATGCCAACGATTGGATTTTTTCTTGGAACACAGTTTAAAGACCAGATCACATCGATTGACCACTGGGTGGCATTTGTGCTTCTTGGACTGATCGGAATCAATATGGTGAAAGAATCGTTATCAGATGAAGAAGAAAATGCAGATGCATCCATTGCAGTGAAAGAAATGTTTATGCTTGCAGTGGCAACAAGTATTGATGCACTTGCAGTTGGAATCACATTTGCGTTCTTAAATGTGCATATTGTATCCGCAGCATCGATCATCGGAGTCTGTACATTTTTGATTTCATTTGCAGGAGTAAAGATTGGAAATATTTTTGGAACAAAATATAAATCAAAGGCAGAGCTCGCAGGTGGCGTAATACTGATACTTTTGGGATTTAAGATCCTGTTTGAACATCTTCATATTCTCTAAAATCAAAAAATACCCCTTTCTTTTTTGGTGAAAAGAGTGTAATATAGTATAGGCAGTGACACAACATGTTGTGTTAACTGATAAGAATATAACAAGATTTTGTGCCCAGAAAATGGAAACGCACAAAATCTTGTAATTTTATATAAAAGAGGGAGAAACTATGAATGGTGATGTAAAAACAAAGATTATCAAGCGAAACGGAGAAGAGGTAACCTTTGATATCGATAAGATCATCAATGCGATCACAAAGGCAAATGAAGAAGTTTCCAAGCTCCATCAGATGAATGAATATCAGATTATGGCAATTTCAGAGAAAGTCGCAGATCAGGTAGAGAATTCTTCACATGCAGTGAATGTTGAAGATATTCAGAACATGGTTGAGACAGGAATCATGGAGATGAGAGGGTATGAAGTTGCCCAGAAGTACGTCAGATACCGTTTCAAGAGAGAATTAAGAAGAAAATCAAATACAACGGATGATGGAATCCTTTCTCTTCTTGATAATATCAACGAGGAAGTGAATCAGGAGAATTCCAATAAGAATCCAGTGATCAACTCCACACAGAGAGACTATATGGCAGGAGAAGTCAGCAAAGATTTAAGTAAACGTGTCCTTCTGCCAAATGAGATCATCCGTGCCCATGAAGAGGGGATCATCCATTTCCATGATTCAGATTATTTTGCACAGAGAGAGCATAACTGTGATCTGATCAATTTGGAGGATATGCTTCAGAACGGAACAGTGATCAGTGAGACTATGATCGAGAAACCACATTCATTTTTTACAGCATGTAATGTGACAACCCAGATCGTAGCACAGGTTGCAAGTAATCAGTATGGTGGACAGTCATTTACACTTGCACATTTAGCACCATTTGTAGACATCAGCAGAAAGAAACTTCGTAACAATGTAGTGAAAGAACGAAAAGCAATCGGCGAATCCATGGACGATGAGATCATTGATAAGATTACAGAGATGCGTTTGTATGATGAGATCAAACAGGGAATTCAGACGATTCAGTATCAGTTGGTGACTTTGATGACATGTAATGGCCAGGCACCATTTGTTACAGTTTTTATGTATCTTGACGAAGTGCCTGAAGGACAGACAAGAGACGATTTAGCCCTTGTGATCGAGGAAGTCTTAAAACAGAGAATTCAGGGTGTTAAGAATGAAAAAGGAGTCTGGATCACACCAGCATTCCCAAAACTTATCTATGCTTTGGATGATGATAATATCACAGAAGATTCCAAGTACTGGTATCTGACTGAATTAGCTGCAAAATGTACAGCAAAACGTATGGTGCCTGATTACATTTCAGCGAAAGTGATGAGAGAACTTAAGAATGGGGATGTATATCCATGTATGGGATGCAGATCTTTCTTAACAGTCGAAGATTCTCAGAGAAATGCAGATGGAAGCCATAAGTTCTATGGAAGATTTAATCAGGGAGTGGTAACGATCAACTTAGTAGACGTTGCATGCAGTTCTTATGGAGATATGGATAAATTCTGGGAGATCTTAGAAGAGAGACTGGAGCTTTGCCATAGAGCCTTAAGATGCCGTCATGAGAGATTAAAAGGAGCAGTATCTGATGTTGCACCAATCCTTTGGCAGCACGGAGCACTGGCAAGACTTAAAAAGGGTGAGAAGATCGATAAGTTATTATATGATGGATATTCCACAATCTCCCTTGGATATGCAGGGCTTTACGAGATGTGTGTCCGCATGACAGGAAAGTCTCATACATCTGATGAAGGAAAAGAATTTGCACTGAAAGTTATGCAGAAATTAAACGATAAATGCAACGAATGGAAAGCGGCAGAGAACATCAGCTATTCTGTTTATGGAACACCGATGGAATCCACAACTTATAAGTTTGCAAAATGCCTGCAGAAACGTTTTGGTATCATTCCTGGAGTTACAGACAAGAACTATATCACAAACAGCTATCATGTACATGTAACAGAGGAAATCGATGCATTCAGCAAACTTGCGTTTGAGTCAGAATTCCAGAAGTTATCACCAGGAGGAGCGATCAGTTATATTGAAGTTCCAAATATGCAGGACAATATCCCAGCTGTTTTATCTGTTATGAAATTCATTTATGATAACATTATGTATGCGGAGCTCAATACAAAGAGCGATTACTGCGAGTGCTGCGGATATGACGGAGAGATTCAGATCAAGGAAGACGAATCAGGAAAGCTGATCTGGGAATGTCCAAACTGTGGAAATACAGATCAGGATCATATGTTTGTGGCAAGACGTACCTGCGGATATATCGGAACACAGTTCTGGAATCAGGGACGTACACAGGAGATTAAGGATCGAGTACTTCACTTATAAGAATCATTTACAGAGGAAATTATATGCACTACGGAGAAATTAAAAAATGTGATATTGCCAATGGACCAGGAGTGAGAGTCAGTTTATTTGTATCTGGCTGCCGCAATCATTGTCCGGGATGCTTTAACAGGGAAACATGGGATTTTTGTTATGGAAAGCCATTTACGGAGGAAACAAAGAATCATATCATGGAATTATTAAAGCCGGATTATATTGAAGGATTTTCTTTACTTGGCGGAGAACCGTTTGAGCCGGAGAACCAGGAAGAACTGGTCAGGCTGCTAAAAGAGATCAAAGATACCTATCCGAAGAAAAATATCTGGTGCTATACAGGATATACTTATGACAAGGATTTGATAGAGGGCGGCAAAGTGCATACAACATTTACCGAGGAGATGTTATCTTATATCGATACCTTGGTCGATGGGCAGTTTATTGAAGCACAGAAAGATATCACATTGAAATTCCGTGGAAGTGCAAACCAGAGAATTATCAATCTGAATGAAAAATAAAGCGATAAGAGATGCAGTGAGAAGATACTGCATCTTTTTCTTTTTTACCATCACGCAATCTCTTGACAGACTGTGCTTTATATTATAGTCTATGTATAACAAAATATCATAGATAAATTGTAAAATTCGAAAGAAGAAAGAAGGGTTGCACAATGATACTGGAGATTGATTTCAATAGTGACGAGGCAATCTATGTACAGTTAAGAAATCAGATCATTATGGGAATCGCATGTGCGGAATTTAGTGATGGCGAATCACTTCCATCGGTCAGACAGCTGGCACAGGTGCTTGGAGTGAATATGCACACGGTAAATAAAGCCTATGCGATCTTAAGAGAAGAAGGATACTTAAAGTTAGACCGAAGAAAAGGTGCAGTCATAAGTGTTGAAACTCTGGAGAAGCAGCAGGAGCTGGCGAGTATTCAGGATAATCTAAGAATGCTGGTCGCCGAAGCAGTCTGTAAGGGAGTTACAGAAGATGAGATGAACCAGCTGGTTCACGACATGTACCAGAAATTAGACAGAAAGTAATAACAGGAGGAGCTATGAACCGATTACCATTTACAAAATATGCCTCCAAAGCATTGAATGAAGGACGAGAGATTGCAGGATATCTTGGATTTAAAGATGTCAGCAGTATCTTTATCCTTCTTGGACTTTATGGGGCAGATGGATCTCTTGCAAGCGAAGTGCTTAAGATGCACGGCGTGACAAGAGAATTAATAGAAGAAGCGATCAAAGAAAAGTCAAAGATGCCAAAGGATCGCAGAAGGACAGTCAAGGACACACCGAAGACAGAATATCTTCTGGAGATCGCAGGAGAGATTGCAATGAAATATGGCTGTGATTCTATCGGATCAGAGCATATTTTGATGGCAATGATCAAAGATGGAGATAATGAAGCCTTTCGTCTTTTGGAAGACCATAAGATTTCATGTGAAGGAATCTATACAGATATTCTTGTCACAGCAGGAATTGATTTTAGAACTGCAAAGAGTGAGTATAATGATGCGATTTCTTATGGTAATGAAGAAGAAAGCCAGGAAGGGTCAATGCTTGAACAATACAGCACAGACCTCACAGAGAAAGCAGTCCTTGGCAAATTAGATCCAATGATCGGACGAGAAGGCGAGATGGAACGTCTGATGCAGGTCTTATGCAGAAGAACAAAGAACAATCCGTGCTTGATCGGTGATCCTGGAGTTGGTAAAACAGCGATCGTAGAGGGACTTGCACAAAGAATTGCAGACGGCAATATGCCAAGAATCCTTAAGAATAAGAGAATCTTATCTTTAGATCTTACGAAAGTAATCGCAGGAACCAAATTCCGCGGTGAGTTTGAGGAACGTATGAAGCGTATTGTCACAGAAGCCACACAGGATGATTCTGTCATTCTATTTATTGATGAGATTCATACGATCATTGGAGCTGGCGGTTCTGAAGGAGCTATGGATGCGTCCAATATCTTAAAACCGGCATTGGCAAGAGGAGATTTCCAGCTGATCGGTGCCACAACAAGTGAAGAGTATACAAAGTATTTTGAGAAAGATGCAGCTTTGGTTCGAAGATTCCAGCCAGTCAGAGTGAAAGAGCCAACTGTGGAAGAAACAGTAACGATCTTAAAAGGAATCAAATACCGTTTTGAGGATTATCATAGAATTTTAGTGCCGGAAGATGTAACAGAAGCGATTGCAAGTTTATCTGACCGATATATCAGTGATCGTTTTCTGCCAGACAAAGCGATCGATCTTTTGGATGAGGCATGTGCAAGAAAGAGAATGGCACAGGCAGGAAGCCAGACAAGTTTCAAAGAAGAACGAAAAGAGATCACAAAAGTGATCAATGAGATTGAGGAAGCACTTTCAGACAGTGATATCACACGTGCAAGAGAATTAAAAGCACAGAAGAACAAGCTGGAGAAATCTCTGGAACGCAAGATGAAAAGAACAAACAAAAAGCAAAATGAGATTCCGTCCTTAACGATCGAAGATGCAGCCGAGGTTGTATCATTATGGACGCAGATTCCAGTAACACAGCTTACAAAAGGTGATATGGAGCGCCTGCGCCATCTTGAAAAAGAGCTTCACAAATATGTGATCGGGCAGGATGAAGCAGTCAAGGCCGTTGCGAAAGCTGTGAAAAGAAGCAGAGTCGGACTTAAGAGTCCAAACCGTCCGATCGGATCATTCTTATTCCTTGGACCAACAGGTGTTGGTAAGACAGAACTTTCAAAGACACTGGCAAGAGCCTTATTTGGAAGGGAAGAAGATCTGATCCGTGTAGATATGTCTGAATATATGGAGAAGCACAGTGTATCAAAGATCATTGGATCACCTCCGGGATATGTTGGGTTCGGAGAAGGTGGACAGCTGAGTGAACAGATCCGAAGACATCCATATTCAGTAATTCTTTTTGATGAGATCGAGAAAGCACATCCGGATGTATTTAATATTCTGCTTCAGGTATTGGATGATGGACACATTACAGATTCCAATGGGCGAAAAGTTGATTTTAAGAATACGGTGATCATCATGACTTCCAATGCAGGTGCAAACCGCATTATCGCTCCAAAACATCTTGGATTTTCTGTGGACAACACAGATAAAGCAAAGAATCATGAACGCATGAAAAAAGGTGTGATGGAAGAAGTGAAACAGATCTTCCGACCGGAATTTTTAAACAGAATCGATGAGACGATCGTTTTTGCAGTTCTCACCAAAGAAGAAGTGAAAAAGATCGCGAAGTTGTTTATTGATGAGTTAAAAGTACGTCTCCTAAGTGAACATCAGATCACATTAAAGATCACCTCCAGTGCGATGGATCTGCTGGCAGATAAAGGATATGATGAGAATTATGGAGCAAGACCACTAAGAAGAGTCATTCAGAACGAGATCGAGGATGTACTGGCAGACAAGATCTTAGAAGGAACACTTTCAAACGGACAGACGATAACAATCGGCAAAAAAGATAAAAAACTTACTTTTTCAGTAAAGGAAACTAGTAAATAGAACCAAAATATATTATAATAAACATACAACGACCCAAACATATATTAGGAGGAAAAGACAATGGCAGTGGTAACTGAATTATTCCGCAGCGAAGACAATGGAACACTAAGCTTTGGTGACTATACATTAGCACAGAAAGCAAAGAAAGGGGATATCCAGTTTGAAGGGGATATCTACAAGATCAAGACATTTAAGACAATGACAAAACTGGACAAGAACGGACAGCTGATCTTTGAATCAGTTCCAGGTTCTGCAGTACATAACTTTGTGGCAACAACAGATGGTGTTGCATTTGACATTGAATCTTCATCTGATGTTCAGGTTACACTAGAAGTGGAAGCTGGACAGGAATATAAAGTTTTTATCGATAATACAAATATTGGAACAATGAAAGCGAACCTTGGAGGTAAATTAACTCTTGGAGTTGAATTAAGCGAAGGAACAGCTGCATCTGTTCGTGTAAAGAAACAGTAGTAACATAAAGGAGAACCAATGGCGAAACAAAAAACAGTTTATTTTTGCAGCCAGTGTGGTCATGAGTCTTCCAAGTGGATGGGACAGTGTCCTGCCTGCAAACAGTGGAATACTTTTACAGAAGAGAAAGTTACAGAGACAAAAAAAGGAGGGGCGAAGTCCTTAAAGACTTCTGCCTCTCCTATGAATATATCGGAAGTAACTGTGGAGAATGAGGAAAGGATTCCGACAGGGATCGGAGAGCTTGACAGAGTCTTAGGTGGAGGAATTGTGAAGGGATCCTTATCTTTGGTTGGAGGAGATCCTGGAATCGGTAAGTCCACCTTATTATTACAAGTATGCAGGAATCTTGCGAACAGCAAGCGTAAGGTTTTATATATTTCCGGGGAAGAATCCATGCATCAGATCAAGATGAGGGCTGAGAGAATCGGAACATTTGAAGAGGAGATGCTTCTTTTTTGTGAGACAGATCTTGATGCGATCATCAATGCAATTCTAAAGACAAAGCCTGAATTCGCAGTGATCGACTCTATTCAGACGATGTACAGTGAAGATCTTTCCTCGGCAGCAGGAAGTGTTTCACAGGTAAGAGAAGTGACAGCTGCAATGATGAGAGTGGCAAAAGAGAATAACATTGCTGTTTTCATCGTCGGACATGTGACCAAAGAAGGTGTTGTTGCAGGGCCTAGAACTTTGGAACATATGGTGGATACCGTTCTTTATTTTGAAGGAGAGAGAGAAGCTGTTTACAGGATTTTGCGAGGCGTAAAGAACCGTTTTGGATCTACAAACGAGATTGGTGTATTTGAGATGTGCAACAATGGACTTGTTGAAGTTGAGAATCCATCAAAGACAATGCTGAATGGAAGACCGCTTGATGCGTCAGGATCAGTTGTTGTCTGTTCTATGGAAGGAACCAGGCCGATCCTCATTGAGATTCAGGCACTTGTATCACCAACAAGTTTCCAGATGCCGCGAAGGACAGCAGTTGGAATTGACTATAACAGGGTAAATCTTTTGATGGCTGTACTTGAGAAGAGAGTTGGATTACAGCTTGGAGGCTGTGATGCCTATGTGAATCTTGCAGGAGGAATGAAGCTTGGCGAACCGGCGATCGATCTTGGAGTTATTATGGCAATCGTATCAAGTTATAAAAACAGAGCGATTTTAGAAGATACGATCATTTTTGGAGAAGTCGGTCTGGTAGGAGAGGTTCGTGCAGTATCTGGCGGTGAGGCGAGAATCAAAGAAGCACAGAAACTTGGATTTAAGAGGTGCATTCTGCCACAGGCGAATGTAGATCAGATTAAGATTGAGACTGATATGAGACTTGTAGGAGTTTCAAATGTTATGGAAGCATTAGATCTTATATAATATTGATTGCAAGTATATACAAGATACATTATAATCAGTATAGAAAAAACTATATGGAGGAAAACATGGAAGAAACGATTTCTAAGAATTTTATAGAACAGATCATTGAGAAAGATATCGAGGAGGGACATTGCAAGAAAGTTGTCACAAGATTCCCACCAGAACCAAACGGATATCTTCACATCGGACACGCAAAATCCATTTTATTAAACTATGGACTGGCTCAGGAATATGGCGGAGATTTTCATTTCCGTTTTGATGATACAAACCCAACAAAAGAGAAAGAAGAATATGTAAATTCTATCAAAGAAGACGTAGAATGGTTAGGTGCAGACTACCATGAGCATATTTATTATGCATCCAACTATTTTGACAAGATGTATGAATGTGCAGAATTTCTGATCAAGAAGGGGAAAGCATATGTATGTGATCTGAATGCAGAACAGATCAGAGAATACCGTGGAACATTAACAGAACCAGGAAAGAACAGTCCATACCGTGACCGTACACCAGAGGAGAACTTACAGTTATTCCGCGAGATGAAAGAAGGAAAATACCCAGACGGAAGCAAAGTACTTCGTGCAAAGATCGATATGACATCTGGAAATATCAATATGAGAGATCCAATTCTTTATCGTATTGCAAGAATGGAACATCATAACACAGGTAACAAATGGTGTATCTATCCAATGTATGACTTCGCTCATCCGTTAGAGGATGCATTTGAAGGAGTTACACATTCTATCTGCACACTGGAATTTGAAGACCACAGACCATTATATGACTGGGTAGTCAATGAATGTGAATTTGAGAACCCGCCAAAACAGATCGAGTTTGCAAAATTATACCTGACAAATGTTGTAACAGGAAAACGTTACATCAAGAAATTAGTAGAAGATGGAATCGTAGATGGATGGGATGACCCACGTCTGGTATCTTTATCTGCACTGAGAAGAAGAGGATACACACCAGAGTCTATTAAGAAATTCATGGAACTTGTCGGAGTTGCAAAGAGCCACAGCTCTGTAGATTCTGCAATGCTTGAATACTGCATCCGTGATGACCTGAAATTAAAACGTCCACGTATGGCAGCAATCCTTGATCCGATCAAACTTGTGATCACAAACTATCCAGAAGGTGAAGGGGAACTTGTAGATGTTCCAAATAACCAGGAAAATGAAGAGATGGGAACAAGACAGGTACCATTTTCAAGAGAATTATACATTGAACGTGAAGACTTCAAGATTGAGAAGCCTAAGAAATACCGCCGTTTATATGTAGGCAATGAAGTTCGTTTAATGAATGCATATTTTGTGACATGTACAGGATATGATGTGGATGAGGAAGGAAACGTAACATGCGTATATGCGACATATGATCCAGAATCCAGAGGAGGAAACAGTCCGGATGGAAGAAAAGTCCGTGGAACAATTCACTGGGTATCAGCACCAACTGCGAAAAAGGCAGAAATTCGTCTATATGAAAACATTGTAGATGAAGAAAAAGGCGTATATAATGAAGATGGAAGCATTAATGTAAATCCTAATTCATTGACAGTGATCAAAGAAGCATATGTAGAACCTGAGTTAGAAAAATACGACAAAGGTGACAGTTTCCAGTTTATGAGAACAGGATATTTTTGCTTAGATTCCAAAGATTCTACAAAAGAACATATGGTATTTAATAGAATCGTAAGCTTAAAGAGCTCTTATAAACCAAACTAATACATGAATGCCGCCATGAAAAGATTTCATGACAGCATCAGCGTGATGAGAGAAAAGAGAGGAAATTAAATGAAGGTAATCGTGGTATCACATGGGAGTTATGCCAGAGGACTTGTGGATACAGTGCAGATGATCGCAGGGGAGCAGGAAGATCTGGAAGCATTTGGACTGGAACCGGAAGAATCTGTGGATACTTTAAAAGAGAAGATCAGACAAAGTATTGAACAGGCATCACAGGAAGAGGAAATTCTGATCCTTACAGATATTTTTTATGGAAGCCCGTTTAATACCGTTATTTCACTAATGCCAGAGTATGATCTTTACCACGTTACCGGAATCAATCTTCCATTAATGATGGAAGTCATTATGGGAAGAAGTGCGGGAAAGCATGCGGAAGAAATCTGCAAAGAACTTCTTAAGGCAGCACCGGATACCGTACGGGATGTACGTGAATTGTATAAGGAGGTAGAAGAATGAAGAAGATAGTACTGGCAAGAGTCGATGACCGGCTCATACATACAGAGATTTTAACATTATGGGTGCCGGAAGTACGTGCAAACAGAATCCTTATTGTTGATGACGTAGTGGCGAAAGATAAGTTTCGAAGCAAAGTGATCAAAGAGATGGCGCCAAAAGGCCTTATCATTCACGTTTATGGAATTGACCGTGCAGTTGAGAAATTAAAAGAGCCACCATCATTTGATGGAGAGCGGGTGATCGTGATCGCAGAAACACCTTTGGTATTCGAAGAACTGCTCAAACGAGGAATCAGGATTCCGCAGCTTAATATTGGAGGAATGGGAATTCGTGGAGAACGAAAAACAGTAGCAAGAAGAATTGCCTGTGATGAAAGAGAGATGGAATCCATCCATCAGATCATTCGTCGGGGAGTTCACGTATATTTCCAGACAGTTCCAAGAAAAGGCTGGGAAGAAGCTAAAAAATATCTGCCAGAATAAATACAAGTACAAAAGAATGCAATCTCATTTTACAAAATTTTTATAAAAAGGGGGTTGCATTTTTTTTGCGCAGTGTTATACTTAAAAACATAGAGTTAGCACTCGATATGAGTGAGTGCTAACAATTAAAAAAGAAAACAATTTTCTAAGATATTTAGGAGGTAATATTATTATGAAGTTAACACCATTAGGAGATAGAGTTGTATTAAAACAGCTGGAAGCAGAAACAAAGACAAAATCAGGAATCGTTCTTACAACAGCAACACAGGAGAAACCTCAGGAAGCAGAAGTTATCGCAGTAGGACCTGGAACAGAAGATGTAAAGATGGAAGTTTCTGTAGGACAGAAAGTTATCTATTCTAAATATGCTGGAACAGAAGTAAAATTAGAAGACGAAGAATATATCATCGTAAAACAGAATGATATTTTAGCAGTTGTAGAATAATCGAATCGCAGAATCATTTTATTGCAGAACAATTTAGTCGGAGGTAATAAGATCATGGCAAAAGAAATCAAATACGGAATTGAAGCAAGAAAAGCTCTGGAAGCAGGAGTGAACCAGTTAGCAGATACAGTAAGAGTAACAATCGGACCAAAAGGACGCAACGTAGTATTAGACAAATCATTTGGTGCACCACTGATCACAAACGATGGTGTGACAATCGCAAAAGAAATCGAATTAGAAGACCCATTTGAAAACATGGGAGCACAGGTAGTCAAAGAAGTAGCTACTAAGACAAATGATGTTGCCGGAGATGGTACAACAACAGCTACAGTTCTTGCACAGGCAATGATCAATGAAGGAATGAAGAACTTAGCAGCAGGAGCTAACCCAATCATCCTTCGTAAAGGAATGAAGAAAGCAACAGAAGCAGCCGTTGAAGCAATCGCTGAGATGAGCAGCAAAGTTACAGGAAGAGATCAGATTGCGAAAGTAGCAGCAATCTCTGCAGCAGACGAAGAAGTTGGAGAATTAGTAGCAGACGCTATGGAGAAAGTATCTAACGACGGAGTTATCACAATCGAAGAATCTAAGACAATGAAGACAGAATTAGATTTAGTAGAAGGAATGCAGTTTGACCGTGGATACTTATCTGCATATTTCTCAACAGATATGGAAAAAATGGTTGCTGAATTAGATGATCCATACATTCTGATCACAGACAAGAAGATCACAAACATTCAGGAAATCCTTCCATTATTAGAGCAGATCGTACAGAATGGTAAGAAATTATTGATCATCGCAGAAGATGTTGAAGGTGAAGCATTAACAACACTGATCGTAAACAAATTACGTGGAACATTCTCTGTATGTGCAGTCAAAGCACCTGGATATGGAGACAGAAGAAAAGCAATGCTTGAAGATATCGCTATCTTAACAGGTGGTACAGTGATCTCTGAAGAAGTCGGAATGGAATTAAAAGATGCAACAATCGATCAGTTAGGTCGTGCAAAATCTGTAAGAGTTGAAAAAGAAAATACAGTCATCGTAGATGGTGAAGGAGAAAAAGATGCGATCCAGGCACGTATCGCACAGATCAAAGGACAGATCGAAGAAACAACATCTGAATTTGATAAAGAAAAATTACAGGAAAGATTAGCTAAATTATCTGGTGGAGTTGCCGTTGTTCGTGTTGGAGCAGCAACAGAAACAGAAATGAAAGAAAGCAAATTAAGACTGGAGGATGCCTTAGCAGCAACAAAAGCCGCAGTAGAAGAAGGAATCATCTTCGGTGGAGGATCTGCGTACATTCATGCATCTAAGAAAGCAGCTGAGAAAGTAGCAGACTTAGAAGGAGACGAAAAGACAGGAGCTAACATCATCCTGAAAGCATTAGAAGCACCATTATTCCAGATCGCAGTCAATGCAGGTCTTGAAGGAGCTGTTATCGTAAATAAAGTAAAAGAAGCAGAAATTGGAAAAGGATTCGATGCATTACATGGAGAATATGTAGACATGGTAGAAGCAGGAATCATTGACCCAGCTAAAGTAACAAGAAGCGCATTACAGAACGCAACATCTGTAGCATCTACACTGTTAACAACAGAATCTGTTGTTGCTAATATTAAAGAAGATGCACCAGCAATGCCAGCAGGAGCTCCAGCTGGAATGGGAATGATGTAGTTGAGTGGACGTCTACAGGGAGCAAAGCGACTCAAAGACTAAAATATAGCCCCGGAAATTCGAAAGAATTTCTGGGGCTTTTTTATGCTTAAAACCGAGACTCCTTCCAAACCACCCAATACTCTACATTTGCACAATCATGGAGAAATAAGGGCATATCTGCTATAATAAATATATACTAAAAATACGATAGGAGGCAGATTATGAACAATTTTACTTATTCTGTTCCAACAAAGATTCATTTTGGAAAAGGACAGATTTCACATCTTTATGAGCTTTCAGAAAGTGGAAACAAAGTGTTGTTATGCTATGGCGGTGGAAGTATCAAAAAAGCAGGAATTTATGATGAAGCCGTGAAGATTTTAAAAGAAGAAGACATCGAAATCTTTGAATTATCAGGAATTGCACCAAATCCAAAGATTGAATCTGTCAGAGAAGGTGTAAAACTCTGTAAAGAAAATGACATCGATATGGTACTTGCCATTGGAGGTGGATCTGTCATTGACTGTGCGAAAGTTGTAGCAGCAGGAGCCTGTTATGATGGAGATCCATGGGATCTTGTTATCACGCCAAGATGGATCAAAAAAGCATTGCCGATCTATAGTGTATTGACATTATCAGCGACAGGATCAGAGATGGACCCATTTGCGGTAATCTCAGATATGTCTAAGAATGAAAAATGGGGAACAGCAAGCGAACATATGAAACCAAAGATGTCAATTCTTGATCCAGAATATACCTACTCTGTATCAAAGAAACAGACAGCAGCAGGAACCGCAGATATGATCAGTCATATTTGTGAAAACTACTTTACCAATGTAAAGAATGCAGATGTTCAGGCAAGATTTGCGGAAGGACTGTTAAAGAATTGCTTTAAATACGGTCCAATCGCATTAGAAGAACCAGATAACTATGATGCAAGAGCGAATCTGATGTGGACAGCCAGTATGGCGATCAATGGAATTCTTTCTGACGGAGCGGAAGTTTCCTGGTGTGTTCATCCGATGGAACATGAATTAAGTGCTTTCTACGATATCACACATGGAGAAGGATTAGCAATCTTAACACCACACTGGATGGATTTTGCATTAAATGACGATACCGCATCTAAATTTGCGGACTATGCAAGAAATGTCTGGGATGTAGTAAATGATGATGATATGGCGGCAGCCAAAGAAGGAATCGCACACACCAGAGAATTCTTCAAGAAGATGGGACTTCCACAGACTTTATCAGATGTTGGAATCGACAAAGAACATTTTGATATCATGGCACAGAAAGCAGCCGATGGATGTGTTGGATCTTTTGTACCATTGAGTAAAGAAGATATCGTAAGTATTTTTGAAGCAGCTTTATAAGAACAAAAATAAGCAGGATCAAATAGGTTTAAGATCCTGCTTATTTTTGTTGTGCAGAGATATAGAAATTATTTTACTTTAATCTTTTTAACAGACGACCATGAACCATAGAATGTTTTAGTTCCGACTTTTTTATAGCCACGGACTTTTACATAATAAGTTTTTTTGCTTGAAAGCTTATTGACTTTCACAGAAGTTACATTACTTGATGCTTTCGTTGTTTTCTTACGTTTGCTAAATTTGGCATTCTGAGCAGTCATGATTTCATAACCGCTGATTCCGGAAATCTTTTTCCATTTAGCAGTCAGAGCCTTTTTCTCAGCTTTTGGAGTATAAATGGAAACTTTTGCTATCTTTGGTGCAACAATTTTGAAAGTTTTCTTTGTTGTTGCTTTATAACCATTTTTAAAAGTAATTGTGACTGTAGCAGTTCCAATATTAGTATTGTTTTTATAAGAAACTGTATAATAAGAAGCAGAAAGTTTTTTGCCATCTCTTGTAGTTACAGTCACAGAAGGTTTTTGTGCCTTTGCATTGTAAGTTACAGTCGTATTGTTTAATGTTACTTTTGAAAGTCTGTATAAAATATGAACACCAATTACATTACAACCCTTATTTGTGCATTTCCAGGCAGTTTTACCATCCTGTGTAAAAGTCGCAAGAGTTGTATTTCCGTATTTTGGCTTATGTCCAAGTGCTGGAATTAATTCTGTATGACTTTTGATCAGATGGTTACATATGGTGCAATATGTTTTTTCTTCACGGGAACCAGGGGTAATGCAGGTAGGTTCTTTGATAACTTTCTTTTGTACTTCACCAGGAGTGTGATCCAGCTTGTCGATTGAATGTGCTTTGGAATAGACATAGGAATATCCACAAACAGTACATACTTTTTTAATATCATAACTTCCTGTATTAGTACATGTAGGTTCTATGGTAATAACTTTTTCATCTTTATAGTTATGACCAGTAGCTGGTATCGTTTCTGAATATTTTACGATCATACCGCATACAGAACATTTGGTAGATGCAGTGCGGCCATCTGTTGTACAAGTTGGAGGGGTTTCAGGACTTAAAGTCACTTCTGTATGTGGCAGCTTATTCAGATCATGAAATTTGATAGTGGAAAGAATTTGTTCTCCGCAGACACTGCAAAATGTAACATCTTTAGATCGACCCTTGCTTGTACAGGTAGGTTTTGTGATGATAATGTTTTTGGTTTCTCCCGGAGTATGATTTAATTTATCGATTGTTTTTTCTACTTTTTTAAGCTGTTCATGACATACTTCACAGTAAATTACTTCATCATAAGAACCTTCTTCTGAGCAAGTGGCAGCTTTTACATTTTCTTTTACAGCTTCTCCCGGAGTATGAGGAACTGTAAGGATCATAGGCGGCATAAGGATTTCACCGCAGACACTGCATTTTGTTCCGCCAGAAGAACCAGGTTTTGCACAGGTCGCAGGCACATAAGGCATATCAACACTTATATGAGAAACTTTCTCAAGTTCTTTTTCTTTTGTCTGATCCATAAAGTTTGGATTTTTAAATTTTACTGTATATTTCGCCAGACCTGTATTGGTACAAGTTGGGGATTTTACAATTTCATAACCATTCTCATCAGAATCTTCCACTTTGATCGTTTCTTTTAGAGTATGAGAAGCATCATTTTTACAAGTTAAAGAAGCAGAACATAAGGCATAGCCATCTTGTAAATTCCAACTGTAGGAAAGTTCAGACGGATCATGTTTGATAAATGCAGATTCATCGAGAGGATCTGTTTTCCCTGCTGGATCTTTATAAAGAAGATTGCAGACAGGACATGTGTAGTGAGTGATCACACCATCTTTTCCATCACTGATATCAGTACCTTCGATTTTTTGAAGTCCTCTTTCGTGGACACATGTAAATAATCCAGGCTGATCTTTTGCATCAATTTTTGCATAATCAGCAGGAGATGCATTTACGAGGCTTGCGTCGTATTTCGTGCCATTTCCACCGGTTAAATCTTTACAATAGCTAAACATAGATTTTGTGGAAGATGTGTTAATTATAAATTTTGTACTAGCATAGATTGTTCGAAGAGAGAATGTAGAACTAAACATATCTCTCATTTTTGCAACTTTTGAAGTATCAAAACTTGACAGATCAATAGAAGCAAGACGTTGGCTTGAGGAGAACATAAAAGACATATCCGTAACACTTGAGGTATCAAAATTTGACAGGTCAATGGAAGTAAGATTTGTCTGCTCAAACATAGAAGACATATTTGTAACTTTTGAAGTGTTAAATTTTGATAGATCTAAGGAAGTAAGATATGTGTCACGAAACATATAAGACATATTCGTAACCTTCGAAGTATCAAGGCTGGACAGATCAAGAGAATTACATCCTATATTATAAAACATGTAAGACATATCCGTAACATGTGAAGTATCAAGACCAGAAAGATCCAATGATTTCAGACTGTTACATCTGAAAAACATACGAGACATATTTGTGACATTGGAAGCATTCACACCTGAAAGATTCAAAGTGACCAGGTTTTCACATTCTTCAAACATAGAAGACATATCTGTAAGTTTTGAAGTATCGAGTCCGGACAGGTCTACGATATGCAATCTCTGCCATCCTTTGAAATCAAGATGCGTTGAATCAAGAATGACTCCTTTTTTAAATGATACACTATATATAGTAGTTAAATAATCAGGAACTTTACTTTGGATGTCAGACCAGTCACTGAATTTACCGCTTTTTCCATCCAGTGGTTCAATGACAAGGCGCTCAGAGTTAAGACTCCATTTACATTCATTGGTAGTTCCAGAGGCAGAGGTAGTTGTATCTGCCGATGCTGAAGTTGGAAATGCTATGCAGGCCAATAAGATGAAAAGACCGCTAAGCATGATCAAAAAACTTTTTTTCATAGATTTTCTTCTCCTTTTGTATATTTCTCATAATTTTCTTGATTTTATTTTATTATAATAAAGAAGAGATTGCCATAATAAAATAAGAAGATAAAACAAAAAATGTTTATTATTCAATATTTACCCTTAATTATTCACGACTTCGTCGTGTTAGCGACTAAAAGTCGCATAGTCGCTATGTTTTTATTGATTTTCCTTTTCATCTATC
>CABIYF010000021.1 GCA_902362875.1 Eubacteriaceae bacterium | reverse complement strand
TATAAAGAACGTTCGTTGATTTTTACTAAAATCATCTGAAAAATTCATTAGAATTTTCAAGGTTGTCTTATTGTTCAGTTGTCAAAGATCTTTTTTGTGATCCGCTTCGTATAAGAAGCTTTATCATTATATCACTTAGTTCTTGGCTTGTCAAGAACTTTTTTTAATTTATTTTGTTGACCCGTCCTTCATAAGAACCGCAGCAACTTTTAAATCATATCATGTTCTTTCTTGTTTGTCAAGAACTTTTTTAATTTATTTTTGAAACACTTTTTCAAATCCCTTTGAAAGAACTGTGTTTCTCACTGTCTCTCACAGACAGCTTAGATATAATATCATGCCACCACATTCGTGTCAACACTTTTTTTCATTTTTTTCGTTTTTCTTTGCAATAAGTACTCCTAACCGCCATAATATCTGAAGAAAAGATTTTTCGTTTTATAGGAAAGCCCTATAAAACGAAAAAATAAAGGAGATACAAAATACATTGCATCTCCTCTATTTTAATTCTGAAATTTTAGTTCTGTAATAATTTCTGTGTTTCTGATTGAATTTCTTGTTGGATCATCTGTCCTAACGGATTCGTGTCGACCATCGTCTGCATGATCTCACTTCCTCCAATGATCTGTTCATATTCCGTCTGCATACCAATATGCGGCATCAATGAAATAAAAAACATCAATACCATAATGATCAGACTTCCCTTTACAAATCCAAGTACAGCTCCGGCCACACGATTAATGAAACCAACCCCTGGTATCCTGCTTACTTTATTAATAAACCGCACGATAACTGAAAATATCATCTTACATATGATCATCAGTATAAGGTAAGCAATCATATATGCGATCTGATCTGTCACGATCGTTCCCTGAATCTGTGGTACATTTTGAATTATGATATCTTTAAAATATGATGCTCCTTCATAAGCAATGGCAAACGTAAGAATCCATGATGCAAGATTGAGCATACTTTTCATCAGACCTCTCCGATATCCCATTACTACCTGAAAAATCAAATATAATCCAAAAACACCTAAAACTATTTCTCCCATGTGTACTCCATTTCTAGCGTAATTCAAGTAAATTAATATTGTCTTCATATGTAATTAAATATCTTCTCTTCTTTCCTGTTAATGATACATTTGAAATTCGTTTCTTAAAATCCTTCTGGTACATCTCATGTCCGTTAAAATTCAAAACAGAAAAATGATAGTTTCCAGCAAGTACCATTTCTTTTTCTCCTAGTAATACTTTCGTATATTCTGAAGAAAAATCATGCTTCATCACTCTTCTTCCGCTTTTGTTATATACAACCGCCTGATATTTTTCCTCTGTTGATTTTCCATCATGTTCAAGTACCAGTCCTATATAATTGTCATTTACTGCAATACTTTTGATCGTCTTACTGATCTTTACAGTATTACTCTTGGATATTGTCCTTCCAGTTTTAAAGAATATGAGTTTGTCATCTGCTGCCGCCACTGCTTTGGAATCTCCCATATAACGAACCTTTGGAATTACACAGTCTTTAAAATCAAAACCGCTGATCAGCTGATCACCTTTTTCTTCCCCTGTTGTTCCAAAATTATAAAATGCAATTCTGCTCTTTACATTGATTCCATCTACCACGAGATAGCTTACCATCAGATTCTGTCCGTCAGCAGAAAGCGCAATGTCCATTGGATATCCGTTCTGGCTTGCAGTCACTTTGATACTTACCAGTTTCTTCTGTGCCGCATCATATAATTCAATATAGTTTCCCTTATCTCCGTGAAGCATCAGCGCGATCACGCCCTGTTTCGCAACTTCAACATTGACAATCGGATAAGAAACACTGAACTTCTTCATCTGCCCACAATCATCAAGCAATGCAATCTCATTTCCATTTTTGGAGGCAATTACAATGTAGTCACCGCAATAAGATGCCTCTGGATTCTTAATTGAATATGTCCGGTTCCATTTCTCATTTCCATTTCCATCTAAAAAATAGATTCCATCTTCGCTATAACATATCGTTCCGTTTTTATATGAAAATGATTGGAAAGATTCTGTCAAATCCTTTGAAATGGTCTTAACCACCTTTATGCTATGATATGTCCGGTACCGATATGCCAAAATACTGCATACCGCTACGATCATAAGTGCAATGGTCAATCCAATCCTGTATCTTTTCTTCCTTTG
The DNA here is from genome assembly GCA_902362875.1 of Eubacteriaceae bacterium. Taxonomy (GTDB): domain Bacteria; phylum Bacillota; class Clostridia; order Lachnospirales; family Lachnospiraceae; genus Anaerostipes. The sequence continues at coordinate 53,336 of CABIYF010000021.1, read as the reverse complement.
TTCCAGGATTAACGCATTTTGAAAATTCTCATTTGAATTAATATAAAGAGAAAATCCTGATTTCGTCTTTTGTTCCATAAAATCCCTTTCTTCTTTATGATCGCTATGATTTCTGAACAAAAATTAGTATACCTTATCCTATGAAATGTGTCCAGTATCCTTAGTTTTTCTCATTAACGAGCGATCGGTATGATCAATTTCTGTCCAGGATAAATCTGATTCTGATTGCTTAACGCATTTGCCTCCCTGATTCTCTTTACCAGTTTCTGCGTTCCATATACCTTTCTGCTGATCGAAACCAGTGTTTCTCCTTTTTTTACTGTATATTTATAGTATTTATATTTGGATGCATTTGTTTTTTTCGCTGCTGTCGCTGCTGTTTTCTTTGCCGTTGTAATTTGAGCTGCTGTTGTATTTTTAACTGCTGTTGTACTTTTCTTTTCTACCGTCGATGCCTGCGTATCCAAAACTTTCGTAACCGTTTTTGTCTTTTCGGTTGTCTCACTTTTATCTTCCACCTGCTCTTTTACCCCTTTTCCCATCGTATTGACAGCCCCATTTACTACCTCACGAAAATTGATACTCTGATCCTGCTGTGCATAATAATACATCGTTCCACCCATGATCATCATAACCGCAACCGCTGCTGCCGTGGAAAATGTACGGAAACGCCCTTTTCGCTGACTGCTTTTTGTCTTTCTTGAAACTTTCTCCCGAAACTGACGGATAAGTCTCTCATCTCTCATATTTTCCATCATCTTCTCGTAATTTTCCGATTCTTTCATGCCTTCCCTGCGCTCTGCCAGATATTCCTGCATCATTGGATTTTTATCATAATATATGTAGTAACCACTTTGTCTCGCCAGATCTTGTTCTCGATATACATAGAATGCATCTTCATTTTCAAGATCATCAATCATGTAAAGTACTTTTCCTTCTCCCGGAAAATTTTCAAAATGTGTTTTTTTGATCTTATCGTTAAGCCGTACTGAAAATCCCATCCGAAGCAATGCCCATCCAATCACTTCAAGCCCCGGAAACAGCCGGTCCTTTTGCTGATAAATTTCTCTCCACACTTCATCATTAAATACGGTTTCATCCAGATCAAGTTCCAGATTCTGACCCTCGATCGCTCCTTTTACATAAATGATGGTGTCATCTTCTATCGTTTTTTTCTCTCCAAATAAAATAGCTCCTCTTACATATGTATTCTTGTCCATTGATAATGAATTTAGAAAGGTTATTACATAATCTTCAATATATACTTTTGTATGTCCCACCGGACTCCCGATCTGGCGGATGTTTTTTGGCAACAACTGCTCTGTTTTCACGAAAATTCCTCCTTTTTCTCTATCTGCTCACACAAACTTTACCATGATCGTCTAAAATTTTTTATCAAACCACGTCGAAGAAATCACAATTTTTTTCTACATATTTTTTCTACATTTTGTATACACTAGGAACAAATCATAACGCAGGAGGAAATTGCTTTGACTTTCAAAAAAATAAATTATTATCAGCCAGACGATCCTTGTGCATTAGCCAGATTCCAAAACGATCTGCTTGCACATTTACAAAAAAAATGCAAAAAAAATCAGCCACTGGTCTTGATCTGTATCGGCTCAGATCGTGCGACCGGTGACTGTCTTGGCCCATTAGTCGGGCAGTCTCTTATTGATTCACCTGTGTATTCAGTTTATGGCAGTCTGCAGTCCCCGGTTCACGCCAAGAATCTTGACCACACCATAGAACTCATTTATACGTTTCATAAAAATCCGTTCGTCATTGCAATTGATTCCTGTCTGGGCTGCGAAGAACATGTCGGATATATCACTCTGTCTTCCATGCCGCTTTGCCCGGGACAGGGTGTATCCAAAAGCCTGCCTCCCATCGGAGACATATCCATTACCGGCATTGTTGACCGTTTTTCCGAGTCCTATCATGAAACGATCCAGACAACACGGCTGCAAACTGTTTTTTATCTGGCTTCTTTCATTGCAAAAGGAATTCAGACTTTTAAATTTGAAACTTCTAAATTTGAAGTTTCATATCGCCATCTTTGATCAGCCCCTTGCGTCTCATTCCTTCTGAAATAAAATATGTAAGAAATGCAGGTGCAATGATCAGCATTACCAGTATCATGATAATCGTTATGACTGGAGATGTATTTGTTATCATGGTCTTATATGCCATGATCGGTCCAACAAGTCCTGCAGTTCCCATTCCTGAACCAATGGCATTGTTTGTCATTTTTAATACGACCGTTGAAATTGGTCCAAGGATCGCACTTGTTATGATCGTTGGCAGCCAGATCAATGGTTTTCGCACAATATTGGGAACTTGCAGCATAGAAGTTCCGATTCCCTGTGCCAAAAGTCCGCCAATTCCATTTTCACGAAAACTTGCCGCTGCAAATCCGATCATCTGTGCACAGCATCCAACCGTTGCTGCTCCTGCTGCGATTCCCGATAGATTCAGAATAACTCCTAAAGCTGCTGAACTGATTGGCAGTGTGAGTGCCATTCCCATCAGAACTGACACGATAATTCCCATCAAAAATGGCTGCTGCTCTGTTCCCCAGCGTATCATCTCTCCGATCTGTTTCATGAGATCAGATATATAAGGTCCGACCGTCAGGCCAACAACGCCTCCTCCGACAATTGTAACCAACGGTGTCAATATAATATCTAATTTGGTACGTCCTACAAAAATACGTCCAAGCTCAATTCCTACATATGCTGCTACAAATGCACCCAATGGTTCTCCCGGGCCGCTTAACAAAATCTTTCCATCCGTCACAACACTTCCATTTAACAATCCTGTTGCAAATGCTCCTATCATCCCTGCACTTGCTGCTGAGGCACACACCAATGTCTCCTCTCCAAGTTTACACGCTGTTCCTATACCGATTCCTGCACCTGTCAAGACTTTTGCGATAGATGCAGCCATCACGATCATATGTCCGATATTTCCTCCTGCAAATGTACCGATCTGCTCCAGAATCGTTCCCGTGATCAATGTCGCAAACAATCCGATTGCCATTCCTGACAACCCATCTATAAATATTCTTTTTAATATTTTCATGATTCATCTCCTTACATAACTTTTTTTAAGTATAACATACCGATTATTCTTTACAATAATCAAAAATACTTCTATACTAAACCAAAAGATTGTATTTAAATTTATTTCAAAGGCAGGATAATTATATGTTTCGTATGTGGGGAAAGATTTTTCATGAAAATCGCATGTTAAAAGATACCGTTATTTGTATTGATAACGATTTGAATCGTACAAGAAAGGTTTATCAGGCGTTAGAAGATATGTGTTACGAATTTGATCTCTCAAAACCGCTTTGGCTGGACAGCAATAAAAATGATTTTATTCGTCATTCTAAAACCCGATTTACTCATGACAGTTTTGTAGAAGATATTGATTTTGATTATCTGGAGATTCAGGTAATTGAAGAAGACTAAATATTTTGATATTTTTCTTTAGAAATTATTTACAGAACGTCCGTATTTTATTATACTTAATCTATAATATAATGCCCTGTTGCCTTTAATTTTATCGTACACGAAGATATTTATATGAAGGGAACCGGACATTCTAAACACAAATTAAGACAATGTTTCGGAAAGAGGACTTCCTATGAACAATAAGGACAAAAAAACTATTGAAGAACAAAATAAATTATTAGATCACCTTATCGAATATGGCGGCCGCCAGTACATCGATGAGGAAATCAAGAAATCTGAAGAACTCCCTGAACTGGAGCCTTCCAAAGAATTTGATGAAAAGATGCATCGTATGTTTCAGGATGCTTATAAACGAGAAGCTCGTCTCGAACGATTTCAGCTTGGCAAAAAAGTAGCAGCCATTGCTGTTGCAGTGGTTCTTGTTGTTTCTGCTGCGGCTATGAATATTAAAGCGGTTCGAGAACCTGTATTGAATTTTGTATTCCATAGAAGTATTAATGGCAATAGAACAAACATTAACACCAAAGATAAAAATAAATACAATATCACTTTTAAATATATACCAAAAAACTATAAACAAACCAAAGTATCTTATTCATTTAAAAGTGATCAAGTAATATATGAATTTTACAATGAGAAAATCGATGATTATCTTTATGTTAAAGCTCAAATAAATCAAAAATATGATTCATATATTAATCAGTCGTTTATCTCCAAATATGACAAAATAACATATAAAGATCATACATATTATTTTTTATCTGGAGATAATAATACTTTGATAACATACAAAAACCGCTCTATTATTTCTATAATATCTAAAGAAAATCAATCTGAGCTCTTAAAAATTGCATCTCTATCTAAAGTCAACTTCAACTAAATAATATATACGGAACCTTAAGAACTAAACTTTCTTAAGGTTCTTTTTTTCATCCTTTCTATTCTTACCAATTTTGTATGTTGGTAAGGATGGAAAGGATTATTACTATGAAAAAATTTCATAAACTATTACTTATCCTAATTCTCTGTACTACTTTTCTTATTAGTACTCCCATTTCTGTATCTGCTGCCAATAACTGGCCTGGTTTTCAAGATGTCACTATCGGCTTATCTTTTAAAAAATTGGGATTAGCTTCTTTTTATACAACCGTTATCCCAAGCAAGTACTCCTATTATTCCAAAATAAACATGAAATTACAACGATATTCTGGTGGAAAATGGCATACATTAACTAGTGGAACTTATGGTTGTACAAATGTAAATTTATACAGTCGTGGTTATTATGTCACCAAAGGTTATACATATCGTGTTTACAGTACTGTAACAATTTACAAATCCAAAGGTGGCAAAAAAATAAACAGCGATACCTTTATCTACAAAAACAAATACTAAAATTGAAATTTAAAACTAGAAACTAAAAAATCAAACATTCACATAATCCTTACTCGTTCCAAAAAGGCAGGTTTTTCCTGCCTTTTTGACGTTCCTCACAACGATATCCACACCATTAAAACTTTTTAGAAAAAAGTTTCCCTTTTTTCTAAAACGCTAGTTTATAGTATGTAAGGGAGAAAATGATAGAATTTTTAATGTAACTGTTAATCATATAGCACAAATAATAACAAGCAATCACAAAAACGTTAACGAAAACCCTATTTTTGTTTGCTGCATCGTGATTTCTTAGATTGAATATAAATTTCAAATCATATCTATCTACCATCAATCTCTCTTACATATCAGCTGCTGTATGGAATCTCATCACTTCCATACAGCAAAAAAAACGATCGGAGTTTCCACTTCTCCGATCGTTTTTATTTTACTTTATTTTTTTGTTGTACTTCCGAATCCACCATTGCGTACTTCTGTTACTTCATCATCAATTGTAACTCCGTACTGCATAAAGATTCCCTGTACCATACCAGTTCCCTGTTCGACAGAAACTGTTTTACCTTCGTTGCTGTCATTTGTTAATTTTACAAAGATATGACCTTCATTATCTGAATAAAAATAATCACTGTCAATAATTCCAACTGTATTATTCATCTGAAGACGGAATTTAAATCCCAGTCCGCTTCTTGGGAAAATGTTTAATACCCAGTCTTCTTCAATAAATACTCTGATTCCTGTTGGAATCTTAATTGTCTCTCCTGGTTTTAATGTAAAATCAACTGGACTGAAGAAATCATATCCTGCTGATCCTCTTGTTGCTCTCTTTGGAAGTTTGATTCCATCGTAAATCGCTTTGATCTCTTCATCTGAAGTTCCTGGGAAGCTGTCTTTCCAGCTTTCTTCAAACTGTTCAAAGCTTACTTTATGAAACTGTGCAATCTTGTTCATCTGTATCTCCTGTAATCTTCATTCTTTATATTTCAACGCCACTTATTTTATCAGACTCACCTGTTTGTTTCAATAGGATGAAAGCTTTTTCAATGATTCAAACTCATATCCTTCTTTCTTTAGATTCGTGATTACTTCATCGAGTGCTTCTGCATTTGACTGTGATACGTTATGCATCAGCGGGATTGCTCCATTATGTGTATATTTCTTAAAATGTTCCACCACATAATCTTTTCCAGGCTGTTTATTAACATCAAAGTCCACATATGCCATACTCCAGAATATCGTCTTATATCCCATTGATTTTGTTAATTTGAGTGTCTTTTCATTGTACTCTCCCATCGGCGGCCGGATAAAATGATCCATCTCATATCCTGTCGCTTCCTTGCAGTACTGTGCGCAGTCGATAATCTCCTGTTTATTATCTCTGTCTGATAAGGTTGGCATACTTTTATGATGTACTGTGTGATTTCCGACAATATGTCCTTCTCTTTTCATCCTTCTTACCAGCTCTGTTCCTTCCCGAATAAATGGTTTGGTTACAAAAAAAGCTGCTACAACTTTTTGTTTTTTCAAAACATCCAGAATTTTCGGAGTAAATCCATTTTCATATCCACAGTCAAACGTGAGAAATATCTTCTTTTTCTTGCATTTCGGATTCACATAATATGCATCATACTTTGACAGGTCAATATGATCCGATACTTCCGGAGTCTGGTGTTTTTCATTTCTCTTTAACCACCAGCGTTCGATTCCCTGTGCTGTCTCTCCTGATGTCTCCTGATATTTTTCCTGTTCTGTATAAGATGCCTGCGATGTGCTGGAAGTTGTTTCATTTAAATTTGTCTTCTTGCCTGTTGGTATCTGACAAGCAGTCAACAAACATGTTAACAGTAACACAAGAGTCACACATATACTTTTCATGATTCACAAATCCTTTTTGTATATATGTATGAACTATGATCTGCATTTATAAATCTTTGATAAAATCTTTCAGCGTCTGGATATCTTCATCCGTAAGCTGCAGTTCCCTTGCACTTGCAATCTCACCCCAATGCTGCTTTAATTGTCTTGCATCTTCTTTTTCTTTTTTGATTTCCTGACTTTTTTTAATTTTTTCATTTTTTTCGTAATTCTGTTTTTTCAAGTCTTTTTCCATACGGTTCGGAAGAATATTTTCCAGATAATATAGGAGATTCGTTTTAATCTTTCTCTTCGTATGCTCCATATCAGTCAGTCTGTCAAACAGAAACACTGCAATTCCAAACATCGTTCCAACGATCAACTGTCTTCCCCAGAAATTGATGTCCGAATTCATGAGAATTCCTTTGACCGCCCCAAGACAGCCTAATCCAACACACAGGATTCCACATATCCCCGGAATTTGTTCCAGAAAAAATGAATTTATCCCCATAATCTTATTTGCTTCAAGGTATTTATCCACAATACAGCTGATATTATTCACTTTCGCATGTAATGAATAGTAATTTTCTATCTTTTTCTTTAGTGTTCCGATCCAGTATCGTTTGGGCCTGTCCATTTCTTCAGATGAAACAAGCAATTTGTGGTAATTGCGCCATACAATGATCTTCACCAATACTGCTGCCAACACAGAAACGATCAGTCCCTGCACAAAAAAAGTTTCTCTTAACATTTCCATAGCTGTCTCTCCTTTTATATTTGTTGTTTATCATTATAAAAGGATTGCTTTGAAAACTTAAGAGAAACCGTCCTACAAAGTTAGACTACATTCTGTCTAATATTCCAAGAACAAGGCGAACAATGTGTTTTATTGCCGCTTTTTCAAATTCTTCGTAACTTCCTGCTGCTTCCTGGTCTGCTTTATCAGAAATTGCACGTAATACAATAAATGGAATCTGGTTTAAATGTGCTGCCTGTGCCATGGCTGCACCTTCCATTTCAGCACAGTATCCATCAAATTCATTGATCAGATAGTGTTTCTTCTCGTTATCTGAAATAAACTGGTCACCGCTGACAACTCTTCCGACATAGCAATTGATATCTGGATTGACTTCCTCACATGTTTTCTTCGCAAGCTCGATCAGATCTTTATCTGCTTCGAAATAAGAAGTATCCATTCTAGGAATCTCCCCAACTTTATATCCAAATACAGTTGCATCAACGTCATGCTGCACTGCATCTTTTGAGATCACGATATCTCCGATCTCGATATCTTTGTATAATCCACCTGCAACACCTGTGTTGATCACTGCTTTTACATCAAATTTATCTGCAAGAATCTGTGTGCAAAGTGCCATATTAACTTTTCCAATTCCACTCTGTACGATTACAACATCTTTTCCATTTAAATTTCCACAGTAAAAATCCATACCTGCACGGGTTACTTTTTCCTTCTGTTCCATGGCTTCGATCAGCTGGCTGACTTCTTCTTCCATGGCTCCGATAATACCTATCATATCTGTTCTCCTTATCTTTGTAATATCATTTAATTTCAGTTTACGAGAAATCGCATATCCTGTCAATTGCGAACCCCTTTGAATTCTAAGCTTGAAATACACATCTTCTTGCTCTATAATTCATTATGTATATTTTGAGAAAGTTTTTCTAATATGCAATTTTAATTTTACAGGAGGATAATTTAATTATGGTATATAAAACAAAAGGAACTTGTTCCAGCGAAATCGAATTTGAAGTAGAGGATGGAATCTTAACAGATATCAATTTTGTTGGTGGATGCCAGGGAAATACAACTGGTGTTGCTGCTTTAGCAAAAGGACTTCCTATTGATGAAGTCATCGACAAATTATCTGGAATCCAGTGTGGTTTCCGTGGAACTTCATGTCCAGACCAGCTTTCTAAAGCGCTGATCGAGTACAAAGAAAATCATTAATGGGGTGAGAAAGAATCATGAAACGAATCGTATTAACCGGTGGAGGAACTGCCGGACATGTTACACCAAATATGGCACTTGTACCGAAACTGATCGATGAGGGATACAATATTTACTACATCGGATCTTACGAAGGTATGGAAAAGAAACTGATCGAAGATATCGGCGTTAAATATTTTGGAATTTCTTCTGGAAAACTTCGCAGATACTTTGATATCAAGAACTTCTCTGATCCATTCCGTGTGATCAAGGGATTTTTTGAAGCGAAAAAGATCTTAAAGAAACTTCGTCCAGATGTTGTATTTTCAAAGGGTGGTTTTGTTACTGTCCCTGTTGTATTTGCTGCGAAACAGCTTCATATTCCGGTTATCATTCATGAATCTGATATGACACCAGGATTAGCTAACAAATTAAGTATTCCTAGTGCAAGCAAGGTATGCTGTAACTTCCCTGAGACAGTGAAGCTTCTTCCAGAAGGGAAAGCCGTTTTAACAGGTTCTCCAATCCGTGAAGAATTATTTACAGGAAAACGTGAAGAAGGTCTTCGCCTTTGCGGTTTTACAGAAGATAAACCTGTACTTCTTGTTATCGGTGGAAGTCTTGGATCTGTTGCGATCAACAATGCGATCCGAAACAATATTGATGCTTTACTTGAGAAATACCAGATCATTCATCTATGCGGACGTAACAATCTGGATGAAAGCCTTGAAGGCAGAGAAGGTTACAAACAGTTTGAATATGTAAAGGCTGAATTAAAACACTATTTTGCATGTGCTAACGTTGTTGTATCTCGTGCCGGAGCCAATGCGATCTGTGAGCTTCTTGCACTTCGCAAGCCTAATATCTTAATCCCTCTCGGATTAGAAGCCAGCCGTGGAGACCAGATCCTCAATGCTGAATCTTTTGAGAATCAGGGTTACAGTTATGTGCTTCAGGAGAAGGATGTTACGAGTGAGACTTTATTAAATGCAGTGAACAGCGTTTATGAAGACCGTGATAAGTATGTGGAAGCAATGAATACGAGTGAACTTGCAAATCCAATTGAGACGATTGTGAATCTTGCAAATCAGTTAGCTGCCCAGAAACGACGTAAATAATTTCTAATATCAAAAAACACAGCAGGAATCTCCTATCAATCCTGCTGTGTTTTTTATTTTCTTGAAATCATTTTATTCTTATAAACTTTGTGCAAAAATACAAACTGCAATAAATACTGCCAGTTTCAGAACAATGATAAACAATTCGTTACCTTTCAACTTCTTCCCTGAACCCAGATGAATATTCTGTTTCGGACACACATCTACACATTGCATACAATGAATACATTCCCCGCCATTCTTCTGGTCCCTTTTGATCTGATAATCTACAGGGCACTTGATCTCACATGCACGGCACTTTGGAATGCAGTTGCTTCGGTCTCTGTCGAGTACGGAAAACGGCAATACCGGTAACCATGCAAAGATTGCTCCCATCGGACATAGATATTGGCAGAAAAATCTTTCTTTAAGGCACATACCCACCAGTATAAGTACAAAGATGATCCATCCGGCTAAATAACCGGCGTCTGGAATCTTACCTGTGTACAACATGGAAAATACTTCCCAAGGACTGGTTCCATGGAATTTTTTTGTAAATCCTAATGCATAAATCAGCATTAAGACTAGTAACACTATATATTTAATTTTCTGAAGTTTCCGTCCGGTTTTCTCTGATACCCACGGAAGCTTCTTTTTTAACTTTTTCTGAACCCATTGGGATAAGGCATACATTCCATCTCCCAAGGTTCCAAATGCACAGGCATATCCGCAGAAGAATCTTCCAAATAAAATGGTAAATCCGCATAATGCGATCAGCATAACTAAGAATGCATTCTGCTCGATCGGCTTGCCTGCTCTGATTTGTTCGACTACATATCTCACACCGGAAAATGCCGATGTGTATAATGCCGGCATCCAGAAGAAAAAGATGATCTGAATAAGCTGCCGGCCAAGGCGTCTTATGTCTCTCTTTTGTCTAAGGTTCATTATGACGCCTCCTTCAAAGCATTTTGTACAGCAGCGATGATACCTTTCGAGCTATATGTCGCTCCACTGGCTACATCAACATCTGCTGTCTGCTTTTGTTTCATTGTATCTATGATTTTTTTTGCATTATTAAAATATGCACTATCTTCATTTTTGGCTTCTTTGATCTGGATATCGGAAATCGATCCATTCTTGATCGTAACACTGACTACAATCTGGCCTCCGAATCCTTGTCCACTTCCTTCATAAGTTCCATCTTTCCACGAACCCGATCCGCTGTTTTGAGCTGCGATCTTAGCTTCTTTCTCTGCTCTGATCGTCGCAATATTATGATATACAACACATACCGAGATGATCAAAACAAGATTAAAAAGCTTCATAAGGAAATGCTTATGTTTCTTTAACTGTTGTTTCATTTATCGTTTCCTCTTATTTTTTTATCTTTGAGACCGCATCTTTGTATGCATTGATCATTGCCTTGCTGGAACATGTTGCTCCACTGACGATATCATATTCTCTATCCGTATCTGTTCCTGATGCTAACAGTCTGTTTGGCATTCTTCTCTTTGCAAGATTGCACCATCCAGACATACTGTCATCATCCCATGTGATATTCTGGATTCTTTTCACTGTTCCATCAGATGAAACTACGATTTCTAATGATATATTATATGGATCAAACTGCTTGCTTTTATCTGGCTCACAAACTGCTGTTCCTGTATATACTGTTTCATCGTCTGTAGTCGGTTCTGATGGTGTCACTGGATCAGTGTTATTATCATCATCTTTTGATGAATTATTATTATCACTGCTGCTGTTATTACTATTACTGTTACTATTTGATGTCGTATCTTTCTTCGCAACAGCCTTCTTCAATGCATTTCTAACAGCTTCCATAATACCATTGGAACTGTAAGTTGCACCACTGACGACATCCACTTTATCTGCATTGGCTGTCTGCATCGCAATAATGCTGTATGGAACTTCATTCCATGCCTTGTTAAAGTATGCGGAATCATCTTTTTCATTCTTTACAAGCTTGATCTCTACGATCTTGCTGTGTTTAATTCTTACACTGACTGTGATATTTCCACGGAATCCCTTTCCTGTTCCTTCATAAACACCATCTTTATATACTCCAGTAACATTGTCTGTCGTATTTTTCTTTGTGCTTGAACTGTTGTTATCGGAATCTGAACTGCTTGAAGATCCCTTCACTACTGCCTTCTTTAAGGCATTACGAACCGCTTTGATAATTCCATTTGAACTAAATGTTGCTCCGCTGACTGCATCAACATTTGTGCTTTGTTTCTTGATCATCAATGGAAGTAAGATTCCTTTTGCACGATTAAAATACGCTGCATCATCATGGCTTTCTAATACTTTGATTGCCTTAATCTTATTATTCTTGATCGTTACAGATACTTTTACAGTTCCATGATACCCTGAGGCTGTTCCTGTAAATGTTCCATCTTTATATGTACCTGATTCATCTGCTGTTCCAACACTTCCTGCTGATTTGGATGAACCACTTGCCTTCGCTGATGATTTATCTTCTTCTCCAGTTAATGCATTTTTAACCGCTTTGATGATTCCATTAGAGCTGTAAGTTGCTCCGCTGACTACATCAACTTTTAATGACTGTTTCTCTATAATACTTTTGATCACGCCTGCTGATGCACGTCCAAAGAATGCTGCATCATCGGAATTACTTAATACTTTAATTGCTGTGATCTTATGGTCTTTTACTGTTACAGCTACTTTCACAAGCCCACGATATCCGTTTGCCTGTCCTTCATAAGTTCCATCCTTGATCTTGCTTAGATCAATATCTCCAGCATTCGCTTTCTTTGTCTTTTTCTTTGCGATTGTCGCTGCTTCTACCTGACTCTCACCTACATTTTTCTGCAATTTTGCCTTTGGAGCAGTGTAGCCTAAAATGCTGTTTCCAACAAGACTTATAATAAATAATGCAGGTACAAACTGAATCAGATTGACATTTTTCAGTTTATCAATAATCTTCATATCTTTCCTTCTCTCTATTTCTTAACTACTTTGTAATCATTCTCTGAACTAAAACGTCCTTCAATTCCCTGTGAAATATAAATTTTATCATTGTTATCCACAAGGATCATGTTAAATTCACTACTATGTTTCTTCCAGTAAGAAATGGCTTTGTCTTTTCCCATGACAAACAATGTTGTTGATAATGTATCGGATAATGTACCATTTTTACTGATGATCGTTACAGATTTCAGGTCTTTCTCCGATGGTTTCCCTGTTGCCGGGTCAATGATATGATGATATCGTTTTCCATTTTTCTCGAAATATCTCTCGTAAGCTCCAGAAGTGATGACTGCTTCATCGTCTGCCTCATATGCCCCGATCATATTCTCTGTATCATCTGGTGACTGAACACCTACTTTCCAGTAACTTCCGTCTGTTTTTTTACCAATTGCCTGAACATTTCCTCCAAGACTGATCACACCGCTTTTTACGCCATCTTCTTTGTAAACTTTCGCGATTCTCTGGGAAGTATATCCCTTTGCAATTCCACCAAGATCAATTTTCATATTCTTCTCGAGTGTTACTACGTTTGTTTTCTTGTTGACTTTGATCTTCTGGCAATCTACATTTTTTAGGAGACTTTTAATCTCACTGTCTGATGGCACACGATATTTCTGTGTTGGGAATCCCCATAACTCAACGATCGGATAGATAGAAATGTCAAAAGCATCTCCTGACTGTGCTGATTTTTTCTTTGCGAACTCGATCAGCTCTAATGTCTCATCAGAGACTTTCATTTTCTTCTTTTGATTCAGCTGATAGATCTCACTGTTTTCATCAACGGCAGACCACAATTTATCTAATCGTTCAATCTCTGATTTGGCATCATCGACTGCCTTTTGTGCATTCTTCCCATATGCTTTTAAATTCATATAGGTATCCATAGCAAAGACCTGTGTACTTGCTTCTTGGGTATCTTCTTCACTGGATGCTTCTGTTGTTGTCTTTGTGTTCTCTTTCTTTCCACATCCAACTGCAGAAACAGCACAGAAAATCCCCAGTATTCCAATACATATTAACTTTTTTATTTTCATTTGATTCATCCTTCTAGGTTAGTATTCGCTAACGTATAGTTTATAATTATTTAATCTTTGATTCAAGCGATATTATTGAGATTTTTTATCACTAAGTGCAGTGTTTGCCATTATATAGAAGATATTAAAATTTTTTAGGACTTATTTGTGTCAAAAAAAGGAACTGCCCTGCAGTCAGGCAATTCCTTTTTGATGTTAGATTTTTATTTTATTTTTTGATCTCGTAGTAACCGTTTGTCTTCTTTGTAACCTTGCTTACCTTAACATAATAAGTTCCTTTTCTCTTTGGAAGTTTCACGGTTTTATTCAAATGTTTCACAGAAGTCTTTACTGTCTTGATTGGTTTTTTCTTACCACTCTGATAGATTGTAAATTTAAATCCACCCTGATCTGCTGCTGTTGTGATCTTCAGTTTCTTCTGTTTCTTTGTGGAAGTCACCGTTGTTTTATACCAACGTGCTGCTCTTTCATTTGTTGTATAAACTTCCGTTGCATTTAATTTCTTTGCTTTGGATTTCTTATATGCTACTTTCTTGTTATAATAATCTCTCTCATAAACCGCTGTATTTAACTGTTCTTTGGAAGCATTTAATACTAGTCGGTAAGTTCCCTTTGCAAGACCATAACCTGCCGTTATATCGCTTTCTTTTTGACTCATTGCATTAAATGTTTTTGTTCTTCCGATGGTAACCCATTTTCCTTTTTCGCTTTTCTGGATCTTATAACTTGTTTTTCCACCATCTTTTACTAATGAGGCAACAAGGAAACTTGCATATGCCCTCTTTGTCAGCTTAAATGTATGGTAGGTTTCTTTTCCTTCCCCTTTCTGCATATTCAGATCATCTTTTACTAATCCTTTGCATTCATTTTCTAATACATAGGCTGTAAGTAATCCTTCTTTACAGTTTCTTGGGAACTCTACATAATATGTTTCACCTGCATTTACCTGTGCTTTTACATAGGTTGATGATACTTTCTTGATCAGTTTTTTATTTGAATCATAAATAGCACCTGCCTGTCCTGTGTCTCCTGCGATCACTAAGAATAAAGAGCCTGATTCTACTGGTGTGATCTTAATCTTTTCGGGATTTTTAAAATAAGTGCTGTTATAATATTTGATTCCACCAGTCAGCATATAATATAATGCATCTTCGGCATTTCCAAATTTATAAACTTTGACATCTGTTCGGTTCCACTCTGCAGGTTCTGTTTTCTTTGCAGCTTTTTTCATGGTTACTTTCTGTGGAAAATAAGCCTGCTGTACTTTTGCTACTGCATCCTCGGATGCTGATACCTTTGCCTGTGGAAGCAGCATCGTTGCTGATATCGTTGCCGCCATTAAAATACTTAATAATTTACATCTTGTTTTTTTCATCCTGTTTCCCTCCTTAATTAAATGAATTGAAATCCATGATCATGTAATTTCCATTCGTTTTCTTTGTAAGCTTGTTTACTTTAACGTAATAGGTTCCTTTACCTTTTGGAAGTTGTACTACTCCTGGACTTGCATTTGTTTTTACCTTTATCGTTTTGATTGGTTTCTTCTTTCCTTTTTTATAAATGGTAAATTTAAAACCTCCGCCATTTGTTGCCTTTGTAATATTGAGAACATTCACCTTATCTGAAGCTTTACGTGTAAATTTATACCATCTTGATGCCGTTTCTCCTTGTGTATAAATGTTTTGTACATAGGAATCTTTTTTAATCTTCTTGGCTTTGGATCTTGTATAGGCTACATTCTTGTTTACTTTACTCGTACCATACATAAAAGCATAGACCTGTCCTTTTTGTGCTTTCAGCGCGACACGATATTTTCCTGGCTGAAGACCATTGACTATATCCTTGTCTGCATCAACATAGTCTTCTGCGTTCGGTTTGATTGATTTTTTGTATCCTATATCTACCCAATTTCCTTTCACATACTTTTGTACTTGTGCTGTTACACTTCCCTTATCTTTGTACATAATTTTAAGCAAAATCTGTGAAACAGAACGCTTTGTAAGTGAAAATGGATGATATATCGTCTGTCCTGTTGCTGTTTCCGCATAGCTGTTTCCTGATTTCACTGTGCCAAAACCATCTTTCAATACTGCTACGCCAATCTCTTGTTCGTCAATCTTGTCTGGTAATTTGATATAGAACACATCTCCCGCATTCGCTTTTTGCATATACTCTGTATTCTAATCGGCAATAAGTGTTCTCAACAGTTTTTTCTTTGTTTGATCGTAAATTTTTATTTTTCCATCGTCAGATAATGTTATAGCGTAGAATAAACCAGAATCTGTTAATGTTACCTTTACCCAGTGATCTTTTTCTTTATAATTTTGATTATAATAATGAATACCACCCGTCAAAATATAATTTGTTATTTCTTGTCCATTATCAAATAAATAAGCAAACAGTTCTTTTTGATTCCATTCTTCTGGTTCTATATACCTTGCAGATTTTTTAGCATCTTTCGCATTTGTAATAACAGTCGTTTTCTCTGCCGCAAACACTGGTGCTGCAAATAATCCTGCACAAATACCTGCTGTTAGTAAAACTGCTGCAAACTTCTTTATTGTTTGTTTTACCATATACAGCCTCCCTTCGTTAATCCCTATATGTTTCTAGTTCATACACTCCTGTTGTTTTATCCGTAAGCTTAGAAACTTTAATATAATATGTTCCTTTTTTCTTTGGAAGTGTTACATATTTTTCATCATCATCTTTCTTAACTTTAACTGTTTTGATGACTTTTCCTTTTTGATAAACCTTAAACTGGAAGCCGCCGCCAACAGAATATTTTGACAAGAGTACTCCTGTTCTCTTCTTTGTAGAAGAAACTGAAACTTTATACCATCTTGCTGTATGTTCTTCAGTCGTGTATACATTTAGCAAATTAGATTTCACATTGATTGCTTTTGATTTCTTATAGGCTACATTTTTGTTTGTTGTCTTTCTCTTATATTCAACATTTATTATATTGTCTTTTGGATTCTTTAATGCCATACGATATTTTCCCGGCTGTAATCCATACCCAAGTGCTGTTCCAAATTCTGATGGTTTAATATATGCACTATATCCAACTCTCTGCCATGTTCCATTGACATTTTTTTCAACATAAGCTCCAACTTTTTCAACTTTCTTTCCTGCTGGCGAAATATCTATATATACGCTTGAACGCTTTGATATTGAAAATGGATGATATGTTGTTGTTCCTTTTCCAACTTCATAGTAGCTTTTATCATTCGCCATTGAACCAAATTCTGTTTTCATGACTCCTGTTAAAATAATAATTTTCCCAATCTTGGTTGGTAATTTTACATAAAATTCATCTCCCGCTTTTACAACAGATGAATATTCATCACCATCTCCATTCCCATTCAGGTCTTTTATCAAAACTTTTTGCTTCGTTGCATCATACAATGGTATTTTTGCTTTACTATCCCCCATAACATCAATTGCAAAAAGTCCTGGATCTGCAACTTTAATTTTTACCCAATGGTCTTTTGCTTTATAATTTTTATTATATAAATGCAATCCTCCACTAGCCATGTACTTCAGAAAATCATCTTCAGTATCAAACTGATACGCTGTCAGTTCTTCCCTGTTCCATTCTTCTGGCTCAACATTTTTTGCAGCTTTCATTGGCACTGTTTTGTTGATCTTAACTGCTGCCGAAACTGATGGACTCAACATTCCAATGCTCAAACCTGCTGCCAGCAAAACTGCTCCTGCCTTTTTGATTACCCTTCTGATCATAAAAATTCCTCCTTACTTCCTACCTATGTAATTTTAATAATATCCGATTTCATAAACCCCATTTGTCTTCTTCGTAAGTTTTGAAATCTTAAAATAGTATGTGCCTTTTTTCTTAGGCAGCGTTACCATTTTTCCACTTGCTTCCTGTGTCACCTTAATTGTTTTAAATACCTTTTTGCTTCCTGCTTTATAAATCGTGAATTTATATCCGCCTGAAACTGTATCTTCCCCAAACTCCAGTCTTCTTTTCTTCTTACTGGATGTTACTTTTACCTTATACCATCTCTCTGCTTTTTCACCTGTTGTATAAATATTAGAAATCTCTTTATTTAAAGAAATATTTTTTGCTTTTGATTTCTTATATGCGACATTCTTTGACTTAGAACTCTTTGTAAATGAAACCACATTCAATTGTGTCTTTGGTGCTTTGATCAGCAGTCTGTATTCTCCTTTTTGCAGTCCATGAATAAAATCGTCATCATAAGATGCTGGATCGATCTTTACTGTATTATCAAGTCTCCTCCATGCACCTTTTTCTTTTTTCTCGATATATGCATATGTTTCTCCGCCTTTTCTGTTGATAGCAGAAATATTAAATTCTACCGCAGATCTTTTTGATATGGAAAATGGATGATATGTCACTGCGCCTGTTCCAGATTCATAATAGGTATCGGATGCCTTCATTGATCCAAATCCATCTTTGATCACGCCTGCTGTAATAATCGTCTTATCAATCTTAGATGGCATCTGGACATAAAATACTTCTCCTGCTTTTGCAAGTCTTCCATATTCCAGATCTCCATCGGATGTTGTCTGTGCCAGAACTTTCTTCTTTGTGGAATCATATAACTTCACCTTCTGTGAGCCGTCTCCATCTGTGTCTGCTGATACAGCAAAATATCCTGAATCCACCACTGTGATCTTTACCATATGATCACTCTGCTTAAAATTCTTATTATATAAATGAGCTCCACCTGTTAACAGATAGTCTTCAAACTTGTCTGTAGAATCGAACTGATATGCCTTGATTTCTGTACGATTCCACTCCTCTGGTTCAGCATAACGTGTCTGCTTTGTTATATTATTATTTGTTCCTGCGTAAACCGCTGCACCCTGACAATTCATGGATACTCCAATTGCTGCTGCCATCATCATTGCTGCTGTTTTCTTTAATATTCTGCTCATGCTGTTCCCTCCTATATCTATCATATTACCTTATCGTTCTTATCTATCATAAATAACCCGATCCATCAAAATATCATGTTCTTCTGTCGGAACTTTATCCAATAACAGTTCTCTGTAACATATCATGATCTTTGGAAACTGTGTTCCCTGAAGAAAACGATCATAAAATCCGGCACCATGCCCCAGTCTGTGACCTTCTCTGTCAGCTCCTACGCATGGAATCACTGCCATATCAATCTGTTCTTTTGGTAAGACTTTACACTGCTTTGAAGGTTCCATAATCCCATATGCACCTTTTTCAAAATCAGCCAGTGTTTGAATCTGTCTTATTTCCATGATCCCTTTTCCGATACATAATGGAACACCTACTGTCTTTCCCTGTTCCAGTGTAAGTGCGATCAATGGCCATGTATCTACTTCATTTTCCATGCTGGCATAACAAAAAATAGTTTCCGCTTCCTTATATTCTTTCAAATCCTTGATCTGTTCAAAGATTGCCTGATCTGCTTCTTTGATGTATTGTTTGTCCAGCTGTTTGATCTTATCTTTTATCTGCTGTCTTGCTTCTTTTTTTGTCATGATATCCTCCAGATGATCAATAATATTTAAGTACAAAAAAATGAACCTAATTTCTTAGGTTCATTTTATCACAATTTATTCACATTTGTATCGTTTTTTATTTATAAAGTTTCGTAAAGACTCATAATTTTTTCACCAGTGGCTACATCTTCTGAAAATGCTGTTGCACTTCCTGCAGCAGTTCCCATCTTCAGTGCTTCGTTGTAGTCTCCGTTGCTTCTTAAATATCCTGTTACAAATCCTGCAACCATAGAATCTCCAGCTCCTACAGAGTTCTTCACTTCACCCTTTGGACAAGGTGTTACATGAACATCTCCTGCCTCTGTAATAAGGATTGCTCCGTCTCCTGCCATGGAAACTAATACGTTTCTTGCTCCCTTTTCCTGAAGTTTCTTTGCGTATTCTACAATCTCATCATTTGTCTTTAATACAACACCAAACATCTCTCCCAGTTCGTGATTGTTTGGTTTGATCAGGAATGGATGATATTTTAATACATTTAATAAGAGATCTTTTGTCGCATCAACAACGATTCTGATATCTTTTTCCTGAAGACGTTCCATGATCTTTTCATATACATCAGATGGAAGAGTTGCTGGAATACTTCCTGCAAGAATCAGAACATCTCCATCCTGTAACTCGTCAAGCTTCTCATACATCTTCTGTAATTCATCTTCGTGGATCACTGGACCCATTCCATTGATCTCGCTTTCTTCATTTGATTTTACCTTAACATTGATTCGTGTCATTCCTTCACGAACTCTGATAAAATCAGGTGTGAATCCAAGCTCTTTTGCTCCTTTTTCAATGACATCTCCTGTAAATCCTGCAATAAATCCAAGACCTACGCTTTCCATTCCAAGATTCGCAAGTACATGAGATACATTGATTCCTTTTCCTCCACAGAAAATATATTCTCTTGTTGTACGGTTGATCTCTCCTAATGTCAGGTTATCTACCTTGATTACATAGTCGATTGCTGGATTAAATGTTACTGTATAAATCATGAAAATACCTCCTCAATGGTTGTGATTTCTCTTAATTTGTTATTCTTAAGATGGTCTGTGATAATTGTTGCTTTCTTAAGATCCGCAAACTTAAATGTTGATATTTGATCAAATTTGCTCTGATCTGTTAATATATATCTTTGCTGGCATTGCTCCATTGCTTTCCTTTTGATCGCAGCTTCCTTCATATCAGGGGTTGTAAACCCGCGGTCTTCATCAATTCCATTCGTTCCAAAAAATCCTTTGGTAAAATTGTACTTATCAAGCTGCTCTAATGCTTCTTCTCCAACAACTGCTTCTGTCACTGCCTTGATCTCTCCACCGATCAAATGCACCTTAAATCCTGCATTCATTAACTTTCTCGCATGTGTGATTCCATTTGTTACATAAATCACATCATATTCCTTCAAAAAATCAATGATCATCTCTGTTGTCGTTCCTGCATCCAGATATACCATATCTTCTTTATTAATAAGGGATGCCGCATACTTTCCAATCTTTCGTTTCTCACTCTGATGCTTCTTTGCTTTCGTGATAACTTCTTCTTCTCGTGATAAAACAGACTTTACTGCGGTCGCTCCGCCATGAACCTTGATCAGCAATCCCTGCCGGTTCAATTCTGTTAAATCTCTTCTTATTGTTGATTCTGAGGTGTTAAGCCACTTTGTCAGATCTGTTACTGTAACTGACTGTTTCTCTCTTAAAATTTCTAATATCCGTTCAAAACGTTCTTGTGCTAACACATTCTTCACCTCTTTTCTCTCTCTATTTTAGTATATCACTATTTCAGTCAAAGTCAATCATTTTCTTTCATTTTCAATCATTCATATTTTGTTCATACTTTGAAGATAATTTAAACACATTTGATTTCTATACTAAATGACATAAGGAGGTACAAAGAAATGAACAGAGCAAAGAAAAACATCCTCACAATTATCGTTACATTATTACTGACAGCTTCTATTGGCTTTACAGTTTATCAGATAAAATCACAGAATACACCACCATCTGCTCCAACCGGACAGATGCAGCAACAGACAAATAATCAGTCTGGCAGCAGTTCCAGTGATTCTTCTGATAATAATTCAAGCAGCAACAACAATAGCAGCTCTTCATCAAATAATATTATTAAGGGGGATAATTCAAACAATCAAAATAGTAACAATAGTTCTAATAATTCCAACAACAGTAACCAGCAGACACCACCTGAGAAGCCATCTTCAGATCAGAAACAGAACGCTCCAAAAACTCCATCCACAAATATTGCAACAAAATATATTGTGTTATTAGGTGCTGAAACATTCTTCTGGGTTTTAAGTATTTTATATCTGATCTTTACTGGATTCCATAAGAGATCATTTAAAGAAGCTTTTGCATCATGGAAGAAATTCACGGTCTGCGGACTTGCTGCTATTTTAATGACATGTGGTTTAACATTTGGTGAAACTTATGTTGTAAAACAATTATCAACTCCAGCCCAGATGCAGCAGCTTGGCAACAATAGTAATGGAACAGGCGGTGGTCCTGGCGGAGCTCCTTCTGGCAATGGTTCTGGATCATCAAACTCAGATAATGACAGTGCATCTGCGAAAGCAACCGCAACGAAAACTGTTTCCAAAAACAACAAGACTCTCTCTGGAAGTTACACCTCAAAAAAATCTGACCAGAGTGCTGTCTTAGTCAAAAATGGAGCAACGCTCACTTTAAATAATGCTGTATTAAATAAAGCATCTGGTGACAGTTCCAATACAGAAAATTCTGAATTCTACGGAATCAATGCTGGATTGCTTGTAACAACAAAATCAACTGCAAATGTAACAAATGCTAAGATCACAACTTCTGCAAAAGGAAGCAATGCTGTTTTTGCAACTGGAACAAATGCTAAGATCAATATTAGTGATTCAATGATCACCACAACCGGAAGCGGATCTGCCAGAGGTCTTGATGCCACTTATGGTGGAACGATCAATGCTGATAATGTAACAGTTTCTACATCAGGAAATTCCTGTGCAACACTTGCAACAGACCGTGGTGAAGGTACTGTAACAGCAAAGAACTCTACATTATCCACAAAAGGAACTGGATCTCCTGTCATTTATTCAACAGGTAAGATTTCCATTTCTAATACAACAGGAAGTGCAAGCGGTTCACAGATGGTCGTTATCGAAGGTAAAAACTCTGCAACTGTCACAAATTCTAAATTAACAGCGAGTGGACAGGGAAATAGAAATAATGTAGATAATTCAGGAATCATGATCTACCAGTCTATGTCTGGTGATGCATCAACTGGTACTGGAACATTTACAGCAAAAAATTCTACTTTATCTATCTCCAAAAATTCCAGCTATTATAAGAAAGCACCGATGTTCTTTGTAACAAATACAGATGCAGTCATTAACCTTACAAATACAAAATTATCTTATGGAAGCAACACTCTTCTCTCTGTAAAGGGAACTTCCGAATGGGGACAGAGTGGATCTAATGGAGGTACTGTAAAATTAAACGCTTCCAAACAGACATTAACAGGTAACATTAGTTTAGATAAATTATCTACACTTACTATGAACCTTAAAAATTCTTCAACTTATACAGGAACGATCAATGCCAAGAACAGTGCTAAGAAAATCTCCTTAACTTTAGATTCTTCTTCTAAGATCAAATTAACAGGAGATTCTTATGTAACATCATTAAATGATGAAGACAGTTCTTACAGCAACATTGATTTCAATGGTTATAAATTATATGTAAATGGAAAAGCCATCAACAAATAATTTTCCATACAGTCGTAAGAAATATTCTGTTTTTCAGAATTTCCTCGTATAATAAAAATAGCGCAAAAAAAGAAATGGCAGAAAATTTAATCTGCCATTTCTTTTTTTGTCTTTTGTTCTTTCACTAAGTTAGTGCTTTTCCTTCAGCATATTCTTACTTCCAATATAAGTTGCAATCATATATCCAACATAGATAACAAGCACAATGATCAATGATTGCACTACCGCCTCTGATATATTGATCTGTCCTAAGGTTGAAATCAGAATGGAAGCTGTTTTAATTCCAACATAAGAATGAACCAACGCCAGACTTAATGGAAGACAGAAATATAAAATAATCTGTGCTTTGATCGCACGATTAACCATTTTTTGTGAAGTTCCGATCTTACGCAATAATTGATATTTTTCAATATTATCTGCATTTTCACTCAGTTGCTGCAATGCCAATACAGCTGCACATGTAATTAAAAATACCAATCCTATATAGATTGCAATATATGTCATAATCGTACTTAATCCTGTACTTTGTTCATACACTTCTTCTTTTGAAATCGCTGTTGAATAAGGCGAATTCTGCATCTTGCTAGTTCTGATCAACTGTTTTAAATGGTTGTTATACCTTTCAGATACTTTCTTGGCATTTCCTTTCCAGTTGATATTTAAATACAATGTTGAATTATCAATCTTTAATGTCTGAATGATATTATCATTTAAAACAACTGTTCCCATATCTGTTTTGGCCGGTGCTACCATAAAAGTATCCTTCTGAAGTTCATATTTTATTTTATATGTTTTTCCATCCAGTGTAATCTTCTGCTTATCTTTAGCGGCCTTCTCCATTGTCGGAATCAGATTTCCATAATCGCAATTTAATATATATTCATCTGGTTTTAACGTTAATTCTTTTTCTCCGATTGCTTTTCGAATCTTGTTATACTCAGACAACTTCACAAAAGTTAATGGCACTTCGTACAGATTCTTTACATAATCCTTTGTATAGTCTGAATATTTTTCTCTTCCTTTTAACAATGGCTCCATTTTATATCTGCACTGCTTAAATACACCATTTTGATAAACTGTGATCGGCAGAGTTTCTTTTGCATCTTCTTCGATCGATAATCCAAGCGAGTTCATCTTCTTCACAAACTTCTGCTGTAATTCATCCTGATATCCCTTTTGACTTAAACTATAAAATGAATAATCAAATTTTGTCAAATCTTCCAAATCTGTTTTCACAGAAGATGCCAATCCACTTCCTGTTGCAAATGCACTGATTGCCAGAAACAGCATCAGGCACAGCATGGACATAGAAACA
Organism: Eubacteriaceae bacterium; assembly: GCA_902362875.1. Lineage (GTDB taxonomy): Bacteria > Bacillota > Clostridia > Lachnospirales > Lachnospiraceae > Anaerostipes. The sequence goes on along the minus strand of CABIYF010000021.1, from coordinate 28,922 downwards.
AATGTTGTTGTAATCTTTGAGTTAATCTGTCGCAGAACAAACATGTTCAATCCATTATAGTAAAATTTCTTATTTCTTTTTGCCAGTTCTAATAAAAATCCTGACAATGAAAAGAAGAATAGAAATGTTCCAATGACACCTAAAATGATACTCATTTTAAAATCATTGTCCACACCAAGCATCTGATTCTTTGTAATCAAATGATACGCTATCCCTATACATGCAATGGATATTACAAATAAAATCACTGATAGAACAGGATTTTTTAATCTCGTTTTCTGGTTCTTTTTTGCTGCATTCAACAGATTGATCAATTTATATTTTGATATTGTGATTCCATTAAATATCATCACAATAATAAAAATAATTGCAAAATACATAATTGTCTGAATAAATGCAGTTTGCGAGAAAACAAACTTAAATTCTTTCATCTGCACTGCAAACATTTTAGCTGTCAGCATTGCTAATCCTTGAGATAAAAATACGCCTGCAATCAGTCCAGCGATCAGTGCGAAAAAACCAATTAATAAAGTTTCAATTAACAAAATTTTTGAAACCTGTCGTTTTTCCATTCCTAACAACAGATAGATTCCCATCTCCTTATGTCTTCGTTTCATTAAAAACTGGTTGGCATAGATGATCAGAAATCCCAAGATCACTGCGACAAATACTGAAATCCAATTGATGATCACTGACATTAAATGCATCATTGATTTCTGGCTTTCATTCAATTTTAAAACTGCCTGCTGTGCCTGAACAGAATTGAACATATAAAACAAGCAGATACCAAACGTCAATGTCAGAAAGTAAATCGTATAATCACGAATACTTTTTTTAACATTACTAAATGCGATTTTAGAATACATTCGTACTGTCACCTCCAAGCAATGTTACAACCTCGATGATGCGATCGAAAAACTGTTTCCTAGAATCACTTCCACGAACTAGTTCATTAAAAATTTTTCCATCTTTAATAAACAGAATACGTTTGCAATAGCTGGCTGTAAATGCATCATGTGTTACCATAAGGATCGTTGCATTTAATTCCACATTCATCGTATCCATGCTGTCGAGTAACATTCTCGCAGCCTTGCTGTCCAAAGCTCCTGTTGGTTCATCCGCAAGGATCAGAGATGGATTTGTGATCATTGCTCTCGCACTTGCCACTCTCTGCTTCTGCCCTCCAGACATCTGATATGGATATTTGTTTAGCACCTCTGTGATCATTAATTTCTCTGCGATCGATCTGACTCTGTCCTCAATCTCTTTTGCCGGAACTTTCATGATCGTAAGTGCCAGTGCAATATTTTCAAATGCTGTCAATGTATCTAAAAGATTAAAGTCCTGAAAGATAAATCCCAGTTCTTCTCTCCTGAATTTTGAAAGATGCTTCCCTTTCAGTTTAGTAATATCCATTCCATTGATCAAAATATTTCCGGCCGTCACACGGTCGATAGTTGATATACAATTTAACAATGTAGTCTTACCACTTCCCGAAGCCCCCATGATTCCAATATACTCACCCTTCTCTACTTCAAAACTGATCCGGTCGATCGCCTTTGTCAGATTTGCTTTACTACCATAATATTTTTCAATATTATCAACCTTCAATACAGAACTCATTTTTCCATCTCCTTATCTTTCTTTTCAAATCATTTTGTTTTACCCTTTTGTTCCTCTTATTGCCTTGTCTATAATATATCATTAGCCAGGAACTGTATCCATCGATTTTCCTTACACGAAACTTACAATTTTGTCATATTGATATTTCCCATAAAAACTACTATACTAAATTTAACATGACTATATAAAGGAGGAACTCAACATGTATTTAAAAAATGAAGACGTAAAAATTGGAACAATTCCTGACGCTAATGGTTCTGACACACCACTTAGAAAAATGGAATTCTTAACGAAGAAAGAAATGAAAGACAGCAGCCGCCTCTACGGAAAAGTCATCGTACCACCAGGATGTGCCCTTGCTTATCATACTCATGAAAATGAGGGAGAAGCTTATCATATTCTTCAGGGAACTGGTCTTTATAACGATAATGGTACAAAGTATGAAGTACACGCTGGAGATACTACATTTACATGTGATGGTGCCGGACATGCCATTGAGAATATTGGAGATGAAGATCTTGTATTTATGGCACTGATCTTGTTAGATAAATAATCTGCTTTTAAATCATTGATCATCTAAGAATAAAAATATAATATAAAACGCTGGTCCAAGTAATCATTGGTCCCAGCGTTTTTCTATCTCTATTTCTAAAATTTAAATTCATGAAATTTTGGTTTCATCTGATCAAACGTATAGATTCCATCAAACCCGATTTCTTTCAGTATCTTCTGCGATTCCATAACCCTGTCTCCAACACGGTCCGCATTATGTGCATCAGACCCAATCGTAATAATCTTTCCACCCATATCATGATAAAGCTCTAAGATTTCCCTTGACGGCATCAGACTTTTCAGATGATAAGCATGACTTGAGGTATTCAATTCAATTCCTTTTCCATCTGCGATCACAACTTCAAAGATCTGTTCAATCAAATCTTTGATTTTTTCAAGTTCAATTTCACCATTCAGATCGTATCTTTTGATCACATCGAGATGTCCCAGAATACTGTAATCTTTATATGTCTTTACAACGTCTAAAATTTCCTGATAGTATCTTCGATTATATTCTAACTGAGTCTTCCCTTTCTGCGGCTCCTGTCTCCAGTACTCTTTATTCTCTACCTGATGACAGGAAAAGATTACAAAATCAAACGGATACTGTCCAAATGTTTCCTCATACGCTTTTGTTGTATGTACCTGAATTCCAAATTCGATTCCTGTCTTTAATGTGATCTGCCCTTTATATTTTTCTTTCATTTCTTCCATTTCTTTAAAATAAGCATCATAATCACAATTGACTACTGTCGGTACATCATAGTCAGAATGTTCTGTAAAACATAGTTCATCCATTCCTAATTCAATGGCTTTCTGAATCTCCAGCTCCATTGGAAAATCTGTATCTTCACTAAAATATGAATGTACATGGTAATCTGCAAACATTTTAAACCTCCTGTCGGATCATTCATTTAGAAAAATCATTGAGCTTCTTGGAAAACCAATGGTAACGATTGTGTATTCTTCTTCTTTTGACTCAATCTTGAAACTTAATTGTAATTTGTCACAAAGTTTCTTACACAGATATAATCCCATCCCAGTTGATTTTTCATAGTTTCTTCCTGTAGTTCCAGTATAACCTTTATCCGTCACTCTTGGCAAATCTTTTGCTGCAATCCCAATCCCATTATCTCTGATTTCTAAAAGAATCTGATCTGTTGACTGCCTTGCTTCAAATGATATTTGTGCATCTTCCTTTTTATACTTTACTGCATTGCTGATAATTTGATTCAGTATAAATAAAAGCCACTTTTCATCACTGAATATTTTTTGATCAAGATTCTTCATATCAATCTTTATTTTATTACTGATCAGCATTTTTGCATTCGATCTGACAGCCTTTTGTATGATATCTTTTAAATTCAATTCCTTTACCAGATAATCTTTTTCCACACTGTTGCTTCTTGCATAATAGAGTGCCTGCTCAAGATAATAATTAATCTGATATAACGATTCATTCATTGCCTCTGTAATTTCCGATGGATGATTCTCAATGATCAGCTTTGCTGCTGCCAGTGGTGTTTTTACTTCATGAATCCACATTTCAATATACTCCCGATATCCTGCTGATTCTGTTCTATACCGAAGAATCTCATCGTTCATAGATTTGTTACAAGTCTGAAGAATATCATAGATAAATTCTCCTTCAAAAAATTCTGGCCGTTCCATCATTTCAGACAGCATGTTTTTTTGATCCAGCATATCAATCTTTGATGTCATTTCTTTATAATATCTGAATTTCTTCATGTACTGCTGTCCAAGATAAATGAATTCCAGTCCAATACCTATCGCAAATAAATAGATCATTAGAAATACATTTACATCAAAAATATACAAAAGTCCTTCCGCCAGACATAGAAATACAAAATGAGTTATCATCTGAGCATAATAAATACTTAAAAATCTATGCAGTTTCATACCATATATCCCTGCCCTCTTTTGGTCTTTATAAATTCCTTCAATCCAGCTGACTCTAATTTTTTTCTCACACGATTAACATTTACCGTTAATGTATTATCATCGATAAATTCATTGGACTGCCATAACGTTTCCATCAGATGATCCCTGCTGACAATCTTGCCTTTATTCTTTAATAGTGTATACAGAATTCTCATTTCATTTTTACTCAATTCAATCGTCTGCTCTTCATAAAGAACTGTACTGTCATTTAATTGTAATTTCAAACCTTGATATTGTACTGAATTATCTGCTTCTTCTTTCTGCGTCCTTTTCAGCATTGCAGAAATCCTTGCTAATAAAATCTGCGTATTATATGGTTTCGTCACAAAATCATCTGCTCCAAGATTCATGCTCATCAGTTCATCCATCTCACTGTCACGGCTTGTCACAACTATGATCGGTACTTCTGATTTTTCTCTGATAGCCCTGCATACATAATAGCCATCATATAAAGGCAGATTAATATCAAGAAGGATTAGGTCTGCATTTTCTCTTAAACAGTCTTCCACAACGGTATCAAAATGTTCTATTGCTATAATCTCATATCCATATTTACTTAATAAAATGCTAAGTTCATTACGAATAGGTTCATGATCTTCTACTATGATTATCTTTGCTTTCATTTTCTTTCTCCCCACCTTCCCTTATGAGTTCCTATAATAATGAATTCTTATAATATCATATCATAAACTTTTGCAAAAGAAAAAGCGCCTCATATTCGAGACGCTTTTGAAAGTTTTTATTCTTAAAATTCTATTCTTATTTTTTAGGCTGTAAAGATTCTTTTCCACCCATGTATGGTCTTAATACTTCTGGAATTGCAACGCTTCCGTCTTCTCTTAAGTTATTTTCTAAGAAAGCGATCAGCATTCTAGGTGGTGCTACTACTGTATTATTTAATGTGTGAGCAAAGTAATTTCCATTTTCACCTTTCACACGGATGCGAAGTCTTCTTGCCTGTGCATCACCAAGGTTAGAGCAGCTTCCTACTTCGAAGTATTTCTTCTGTCTTGGAGACCATGCTTCTACGTCAACAGATTTTACTTTCAGATCTGCTAAGTCACCAGAACAGCACTCTAATGTTCTTACTGGAATATCCATAGAACGGAATAAATCTACTGTATTCTTCCATAATTTTTCATACCAGTCTTTGCTTTCTTCTGGTTTACATACAACGATCATTTCCTGTTTCTCAAACTGATGAATTCTGTAAACACCACGTTCTTCGATTCCATGTGCTCCTTTTTCTTTTCTGAAGCATGGAGAGTAACTTGTCAGTGTTTTTGGTAACTGTTCTTCTGGTGTTGTTGTATCAATAAATTTACCGATCATAGAATGCTCACTTGTACCGATCAGATATAAGTCTTCACCTTCGATCTTATACATCATAGCATCCATTTCATCAAAACTCATAACACCTGTTACGACGTTACTTCTGATCATGAAAGGTGGTACACAGTAAGTAAATCCACGGTCGATCATAAAGTCTCTTGCATATGCGATAACTGCAGAATGTAATCTTGCGATATCTCCCATCAGATAATAGAATCCGTTACCTGCTACTTTTCTTGCACTGTCAAGATCAATTCCGTCAAAGCTTTCCATGATCTCTGTATGATAAGGAACTTCAAAATCAGGAACTACTGGCTCTCCGAATCTTTCAAGCTCTACATTTTCACTATCATCTTTACCGATTGGTACAGATGGATCAATGATATTTGGAATTGTCATCATGATCTCTTTGATCTTTTCTTCGACAACTTTTTCTCTTTCGCTTAACTCTTCGATGCGGTCTGCAGATGCTGTTACCTGTTTTTTAACTTCTTCTGCTTCTTCTTTCTTACCCTGTCCCATTAAAGCACCGATCTGTTTAGATAATTTGTTACGGTCTGCACGAAGTGCCTGAACTTCCTGTTTGATCTCACGGTTTTCTTTGTCTAATTCGATAACTTCATCAACTAATGGTAATTTGCGATCCTGGAATTTGTTTTTAATATTCTGTTTTACTACATCCGGATTCTCTCTTAAAAATTTAATATCTAACATTTCTTCCTCCAATTATTTGTTCATACATTTTTCTAATGTTGTTTTTTCCTCATTTGATAATGCTACTTTTGCAGCACCATTTTTGATTTCTTTGGCATAAACATATGTCGCATTCTGACTGCTCATACCATTTAAAAGTGTTCCATTATTATTATGGTCAAGTAATGCAATTACAAAACTTGTTTCTCCACCCATATCAGAGAACGCATTATACTTATATACTTCCATCTTAGAAAAGCTGCTCTTATGTTCTTCATCGATTCTCTGGATTTCACCTTCAAGAAAATCTTGTTCCACAATGATCTCATTAATCTTTTCAAATTTCTTGATAATGCTTTCTTCTAATGATTTACCGTCTTTTCCCGATAAGAATTTCTCATAACGTTTTTTTAGCTTGCTGACTTTAACCAAAGCAACAATTACAAGAATCAGCGCTAATGCTAATGCACCGGCCAAACCGATCACAACATATTCCATGCTTACACTGTTTAAAAAATTTATCATCTCATGTTCCTCCTAAATTGATCTTATCATATCCACAATACGTTCTAATTCGTCTCGTGAATAATATTCAATTTCTATTTTTCCTTTATTATTCTTTTTATTTTTAATACTTACTTTACTTCCAAGAACCTGTTTCATAGATTCTTCCAGCTGAGTATAAAGGATATCGTGAACATCTTTTTCTTCTTTTTTGTCTTTTTTAATTTTCTTTAAATCTTTGACAAGTTTTTCAATGTCTCTGACGCTTAATTTTTCATCAAAAACTTTCTGTGCAATTTCATACTGTTGATCTTTGTTTGTAATTGCTAATAATGCTCTTGCATGTCCTGTGCTGATCATTTCTTCTTCCAGCATCTTTTGGACTCTTGGATCAAGTTTTAAAAGTCTTAACGAGTTCGTGATCCCTGCACGGCTCTTGCTGACCTTGCCTGCCACTTCATCTTGTTTTAACTGGAACTCTTCCATCAGACGTTTATAAGCCATTGCTTCTTCAATTGGATTTAAATTATCTCTCTGAATATTTTCAATCAAAGCAATCTCTACAACTTCATTCTCACTATACTTACGGATCATAACAGGTACTTCATTCAGTCCTGCTAATTTTGCAGCTCGCCATCTTCTTTCTCCAGCAATGATCTCATAAAATCCATCCTTTGGAGTTACTAAAATCGGCTGTAACATTCCGTATTGTTTAATAGAATCCGATAATTCCTGTAATGTATCTTCGTCAAACTGATTACGTGGCTGATCCGGGTTTGGCTCAATCTTATCGATTGGTAATGTCAGTTCTTTCTCAGGCTCAGATTTTTTCTTTGACTTTGGCGATTTTGATACTTTTTTCTTTACCTGTTCTACTTCTTCATCGACAATCGGTGCTTTTGGAATCAGTGTATTTAATCCTCTTCCAAGTCCCATTTTCTTTCCTGACATTATTTCTTACCTCCATTTTCAATAACTTCTTCTGCAAGAAGATTATAACTCTCTGCTCCTGAAGAACGAGGTGCATACAAATTAATTGGAAGTCCATGACTCGGTGCTTCTGCCAGACGTACATTTCTTGGAATGATCGTCTTGTAAATATTCTGATTTAAATATGATTTAACATTCTCCACAACCTGAAGCGACAGATTCGTTCTGCCATCATACATTGTAAACACAACACCCTCTATCTTTAATCTTGGATTCAGACTTTTCTGAATCAGCTCGATTGTATAGATCAACTGTGTAAGTCCGTCCAATGCATAAAATTCGCATTGAATTGGAACAATTACAGTATTGGCTGCCGTCATGGCGTTTACTGTTAACATTCCTAATGCCGGTGGACAATCGATGATAATGAAATCATATCTTCTTCTTACCTTTTGAAGATTCTCTTTCATGATAAACTGCATTTTATCTACAGTCATCAATTCAATCTCTGCTCCGGCTAAATTTCGATTTGCTGGAAGTAAGGATAGATTATCAAACAAGTCTTTAATGATACAATCCTGTATCTTTTCTTCTCCTGTAATCACCTCATACGTTGTCTTGTCCAGCTCGTTTTTGTCTAATCCCAAGCCACTGGTGGTATTTCCCTGTGGGTCCATATCAACGAGTAAGGTTTTCTTTCCTTTGGCAGCAAGTGCTGCTGAAAGATTTACCGCTGTCGTTGTCTTCCCAACTCCACCTTTCTGGTTGGCAATTGCAATAATTCTTCCCATTTCTTTCTCCTTTTGAACAATATTATAACACTAATTTTTTTGCATTGCTATATGTTTCACGTGAAACATTTATTATTTTTTGTGCAATATTTGTTTCTTCGGATTTTATTTTTTGATAATGTTTCACGTGAAACATTTTGATAATATCTGCGTTTATATCTACATTTATATGTACATTTCATTAAAAATCTTTATTAAAAAAATTTTCAATTTCACAGAATCCCTTAAAGTAAATAAGGAGTATCCATTGGGATACTCCTCAATTCCTTATAAATTTTAAAATCAGCTGCCTATAATAATGAAGCTTTATTATTAATTACATCTGTTCTGGGCACTGAATTCCTAATAATTCTAATGCATCCTTAATTACCTGTTTTGCAAGAATTACAATTTTAACTCGTGCCTCTTTTAATTTCTGGTCTTCTACATTACACTGATTTTCATGATAAAAACGGTTAAAGCTCTGTGCTACTCCCATAACATATCTTGAGATCACGGATGGCTCTAATCTGTCTGCTGCCACTTTGATCACTTCTGGGAATCTTTCAATTTCTTTTAATAATGCTACAGATGTTTCATCAGTTACTAATGATGCATCAATATCTCCAACTTCTGTAATTCCTGTCTTTCTTAATACACTTGCTGCTCTTGCATATGTGTACTGAACATATGGACCTGTTTCTCCATCAAAACTGTGAATCTTTTCCCATGTAAATGTAACATCTTTGATTCTCTGATTATACAAGTCATTAAAGATGATTGCTCCAATTCCAACTTTCTGTGCTACATCTTCTTTATCTTTCAGATCTGGATTCTTTTCTGCAATGATCTCTCTGATCTTAGACACAGATTCTTTTAAGATATCTTCTGCATATACAATGTTACCACTTCTTGTAGAAAGCTTTCCACCTTCCAAACTTACTAATCCATAAGGTACATGAATCAGGTTTTCTTTTGCCCATTCATATCCCATTAATTCTACTACTTTAAATACCTGTGCAAAATGTAATTTCTGTTCCAAACCTGTTACATAAATACACTTATCAAAATTATATTCTTTTTTACGGTAGAAGATTGCTGCAAGATCTCGTGTTGCGTAAATACTGCTTCCATCTTTCTTCATAACAAGACATGGTGCCATATCATATTCATCAAGATCTACGATCATTGCTCCTTCGCTTTCTTTCAGAAGGTTTTTCTCTTTTAATTCTTCTACAACTGCTGCTGTTTTATCACGATAGAAACTTTCTCCTGTGTAATGGTCAAAATCCATATTCAGCATCTTATAGATTCTCTTATATTCTACCATACTGATATCTTTAAACCATTCCCAGATAGATAATGCTTCTTCATCTCCCTGTTCCATCTTGGCGAACCATTCACGTGCCTGATCATTTAAAGTATCATCTTTCTCAGCTTCTTCATGGAATTTTACATAGATTCTTAAAAGCTCAGGAATACCTTTCTCTTCAACAGCTTCTTTGCTTCCCCATTTCTTATATGCAACGATCAGCTTACCAAACTGTGTTCCCCAATCACCTAAATGATTGATTCTTTCTACGTTGTATCCCAGCTTATCAAAAATATGATATAAAGAGTTTCCAATGATTGTTGTTCTTAAATGTCCAACATGGAAGTTCTTTGCAATGTTTGGAGAAGAATAATCAATACAGACAGTTTTTCCTTTTCCTATTTCCTGTGTACCATAAGTATCATTTACTTTTGATAAAACCTCTTTTACATAATTTTCTTTATTTAAAAAGAAGTTTACATAAGGTCCCATAGCTTCTACTTTTGATACATCTTCACTTGCTGGAATTTTCTCAGCAATTTCTGTTGCGATCATATTAGGAGCTTTTCTAAATACTTTTGCTAACTGAAAACATGGAAATGCAAAATCTCCCATATCATCTTTTGGTGGAATTTCAAGAATTCCATCAATCTTCTCTCTATCTAATTCTTCAATTGTCTGATTTAATAAATCAATAACCTTATTTCTCATAATCTTCCCTTTCTATAGTTCGATCAATGCCTGTACATTAATTGAATTGGTCTTCCATCTTGTCACCGAAAATTCTTTCGTCAGTTGTTGTTCAAGGACACTGCGTTTTTCATAGAATTCTTTTGCATTCTTGGCAACTTTTGGCTTTGCTTCTATTTTAATTAATATTTTATATTCATCAATTATATTTTCAAAATTAATTACAAAAGCTCCTATATCTGTCATTAACATTTCAAACAACGCATGAAATCCTTTTAAGAATGAAAATGTCATACATACTTTTGATTCCTGATCTGACTCACGATAATTCAATCGTGCTGTTGGATGCATCTTTTTGATATATCGTATCAGTTCATCAAATGCTGGAACAAATGGTATCTTTTCATCTTCCTTCATATCTCCTGTTACTATGTCATCAAATAACAGATCTTCTTCCAATCCCTTCTGATAACTAAGCAATTCTTCAATCTTATGATCCTTATCTTTGATCTTCTTCTGAAATTCTTTGATATCTTTCTCAATCTTTATAACATCTTCTGAAACACTCTGCTTTGATTCTTCGATTTCCAATGGTAACGGTGAAAATATCTTTCGTATCTGATAGATCTTCTGCTGGTTTTCAATCGTACCTTCTTTTTCATTCTTTTCCTGCACGATCTCATGCATCTTGCGGTTCAACTGATGTCTGTCTGCTTTTAATAACTGTATCTGCTCTTCCAGATAATCATATAACTGACTGATCAAATAACTTTTTTCTTTCTTCTTCTCCATATTTTTACCACTTTCTTTTTATCATAAACGATAACCATCAGAAATGAAAGTAAAACCTTTTAACAAATAGGTTCCTTTGATGGTAAACCAGCTTTCCTTGGAAAACGTTTTGGTGTTGCTTTTGTCTTATGAATCTTCAGAATTGTTCTTGCCATATCTGTATCTGGAATTTCAAAGGATATAATATCTTCGATACTCCCACCCAGAATTTTCACTGCTTTTTTTGAATTCTTGGCTTCTTCTTTGATATCTCCTGATTTATATGGAAGAAAATATCCGCCTTCTTTTACATAAGGAATGCAGTACTCTGATAAAACTGTCAGATTTGCCACCGCTCTTGATACTACATAATCAAAATTTTCTCTATATTCTTTTTGTTTTGCAAAGTCCTCTGCCCGTCCATGAATTGCAGTGATTTTTTGAAGTCCCAATGCTTCGATCACTTCATTTAAGAATTTGATTCGTTTATTTAAGGAATCCAATAATACAACTTCTAATTCTGGAAATGCAATCTTTAATGGAATTCCTGGAAATCCTGCACCTGTTCCAAGATCCAGAATTCTTTGATCTTTTAACTCAACTCCACTCTTTACCAGTGCAAGACTATCTGCAAAATGTTTATCGATCACTTCATTCTTCTCTGTGATAGCTGTCAGATTCATCACTTTATTCTTCTCAATGAGCATTTCATAATATGTCTGAAACTGCTCTAACTGATGATCACTTAATTCAATTCCAAATGCAGCTGCTTTTTCTCTTAATCTCTCCATCTATTATCTCCTGTGGTGCATCTGTTCCAGATAAATGAGCAATACAGAAATATCCGCTGGTGATACACCGGAAATTCTTGATGCCTGTCCAATAGAAGATGGTCTGATCTTTGATAATTTCTGTTTTGCTTCGATTCTTAAGCTTCCAACATCTTCATAATCAATATCTTCTGGAATTCTCTTCTTCTCCATCTTCTTAAACTGTTTTACCTGTGACAGCTGACGTTTGATATATCCTTCATATTTAATATTAATATTTACCTGTTCCTGAACATCCAGATCATACTCTGGTCTGTCTGGATCGATTGGTGCCAGATCCATATAAGTTAATTCTGGACGGCGGATCAATTCTGTCATCTTTGCGGATGATTTTAATGTTGTACTTCCAAGTTCTTCAAGTAATGCCTGAACATTTTTGGAAGCTCCCACATTAATATCTTCCAGACGTTTCATCTCATCTTCAATCTGCTGCTCTTTTACTAACAGTTTGTCATATCGTTCCTGGCTGATCAGTCCTGCTTCATATCCAATCTTTGTCAGACGAAGATCTGCATTATCCTGGCGAAGCAGCAATCTGTATTCCGCTCTTGATGTCATCATACGATATGGTTCCTGTGTTTCTTTTGTTACCAGATCATCGATCAGAACTCCAATATATGCCTGTGAACGGTCTAAGATAATTGGATCTTTCTCCTGCAGTTTACGTGCTGCATTGATACCTGCCATCAGCCCCTGTGCTGCTGCCTCTTCATATCCTGAGCTTCCATTAAACTGTCCACCAGAAAATAATCCATCAATTTCTTTAAATTCCAAGGATGCCTTTAACTGTGTCGCATCAATACAATCATACTCAATTGCGTAAGCATTTCTCACGATCTTGGCATTCTCAAGTCCTGGAACACTGTGATACATCTTATACTGTACATCTTCTGGCAATGAACTTGACATACCTCCAACATACATCTCATTTGTATATTCGCCTTCTGGCTCGATAAATACCTGATGTCTGTTTTTGTCTGGGAATTTCACGATCTTATCTTCGATAGAAGGACAGTATCTAGGCCCTGTTCCCTCGATCGCACCAGAAAACAGTGGTGATCTATGAATATTCTCTTTGATGATCTCATGTGTTTCCTCTGTTGTATAAGTCAGCCAACATGAAATCTGATCTCTCTTAATGTCTTCTTCCTTGTTTGTAAAGCTGAATGGAACAATTCTCTCATCCCCAAACTGCTCGGCCATCTTAGAAAAATCAATTGTATTCTTATCAATTCTGGCTGGTGTTCCTGTCTTGAATCTTCTCATAGAAATTCCATGACTCTTCAGAGAATCTGTCAGATAATTGGCTGCCTGAAGTCCATTTGGTCCTGTGTGATTGCTCACTTCTCCATAAATACAGCGTGCTTTCAGATAAGTACCTGTTGTTAATACAACTGCTTTTGCATAATAAACTGCGCCTGAATATGTCTTCACTCCCTTAATCTTTCCATCTTCCACAAGAATTTCTGTAACTTCTCCCTGACGAAGTGTAAGATTCGGTGTATTCCCCATAACCTGTGTCATAGAAATAGAATACATCTTCTTATCTGCCTGTGCTCTTAAAGAATGTACTGCCGGTCCCTTTGATTTATTCAGCATCTTAGACTGTAAATAGGTTTTATCGATATTTTTCCCCATCTCACCACCAAGTGCGTCAATTTCTTTTACCAGATGTCCTTTGGAACTTCCTCCGATATTCGGATTACATGGCATCAATGCAACGCTGTCCATGCTTACCGTAAAACAGATTGTCTCAAATCCCATTCTGGCTGCTGCAAGTGCGGCTTCACATCCGGCATGGCCGGCACCTACAACAATGATATCATATTTTTCTTCTAAATTATTCATCTTTATTTACCCATACAAAATTCTGCAAAAATCTCATTTACCAGATCTTCTCCCACAGATTCTCCTGTGATAAATCCTAAATGCTCATAGGCATCTAATAGATCAATGGAGAAGAAATCTTCTGGCATTCCATCTTCAATACTCTGTAATACCATAGAAAGGCTCTTTAACGCCTCACTTACTTCTGTCTTGTGTCTCATATTCGTCAGATAAATTTCATCATTAAATGAAACATGACCTTCAAAGAAAATATCCTGAATCAGCTGATATAGTTCCTCAATTCCAGTCTGTTCCTTTGCTGAAATCTGAACAATCTGCTCAAATCCTTTTTCCTTGAGTTCTTCCGTTGTCACTACCTGCTCAAGATCTGCTTTATTTAATAAAACGATTGTCTGCTTATCTTCAATAAGCTCCATGATCTCCTCATCATCTTTCGTCAACGGATCTGATGTATCTACCACATACAGGACAAGATCTGCCTTCTTTAACAAGTCTTTTGCTTTGTCTACTCCGATCTTTTCAATCAAGTCATTGGTATCCCTGATTCCTGCTGTATCAATAATATTCAAAGGAATTCCTTTGATCTGAATCGACTCTTCTAACGTATCTCTTGTTGTTCCTGCAATATCCGTAACAATCGCACGTTCCTCTCCTAACAGGACATTTAACACCGATGATTTTCCTGCATTTGGTTTTCCAACGATAACAGTCTGTATTCCTTCTTTCAGAATTCTTCCATTATCAGCATTCTCCAAAAATTCATTTAACTGTCTGATGATTTTCTCAACCTGTTCTTTCAACTCATCTGAAAATCCATCCACACTGTAATGTTCCGGATCATCCAATGCTGATTCAATAAAAGCCACACTATGGATGATCTGCTTTCGGATCTCCGTGATCTTTTTGCCAAGAACACCTTCTAACTGTTTTAACGAAGTACTCATTGCAAATTCATTCTTTGACTGAATCAGATCCATGACTGCTTCTGCTTCTGAAAGATCAATTCGTCCATTCAAAAATGCTCTCTTTGTAAACTCTCCAGGTTCTGCTGGTGCTGCTCCTGCCTTAAATACTGCTTCTAAGACTTTCTTCATGACAACCACACCACCATGGCAGTTGATTTCTACGACATCTTCTGCTGTATAAGAATGTGGACCTTTCATAACAAGCACAATACACTCATCAAGCAATGTATCTCCATCATACACATGTCCATAATGTGCTGTATATGTCTTAACTTCCTTTATCTTCTTGTCTTTTTTCTTCGGTTTAAATACTTTTTCAATAATATCAAGTGCCTCATCTCCGCTGATCCTGATAATTCCAATCCCACTATTGGTCATCGGAGTGGCAATTGCCGCAATTGTATTTGACTTCATATAATATACCTCAAAAAAGGGCTGCCTAAATTAAGGCAGCCCTAAATCTTATTTTTTAAGCATAACAACAACTTTACGATAAGGATCCTTACCTTCGCTCTTTGTAATCACTTCCGGATCTCTCTGCAATGCAGAATGGATGATTCTACGCTCATTCGGATTCATTGGTTCTAAGTAAATTGGTTTCTTATTCTTCTTTACTTTATACGCAATGCTTCCAGCTAATTTCTCTAAAGTCTGCTGTCTTCTTTCTCTGTAATTTTCTGTATCAAGCTTGATCTTTACAAAAGAATCGCTCTCTTTATTCACATAAAGACTGATAAGATACTGCAGGGCATCCAGTGTCTGTCCGTGCTTACCGATCAACGCACCCATCTTCTCTCCAGATACATTGATGTTTAATACGTTATCTCTGCGGTTATAGTAAAGATTTAACTTTGGATCAAGTCCCATCGCTCTTAACACTTCATCCAAATACTTCTCAGTATCTTTGATGATCTGATCAATATTCTCAGGTGTCTTATTCTTCTTAGGTTCCTTCACAGGAGCCTCTTCTTTTATTTTAGGACTCTTCTTAGGCTGACGATTTGATCTCTCATCTGCCTTCTTCGCTGGTTTCTTTTCAACCTTTTTCTTAGGTTTCTCTTTTTCTATTGTCTGAGGCTTAACTTCTGCCTCTTTCTTTTCTTCTTCATTGATTTCAATAATGACCGGTTTCTTAAACAGTCCAAAAAAACCATTGCTTCCCGAATCGATCACTGTATATTTGAGGTCTGTACTTGGAATTCCTAATTCCATTGCAGCATTCATAACTGCATCAGATTCAGTTTTTCCAGTGAATCTCTTTGCTGACATCCTTATTTACCCCCTTTGTTTTTGTTGAGTGCATTCGCTTTAGAAGCAATTCCTCCTTTAGAATTTCCTGAATAATCAATATTCTTTGTTGACTTCAGGTTTGCACTCTTCTTGATGCTGGAATCTGTACCTTGCAGTCCCTGCTGTTCAGCCTGTGCTCCTAACATCTTTTCATAAAGAGAAGGACCTTTTTTCTTTCTTTTCTTAGCTGCCTTCTCACGGCTCTTTTCAATAATCTTATCCATATCAGTATGATCATAATAATAATTAAATGCGATCTGCTGAATATACTGGAATAAAGCACTTGCTGTCCAGTAAATACCAATACCGATTGGTAATGAAATACACATTACAAATGACATTAATGGCATTGTGTACATCATACTCTTTGTCATTCCGGCTCCAGGTGTGCTTTCATCCATCTGGTTTGAAGACATAGAAGTCTTAGCACTTAAGAACTGGAAAATGAATGATAATACAGGGATAACCAATAATGGTGTCAATCTGAATCCTGGTGCTGAATTTAAGTCCATACCTAAAAACAGGTTTGGATGATACTGTGTATCCTGTGCAATCTGAGGAATATAAGTATTAACACCACGAATTACATAATACAGTGCCATGATGATTGGGAACTGAATTAATGTTGTTGCACATCCACCCGTTGGGCTTGAACCATACTTTTCATAAACTTTCTGCATCTCTTCATTCTGTTTCATCATAGATGCCTGGTCTCTTTTGTTACGATATTTCTTAGTGATCTTATTGATCTCTGGCTGCATATGCTGGTTGATCTTCATAGATCTCTGCTGTTTCATTGTTAAAGGTAATAGGATTAACTTAGAAACCAATGTAAATAAAATAATACATAAACCAACATTATAGATGCCCATTGTTGCTAATCCACCATAGATTGCTCGAATGATCCAACCAAAAATAATTACAAACGGAGTTAAAATACCTCCGGTGCCCGTAGTCTGGGCCTGTGCCAATAACATCATTTTTTGCACCTTTTTCCTTTCCTGACTTCCGGAACAGGGTCATATCCGCCTTTTGAAAATGGATTGCATCTCAATATTCTAAAAATTGCCAAAAGACTCCCTTTGACAACTCCATGCTTCTCCAATGCTTCTATGGCATATTCCGAACAAGTCGGAACATAAATACATGTTCCTCTTCCCTTTAATTTCGATAAATATTTTCTGTAAAACCTGATAATGGATATTAAAATCTTTTTCAATTGTGTTCAACTCTTCTTAGATGATGCAGATCTACCAAATGTAAAAATGCACTTTCAATCGTATGGCAGTCCTTTCCTTTTGCAGTTTGTCTTGCAATTACTACCATATCATATCCTGTTTTTAAATTATCCTGATTCAAACGATAGCTTTCACGAATTAAGCGTGTAGTTCTGTGACGTACTACACTGTTTCCTACTTTTTTACTTACTGATATTCCCAGACGGTTGTATTCTAGGTCATTCTTCCTATAATAAAGGACCAAGTACTTGTTAGCTTTGGATTTTCCTTCATTATATACCGTCTGAAATTCTCTGTTATTTCTTAATGAATGATAATTTTTCATGGTTCTCTTCCTTATTAATAGAGAAAAGAAAAGGTCACATCTCTGCGACCTAAGCTGATAATCTATTTCTTCCTTTTGCTCTTCTGCTCTTCAGAACTTTTCTTCCGTTTGCAGTGCTCATTCTTTTTCTAAATCCATGAACCTTAGATCTCTGTCTTTTCTTTGGCTGAAATGTCATTTTCATTCTAAAACACCTCCTTAACAAAATTTTATGCGTTATATATATGAATAATATATTCGTAAAAACATCACTCCTATTATAGACAGAGAAGTGCCCAAAAGTCAAGTAAATTCTAAGCTTTTTTCACTTTCTTATGTATTTTCATATATATTGTGGTTTGTGTAAAAGTTATCCACAATCTGTAGATAACTTGTGCATAACTTGGTGATAAAATGTGAATTATAAACACGTAAAATGTCGAATTGCCTTATTTTATCACGTTTTTCGGCATGTGTATAATGTGGAACAACTTATCCACAATATGTGGGCAACTTTTATTTTTCGATTGAAAAAAGAAATTTTTTGTTATACACTAAATATAGTGCCGTACTATGCACATTTATAAAAATATGATTTAGAAAGGGATTTATGTTATCCATGAAAAACGAAATTGAGAAAATTTGGGATGATGTATTAGTCAAGCTTGAACAAGAGCATGACGTTTCCAGTGCTGCAATTAATGCCTGGATCAAGCCATTACATATCAAAGATGTCCAGTCAAACAAAATAATTCTTTCTCTGGATGCTAAATACGATGAGCGGGGTATTCAGTTTATCAAGAAAAAAATGTACGATTTTTATATTTCCCTTGCTATTTCTGATCTGACAGGCAAGAAATACGATATAGAAGTTGAGCTAGAAAAAGAAGGAGAAAAACCAAAAGAAGCTCCTGCTGCTACACCTGAACATGATAATAATAACTTAAATCCCCGTTATACTTTTGATACATTCGTAATTGGTGACAACAACCGCATGGCACATGCTGCAAGTATCGCTGTTGCGGAAGCTCCGGCGGAAGCCTATAATCCGCTGTTTTTGTATGGAGGCGCAGGTCTTGGGAAGACTCATTTAATGCACTCCATTGCACATTATATTATTGAACATAACAGTTCTTTGAATGTTTTATATGTAACAAGTGAGGATTTTACAAACGAAGTTATCAACTCAATCCAGCATAAAAAACAGGAAGAACTGCGCAGTAAATATCGTAATATCGATGTTTTACTGGTCGATGATATTCAGTTTGTTATTGGTAAAGAAAGTACTCAGCAGGAATTTTTCCATACCTTTAATGCACTTTATAACTCTAAAAAACAGATCATTCTTTCTTCTGATAAACCGCCAAAAGAGCTGGATGTCTTAGAAGAAAGACTGCGAAGCCGTTTCAGCTGGGGACTTCCAGTTGATATTCAGCCGCCAAACTACGAAACGAAGGTTGCAATTCTTAGAAAACGTGCAGAATTAGACAATATTTACATTGATGATGAAATTTTTGATTACATCGCAACACATATTAAATCTAATATTCGTGACCTTGAAGGTGCCTTAAACAAAATTAAGGTTTATTCAAAATTAAATAAGAAACCAATTGACCTTGAATTATCTAAAATTGCTCTTCAGGATCTGATTGACAACAAGACAAAACAGGCGATCACACCTGAACTGATCATGCAGACAGTTGCTGAACATTTCAACATTCAGACAAGTGATATTATCTCTAAAAAACGCAGCCATGATATCGCTTATCCTCGTCAGATCTGTATGTATCTGTGCAAAAAAATGACGGACCAGTCTCTCGTTAAAATCGGAGAGATCATTGGTAAAAGAGATCATTCTACCGTCATTCATGGTATTGAAAAAATTGAAAAAGACCTTGAAAAAGACCCTGAATTAGGCAAGGTTATTGATGTTATCACCAAAAAAATGGATTAATTTTTATTTTTTTCACATTTTGTCGTCAGTTATCCACATTTTCTGTGGATAAGCTGTGGATATCCTGTGTATTAGTATTTTCGCTGTTTTGAGCATTGTTGATAAATCCCTGATTATCCTCTGATTTTCATCGAGTTTTGAACATTTTATCAACCCTTATAAAGCTTTATACTTAGCGGTTTTTTAAGGTTATCCCCATATCCACAGCTACTACGACTATTACTACGACTTTTATTTATTTATTTAACAACAATCTGACACCGAAAGGAGTTATTCACATTTATGAAAATCATATGTACAAAATCTAATTTAGTGCATGCTGTTTCCATTGTTTCAAAAGCTGTATCAAACAATACAACTCTTCCAATTTTGAAATGTATTTTAATTGAGGCAGTTGCAGGAAATATCAGATTAACAGCAAATGATATGGAACTAGGAATTGAAACAACCATTGATGGTCATATTGAAGCACCTGGAAAAATTGCAATTGAAGCGAAACTTTTCTCTGAAATTGTAAGAAAATTATCAGATAATGATGTAACGATTGAAACAGATGATCAATATAAAGCAACGATCACTTGTGAAAAAGCATGTTTTCAGATTATGGGACAGGAAGGAGAAGAATTTCCTTCTTTACCAGAGATTGAAAAAAATCAGAGCATTACTTTATCACAATTTTCATTAAAAGAAGTTATTCGTCAGACAATTTTCTCTATTTCTGATAATGAAAATACAAAATTAATGACTGGTGAATTATTTGAAGTGAAAGATGATCAGTTAAGTGTTGTATCTCTGGATGGACATCGAATCTCTATCAGACATATTGAACTGAAAGATCATTATGATCCGTTCAAAGTTGTCGTTCCTGGTAAGACTTTACAGGAAATTGTCAAGATCATTTCCGGAGAAATGGACGAAACTGTTTCAATTTATGTAACTTCAAAACATATTTTATTTGAATTTGATAATACACGAGTTGTTTCAAGACTGCTGGAAGGGGAATATTATAAAATAAGCCAGATGTTATCCAGCGATTATGAGACAAAAATCACAATTAACAAAAAAGAATTTTTAAATTGTATCGACAGAGCGAGTCTTTTGATTCGCGAATCTGATAAAAAACCAATTATTATCGACATTACTGATCATTCATTAAAATTAAATATCAATTCTTTCTTTGGTTCCATGGAAGAAGAAATTCTGATCCAAAAAGAAGGAAGAGATCTGTTAATTGGCTTTAATCCTAAGTTTTTGATGGATGTTCTTCGAGTAATCGATGATGAAGAAATCAATATTTATCTTGTAAATCCGAAAGCACCTTGTTATATCAAAGATGATGCTGGAACATACAATTATCTGATTCTTCCAGTTAATTTTAATCATTAGAAAGGATTTTTTAGATGGAAATTAAACTAAAAGATGAATTTATTAAACTTGGTCAGGCATTAAAAGCTGCCGGACTTGTAGATTCTGGAGTTGTGGCAAAAATTGTCATTCAGGATGGAGAAGTTCTTGTGAATGGAGAAGTTGAAACAAGAAGAGGAAAAAAATTATACGGTGGGGAAGTTGTGTCTTTTGATGGACAGGAGATTCACATCGTAAAATAGTTTGGGAGCAGTATGATTATTAAATCTTTGGAATTAAAAAATTATCGGAATTATGATGAACTTTCCATGAATTTTGCGAGTGGAACCAATTTATTGTATGGAGATAATGCCCAGGGAAAGACAAATATTCTGGAATCTATTTATCTTAGTGCGACAACAAAATCGCATCGAGGAAATAAAGACCGTGAGTTGATAAAGTTTGAAGAAAATGAAGCTCATATCAGAATTCATTTTGAAAAACAGGGAATTGATCATCAATTAGATATGCATCTTAAGAAAAATAAAGCAAAAGGTGTGGCAATTGATAAGATTCCGATCAGAAGATCCAGTGATCTGCTGGGACAAATTCCGGTAATTTTGTTTTCTCCGGAAGATTTAAAGATTGTAAAGAGTGGTCCAAGTGAGAGAAGAAAATTTTTAGATATTGAATTATCGCAGATGGAGCGTTTATATTTATATCAATTGACGAATTATAACAAGATTTTGGTGCAGAGAAATAATCTGTTAAAACAGATACGTTTTCAGAATAATCTGATAGATACACTGGAAGCGTGGGATGTACAGCTTGTAAAATATGGTTCTGAGGTTATAAGATATCGTGAAAAATTTATCAAACATCTGGGTGAAGTTTGTCAAAAGATTCACAATAAATTAACGGGTGGAAAAGAGCAAATTTTACTGGAATATGATCGCGATGTAGGGTATGATAGTTATTTAACAGAACTTGAAAAAAAGAGGCAAAAAGATTTAAAATATTCTACGACGACAGTGGGACCTCATCGCGATGATATCAGTTTTATTGTAAATGGAATTGATATCAGGAAATATGGTTCCCAGGGGCAGCAAAGGACCGCAGCTTTATCTTTAAAGCTGGCACAGATTCAGTTGATGCGGGAAGTGATGAAGGAGTCACCGATCCTGCTGCTTGATGATGTTTTGTCGGAGCTTGACAGTAATCGTAAGACATATCTTTTGGAAAGTATTAAAGATACACAGACGATCATTACATGTACGGGCTTAGATGAATTTATTAGTAAACACCTGCCAATTCAACGTATGTTTCAAATAAAAGCAGGAAAAATTGTAAAAGAAAATTAGGAGGAAACTATGGGTACACAAAAAAATGGAGAATATGGAGCTGATCAGATCCAGATTCTGGAAGGGTTAGAAGCTGTGCGTAAAAGACCCGGAATGTACATTGGAAGTACATCAGAAAAAGGACTTCATCATCTGGTATACGAAATTGTAGATAATGCCGTAGATGAATCTCTGGCTGGATTCTGTGATACGATCATCGTAACACTGAACAAAGACGGCTCTGTTACAGTCGAGGATAACGGGCGTGGAATTCCGGTTGGGATCAATAAGAAAAAAGGTGTATCCAGCGTTGAAGTTGTATTTACGATCCTTCATGCAGGAGGTAAGTTCGGCGGTGGAGGATACAAAGTATCTGGTGGTCTTCATGGTGTAGGTTCATCCGTTGTAAATGCCTTATCTGACTGGCTGGAAGTTACAGTTTGCAAAGAAGGACATGTTCATAAACAGCGTTATGAGAGAGGAAAGGTATGCTATCCTCTGAAAGTTCTCGGAGATACAGACAAGACTGGAACAACCGTTACATTTTATCCGGATGCAACGATCTTTGAGACAATTAATTTTGATTACAATACATTGAAGAGACGATTAAGAGAGACAGCTTTCTTAACAAAGAACTTAAAGATTGTTTTAACAGATGACCGTGGGGAAGAACAGGTTTCAGAGACATTCCACTATGAAGGTGGTATCAAGGAATTCGTTGATTACCTGAATAAGGGAAAAGAAGCACTCTACCCAGAAGTTATTTATTGTGAAGGTGAGAAAGACGGCGTATATGTTGAAGTTGCATTCCAGCATAATGATTCTTACAATGAG
Organism: Eubacteriaceae bacterium; assembly: GCA_902362875.1. Taxonomy (GTDB): domain Bacteria; phylum Bacillota; class Clostridia; order Lachnospirales; family Lachnospiraceae; genus Anaerostipes. The sequence goes on along the minus strand of CABIYF010000021.1, from coordinate 5,836 downwards.
ACATCCCTAAGTTTCGTAAATAATATTATTACGCCAGAAGGTGGAACACATTTATCAGGGTTTAAGACGGCTTTAACAACTACTTTCAATGATTATGCAAGAAAGAATAATCTTCTGAAAGAGAAAGAAGATAACTTAAGTGGTGAAGATATCCGTGAAGGATTGACTTCAGTTATCAGTATCAAGATCGGGGAACCACAGTTTGAAGGTCAGACGAAACAGAAGTTAGGAAACAGCGAGGCCAGAGGTGCTGTTAACAGCGTTTTATCTGAGCAGCTGAAATATTTCTTAGAGCAGAATCCTCAGGTTGCGAAAGTAATCTGTGAGAAGGCTGTGCTTGCACAGAGAGCAAGAGATGCGGCCAGAAAGGCTCGTGATCTTACAAGAAGAAAGACAGCTCTTGACGGTATGAGTCTTCCAGGAAAACTTGCAGACTGTTCTGACAAGAATCCGGAGAACTGCGAAATCTACATCGTTGAGGGAGATTCTGCGGGTGGTTCAGCAAAGACAGCTCGTTCCCGTGCGACACAGGCAATCCTGCCTCTTCGTGGTAAGATCTTAAATGTTGAGAAGGCAAGACTTGATAAGGTTCTTGTGAACAAAGAGATTCAGGCGATGATCACAGCGTTTGGTACGGGAATTCATGAAGATTTTGATATTGAGAAATTAAGATATCATAAGATCATCATCATGACGGATGCCGATGTCGATGGAGCACATATCGCAACATTGCTTCTGACATTCATATACCGCTTTATGCCGGAATTGATCAAGCGAGGGTATGTATATCTTGCCCAGCCGCCTCTTTACCGTGTAGAGAAGAATAAGAAGTTCTGGTACGCTTACAGTGATGAAGAATTGAACAACATTCTTCAGGAAATCGGACGAGATAACAATAACAAGATTCAGCGTTACAAAGGTCTTGGAGAGATGGATGCAGAACAGTTATGGGATACAACTATGGATCCTGAGAAGAGAATTTTATTAAGAGTCAACCTTGATGAAGATTCTGCTTCAGAGATCGATCTGACATTTACAACACTGATGGGTGATCAGGTAGAGCCAAGACGAGAATTTATCGAAGCAAACGCAAAATATGTGCAGAATCTTGATATTTAGGAAGGGAGAAACAAATGGACGAAAATACAATTTTTGATAAAGTTCATGACATTGATCTGAAAAAAACAATGGAGAATTCATATATTGACTATGCCATGAGCGTTATCGCTTCCAGAGCTCTTCCAGATGTGCGTGACGGTTTGAAACCGGTACAGAGAAGAATTCTTTATGCGATGATCGAATTAAATAACGGACCTGATAAACCACATCGTAAATGTGCCCGTATCGTTGGTGATACCATGGGTAAATATCATCCACATGGTGACAGCTCTATCTATGGGGCATTAGTTAATATGGCACAGGAATGGTCTACAAGATATCCATTGGTAGACGGACATGGAAACTTTGGTTCTGTCGATGGTGACGGTGCAGCTGCCATGCGTTATACAGAAGCAAGATTAAGCAAGATTTCCATGGAACTTCTGGCTGATATTAACAAGAATACAGTTGATTTCAGACCAAACTTTGACGAGACAGAGAAAGAACCAGCAGTACTTCCTTCTCGTTTTCCAAACCTGTTAGTGAATGGTACACAGGGAATCGCGGTTGGTATGGCAACGAACATTCCACCTCATAACCTTAGAGAAGTGATCAATGCGGTTATCAAGATCATTGATAATCAGGTTGAGGAAGACCGTGAGACAACGATCGAAGAATTATTAGAGATCATTAAAGGACCAGACTTCCCTACAGGTGCGACGATCCTTGGGCGTTCTGGTATCGATCAGGCTTATCGCACAGGTCGTGGAAAGATCAAAGTGCGTGCTGTTACAGATATTGAGGCAATGGCAAATGGAAAGCAGCGTATTATCGTAACGGAGCTTCCATACATGGTAAACAAAGCAAGACTGATCGAGAAGATCGCAGCTTTGGTAAGAGAAAAGAAAGTGGAAGGAATTACAGAGCTTCGTGATGAATCTGACAGAAGTGGTATGCGTATCTGTATCGAACTTCGTCGTGATGCGAATGCGAACGTAATCCTGAATCAGTTATATAAACATACACAGCTTCAGGATACATTTGGTGTGATCATGCTGGCACTTGTCGATGGACAGCCAAAGACAATGAATCTGCATGAGATGTTAGATTACTATCTGGAACACCAGAAAGATGTTGTGACAAGAAGAACACGCTATGAATTAAACAAAGCGGAAGAACGAGCACATATCTTAGAAGGATTATTGATCGCTCAGGATAACATCGATGAAGTGATCAAGATCATTCGTGGAGCAGAGAACATTCAGGCAGCCAAGCTTGAATTGATGGAACGTTTTGGACTTTCAGATGCACAGGCACAGGCAATCGTTGATATGCGTCTGAGAGCACTGAATGGTTTGGAACGTGCCAAACTTGAAAAAGAATACAAAGAATTGATGGAGCGTATCGGTGAATTGAAGGCGATTCTTGCAGACGAAAAGAAATTACTTGGAGTTATCAAAGATGAAATCGCACTGATCCGTGACAAATATGGCGATGAAAGAAGAACACAGATTGGATTTGATGTTGATGACATTTCCATGGAAGATCTGATCCCTAGAGAAAATACTGTGATCACAATGACAAAACTTGGATATATCAAGAGAATGACTGTTGATAATTTCAAGAGTCAGAATCGTGGTGGTAAAGGTATCAAGGGAATGCAGACGATCGATGAAGATTACATCGAAGAACTGTTTATGACAACGACACATCACTACATCATGTTCTTTACCAATACAGGACGTGTATACCGCCTGAAAGCGTATGAGATTCCTGAGAGTGGAAGAACGGCCCGAGGAAGTGCGATCGTTAATCTGCTGCAGTTACAGCCAGGAGAGAAGATCACAGCAGTAATTCCACTGGCAGACTACGAAGAAGGCAAATATCTGTTAATGGCAACAAAATATGGAGTTGTTAAGAAATCTTCTATCATGGAATATGCAAATATCCGTAAGACAGGATTAGCAGCGATCACATTAAAAGATGATGACCAGCTGATCGAAGTTAAATATACAGAAGATGATGAGGATGTATTCCTTGTAACAAAGAATGGACAGTGTATCCGCTTCCATGAAAGTGATGTCAGATGTATTGGACGTACTTCTATGGGTGTTCGTGGAATCAATCTGACAGGTGATGATGAAGTTATTGGAATGCAGCTTGACAGTCAGGGTGAAGCGTTACTGATCGTATCTGCAAATGGTATGGGTAAACGTACACTGACTTCTGAGTTTACTGCACAGCATCGTGGTGGTAAAGGTATCAAGTGCTACAAGATCACAGAAAAGACAGGTGATGTTGTAGGTGTGAAAGCAGTCAATGACGATAATGAGATCATGATGATCACAACAGAGGGAATCATTATCCGTACAGCAGTAGATTCCATTTCCATGCTTGGAAGAAATACTTCTGGAGTGAAAGTTATGAATGTTGGTGAGAATGTAGAGGTAGCCAGCATTGCGAAAGTCCGTGAAGAGAAACTTGAAGATGAGCAGGAAGAAAATACAACAGAAGAATAAAAAATAAAAATCAGGGTGCAGATGAATTGTCTGTACCCTGATTTCGTTATATAATAAAATAATAGATGCTCAAATACTTTTTGGCAGTGATAATACAAAACAAAAATATTTTTGGAGGAAAACATGAGAACGATTCATACAGATGAGATCATCAAGAATATAAAAGAGATGTGCATCGAGGCAAACTTATCTTTGACAGAGGATATGAAATGCCGTTTTAAGAATGCAACAGAAAGCGAAAAGAGTCCGTTAGGAAAACAGATTTTAAATCAATTGCAGGAGAATATGGAAATTGCGGCAGCGGATCAGATTCCTATCTGTCAGGATACAGGAATGGCAATCGTATTTTTAAATATTGGACAGGACGTTCACATTGAAGGTATGGATTTGCATGATGCGGTCAATGAAGGAGTACGTCAGGGATATACAGAAGGATATTTAAGAAAATCTGTTGTAAAAGATCCTTTGATCCGTGAGAATACAAAAGACAATACACCAGCAATCATGCATATTGATATTGTTCCAGGAGAAAATCTTGAAATCTTAGTAGCTCCAAAAGGATTTGGAAGTGAAAATATGAGCCGCGTATTCATGTTAAAACCAGCAGATGGCGAAGAGGGCGTAAAGAAATCAGTGATTCAGGCAGTCAAAGATGCAGGCCCTAATGCCTGTCCACCAATGGTTGTCGGTGTTGGATTAGGTGGAAGTTTTGAAAAAGCAGCATTTCTTGCCAAGAAAGCATTAACAAGAAACTTAGATACACCATCTGAGAAGCCACACATTGCGAAATTAGAGAAAGAATTGTTAGAGGAGATCAATCAGCTGGGAATTGGACCAGGAGGACTTGGAGGCTCTACAACGGCATTAGGACTCAATATTGAGACATACCCTACACATATTGCGGGAATGCCATTAGCAGTCAATATCTGCTGTCATGTAAATCGTCATGCACACAGAGTGTTATAAAGTGTTAGATACTATCGTTCAGATGAGATTTTTAGAATATAGTATTTTTGAATACAAGGAGTAGAAGATTATGGAGAAACATTTAAATGTTCCAGCAAAGACAGAAGAATTAGCGGAACTTAAATCTGGAGATTATGTATATTTGACAGGGACAATCTATACAGCCAGAGATGCGGCACATAAAAGAATGTATGAAACGTTGTTAGATGGGAAAGAATTACCAGTAGATGTAAATGGACAGTTCATTTATTATCTTGGACCAACACCAGCAAGAGAGGGACAGGTCATTGGATCTGCAGGACCTACAACGAGCAGCAGAATGGATAAGTATACACCAACTATGCTTGATCAGGGATTAAAGGGGATGATCGGAAAAGGAAAACGATCTCCAGAAGTCATTGAATCAATTAAAAAGAATGGAGCAGTATATTTTGCGGCAGTTGGAGGAGCGGGAGCGCTTCTTTCAAAATGTATTAAAGAGGCAGAAGTGATCGCATATGATGATCTGGGAACAGAAGCAATCCGCAAATTAAGAGTTGAAAACTTCCCTGTCATCGTTGTAATCGACAGTAAAGGGAACAATCTTTATGAGACTGCTGTAGAAAATTTTAAAAAATTAAAATAATCAATAAAAATCTATTGACAAAAGGGAATTCCTTTGGTAAGATATTCAAGCGTCATGTGAATGACGGATGCAATTAAATATTTTGATATTTAGGCATTTGCAGAAGTACTCAAGTGGCTGAAGAGGTGCCCCTGCTAAGGGTATAGACCGTTTACGCGGTGCGAGGGTTCAAATCCCTCCTTCTGCGCTTATTAAATCTTCCGAATAGGAAGATTTAATTTTTTGACAAAAGGTATTGACATGAATGTTGAAATGTGATATCTTATAGAAGTTGCACTGCTTATAGCAGAACAGCAAACATCGATTGTAGAATGATGAAAAGAACATTTATTTATTAAGAATGCTGGACGGAGAACGATCACAACATCTTAAAAAATAAATAAAAAAGTTCTTGACAGAATAAAACAAAGATGATATGATATAAAAGTTGCTGCGGTTTGAAAGAAACGAGCGACAAAATAAATTAAAAAAGTTCTTGACAATTTAAGAACTAAGTGATATAATGATAAAGCTTCTTATACGAAGCGGATCACAAAAAGATCTTTGACAACTGAACAATAAGACAACCTTGAAAATTCTAATGAATTTTTCAGATGATTTTAGTAAAAATCAACGAACGTTCTTTATA
>CABIYF010000020.1 GCA_902362875.1 Eubacteriaceae bacterium | reverse complement strand
CGTCGTTTTGAACGGTTCGCAGCTAGTTTGGTGCGCTGTTTGAGCGAAGCGAGTTGCGCAAGGAAAACTAGCGAATCAGCGACCGTTCAAAACGGCGTGCATAAATTTCCTGGTCTGGATCTTTTATACTCTTATTTTGTTTTTCTCATATACAATCTACACGACTTATTCAAATCAAAATTTAAACTGTAGCATGTGTAGATTTAGAAGCTCCTTCATGGCTCTTCTGGAACAATTTCTTAAAGCAGGAAATTGCAACCATCAATCCAAGTGCCATCAGAAGTAAAGCAACGATCAACTGTAATCCATCGATCATAAATACGAATCCACCTGTTACAAAGATCTTTGTAAAGATACCGATAACAGCCTGTACAAGTGCTGTAAATGTTACGACTAACATGATGCACATAGGTGCGTATAACATCCATCCTTTTCTTCCTGTAGTTAATAAGAAGACAGATAATGCGATCAGTACTAAAGATGCTAATAACTGGTTTGCTGCTCCGAATAATGGCCAGATGTTGTTGTATCCACCTAAGCATAATAAGAATCCGAAGAATAATGTGATAACAGTTGAGAAATATTTATTTGTAAATAATTTTCTTACACCTGTAAGGTCAGATCCGTCAGCAGATTCTCCCATGAATAATTCCTGGAAAGACATACGTCCGATTCTTGCTACAGAGTCAAGAGATGTTAATGCTAATGCAGAAACACACATTGTCATAAAGCATGTAGCAACATGTTTTGGAATTCCAAGTAATGTTAAGAATCCTGCAACGTTTCCTGAGAAGATCTGGAATGGTGTTCCTTCTGGCATTTTACCACCAACGGCTGCTGCACCGACAACAACTAAGGCGATAACACCTAATAAAGATTCTACCATCATAGATCCATATCCAACACAAAGCATATCTTTTTCATTGCTGACTGTTTTAGATGATGTTCCAGAAGATACTAAGCTGTGGAATCCTGAAACAGCACCGCAGGCGATCGTGATAAATAATGTAGGGAATAAACTCTTTCCACCGACGTTGAATCCGCTGAATACTGGTAAGTTCATTGCTGGATGTGCAACGAATACACCAAGGACAGCACCGATGATCATTCCTACTAATAAGAAAGTACTTAAATAGTCACGAGGCTGCATCATTAACCACATAGGCATAACAGATGCAAGGAATAAGTAAACCATAACGACTGCGATCCATGTATTCTTAGTAAAGTATAATGGGAAAGCAATACCAACGGCTAACATAACAATCAGTAATACAAGTCCTGCAACGAATTCTACTTTCTGGTTTGGTTTCACATATTTTGTGAATAATCCGAAAACAACAGCTCCTAAAATAAATAACATAGAGATAGAAGCAGCGGCAGCATTTGGTGAACTCTTGACACCAGCGTCTGTAAATCCGTTAAATGTTCCGGCAACCATATCTGTGAAAGCTGCGATTACAAGTAAAGTAAATAACCAAGAAAACAGAAGGAATAATTTTCTTCCTGTTTTACCGATGTATTTCTCAATCAGGACACCCATGGATTTACCTTCATTCTTTACAGAAGCGTAAAGAGATGTAAAATCCTGAACGGCTCCGAAGAAGATACCACCAATTAACAGCCAGAGAAGAACTGGCAGCCATCCAAACATTGCGGCGATGATCGGTCCGGTTACAGGACCTGCACCTGCGATGGATGAAAACTGATGGGAAAATACAACAGCTTTTGGTGTTGGGATGTAATCTTCACCATCCTCATGTGTGTAAGCTGGAGTTTTCGCTTTTGGATCGATTCCCCAAGTTTTAGCGAGCCAACGTCCGTATAGAGCATAACCAGCAACTAATACGACGATTGCGATTGCTACGATTGTTAAGCTATTCATTCTTAATCACTCCTTTTAAAAATTTTATAATAAAGTATAGTGTATTCAAAACACAGGATACAATAAAAACTAGTAAAAAAATAAACTACAGGATGTGTATCCATGGGGTTATGGTCGTTTATAATAAAATTTATCAGAAAAACAAAAAAGTCTCCTGAAATGCTTTATCAACATTCCAGAAGACGAATATTCTCCGCGGTACCACTTCTTTTTATTACTCAAATCGTAATCCCTTAGCCACATCATTAAATGTGCTCCTTGATAACGGAAGGATTCCGGTCGCACTTACTAATGAAAATTCATGTTCGGCTGACTGCTCGCAGGGGATACTGATATAAGTTCTTTATTGCCTTGCAGCTTCCGGCAACTCTCTTGAAAAGAATTCAAATATCAATGTGTCCTGCTCATCGCATTGCATTCTGTATTTCGTTGCACTTATAATAGACCTGCAAAAAAGGATTGTCAACAAAAAATAGTGTTCTATTTTTTGTACAATTATGCCATCAAAGCTTTACTTACCTCTTTAAGATTCATACCATTAGATCCTTTGATCAGCACGACATCGTTCTTCTTAAGGTATGTTTCAAGGTAAGAAATCAACTCTCCATTAGAAGAAAAAGCACGTGTGTGAAGGGCAGGATTTTCTTTCCATGCTTCCTCAATATAATTCTTGGAAAGTTCCCCAGTGATAAAGAGATCAGTTACTTTCGTTGAGGCAATAAAATGTCCAACTTCTTTGTGATATTCTGGCGAATCCGGTCCAAGTTCCAGCATATCAGATAAGACAGCGATCTTACGTCCTCTTGTCTTAAAATCAGATAAAATACTTAAGCTTGCTTTCATGGAATCAGGGCTTGCGTTATATGCATCATCGATCAGAGTATAGTTGTTAACGTGGACAATATTCTGTCTCTGACCAGAAAATGTGGATAATTGTGCCTTGATCGCATCCATAGGAACATCATAGCGAAGTCCGATCGCAATTGCAGCCAGAGCGTTGGATACGTTATGTTTACCAAGAACATTTAATGTGATATTTTCTTTCATATCACCGTAATGGAATTCAAATAAAGTCTGTCCACCTTTTTCACGGATCTTTTCTGCACGATATGTACAATCATCTGCAAAACCATAGAATTCATAAGGTTTTTTAACATAGTCAATATGCTTGCGGATCATATCATTATCTCCGTTTAAGAATAGAACACCATCTTCAGGAAGTCCGTTCTGGATATCTAATTTTTCAATACAGATATTGTCTCTGGAACCCATCATTTCAATATGGGAAACACCAACATTTGTGACAACACCAACATTCGGATGAATGATATTGCCAAGGGTTGTGATCTGTCCTTTTTCACTCATTCCCATCTCAAGAACACCAATTTCATCTTCAGATGTCAGATGGTCTAAAGTCAAAGGAACACCAACCTGACTGTTCTGGTTGCCGATTGTTTCAAAAACTTTATATTTTCCTTTTAGAACATGGGCGATCATCTCGCGAGTTGTTGTTTTTCCGACACTTCCGGTGACTCCAATGATAGGAAGTGACATTTTATTGCGGTAGTAAGAAGCAATCTGCTGCATTGCTGTTAAAGTATCATCTACTTTAATATAAGGAGTATCACCAGCTGCTTCATTATGTTCCTGAGTTAAGCATGCAGCACCTTCTTTTGCTGCATTGGGAATAAAGATATGCGCGTCAACACGTTCTCCAATGATCGGAACAAATAAAGTGTTTGGACCAACTTCCATAGAATTTGTGCTGAGATGATCAATCTTCATAGAAGGATCCCCACATAAAAGTGTTCCACCAGTTGCTTCTAAAATATCCTGAATTGTTATATTTTCCATAGAAAACCTCGTTTCTTTCATTGTTATATTTCAGCATAATGATCTGTTATAAAATAATATAAAGATTTTCAAAAAAATTATGCTGTTACCTACAGATTATAGCACAAAATGATGTTTGTATGATAAAATGATAGCCAGAAAATAAAAAAACATAAAATGTTCATAAGATGTATGAAACAAACTTATGGATATAAGAGATAATAGAAAAGAGGTTTCATGAGTTTTACACATTTACATGTCCATACAGAATACAGTCTATTAGATGGTTCCAGTAAGATCAAAGAGCTTGTCCATCAGGCAAAAGAACTGGGGATGGACAGCATTGCGATTACAGATCACGGGGCCATGTACGGCGTGATTGATTTTTACAGGGCAGCAAAAGCAGAAGGAATCAAACCGATCATCGGGTGCGAGATTTATGTAACGACTGGTTCCAGATTTGATAAAGAAGCAAATCAGGGAGACAAGCGATATTATCATCTGGTGCTTCTTGCCAAAAATGATACAGGTTATCATAATCTGATGAAGATCGTTTCCAGAGGATTTACCGAGGGATTTTACTATAAACCTCGAGTCGATTATGAAGTTTTGGAAAAATACAGCGAAGGTCTGATCGCATTGAGTGCGTGTCTTGCAGGAGAAGTTGCAACATATATCCGTGAAAACAACTATGAAAAAGCGAAAGACACAGCACTGAAATTACAGGATCTTTTTGGAAAAGATAACTTTTTCTTAGAATTACAGGATCATGGAATTCCAGATCAGACAAAAGTGAATACGGCACTTCTTAAGATGTCAAAAGAGACAGGGATCGACCTCGTTGCCACCAACGATATTCATTATACATTTAAGGAAGATGCGGAGGCACACGATATCCTACTTTGTATCCAGACAGGAAAGAAAGTACAAGATGAAGACCGCATGCGTTATGAAGGCGGGCAGTACTATTTAAAATCGCCTGAAGAGATGCAAAGACTGTTTCCATATGCGAGAGAAGCAATCGAGAATACAGGCAAGATTGCAGAGCGCTGCAATGTAGAAATCGTATTTGGAGAACAGAAAGTGCCTGAATACGATGTGCCGGAAGGGTATACAGCAGTTACTTATCTGAATCATTTATGTCAGGAAGGATTAGAACGCCGTTATCCAGAAGTTACAGATGAATTGAGAGAACGATTAAATTATGAATTAAAGACGATCGAAAATATGGGATATGTCGATTATTTCCTGATCGTATGGGACTTTATCCATTATGCAAAAGAACACGGCATTGCAGTTGGACCGGGACGTGGTTCTGCTGCCGGAAGTATTGTCTCTTACTGTCTTGAGATCACGGACATCGATCCAATCCGGTATCAGCTTCTGTTCGAACGTTTCCTGAATCCAGAACGTGTATCCATGCCCGATATCGACGTGGATTTCTGTTATGAGAGAAGACAGGAAGTGATTGATTATGTTGTAAGGAAATACGGAAAAGACCAGGTTGTTCAGATCATTACGTTCGGAACAATGGCTGCAAGAGCCGTCATCCGTGATGTTGGAAGAGTTCTGGATATCCCATATGCGAAAGTAGACGGCATTTCCAAGATGGTGCCAAATGAATTAAATATTACCATTGATAAAGCATTAAAGATCAGCAAGGATCTGAAAAATGCTTATGATCAGGATGAGGAAACACATTATCTGATCGATATGTCAAAGAGGCTGGAAGGACTTCCAAGACATGCTTCCATGCATGCAGCCGGGGTCGTGATCGGTAAGACAGCGATCGACGAATATGTACCATTGGCAACAGGTGCAGATAATGCAGCAGTTACCCAGTTTACGATGACAACGATCGAAGAACTTGGACTGTTAAAGATGGACTTCTTAGGACTGCGTACATTGACAGTGATTCAGGATGCAGAGAAGATGGTGCGTAGAAAAGTGCCAGATTTTGATATCACAAAAATCGATCCAACAGATAAAGAAGTTTATGAGATGATCGGAAATGGTCATACAGAAGGTGTGTTCCAGCTGGAAAGTTCAGGAATGAAGTCATTTATGAAAGAATTGAAACCAGCCAATATGGAAGATATTATCGCCGGAATTTCCCTGTATCGTCCGGGACCAATGGATTTTATCCCAAGATATATCGAAGGAAAGAACCATCAGGAAAGCATCCATTATGAATGCGAACAGATGGAAGAAATTCTGGAACCAACCTATGGATGTATCGTTTATCAGGAACAGGTTATGCAGATCGTTATGAAACTTGCCGGGTATACCCTTGGACGAAGTGACCTTGTGCGTCGTGCCATGTCCAAGAAAAAAGGCGATGTCATGATCAAGGAACGCCAGAACTTTGTTTATGGAAATGAAGAAGAAGGAATTCCAGGATGTATCAATAATGGAATCGACGAGAAGACAGCCAACCAGATCTGGGATGAGATGTTAGACTTTGCAAAATATGCATTTAACAAATCCCACGCAGCTGCTTATGCAGTGGTTGCCTATCGTACAGCATATTTAAGATGTCATTATCCGGTAGAATTTATGGCAGCACTGTTGACATCTGTTCTTGGAAATACAAATAAGATCTCAGAGTACAGCTATGCATGCAAGAAACTTGGAATCAAGATTCTTCCGCCGGATATTAACTACGGAGAAGGGGCATTCTCAGTTGACGGCGGTAATATCCGATATGGACTGACAGCGATCAAGAGTCTTGGAAAGCCGGTAATTGAGGCAATCATCAAAGAACGAAAAGCAAATGGTTTATACAGAGATTTCAAAGATCTTGTAGAACGTCTTTCAAGCAAAGAAATCAATAAGAGAACCGTGGAGAATCTGATAAAATCTGGAGCACTTGATTGTTTTGGCGTCACAAGAAAGCAGCAGATGATCGTTTATGCCAGTGTCATTGACAGTATTCAGAAGGAACGCAAAAATGAGATTGCAGGACAGATGAGTCTGATGGATCTTCTGGGAGAAGAAGACCAGCAGTCCTTTAAGATCACTTACCCGGATGTTGGGGAATACGAAAAAGAACAGAAACTTGCGATGGAAAAAGAAGTTCTTGGAATCTATGTCAGTGGTCATCCATTGGAAGATGATATGGATCGTCTGGAAAGAAGTGTTACAGCACATACATCTGATTTTGTGATCGATGAAGAGACAGGAAAGACAAAGATTCACGATCAGGAAAGCTGTATCATTGGCGGACTGATCAGCGAGATGAGTGTAAAACTGACGAAGAAGAATCAGAATATGGCATTTATCACGCTGGAAGATTTACGAGGAACGGTGGAAGTTGTTGTATTCCCAAGACAGTATGCGGCATACCAGTCTCTTTTAAGAGAAGATGCGAAAGTATTTATTAAAGGAACAACACAGATTTCAGAGGAAGAAAGCAAAATGATCTGTAACCAGATCATAAGTTTTGATGATCAAAGACAGGAATTATGGGTACAATTTGCAGATAAAGAAGCATTTTTTGCAGATGAGAATGATCTGAAAGCAATTTTAACATCATATCCAGGGAAAAATCCAGTCGTTATATACTGTAAGGCAGAACGCGCAGTCAATCGCCTTGGAAGCAGTTTTATGATTTCAGACGACGAGAATCTCATTTTTGATCTTGAAAAACGCTATGGTAAAGAAAATATTCGCATCAGATCGTTAGGAATATAACAAAGACTATTGAAAAATTTCTTTAAATGCATTAGAATAAAAGCCAAGTTAAGAATTGTATGGATTAATAATTGGAGGATATTGCAAATGGGAAAACCAAAAATTAAAACAATTGGAGTTTTAACAAGTGGTGGAGACGCACCTGCTATGAACGCAGCAGTACGTGCCGTAGCCAGAATCGGTAAAGAAAGAGGATTAAATGTTAAGGGAATCCGTAAAGGTTATAACGGATTATTAAACGAAGACATCATCGACTTAACACCAAAAGAAACAGCGGATACTATTTTCCGTGGTGGTACAATCCTTTTCACAGCAAGATGTGAAGAATTTAAGACAGAAGAAGGACAGAAACGTGGAGCTGAGATCTGTAAAGCACACGGAATCGAAGGACTGGTAGTTATTGGTGGAGACGGTTCTTTCCAGGGAGCTAGAAAATTAGCCGCACTTGGAATCAACACAATCGCTGTTCCTGGAACAATCGACTTGGATATCGCTTGTACAGAATATACGATCGGTTTCGATACAGCTGTTAACACAGCTATGGAAGCAATTGATAAGATCCGTGATACATCAACATCTCATGAAAGATGTAGTATCGTAGAGGTTATGGGACGTGGAGCTGGATATATCGCATTATGGTGTGGTATGGCAACAGGAGCAGAAGATATCCTGATCCCAGAAAGCTTTGATGGAAACCTTCCTAAGGTAGAACAGCAGATCATCGAACATTTACTTCGTAACAGAGCAAAAGGTAAGACACATCATATGGTAATCAATGCTGAAGGTGTTGGACATTCTTACAGCATGGCGAAGAGAATCGAATCTGCAACAGGTATTGAAACACGTGCTACAATCCTTGGACATATGCAGCGTGGTGGAAGCCCAACAGCAAAAGACCGTGTATACGCTTCTATGATGGGTGCTTACGCAGTAGACTTATTATGTGCAGGAAAGACAAACCGTGTCGTTGGATACCAGAACGGAAGATTCATGGATATGGACATTGAAGAAGGACTTGCAATGACAAAAGATATCGATGATTATCAGCTTCAGATCGCACATTTATTAGGAAAATAAATAGAACTTAATCTTAGAGCAATCCTGTTTATCTAGGATTGCTCTATTTTTTCTCTATAAATATTTGGAGATTTCTTTGGAAATTATCTTAATATAAGGATGACAGGAGTATTGATTTATGAAAGAGTTGAGGCCGGTACAGGTCATATTACTTGGATTTTTAATTACCATATTTGCAGGTTCGATCCTTTTGTCACTGCCGATTGCAGCAGCAAATGGTCATGCAACGCCATATATTGACTCTTTATTTACGGCAACAACATCGGTTTGCGTTACGGGTCTGATCGTTGAAACAACGATGACACACTGGAGTATTTTCGGACAGGCTGTGATTCTGGTTCTCGTACAGATCGGGGGACTAGGAGTTGTAACGATCACGACAGGGATGTTTTTTGTGCTTGGAAGAAGAATTACACTTGGCAATCGGATTCTGATTCAGGAATCCCTGGGACTTAATACCATGACGGGGCTTGTCTCGCTGGTGAAGAAAATCCTGCTTGGAACAACGATCATAGAAAGTACAGGAGCAGTTTTTTATGCAACACAGTTTGTACCGGAATTTGGATGGGGTTATGGAATCTGGGCAGCAGTATTTAATTCAGTATCAGCATTTTGCAATGCAGGAATGGATATTGTAAGAGAAGACAGTTTAAGAAGCTATGTGACAAATCCAGTGATGAATTTTACAACGATGGCATTGATCATTTTGGGAGGGCTTGGTTTTATCGTATGGAAAGACCTGTGGCAAAGTTTAAAAAAGATATTAAAAGACAAAATTCCAGTAAAAAGAGTGATCAAGCAATTAAGATTCCAGACAAAGATCGTTTTATCGGTTTCATTTTTTCTGATTATGTTTGGAACAATCTTAATCTTCCTGTTTGAATATAATAATCCAGCCACAATGAAAGATCTTTCTCTGCCAGGCAAAATTATGGCATCACTGTTTCAGTCAGTGACAACACGTACCGCTGGATTTGAGACAGTAGCACAAGGAGCATTGACAGATGCATCTTCTCTTGTATCCATGTTTATGATGATCATAGGAGGATCACCGGCAGGTACCGCAGGTGGTGTTAAGACAGTAACATTTGCAATTCTAGTATTTTGTGTGGTATCTGTTGCAAAACAGGAGGAATCTATCAGCCTGTTTAAGAGAAGTGTTCCAAAAGGTCTGGTACCGAAAGCACTTGCGATCATTGTGATCAATCTGATCGTTTTGATGACATCTGTATTATTGTTATTAGTCTTTGATCATGGAAGTTTTATAGAATCTTGTTATGAATGTGTTTCTGCACTTGCAACCGTTGGACTTACCAAAGGTCTGACACCAAATTTGACAATTGCAGGGAAAGTGATTATCATCATTACCATGTATCTTGGACGAGTGGGACCGATCTCCATGGCAATCGGTTTTTCACAGAAGAATAAGAAAAAGAAGGTCGTGTATCCGGAACAGGATCTGATCTTATAGATAGAATATTATGACGCAGCGGAGGAATAGAATGAAGAAATCAGTTGCAGTTTTAGGACTTGGGAAGTTTGGAAGAAGTGTGGCAAGAGCATTGACCCAGGGTGGAGCAGAAGTGCTGGCAGTCGATAAGAGTGAAGATCTTGTCAGAGAGATTGCAGATGAAGTGACTTGTGCAGTTTGTGTGGATGTAGCAGACAAAGATATGATGAATAACATTGGACTGGAAGGAATGGATGCTGTTGTGATCGCAACGGCAGAACATCTTGATGCCAGTGTTATGGCACTGATGATCGTAAAAGAGATCGGGGTTCCATATGTTCTGGCAAAGGCAGATGGAGCTTTAAAAGGAGAGATTTTAAAGCGGGTAGGAGCAGATGAAGTTGTCTATCCAGAAGAAGAGATGGGCGCAAGGATCGCCAATAATCTTCTTGGTGGAAGCATGACAGATCTGTTTGATCTTTCAGCAGATACAAGTATCGTGAAAGTACCAGCAAGAAAAGAATGGATCAACAAATCATTAGCAGATATTAATTTCCGTGGAAAATATAATGCCAACGTTATTGCAATTGAAGGAAATACAGGCGTTGACGGGGCACCAGATCCAACACAGCCGATCAGTGAACAGGATAATCTTGTACTGATCGGCAAGAAACGAGATCTGGTAAGATTAAGAAAATAGATGGGAGGTGTATAGAAAAATGATCACAACCATTCAGAATAAACAGATCAAGCAGATCATGAAATTAAAGAAGAATGCAAGAGAACGAAGAAAACAGCAGTTATTTATTGTGGAAGGAATCCGTATGTTTACGGAGATTCCAGAACAATATCTATACAAAGTATATGCGTCAGAAGATTTTTATAAGGAACATCAGGCTGTTTTTGAAGGTATGGAAGTCGAGCTGGTTTCAGATCAGGTAATGAAAGAGATTTCAGACACGATGACACCGCAGGGAGTGTTAGCTCTTGTCCGAATGCTCGAATATTCGCTTGAAGATCTGTTGCAGCAGGAGAATCCATTATTGCTGGTTCTTGAGAATCTGCAAGACCCGGGGAATCTTGGTACGATCCTTCGTACGGGAGAAGGAGCCGGAATCAATGGAATCATTATGAGCCGTGAAACAGTAGATATTTATAATCCAAAAGTAACACGCTCTACAATGGGATCGATCTTCAGAGTTCCATTTGTCTATGTAGATGATCTTTTTGAAGTTACACAGATGATGAAAGACAGGAAGATCACGACGTATGCAGCCCATCTAAATGGCACAGATTATACGAGAGAATCGTATACGTCAGGAACCGCATTTTTGATAGGTAATGAAGGAAATGGATTAACAGATGAACTGACAGACAGAGCACAGGAGAAGATCAAGATTCCGATGTGCGGCAAGGTAGAATCATTAAATGCAGCTATGGCATCTGGTCTCTTGGTTTATGAGGCAAGACGCCAGCGACAGGGGGTGGATTAGATGTATGCAGTTTATTGGCTGATCGCGTCAGCCGTATTTTTACTTGTTGAGATCCTGACATTAGGACTTACAAGTATCTGGTTTGCAGGTGGTGCAGTCGTTGCAGCGATCGCAGCATTATTTGGAGCACCGTTTCTTGTACAGATGTTATCATTTATTGTTGTAACATGTTTGTTGTTTGCATTGACAAGACCAGTTGCAAAAAGATATTTAAACAATCGTGTACAAAAGACGAATACCGATGCGCTGATCGGGCAGACAGCATTTGTAAAAGAAACTATCAATAACATGGAAAGTAAAGGACATGTTCAGTTAAATGGCCAGGATTGGACAGCAAGAAGTGCTGAGGCTGGAGAAATCATTCCAGCAGGATGCGAGGTTGTTGTCAAAGAGATTCAGGGTGTGAAACTGATTGTAGAAAGAGAGGTATAGGAATATGTCAATTATTTTATTTATTATTGTTGTAGCATTGATCGCGATGATCATTTCATCGACAGTACGCATCGTGCCACAGGCACATGCCTATGTTGTGGAACGATTAGGAGCTTATCAGGGAACATGGTCTGTAGGACTTCATGTCAAAGTTCCATTCATTGACCGTTTCGCAAGAAAAGTTAACTTAAAAGAGCAGGTAGTGGATTTTCCTCCACAGCCAGTTATCACAAAAGATAACGTTACAATGCAGATCGATACCGTTGTATATTTTCAGATCACAGATCCAAAATTATACAGCTATGGTGTAGAGAATCCGATCATGGCGATTGAGAACCTAACAGCAACAACTCTTCGAAATGTTATCGGTGATCTGGAATTAGATGAGACATTAACTTCCAGAGAGACGATTAACACACAGATGAGAGCAACACTTGACGTTGCAACAGACCCATGGGGAATCAAAGTAAACCGTGTCGAACTTAAGAACATCATTCCACCAGCAGCCATTCAGGATGCCATGGAGAAACAGATGAAAGCTGAACGTGAACGAAGAGAAGCAATCCTGATCGCAGAAGGTGAGAAGAAATCCGCAATCTTACGTGCAGAAGGACAGAAAGAATCTATGGTCCTTCAGGCAGAGGGTGATAAAGAAGCAGCAATCCTTCGTGCGGAAGCGAAGAAAGAAGCAACGATCCGTGAAGCAGAAGGTCAGGCAGAAGCGATCCGTGCGATTCAGAAAGCGAATGCACAGGGTATTGAATCTATCAAGGCAGCCAAAGCTGATGATGCAGTCATCCAGTTAAAGAGCTTAGAAGCATTTGCCAAAGCAGCTGACGGAAAAGCCACAAAGATCATTATCCCATCCGAGATTCAGGGAATGGCAGGTCTTGTAAAATCTATCACAGAAGTTGCAAAAGACGATGAGAAAAATATTACAGATCTGATCGAAGAACAGGTACAGGAAACTGTAAAAGAACAGTAAGGTCAGCTGTGATTTATAGGAATATGACAACCCTTGGCGGTATGCCGGAGCACAAAAGACGTGTTCCGGCTTTTGCCACGTTGACATTGACAGGAGGTAAGAAGATGAAAACAATCGTTTGTTATGGAGATTCCAACACATACGGATATAATCCGGAAAATGGCTTCCGTTATGAGTATGAAGAACGATGGACAACCATTTTGCAAAAGGAGCTGAAAGATTCTGCGATCGTGATCCCAGAAGGGTTAAATGGCAGAACAACCAGTTTTGAAGATGAACTAAGACCTGGAAGAAATGGTGCAACATATTTAGACCCATGTTTACACAGCCATGGACCGATCGATCTGGTAGTTTTGATGCTTGGAACCAACGACCTTAAGATCCGTTTTCAGGCAACACCGACAGACATCGGAAAAGGAATCGACCGCCTGATCAAGATGATCAAATCGATCACACCGCAGAAAAGGCAGGATGGACAGTCTGCAAAGATTCTTTTAATGTCGCCGCCACACCTTGGAGATAATCTTGTAGACATTCCAAGTGGAGAAGAAATGGGATTTGAAAGAGGGATCAGTTATTCAAAGAGACTTGCACCAATTTATGAGGAATGGGCGAAGTTTCATAACATCAAATTTCTGGATGCAGCAAAGTATGCCAAACCATCCGAGATCGATGCCTGCCACCTGACAAGAGAAAGTCACAGAAAACTTGGTGGAATGGTCGCCAAAAAATGCAAGGAAATCCTTGAAATATAGCGGTTTCGGGTTGTTTTCAAAGATGCATTCCTATATAATAACAACTATATGATGCCTGCCATAGATGAAGGGGCAGAGACATCCACGATACAACAAAATGGAGGAACAAAAGATGGACGCAAAGACAAGCTTAAAGGGAAGAAGTTTCTTAACATTAAAAGACTTTACACCAGAAGAAATTGGTTATTTTTTAGATTTAGCAGCAAAATTAAAAGCAGATAAGAAAAAAGGAATCACAGGAAACAGCTTAAAAGGAAAAAATATCGCCCTTTTATTTGAAAAACCAAGTACAAGAACAAGATGTTCATTTACGATCGGATGTGTCGATGAAGGTGCACACCCAGAATATTTAGGAAAAGATGATATTCAGTTAGGTCACAAAGAATCTGTAGAAGATACAGCAAGAGTTCTTGGAAGAATGTTTGACGGAATCGAATTCCGTGGATTCTTACATGAGAATGTAGAGAAATTAGCAAAATACAGCGGAGTTCCAGTATGGAATGGTTTAACAGATGATTACCATCCAACACAGATTTTAGCTGACTTCTTAACATTAAGAGAACAGTTTGGTGAGATCAAAGGATTAAACTTTGTCTTCGCCGGAGACGGAAGAAACAACATGAGCAACTCTTTAATGATCGGATGCAGCAAGATGGGATTAAACTTCACATGCTTAGCACCAAAGAGCTTATGGCCAAATGAAGAACTGGTAAAACAGTGTGAAGAATATGCAAAAGAATCTGGAGCTAAGATCCGTTTTACAGAAGATGTGAAAGAAGCGGTAGAAGGTGCAGACTGCATTTACACAGATGTATGGGCATCTATGGGTGAAGAAGACAAGGCAGCAGAGAGAATCGCTTTATTAAGACCATATCAGGTAAATAAAGAGATGTTAGAGATGACAGGAAAAGATTCCACAGTTGTTATGCACTGTCTTCCAGCAGTTAAGGGACATGAGATCACAGAAGATGTCTTCGAACATTTTGCAGATGTGATCTTTGATGAAGCAGAAAACCGTATGCATACAATTAAAGCTGTTATGGTAGCAACTTTAGGAGAATATTAGGAGATAAAAATATTCAATGAAAAGTAAGATTCTGAAAGAATTAAAGAATACAGGTGATTATGTATCCGGACAGCAGCTTTGTGAGCGGTTGGGAGTTTCAAGAACAGCTGTCTGGAAGCATATCAAAGCATTAAGAGCAGAAGGATATGAAATTGATTCTGTGACCAACAAGGGATATAAACTGGTCATGGAGCCAGATCTCTTAACAAAAGAAGAGGTATCATCCTGTCTTCATACCAAATGGCTTGGAAAAGATCTTCATTGTTATGAGACAATGGATTCCACAAACCTTGAGATCCGTCGTCTGGCAGAAGCAGGTGCAGAACATGGTGCTGTTGCAATTACAGAAGAACAGACGATGGGAAAAGGAAGAAGAGGGCGAAGCTGGATGGCTAAGGCTGGTTCAGCGATTGCAATGAGTTTTCTTTTAAAGCCACAGATCGAAGCACAGAATTCATCCATGCTTACATTAGTGACAGCACTAGCGGTCAATGAAGCAATATGTGAGACAACAGGAATTCATGCCAAGATCAAATGGCCGAATGACATCATTGTAAATGGCAAGAAGATCTGTGGAATCTTAACAGAGATGAGTCTTCAGATGGATGAGATCAATTACATTGTGGTAGGACTTGGCATCAATGTAAATATTGAAGAATTTCCAGAAGATTTGAGTGACAAAGCGACATCACTTCAGATCGAGGGAGGCAGAAAGATCAAGAGAGCACCACTGGCGGCAAAAGTATTAGAATGCTTTGAAAAATATTACGAGATATTCTTAAAGACAGAAGATCTCAGTATGTTACAGGATGAATACAACAAACTTCTTGTACATACAGGACAGAAGATCCGTGTGATCCGCGGATCCAAAGAGGAAACATTTTTATCAAAAGGGATCAATCATCGTGGAGAATTACTGGTAGAGGATGAAGATGGAAAGGTATCAGAAGTTTCATCCGGAGAGGTATCAGTAAGAGGTATCTTGGGATACGTATAAGAGATTCCGAGAATATATACAAGAAACAAGGAGAAATACAAAAACATGTATCAGGATAAAGTTACATTATGCGGTTCCAATGCATATGAGAAAAAATATTATCTGAATCCGGATTTTAACGGATTACCAGAACAGATCAAACAGGAACTGCAGATTGCATGTGTATTATTTACAGCAGAAGTCGGCGGAGTCTTGACATTAGAGTTCGATGAAGAAGGCAAACTGAATTTCGTCACTCATGTGGAAGAGAATGATTTCTTTTATGATGAGATCGGAAGTGAACTGATGATCAAGAAACTAAGACAGGAAAAACAGGATTTCTGGGAGTCCTTGGAACTATATTATAGAATATTCCTTTTGGGGGAAGATGAGGTATAAATTATGTTATTAGCACTCGATGTTGGAAATACAAACATAACGATCGGTGTTTTCAAAAGAAAAGAGATTATAGAAGTATTTCGTATTACAACAAAGTTACCAAGAACATCCGACGAATTCGGAATTCTGATTTCAAATTTATTAAAAGAAAAAGGTTTAGATGAGCATGAAGTGAAAGCAGCGATCATCGGATCAGTCGTGCCAAACATCATGCATTCACTGACAAGTGGTCTGATCAAATATTTTGATGTAAAACCAATTATCGTAGGACCTGGAATCAAGACAGGGATCAATCTTGGAAGATTTAATCCAAGAGAAGTCGGTGCAGACAGAATCGTGGATCTCGTCGCAGGATATGAGATTTACGGCGGACCGGCATTAGTCATTGATTATGGAACGGCAACAACATACGATGTTGTCACAGAAAATGGTGTATTCTTAGCAGGAGTGATCGCACCAGGAATTCGTACTTCAGCGAATGTATTATACAGAGACGCTGCACGACTTCCAGAGATCGAGATCATAAAACCTAAGACGATCCTTGCAAATAGTACGATCGACAGTATGCAGGCAGGATTGTATTATGGAGTTGTCGGTGAGACAAAATATATGGTACAAAAGATGAAAGAAGAAACAGGTTTTGATAACATGAAAGTTATCGCAACCGGAGGTCTTGGAAAGATGATCGCGCAGACAGTCGATGAAATCGATTACTACGATTCGACATTAACATTGAAGGGATTACAGATCATTTATGAGAAACAATAAATTAAAACCTTTAGTTATTGGAGATATTACAATCAAACATCCATTAGCACTTGCACCGATGGCAGGAGTGACTGATCTTCCATACCGTCTGTTATGTAAGGAACAGGGCGCAGGAATGATGTGTACCGAGATGGTAAGTGCCAAAGGATTATACTATGGAAACCGCAAATCCGAGCCGCTGATGGCAACCGATCCGAAAGAAATGCCAGTAGCGATCCAGATCTTTGGATCAGATCCAGAGATCATGGGACAGATGGCAGCGAAAGTAAATGATGGAAGATTTCAGATGATCGACATCAACATGGGCTGTCCGGTTCCAAAGATCGTGAACAACGGTGATGGATCAGCCTTGATGAAGAATCCGGAATTAGCAGGAAAAGTGATCAAAGCAGTTGTTGATGCCGTTGATATCCCGGTTACAGTGAAGATCCGAAAAGGATTTAACGATGATCTGGTTAACGCACCAGAGATGGCACAGGTTGCACAGGAGAATGGAGCAGCAGCTGTTGCAGTTCATGGAAGAACAAGAGAACAGTATTATTCAGGAACGGCAGACTGGTCGATCATCCAGAAGGTAAAAGAAGCTGTTGATATCCCAGTCATTGGAAATGGTGACATCACATGTGCCAAGGATGTATTAAGAATGCAGGAAGAGACAGGCTGTGACGGATTTATGATCGGAAGAAGAGCCAAGGGAAATCCATGGATCTTCAAAGAGATCTTACATTTCTTTGAGACAGGAGAAGAACTTGCTCGTCCATCTTTAGAAGAAGTTGTGGCTATGATGTTAAGACATGGACAGATGATGATCGACTTTAAAGGAGAATACATCGGAGTCCGTGAGATGCGAAAACATGTTGCATGGTATACATTTGGTTTTCCAGGGGCAGCAAAACTTCGTGAGAAGGTAAATCATACAGAGACATACGAAGATTTAGAAGAATTACTGCAAACTTATCTCAAAGCCAATCATTAGACGGATTAGCAATTGACAAAAGAAACTTAGGTAAGCTATAATTAATCAGTTAACATTTAGAACGAAAGGAATAGTGTTATGGCAGAGGCAAAGAAGAATATATTAACCCCAGACGGTTTAAAAGCATTAGAAGATGAATTACAGGAATTAAAAGTCGTAAGACGTAAAGAGATCGCTCAGAAGATCAAAGAAGCAAGAGAACAGGGTGACTTATCAGAGAACGCGGAATATGATGCAGCCAAAGACGAACAGCGTGATATGGAAGCACGTATCGAAGAGATCGAACAGATCTTAAAGAACGCTGTTGTTATCGATGAGAAATTCGAAAAAGGTGTAATAAGCCTTGGATGTCACGTATTATTAGAAGATATCACTCTTGGAAAAGAAGTAACATACCAT
Organism: Eubacteriaceae bacterium; assembly: GCA_902362875.1. Taxonomy (GTDB): domain Bacteria; phylum Bacillota; class Clostridia; order Lachnospirales; family Lachnospiraceae; genus Anaerostipes. The sequence goes on along the minus strand of CABIYF010000020.1, from coordinate 37,633 downwards.
ATCGTAGGTTCTACAGAAGCAGATATCCTTCAGAACAAGATTTCCAACGAAGCACCAATCGGTAGAGCTTTACTTGGAAAGAAGATCGGGGATGTTGTATCCGTAGAAGGAATCAATCAGGTAAACGACTTCAGAGTCATTGATGTACAGAGAAAGTAAGAGGAAGTAAGAAAAGTGGCACAGCAGAATAAAGATACAAACGAACTGATCAAAGTTAGAAGACAGAAACTGGCTGACTTACAGGCAGCTGGCAAGAATCCGTTCGAGATCATGAAATATGATGTAACACATCATTCAAAAGAAATCAAAGATAATTTTGAAGAATTAGAAGGAAAAGAAGTAGCAGTTGCAGGACGTTTAATGTTCAAACGTGTGATGGGTAAAGCATCTTTCTGTAACGTACAGGACCTTCAGGGTGGAATTCAGGCATATGTAGCAAGAGATGAGATCGGTGTAGAATCTTATCAGGATTTCAAGAAGATGGATATCGGAGATATCGTAGGTATCAAAGGTAAAGTCTTTGCTACAAAGACAGGAGAGAAATCTATCCATGCAGAAGAAGTGATTTTATTATCTAAGAGTTTAAAACCACTTCCAGAGAAATTCCACGGATTAACAGATACAGACACAAGATATCGTCAGAGATATGTTGATCTGATCATGAACGAAGAATCCAAAGAAGTATTCATCAAACGTTCTAAGATCATCAGCAAGATCCGTTCTTACTTAGATGGACAGGGATTCATGGAAGTTGAAACTCCAATGTTAGTATCAAACGCAGGTGGAGCAGCAGCAAGACCATTTGAAACTCACTACAACGCATTAAGTGAAGACGTGAAATTAAGAATTTCTCTTGAGTTATACTTAAAGAGACTGATCGTTGGTGGACTTGAGAAAGTTTACGAGATCGGACGTGTATTCCGTAACGAAGGTGTTGACACACGTCATAACCCAGAGTTTACATTAATGGAATTATATCAGGCATACACAGACTATCACGGAATGATGGATCTGACTGAGAACTTATACCGTTACCTTGCACAGGAAGTATGCGGTGGAACAAAGATTCAGTACAAAGATTTTGAGATCGACCTTGGTAAACCATTTGAGAGAATCACAATGGTAGACGCAGTTAAGAAATACTCTGGAGTAGACTTTAAAGAGATCAAGACTTTAGAGGAAGCAAGAGCAGCTGCCGAAGAACACCATGTAGAATATGAAGAACGCCACAAACGTGGAGATATCTTAAACTTATTCTTTGAAGAATTCGTAGAAGACAAACTGATCCAGCCAACATTCGTTATGGATCACCCAGTAGAAATCTCTCCATTAACAAAGAGAAAACCAGAAGATCCAGATTATGTAGAACGTTTCGAGTTCTTCATGAATGGATGGGAGATGGCAAATGCATACTCTGAGTTAAATGACCCAATCGATCAGAGAGAACGTTTCAAAGCTCAGGAAGAACTTCTCGCACAGGGTGATGAAGAAGCCAACACAACAGATGAAGACTTCTTAAATGCATTAGAGATTGGTATGCCTCCAACAGGTGGTATCGGATTCGGTATCGACAGAATGGTTATGTTATTAACAAACTCTACAGCGATCAGAGACGTCTTATTATTCCCGACAATGAAATCTCTGGGAACAGAAAAGAAAGCGTCTAAACCAGCAGCGAAAGCTCCTGAAGCTGTAAAAGAAGTGATCGATTTCTCTAAAGTAGAGATCGAACCATTATTCAAAGAAGAAGTAGATTTCGAAACATTCAGCAAATCTGACTTCAGAGCAGTCAAAGTAAAAGCCTGCGAAGCAGTGAAAAAATCTAAAAAATTATTACAGTTTACTTTAGATGATGGAACAGGAGAAGACCGTACGATCTTAAGTGGAATTCATGCTTACTATGAACCAGAAGAATTAGTCGGAAAGACACTGATCGCCATCACAAACCTGCCACCAAGAGCAATGATGGGAATTGATTCCTGTGGAATGCTTTTAAGTGCAGTTCATGAAGAAGAAGGAGAAGAAAAACTTCACCTTCTGATGGTAGATGATCATATTCCAGCAGGTGCAAAACTGTACTAAGAAGGTTCAACGGACCTTTCTGCCACAAGAGGCAGGAAAACGGGATATTCATCATTTATCAGGATTCGGAAAATCGCGATTATATCATAAGATACAAAAACGACGCAGACAGTAAAATCGCATATTTTTAAAAATGAATGGGCAGTCCCTTTAAGAAGGACTGTCCATTTTTGTATAGAAAAGGAGAAAAATTATGTTAGGAATGATCATTGACAGCATCAGTACTTTTATGTACAGCAAACTGTTAGTAGTACTGTTGATCGGAGCGGGAATCTATTTCACGATCCGTACCAAACTGCCACAGATGAGATTATTTAAGGATGCCTGCAAAGCCGTTGTAGAAAAGCCGGAAGATGAAAATGGAGTATCATCATTTCAGGCATTAATGGTATCAACCGCATCACGAGTAGGAACAGGAAATATCATTGGAGTATCATCAGCTATCTGTATCGGAGGATTTGGCTCCGTATTCTGGATGTGGGTGATCGCAATTATCGGAAGTGCATCCGCACTGATCGAAAGTACCTTAGCACAGATTTACAAGAAAAAGGGAAAAGACGGAGAATGTTACGGAGGACCTGCATATTACATCGAAGCAGCCCTTCACTGCAGACCATTGGCAATCGTATTCTGCATTTCCATGATCGCAACATACGCATTTGGATTTAATATGCTTGCATCCTATAATCTGCAGTCTACATTTTCAGGATTTTCATTCTATGATGCAAAATGGACTCCATGGATCATCGGAGGAATTCTTGCGTTAATTACAGGGTGGTGCTTATTAGGTGGTGGATCAAGAATCGTAAAAGTAACATCCACACTGGTTCCAGCCATGGGAGTTGCCTACATCCTGATCGCAGTGATCGTTATGATCATCAACCATGCATATCTGCCAGTTGTATTTTCAAAGATCATCAGTGAAGCATTTGACTTTCAGGCAATTTTCGGAGCATTCGCAGGTTCCGCAATGATGCAGGGAATCAGAAGAGGGCTATACTCAAACGAAGCCGGAATCGGATCAGCACCAAATGCATCCGCATCTGCACAGGTAAGCCATCCGATCAAACAGGGATTAGTACAGATGTTATCTGTATTTATTGACACACTGCTTTTATGTACAGCAACCGCCATGATGTGCTTATCATCAGGAATCGCTCCAGCAAAAGAACTGCAGGGAGCACCATGGGTACAGGCAGCACTCCATGAATCTTTAGGAAATTTTGGACCGCTCTTTATCACAGTAGCAATGGTATTATTTGCATTTACAACACTTCTTGGAAACTGTTTTTATTGCGATAACTTATTAAACTACATTCATAAAGGAGAGCCATCCAAGGCATTTATGAAAGGATTCCGTATTGTGTCAGCACTGGTTGTATTTATCGGTGCTGGAATGGAAGTAACTATGCTTTGGAATATTTCCGATGTGTTGATGGGAGTTATGGCACTCATTAATATTCCTGTGATCTTGATCTTGTCGAATACGGCACTTAAGGCATTGGTGGATTATGAGAAGCAGAAGAAAGATGGGGAGAATCCGGTGTTTAAGGCTGGGAATATTGGACTTGAGTATGAGACGGATTACTGGGGGTAATTTGAAAGTAGTCGTGTAGATTGTACGGTATTGGCTAATGATTTTTGTAGATATTTATTCTTACCCACTCATATGACATTAAGACTCTGTATTCAACCAAATTCAATGAAATAACCACATTTATTCCTCGAATATAAAAGTATATTTTCATCAAAAATTACTTTATAATTAGTTTATCAATGCAAAGGCTTTATACAAAAGCCGCAATAAACTCATAAAGTGGAGTAGGAGGAGTTAGTTATGGAATATAACGTAGAAAAAGAAAAAAGAGAAGCGATTGAAGCAGGACAGAGAGCATTGAATAATCTACATACGGCCAGAGAAAATCTAAATAGTGCAAAGAACTGGGGATTGGTGGATATGTTTGGTGGTGGATTTTTTACTACGATGATGAAACAATCCAGGATGGACCAGGCAAAGAGGAATATGGATCTGGCGAAATTGGCTCTTCGTAATTTTAGTAAGGAATTAAATGATGTAAATATTGCTTGTAATTTAAATTTGGATATGGGTGATTTTTTAACTTTTGCAGATTATTTCTTTGATGGATTTGCTGTGGACTGGATGGTGCAGGATCGAATTAATAAGGCTCGAAATCAGGTAGAAGAAGCAATTCAGAGAGTGGAACATGCATTAAATCAGTTACAATCTATGTAGAAAATCAATATATGATGTTGCATAGAGTTAAAAAGGTGCAAAGAATATATACAAAATATTGACGGATCAAATAAAAGTGTTATACTTACTCAAAGCTTTGCAGGAATTATAATATAAGGGTAATTTTAATGCAGAAAGGGGTAAGGAAAATGAAAGCATTAGCGAAGACAATCATTCCGTGGATTGTGATCATTCTATGTGTGTCAGGTATTTTTATATATCTGTATAGAAATTCAGATGATACAAATGCAGTACAAACAGAGAATGTCTATCCGGGGGAATGGAAAGTAAGAGATGAGTATGACACAAAGGGTTCAGGTTATGAAGATTTTCTGAAACAGAAAGATTCTCTAAAGATCTTAAACAAAGTATATAAAATGTTAAATTCATCAGATCAGTATCGTGAATACTCAGAACAATATTTAACATATTATAAATATTTTGATGGAGATTCTGGATTCACAAAAGGAAGTTCGTTAAATAACAAGGAAGGAAAACAGTATTTAACGAATTTAAGAGTATATCAGATGCCAGAGAAATATATGCAGGAGAAAAAGATTGCGGAGAATATATGCAAAGGCAGAAGTTTTAAAAAGAATGAATACCAACGTTCCCTAGACAAAGTAATCCCAGTGATCGCAGGATATGAATATCAGAAAATATTTAAATTAAACGAAAAAATCAAAGGAGGATATCCTGGAAAAGGAAATTATACATATCAGATTGTCGGATTTTTGAAGAAAGATAGCAAACTAGAATCGAACAAGAATTTAGATAAAGTTTTGTTGATACCAACAGTTATACCAGGGAAGGATATAAAAGTATCTGATCAGAGAGTTCTTATGTCTATAAAATGTGATGGATTTTTTATTTACCACAATGAAAAGGAATGGAAGGAAATGGTACATTTGATTAAAAAGATCCGAAGAGAAACAGGGTATCGATTTGTTATTCCAAAAACAACACAGGACTAATTTTAAAACATAAAGAGAAAGGAAGATTACAATTTTCCTTTCTCTTCTTTTAGTAATTCAATATTCAACCCATTCTCCGCCGCCGTTTTATCCACCCAAAGATTCAAAGCACTAACCGCCAAAGATATATCATCAAGTTTCTTACTGATAAAAGCAAAATCTTTCATCTCATCATCCGTAATCTTCCCATCACGAGCAATCTGGATCAAACGGCTTGTCAGTGGATCAATCTCGTTTAAACTTGCAACGGTTTCCAGAATAATACTTGATAATTCAGACATCTCAACTTCAGGTACATAACGATCTCCGATCAAGCATTGATGAGAACAGAAATAATTACAAAGATCCGGCCGTTTATAACAGTCAGCCATCTGAATCACATCGTAAGGAGTTGGAGTTTGTGTGCCGTATTCGATCTTTTCGATTCTTGATTCAGAAACACCATCCATCAGTTCGCTGGCTTTCTCTCTTGTAAGCCCTTGAGCTTCACGACATAGCTGATAAATATTTTTGTTTTCTCTTGTAGATTGTTTTCCCATAATTAAATCCTACCTTATTTCTCGAAATCAGAGGAATACATATACTTATTTCCATCAAAAGGAAGTGTATTTCTCGCTTGTATTTTATTATAATAGAATCATAATGAATCGGCAATAGTAAGCCGAAGACACAAAGTTTAGCTAGAGGAAAGAAGGAACAAAAAATGTTAACAATATTATTTTTAATCTTTTTATTTGGAATCTTTGGAAAATTATTTTTCTTTGGAATAAGAGCGGCATGGGGAATTTCTAAATTTGTTTTGATGGTAGTATTTTTCCCAGTGATCTTACTTGGAATGTTGGTTGTTGGACTTGTGAAACTTGCATTTCCGTTATTGATCATCTTTGGTGTGATCGCAATGTTTGGTATGGATCGTTAAAATTAAAAATAAGAGATTTATAAAGGATGAGGTATTTTTATAGGACACCTCATCCTTTACTATATAGGAAAAGAAGAAATTAAATAAAAATACAAAGGTGATGAATACATAAAAAAGAGGAGGAACTGCCATGAAACATATCGTTGTTGATTTAGAGATGAACAATATCCGCCGCAAATCAGAAGCAAGAAAGATCTGCACCAATGAGATCATAGAGATCGGTGCCTCCATGCTTGATGAGAATCTTTGGGAGATTGGAAAATTCCAGCTTTATGTAAAGCCGGAATACAACGACGTGATCGTACCGAAGATCAGCAGACTGACAGGCATCACGAATGAAATGGTAGCAAACGCTCCAACATTTTCGATTGCATTTCGGCAATTTACAAACTGGTGTCTGAGTATCAAAGATGATGTCATGATCTATGCATGGAGTAATACCGATTACAGTCAGGTGATGAAAGAAATTCAATTGAAAGAATACAGGCTTTCGGAAGAAGAACATAATCTGCTGGACCAAGGATGGACAGATTTTCAGAATGAGTTTGACATTCATCTTGGATTTGAACGGCAGATTTCACTAAAATTGGCATTGGATATGGCAGGAATTGATTTTAACGGAAGACAACATGACGCCCTCGATGATGCGAGGAATACTGCAAAGCTTCTTCGGATTTTTAAAGACGAAGAATTGTTTGATCAGACACTTCGTAAGATTGAAGAAGTTATGAAACCATCATCACTTGAGAATACGCTGGGGAATCTGATTGATCTATCGATGTTTACAACTACATAAAAATAAATGAATAAAAGAATAGTGCTGGCATTTTTATAACCCACCATATGTAATAAACTATAACCATCAAAGAGATAAAGTATTCAAGAAGGAGGAACTGACAATGAAAGGGTGGTAAAGAGACAGTTTATCAATAATATGATGGAAGATGCGGGACTTGATCCGGACGAATATGATTTTTAAGACACCCATTATATATGATGTGAATTTTATTACAACGTACATTTGATATACAGAAAGGGGAATTTTATATGGCAAAGACATATTTTACATTAACAGGAACAAAACATTATTATGGTACAGATTTTTTAGAGAAAGGGATGAAGATAACACTTGAAAAGGAGCCTGATAATGAGTATGACAAAGAAGCAATTCAGGTAAAGATGAAGGGGATGGGTAAGATCGGATATGTAGCGAATAGTCCGTATACGATCATAGGAGACAGTATGAGTGCTGGAAGGATTTACGACAGGATCGATGACAAGGCAAAAGCAAAAATCGTGATGGTAACACCAATGGGAGTATTATGCAAATTATGCAAGAAAAAGAAAAACAAAAAGATTTTGAAAGAACTAGAATCAAAAGAAAATGAAATTACAGTAAAACATGATATGGTAACGGAGGAAAGAATTCTGGAAGCGTTAAAAGAGATCGAAGAGTAACAATATAATGGCATGGCAGTAACGTGATTATAGGATCTGTGTTATAATTACAGATAATATATGAAAATATACAAAGAAAAGGGGGTTAGCTGCCATGCCAAAAGGAAAGAATCAGAAGTTTAAATTATACCGTCTCGCGCAGATCATGTTAGAACAAACAGATGAAGAACATTATATCACAATGCCGGAGATTATGTCGGCGTTGGCAGAATATGAGATTACAGCTGACCGCAAGAGTATTTATGCAGACCTCAAGGATCTTGAGGAATTAGGAATTGAGATAGAGGGAGAACGCATTGGAAGCGGATATCATTATCATGTGATCGGAAGGAATTTTGAATTGCCGGAACTAAAACTTTTGGTAGATGCAATTCAGTCATCAAAATTTATCACGGAGAGAAAGACAAATGCACTGATCAAGAAATTAGAAAAGATGGTCAGCAAATACGATGCACAAAAGCTGCAGAGACAAGTCTATGTATCAGGACGTATCAAAACGATGAATGAAAGTATATACTACACGGTTGATGCAATCCACAATGCAATCACAGAGAATAAGAAGATTAAGTTCCAATACTATCAATGGAATGTAAAAAAGGAAATGGAACTTCGGCATAATGGAGCCTGGTATCATATCAGCCCATGGGGATTATCGTGGGCTGATGAGAATTATTATCTGGTAGGATTTGATTCAGAAGCGGGTAAGATCAAACATTACAGGGTGGATAAGATATTAAAGATTCGGATGTCAAAAGAGGAAAGAGAAGGGAGAGAATATTTTCAACGGCTTGACATGGCAGATTATGCAAAGAAAAGTTTCGGAATGTTTGGAGGAAAAGAACAAACAGTTAGATTACTGGTGCACAATTCTCTCGTAGGAGTTATTATTGACCGATTTGGAAAAGACATCATGATGATACCACAGGATGAACAGCATTTTATAGTGAATGTAGATGTACATATCAGCCGGCAGTTTTTAGGATGGGTATTTTCATTAGGAAAACAGATAAAGATTGTCGGGCCGGATGAGGTGGTGGATAAGATGAAGAAGGAAATTTCCCGGTTGGTGGGGCAGTATGAATTATGATTTTATGAGTAGGCTGGCAAGAGGAAGTCTTTTTGTATATGATAAAAATAAAATCCAGAAAACCTTAGTGAGAAAGGTTTTCTGGATTTTTTTAAAATAGTGCTTGACTTGTAAAAGTCTGTATGATAATATAAGAAAATGTCTTAATGTGGGTTTGTCTGCCCACACTATGTAAAGAATTAAGAATAAAATTGTAAGAAAAATATAGTAAGATAGAGGGTTTCTTACAGTTGATGTAGTATATAAACCAGGTTTAGATCAAGAGGTGAAAAACGTCCATGGAAAAGAACAGAATACAGCCAATAAAATCAGGTACAGGGATGCGAATCAGCTATGCCAGACAGGATGACGTCCTTGAAGTGCCAAATCTGATCGAAATTCAAAAGGATTCCTATGATTGGTTTTTAAGAGAAGGATTAGCAGAGGTATTTGAAGATATCTCACCAATCGAAGATTACAGCGATCAGTTAAGCTTGGAATTTGTTGACTATCAATTATGTAAAGATGACGTCAAATATTCAATTGAAGAATGTAAAGAAAGAGATGCAACATACGCTGCACCTTTAAAAGTGAAAGTAAGACTTCATAATAAAGAGACTGATGAAATCAAGCAGCATGAGATTTTTATGGGCGATCTTCCTTTAATGACAGCAACAGGAACATTTATCATCAACGGAGCTGAACGTGTTATCGTCAGCCAGTTAGTACGTTCCCCTGGAATTTATTATGGAATTGCTCATGATAAGATTGGTAAAGAGTTATACTCTTCCACAGTTATTCCAAACCGTGGTGCCTGGCTTGAATACGAAACAGATTCAAATGACGTATTCAACGTACGTGTAGACCGTACAAGAAAGGTACCTATCACAGTACTGATCCGTGCATTAGGTATCGGAACAAACGCTGAGATCAAAGAATTATTTGGTGAAGAACCAAAGATTCTTGCAAGTATCGAAAAAGACCCATCTGATAACTATGAAGATGGTCTGTTAGAATTATATAAGAAGATCCGTCCAGGAGAACCATTATCTGTAGACAGTGCAGAAAGCCTGATCAACAGCATGTTCTTCGATCCAAGAAGATATGATCTTGCGAAAGTAGGACGTTACAAATTTAATAAGAAATTAGCATTAAGAAACCGTATCAGCGGATTTATCTTAGCAGAAGATGTTTTAGATCCATCTACGGGAGAAGTGCTGGCAGAAGCTGGAACTACTGTAGATATGGAACTCGCAGATAAGATTCAGAACGCAGCAGTTGCAAGCGTTATGATTCAGACAGAAGAAGGTGCGACAAAAGTACTTTCTAACATGGAAGTAAATCTTGCTGAATATGTAGATTTCAATCCAGAAGAGATTGGAGTTCATGAAGATGTCTTCTATCCTGCATTAGAGAAGATCTTAGAAGAAGGATATGAAGGAGAAGAACTGAAAGAAGTTCTTAAGAAGAATGTACATGAATTAATTCCAAAACATATTACAAAAGAAGATATCTTAGCATCTATCAACTACAATATCCATTTAGAGTATGGAATTGGTCATGATGATGATATCGACCACTTAGGTAACCGTCGTATCCGTGCCGTAGGTGAACTGCTTCAGAACCAGTATCGTATCGGTCTTTCAAGACTTGAGAGAGTTGTTCGTGAAAGAATGACAACACAGGATATTGAATCTATTTCACCACAGTCACTGATCAACATCAAACCAGTAACAGCAGCAGTGAAAGAATTCTTCGGAAGTTCTCAGTTATCTCAGTTCATGGACCACAACAACCCATTATCTGAGTTGACACATAAGAGACGTTTATCTGCATTAGGACCAGGTGGTCTGTCCCGTGATCGTGCCGGATTCGAAGTCCGTGACGTACATTACACACATTACGGAAGAATGTGTCCTATCGAGACACCTGAAGGACCTAACATCGGTCTGATCAACTCTCTTGCTACTTATGCAAGAATCAACGAATATGGATTTATCGAAGCTCCATATCGTGTACTGGACAAAACAGATCCAGAGAATCCAGTAGTTACAGATCAGGTTGTTTATTTAACAGCTGACGAAGAAGATAACTATGTAGTAGCACAGGCGAATGAGCCTTTAGATGAAGACGGACATTTCGTAAATGCCCATGTATCTGGACGTTTCCGCGAGGATACATCAGAATTTGATAAAGTAAACCTTGACTTAATGGACGTATCTCCAAAGATGGTATTCTCAGTAGCTACATCCATGATTCCTTTCCTGGAGAACGATGATGCCAACCGTGCGCTGATGGGATCTAACATGCAGCGTCAGGCAGTACCACTTCTTTCTACAGAAGCTCCAGTTGTTGGAACAGGTATGGAATCCAAGGCAGCATATGACTCCGGAGTCTGCATCACAGCAAGAAATGGCGGAGTTGTAGAAAGATCTACAAGTACAAAGATCGTAGTTCGTAATGATGACGGTCAGAGAGATGAATACAATGTTATCAAGTTTGCACGAAGCAACCAGGGTAACTGTATGAACCAGCGTCCGATCGTATTTGTAGGAGACAGAGTAGAAAAAGGAGACATCTTAGCTGACGGTGCTTCAACATGCAACGGAGAGATGGCTCTTGGTAAGAACCCATTAATTGGTTTCATGACATGGGAAGGATATAACTACGAGGATGCGGTACTGTTAAGTGAACGTCTGGTACAGGATGACGTTTACACATCTGTTCATATCGAAGAGTATGAAGCAGAAGCCAGAGATACAAAACTTGGTCAGGAAGAGATCACAAGAGATCTTGCAGGATTAAGTGAAGACGTATTAAAAGACTTAGATGATAACGGTATCATCCGTATCGGTGCAGAAGTCCGTGCCGGTGATATCCTGGTAGGAAAAGTTACTCCTAAGGGAGAAACAGAATTAACAGCTGAAGAAAGACTGTTACGTGCGATCTTCGGTGAGAAAGCAAGAGAAGTCCGTGATACATCCTTAAGAGTACCACATGGTGCTTACGGAGTTGTTATGGATACTAAGATCTTCACAAGAGAGAATGGAGACGAACTTCCTCCTGGAGTAAACAAGAGCGTTCGTGTATACATTGCTCAGAAGAGAAAGATTTCCGTAGGAGATAAGATGGCCGGTCGACATGGTAACAAGGGTGTAATTTCCCGTATTCTGCCAGTAGAAGATATGCCATACTTACCAAACGGACGTCCATTAGATATCGTACTGAACCCATTAGGTGTGCCTTCACGTATGAATATCGGACAGGTGTTAGAGATCCATCTGTCCTTAGCAGCAAAAGTTCTTGGATTTAATGTTGCGACTCCAGTATTCAATGGTGCAGACGAGAACGATATCGCAGATACATTAAGAATGGCAAATGACTATGCCAATACATCATGGGAAGAATTTGACGCTAAATGGCGTGATAAAGTCAACGATGATGTAATGGATTACTTATATGAAAACAGAGACCACAGAAAAGAGTGGGAAGGTGTACCAATCGATACAACTGGTAAAGTAAGATTAAGAGACGGTCGTACAGGAGAAGAATTTGACAGTCCTGTAACAATCGGATTCATGCATTACCTGAAACTGCATCATCTGGTAGACGATAAGATCCATGCACGTTCTACTGGTCCTTACTCATTAGTAACTCAGCAGCCACTGGGTGGTAAAGCTCAGTTTGGTGGACAGCGTTTCGGAGAGATGGAGGTATGGGCACTGGAAGCTTATGGTGCAGCATACACACTTCAGGAGATCCTGACATTCAAATCTGATGACGTTGTTGGACGTGTGAAAGCTTATGAAGCGATCATCAAAGGTGATAACATCCCTGAACCAGGTGTTCCAGAATCCTTCAAGGTATTATTGAAAGAATTCCAGTCACTGGCATTAGATGTTAAGATTCTTGATGAAAATGCACAGGAAGTTGAGTTAAGAGAAGATGTTGATGGTGGAGATGCTGATCAGGATCTTGCACCAATGATCGAAGGAGACGGTGTCTTCAACAATTATGAAGAAAGCGAGTCTGAACTCGGTGCATTAGGTTACAAGCACGGAGAATTATCAGAAGGTGAAGATAACACAATCATGTAGATTGGCGAGCAATTTAGGAAGGAGCAGCCTTAAATGATGGAATCAAGCAATGAATATCAAAGCAATAAAATTTCATTTGATGCAATTAAAATCGGGTTGGCTTCCCCAGAAAAGATCCGTGAGTGGTCTAGAGGAGAAGTAAAGAAACCTGAGACGATCAACTATCGAACATTAAAACCTGAAAAAGACGGGCTTTTCTGTGAGAAGATCTTCGGGCCTACAAAGGACTGGGAGTGTCACTGCGGAAAGTACAAAAAAGTTCGCTATAAAGGTGTTGTCTGCGACCGATGCGGTGTTGAAGTAACAAAAGCAAGTGTCCGTCGTGAAAGAATGGGACATATCGAATTAGCAGCTCCAGTATCCCATATCTGGTATTTCAAAGGAATTCCTAGCCGTATGGGTCTGATTCTTGATATTTCACCAAGAACACTGGAAAAGGTTTTATATTTCGCATGCTATATCGTTTTAGATGCTGGAGATACAGATCTTGCATATAAACAGGTATTAACTGAAAAAGAATATAGAGAAGCGTATGAAAAATACGGAGATACATTCCGTGTAGGAATGGGTGCTGAAGCAGTAAAAGAACTGCTTCAGGCCATTGATCTTGAAGCAGAAGCAAAATCCTTACAGGATGAGTTCAAAACTGCTACAGGACAGAAGAGAGCCAGAATCGTTAAGAGACTGGAAGTTGTAGAGGCATTTTTAAACTCTGACAACAAACCAGAATGGATGATCTTAGACGCAGTTCCAGTCATCCCACCAGATATCCGTCCAATGGTTCAGTTAGATGGTGGACGTTTTGCCACATCTGACTTAAATGACCTTTACAGACGTATTATCAACAGAAACAACCGTCTGAAGAGATTATTAGAGCTTGGAGCTCCAGATATCATCGTAAGAAATGAAAAGAGAATGTTACAGGAAGCTGTTGATGCCCTGATCGATAATGGTAGACGTGGTCGTCCAGTCACAGGACCAGGAAACCGTGCATTAAAATCATTATCAGACATGTTAAAGGGTAAACAGGGACGTTTCCGTCAGAACCTGTTAGGAAAACGTGTAGACTATTCTGGACGTTCCGTTATCGTAGTAGGACCAGACTTAAAGATTTTCCAGTGTGGCCTTCCAAAAGAAATGGCAATCGAATTATTCAAGCCATTCGTTATGAAAGAATTAGTTGAGCGTAAATTAGCTCATAATATTAAATCAGCTAAGAAAATGGTTGAAAAACTTCAGCCAGAAGTATGGGATGTCTTAGAAGATGTCATCAAAGAACATCCTGTTATGTTAAACCGTGCACCGACACTGCATAGACTGGGAATTCAGGCATTCGAGCCTATCCTGGTAGAAGGTAAAGCGATCCGTCTGCATCCACTGGTATGTACAGCGTACAACGCCGACTTCGATGGTGACCAGATGGCTGTCCATCTTCCATTATCTGTGGAAGCTCAGGCAGAGTGTAGATTCCTTCTGTTATCACCAAACAACCTGTTAAAACCATCTGACGGTGGTCCAGTAGCCGTTCCTTCTCAGGATATGGTACTTGGTATCTACTATCTGACATTAGAGAAAGATGGAGACAAAGGTGAAGGTAAATACTTCAAATCTGAGAACGAAGCATACTTAGCTTATGAGAATAAGGTAATCACACTTCATTCTAAGATCAAAGTAAGACGTACAGGTGTAGACAAAGATGGAAATCCTATTTCCCAGATCGTAGATTGTACACTTGGACGTATCCTGTTCAATGAGATCATCTTACAGGATTTAGGATTTGTAGACAGAAGCAAACCAGAGAATGCTTTAGCATACGAGATTGATTTCCACGTAGGAAAGAAACAGTTAAAACAGATCCTTGACAGATGTATCAACATTCATGGAGCAACAAAGACTGCAGAAGTCTTAGATGATATTAAAGCGATCGGATACAAATTCTCTACAAGAGGAGCCTTAACAGTATCCATTTCTGATATGACAGTGCCACCTGAGAAACCACAGATCTTAGGAGATGCACAGAAACAGGTAGAATTTATTACAGAACAGTACAAACGTGGTCTGATGACTGAAGAAGAACGTTACAAAGCTGTTGTTAAGACATGGTTCGATGCCGATGACGTATTAACAAATAAACTGATCACTGGATTAGACCGCTTAAACAACATCTTCATGATGGCCGATTCCGGAGCCCGTGGTTCTAACCAGCAGATCAAACAGTTAGCAGGTATGCGTGGACTGATGGCCGATACATCAGGACGTACGATCGAATTACCAATCAAGTCTAACTTCCGTGAAGGTCTTGATGTACTGGAATACTTCATTTCAGCGCATGGTGCTCGTAAAGGTCTGTCCGATACAGCCCTTCGTACAGCCGATTCAGGATACTTAACACGTCGTCTGGTAGACGTATCACAGGATCTGATCATTCGTGAGCAGGACTGCTGTGAAGGTACTGGAGAAGAAATTCCAGGAATGTATGTAGAAGCATTCATGGATGGACAGGAAGTTATCGAAAGCTTAGAAGAACGTATCACAGGAAGATACGCAGCTGAAGAACTTGTGAACAAAGAAACAGGAGAAGTTCTTGTAAAAGCAAATCACATGATCACACCAAAACGTGCGAAAGCAGTTTGTGATGCAGGATATACAAAAGTTAAGATTCGTACAATGTTAACATGTAAATCCGGAGTAGGAGCTTGTGCTAAATGTTACGGATCTAACATGGCAACAGGTCAGGCTGTACAGGTTGGAGAAGCTGTCGGAATCATCGCAGCACAGTCAATCGGTGAGCCAGGTACACAGCTTACAATGAGAACATTCCATGCCGGTGGAGTAGCCGGTGATGATATCACACAGGGTCTTCCTCGTGTCGAAGAGTTATTTGAAGCACGTAAACCAAAAGGACTTGCGATCATCGCAGAATTTGGTGGAGAAGTGCAGCTAAAAGATACTAAGAAGAAACGTGAAGTCATCATCACAAACAGAGAAACTGGTGATGTGAAGACATATCTGATCCCTTACGGATCTCGTCTGAAAGTACAGGAAGGACAGATTCTTGAAGCCGGAGATGAACTTACAGAAGGTTCTATCAACCCTCACGATTTATTAAGAATCAAGGGAATCCGTGCAGTACAGGATTATATGATCCGCGAAGTACAGAGAGTATACCGCTTACAGGGTGTAGATATCAACGACAAGCACGTCGAGGTTATCGTACGTCAGATGCTTAAGAAAGTTCGTATCGAAGACGGTGGAGATACAGAATACTTACCAGGAGCAATGGTTGATGTATTAGAACTTGAAAAGAAAAACAAAGAGATGGAAGAACAGGGTCTTCAGACTGCAACAGCAGAACAGATCATGCTTGGTATCACAAAAGCGTCTCTGGCAACAGATTCCTTCTTATCAGCAGCTTCCTTCCAGGAGACAACAAAAGTTCTTACAGATGCAGCGATCAAAGGTAAAGTCGATCCATTAGTAGGATTAAAAGAAAACGTAATCCTTGGTAAACTGATCCCAGCCGGAACAGGTATGAGACGTTACAGAGATGTCAAGATCAGCACAGACGAAGACGATTTCACAATCGGTGATGAGATCGATTTCGATGATGAAGAATTTGATATCGAAGAATAATTTGAATTTGTAGTTGGCCAACTGTAGGCTTTGAGTATATGATAAAAAATAAATAAAAAACCACAAATGCAGCGGTGGAATTTTTGCTCATATTTTGAACAAATCGCTTATCCGCCCAATTTCCTACGATAACTCGCTTTGAAGTTTATCTAAGACAAGAGTCTTTGAAGCTCAGACAATCGTCCAATTGGGCTGCGAATTTATTCAAAATATGGCAAAATTCCAATGCTGCGTTTGTGGTTTTTTATTTATTTTTTATCATATACCAGAAGTCTATAGTGTGGATAGTAACAATATTTTGAATTATTGAAGATGCGTGTGTAAAGAACTTTTATCTTCCGCCTGTCAGTACCAAGAGCAGAAGCCAATACCGTTCAACATACATATCTCATAGTGGTTTCGATAACTGAAATTATTGAATATTATAAAAATGGTTATCTGTCGGCGACCGTAGGAACACGTCTGCACTTAGCGAGTGGATGGTCGGATGACCATTCAGGAGCTTAGTACAGTTACGTGTGAGTCGAGCGAAAGCGCGTCGCAGACAGATAACCATTTTTATAATATTCCATCAACTTCAGTCTATCAAACAAAAATCTGTTTATTGTATGTAAAATCCTTAAGAAAACTGAAAATACTATTTAATTGACAAATTAGACAGATATTGCTATAATAAAATCAACAAATGAAAGATAAGTTTTAAAAGAAAGGAGAATCGCCCAAGTTGCTCCATAAGGCTAACGGAAAGACCTTTAAAACCGGCAGCTGATGGATCGGAAGTATTATAATAATTGGGAAACATGAGACTGACTCAACAGGATGTCTTAATCTCGGGAGAGAACCTAAAGAGTCCTAGAAGCGGATAGAACGGTAAAGGAGTCAACCTCATAAAACAATACAAAGGATAGAGAGAATGGAAAAGATCTTATCAATTTAGAATAAGATCAAAAGAATGATCAAAGAAAAAGAATCCAAACAAGAAAGATTTCCAGAGAAGAGAAATCCAAACAAGAAAGATTCAAAAAAATGATCAACATTCAATCAGCTGACCGGTGGAGCATTTGAAAAATTTGTAACAGTTAACGTATTCAAGATGTAACTTATTAACAAAGAAAAAGGAACTTATCAACTGAATATTTTCTCAAGAACAAAGAATTGGTTTTTATATGTTAAAAGATGGCGTAAAGAAGCCATAAGATAAAAGAATCTAAACGTTGAGATCAAGAAAAGAAATCACAAGAAAAGCTGTCAGAATCGATATCAGAGATGTGACGAGAAAGCATTTCTGAAGACAGCAGAATAAAGAAAGATTTCGAATAAGATCCATAGAATGAGATTCAAAAAAGATAAAAATATATAGAAATTAATAAAAAACTTGAGAAAAGGTCTTGACAAAGGCATGCAGGCATTTTATAATAGCCTAGCATGCCTTTTTGGGGAGCAAAACCAAGAAGTACATGCATAGTCACAAGGTGAATTTAAGTAACCACAGTAGAAAACATGTATGGAGGTGAAATCAATGCCAACTTTTAACCAATTAGTTAGAAAAGGGAGAAAAACATCTGTAAAGAAATCTACAGCACCAGCACTTCAGAAAGGATTTAACTCTTTAAAGAAGAAAGCTACAGACACAAGCTCACCACAGAAGAGAGGTGTATGTACAGCTGTTAAGACTGCAACTCCTAAAAAGCCTAACTCTGCTTTACGTAAGATCGCCAGAGTTCGTCTTTCTAACGGAATCGAAGTAACAAGTTATATCCCAGGTGAAGGACATAACTTACAGGAACATAGTGTTGTTCTGATTCGTGGTGGTCGTGTTAAGGACTTACCAGGTACTCGTTACCATATCGTTAGAGGTACACTTGATACAGCAGGTGTAGCTAACAGAATGCAGGCTCGTTCCAAATATGGAGCTAAAAGACCTAAGAAAAAATAAAACAAAACTAAATTGGTACAAAGCAGCGTAATTTAAACGCTACCTTGTATAGTTGTGCCGGAACTTTATTGTTTCCTACAAAGGTTACAGGAGATATAAAAGTCCTGCACGAACATGCAATAACTAAGTATGAGTACCGATGAATTAATGATTATTAAGGAGGGAAGAACCGTGCCACGTAAAGGACATATTGCGAAAAGAGACGTATTAGCAGATCCTATTTACAACAATAAGGTTGTGACAAAATTAATCAACAACATTATGTTAGATGGTAAAAAAGGAGTTGCTCAGAAAATCGTATACGGAGCATTTGCCCGTATCGAAGAAGAAGCTGGAAAACCAGCTTTAGAAGTATTCGAAGAAGCTATGAACAACATCATGCCAGTTCTTGAAGTAAAAGCTAGACGTATCGGTGGAGCAACATATCAGGTGCCTATCGACGTTAGACCAGACAGAAGACAGGCATTAGCGCTTCGTTGGATCACAACTTTCTCACGTAAAAGAGGAGAAAGAACAATGGAAGAACGTCTTGCAAAAGAACTTCTTGACGCTTCCAACAATACAGGAGCATCTGTAAAGAAAAAAGAAGATATGCACAAGATGGCAGAAGCAAACAAAGCATTCGCACATTACAGATTCTAATTTCAAGAATCTGTTCTGGCGTATTGCCAGACATGCTTCTATGTTAAAACTTATAGGAGGAAAAAATCTTGGCTGGAAGAGAATATCCATTAGAGAGAACCAGAAATATCGGAATCATGGCTCATATTGATGCTGGTAAAACAACAACAACAGAGCGTATCCTTTATTACACTGGTGTAAACTATAAAATCGGTGATACTCATGATGGTACTGCTACTATGGACTGGATGGAGCAGGAACAGGAAAGAGGTATCACAATCACTTCTGCGGCTACAACATGTCATTGGACACTGCAGGATCATTGCAAGCCTAAAAAAGGTGCTTTAGAGCATCGTATCAATATCATTGATACTCCAGGTCACGTTGACTTCACAGTTGAAGTAGAACGTTCTCTGCGTGTACTTGATGGATCAGTAGCAGTCTTCTGTGCAAAAGGTGGAGTAGAACCTCAGTCTGAAAACGTATGGAGACAGGCTGATACTTATAATGTACCTAGAATGGCATTCATCAATAAGATGGATATCTTAGGTGCTAACTTCTACGGAGCAGTAGACCAGATGAAAGAACGTCTGGGAGCTAACGTAGTAGTACTTCAGTTACCTATCGGTAAAGAAGACGACTTCAAAGGAATCATCGACTTATTCGAGATGGAAGCTTACATCTACAATGATGACAAAGGTGAAGACATCTCTATCGTTGAAATCCCAGAAGATATGAAAGAAGATGCTGAACTTTATCATACAGAATTAATCGAAAAGATCTGCGAATTAGACGACGATCTGATGATGGAATATCTGGAAGGTGAAGAACCAAGCGTTGATGCATTAAAAGCTGCATTAAGAAAAGGAACTTGCGAATGTAAAGCAGTTCCAGTATGTTGCGGTACAGCATATAGAAATAAAGGTGTTCAGAAATTACTGGATGCTATTATCGAATTTATGCCAGCTCCAACAGACATCCCAGCTATCAAAGGTGTCGATGAAGATGGTAACGAAGTTGAAAGACATTCATCTGATGATGAACCATTCTCAGCTTTAGCATTTAAGATCATGACAGACCCATTCGTAGGAAAACTTGCATTCTTCCGTGTTTACTCTGGAACATGCAAATCTGGATCTTATGTACTAAATGCAACAAAGAACAAAAAAGAGCGTGTTGGACGTATCTTACAGATGCATGCTAACAAGCGTGAAGAGTTAGATGTTGTATATTCAGGAGATATCGCAGCTGCAGTAGGTTTCAAATCTACAACAACTGGTGACACAATCTGTGATGAACAGCATCCTGTAATTCTGGAATCCATGGAATTCCCAGAACCAGTTATCGACGTAGCGATCGAGCCTAAAACTAAAGGTGATCAGGGTAAAATGTCTGAAGCACTTGCTAAACTGGCCGAAGAAGATCCTACATTCAGAGCTCATACAGATCAGGAAACAGGACAGACAATCATTTCCGGAATGGGTGAACTTCATCTGGAAATCATCGTTGACCGTCTGCTTCGTGAATTCAAAGTAGAAGCTAACGTTGGTGCTCCTCAGGTAGCATACAAAGAAACATTTACAAAAGCCGTTGACGTTGACAGCAAATATGCTAAACAGTCTGGTGGTCGTGGTCAGTATGGTCACTGTAAAGTTCACTTTGAGCCAATGGATGCCAACGGAGAAGAACTGTTCAAGTTCGAATCTACAGTTGTTGGTGGATCTATTCCTAAAGAATACATCCCAGCAGTTGGAGAAGGTATCGAAGAAGCAGCTCAGTCTGGTATCTTAGGAGGATTCCCAGTACTTGGTGTTAAAGCTACAGTATATGATGGATCTTACCATGATGTCGATTCTAGTGAAATGGCCTTCCACATTGCCGGATCTATGGCATTTAAAGAGGCTATGCAGAAAGCCGGAGCTATCCTGCTTGAGCCAATCATGAGAGTCGAAGTTACAATGCCTGAAGAATACATGGGAGACGTTATCGGTGATATTAACTCTCGTCGTGGACGTATCGAAGGTATGGATGATATCGCGAGCGGTAAGATGGTTCGTGCATTCGTTCCATTATCTGAAATGTTCGGATATTCTACAGACTTACGTTCTAGAACTCAGGGACGTGGTAACTACTCTATGTTCTTTGAAAAATACGAACCAGTACCAAAGAACGTACAGGAAAAAGTACTTGCTGATAAGTAAGAAAAATTAATATATAAATATTTCGGGACTATTTTGTCAAAATAGTCTTGAAATATTTGTTTAAATGAAATATAATCAAATTTAGGACAGCCCTTAGCCGGGGCACTAATTTTGAAGTTTAGAGATCATTATTGTAATTGCCCTAATGGGCCGAATAAGGAGGACATTTAAAATGGCTAAAGAAAAGTTTGAGAGAAGCAAACCTCATTGCAACATTGGTACTATCGGACACGTAGACCACGGTAAAACTACTTTAACAGCTGCAATCACAAAAACTCTTTCTGCACGTGTAGCAGGAAACGCAGCAGTAGATTTTGAAAATATCGATAAAGCTCCAGAAGAAAGAGAACGTGGAATCACAATCTCTACAGCTCACGTTGAGTATGAAACAGAAAAACGTCACTACGCTCACGTAGACTGCCCAGGCCATGCCGATTATGTAAAGAACATGATCACTGGTGCTGCTCAGATGGACGGAGCTATCTTAGTAGTAGCTGCTACTGATGGTGTAATGGCTCAGACAAAAGAACATATCCTGTTATCTCGTCAGGTAGGTGTTCCTTACATCGTAGTATTCATGAACAAATGTGACATGGTTGACGATGAAGAATTATTAGAATTAGTAGAAATGGAAATTCGTGAATTATTAAATGAATACGAATTCCCAGGAGATGACATTCCTGTAATCCAGGGATCTGCTTTAAAAGCTCTTGAAGATCCTAACGGAGAATGGGGAGATAAGATCATGGAATTAATGGATGCTGTTGACAGCTATATTCCAGATCCACAGCGTGACACAGACAAACCTTTCTTAATGCCAGTCGAAGACGTATTCTCTATCACAGGACGTGGTACAGTAGCAACTGGTAGAGTAGAAAGTGGTGTTCTTCACGTATCTGACGAAGTTGAAATCGTTGGTATCAAAGAAGAAACAAGAAAAGTTGTTGTAACTGGTGTAGAAATGTTCCGTAAACTGTTAGACGAAGCTCAGGCTGGAGATAACATTGGTGCATTATTACGTGGTGTTCAGAGAGACGAAATCGAAAGAGGACAGGTTCTTTGCCAGCCAGGTTCAATCACATGCCATACAAAATTCACAGCTCAGGTATACGTTTTAACAAAAGATGAAGGTGGACGTCATACTCCATTCTTCAACAACTATCGTCCACAGTTCTACTTCAGAACAACAGACGTTACAGGTGTTATCGAATTACCAGAAGGAACAGAAATGTGCATGCCTGGTGACAACGTAGAAATGACTATCGAATTAATTCACCCAATCGCTATGGCTCAGGGATTATCTTTCGCTATCCGTGAAGGTGGACGTACTGTAGGATCAGGACGTGTTGCTACAATCATCGAGTAATACAATCTGAATATAGATATGTTATCGCAAGATAACGTTGTGTCCAAACGTAAGATACCCGTAGAACTTCGGTTCTACGGGTTTTTCTGTTGCCTGGAAATATAAAAAAGAGTGGAAAAGAATAACGAACAGCATAGAAAAACGGTTGCCGGGAGAATATCCTGACAACCGTTTGTGATAACAGAATGATAGCAAAATATATATTTTTCGCAAATATGATAACAGATAAAGTGGATTTATTCACAATTCAAAGGCTTGACTGTGGATTAAGTAAGATCATATGTCTTGATGTCATTGCCTTCAGCGCCCTTCTTAACGATGGTATGACAACCTATCGTAGTTCCCATAGCACGCAGTTTCCATTCTTCCTGGGTAGTGTTCAGCTTATCCAGTTCTTCCTGTCTTTTCTCAGCATCTTCAATAGATAATATTTCAGCTTTTTCCTTTTCATAGACATTTTTAAATTGACACCATTTCCTGAAAAAGTCCTGCATTGTAGGATTATCGAACGTCAGTGAAACCTTCTGATCAGGTGTCTCAGCAAGTGAGAGATTCACTGAATCATCAATAGAAAACAACAGGGAGAGTACATCTCCGACTGTTTCAATATTAAAATCCAGAAAAACACTTACATTTAATCCCAATGCAGTTGCTATCTTTTCTAACTGATCCGGTTTTGGATTCCGGATTCCCAGTTCATATTTTCTGATCGTTCCTACGTTAATGCCGGACAGCTCGGCTAACTGTATCTGACTGTACCCTCTGAATTCCCGGTATGCCCGGATTTTTTTACCTACCATAATGCTGCCTCCTTAATAATATTTGTGATTCTATTCTAGCACAAAAGTGAATGATGCGAAAGAGGTTGATTTTCGCAGAGCCTGAAAATGTAGAATGGAATATAAAAATAAAATTCGCAAAAGGTTATTGACAAAGTCACAAAAGTGAATTATAGTAGAAAACATCAAAAGAGTCACAAAAGTGACTGGAAAGGAGGACGCTATGAGAACTAATTATATGATGACTGTTGATGATGTCATGGAAGAATTAGGCGTGAAACGCAGTAAAGCATATTCCATTCTGAAGCAGCTTAATGATGAACTGGCAAAGGAAGGATATGTGGCAGTTCGTGGAAAGATTCCACGTCCCTACTGGGAAACAAAATTTTATGGATGCTCTCAGAGAGCAGTATGAAGGAGGTTTTAAGATGTCAGCTTACAAAGACAAAACACAGGGAACCTGGTATGTGAGCTTCCGCTATATTGACTGGACAGGTAAGAAAACGCAGAAGCTGAAAAGAGGGTTCAAGACAAAGAAAGAAGCATTGAATTATGAAAAGGAATTCATAAGAAAGACTGCAGCGGATATGAAAATGGAGATGAACAGTTTTATTCAAGTCTATTTCGAAGATAAAAAGAATGAACTGAAAGAAAATTCAATCCGTAATAAGCAGCACATGATGAACAAGCACATTGTTCCATATTTTGGAACAAGAAAAATGAATGAAATTACACCGGCAGAGATTATCCAGTGGCAGAATGCCATTCAGGAAAAAGGATACAGCAAGACTTATGAGCGCATGATCCAGAATCAGTTAAATGCACTGTTTAATCATGCACAGAAAATTTACAATTTGAAGGAAAATCCATGTAAGAAAGTAAAAAAGATGGGGAAATCGGATGCAAATAAGCTGGAGTTCTGGACGAAAGCAGAATATGACAGATTTATCGCTGGGATTGAGCCGGGGAGTGAAGATTATCTGATATTTGAAATTCTGTTCTGGACAGGAATCAGGGAAGGAGAGCTTCTGGCATTGAGTCTTTCGGATTTTGATATGAGTGGAAATCTCCTGCATATCAATAAGACCTATAACCGGATCAGGAAAAGAGATGTGATTGATACTCCAAAAACAGAAAATTCGGTCCGTACTATTGACATTCCAAATTTTCTTAAGGAAGAGGTACAGGAGTATGCAAAGAAGCATTATGGATTTCCGGAAGATCAGCGGTTGTTTCCGATTGTGGCGAGAACACTGCAGAAACGTCTTAAGAAATATGAAGCACTGACCGGTGTAAAACCAATCAGAGTGCACGATATCCGTCACAGCCATGTGGCATATCTGATCTACCAGGGCGTAGAACCACTGATTATCAAGGAAAGGCTGGGGCACAAAGACATTCAGATGACATTGAACACTTATGGGCATCTGTACCCGTCACAGCAGAAAAAAGTTGCTGAGATGCTGGACAATAAACGTTAATACGGAGGAAAAGAAGCAAATGAAAACAAAGAAAGTAGTCGGAAAAATATTTGATGCAATTAACTACAGTAAGAAGCTGAAAATAAGTTCCATTTTACCGGATCGGGATTCAGATTATGTGATTCTTCTTGAATTAGAGGACGGAAGCAAATTTGAAATCATTATTATTCCTACAAGGAGATTTGTGTAAGGAGCAAAAGCTATGGCTACTGACAGACAAAAAGAAAAAGCCCAGATAAAATATCTGAGCAAGTTCTCTGATAATCAGATTCACTGATATACCATCTTGGCAGATTAAGTATATCACGAATTGAAAGATACAACAATTCCCGAATATCTGTTCATCGGAGACTTGCTCAGAGGGGCAGGAGGTAAAAGTGACATTATTTGAACAGGTAAAAGAATGTGTGACAGCCAGACAGGCTGCGGAGCATTACGGGATTAAAGTAAAAAGAAATGGAATGGCGTGTTGTCCGTTTCATAAAGACCGACACCCAAGTATGAAGGCAGATAAAATATATCACTGCTTTGCATGTGGAGTGGGCGGTGATGCGATAGATTTTACAGCAAGGTTATTTGGAATATCACAGTATGAAGCCGCAAAAAAGCTGGTAGAAGATTTTGGACTGGATATTAAGGTCGGAAACAGAATCAAATACGAGAGGACGCCCCGAAGCAGGGCTTCCTTAAAGCAAAAGCAATCTAAAGTTGTGATGATCAGAGAAAAACTGGAGCAGTGGTTGAAACATACAACAGACGTGCTGATCAGATATCTGAAATGGATTCAGTTCTGGAAAGAGTTTTACAGACCAGAACCGGATGAAGAGTGGCACGAATTATTTACGGAGGCATTGGCAAATGAAAGAAAGATAAATGACTATCTGGACGTGCTGATGTTTGGAACAGGAGAAGAAATTGTAGAGTTTTTCAAGATGAAGAGAAGGGAGGTTGAAAAAATTGAAGAAAGAATTAACGAATATCAGCGAGAAGTCCTTGATGGAATTAGAAGATATTGTGAACGAGGAAATGCTTACAACAGAAGATGTCAATAATATGTTGGAGCATACGGATAAAGGAAGAACAAAGCAGACAATTAGAAATTGTGTAACCGTACTTCAAAATGATCCGGTATTGAAAAAAGCGATTAAACGAAATGAACTTTCTGGAAGAATGGACATTGTAAAAGAGGTTCCCTGGGAGCGGAGGAATAACAGTCCTACGGTTACAGATACTGATGAAAATAATCTGAAGATGTATCTGGAAGAAAATTATGAACTGACAAGTGAGCGTGTGATCAAAGCAGGAATAGATATTGTTTCCAATGAAAATAAATATCACCCAATCAGAGATTATCTGGAGAGTCTGGTCTGGGACGGAATTCCAAGAATAGAAAATATGCTTCCGCATTTCCTGGGAGCAGAAAAGAGCAAATACACAAACGGAGTAATGAAAATGCACATGCTGGCAGCGATTTCAAGAATTTATGAACCAGGAATAAAATATGACATTATGCTGTGCCTGGTTGGAAGTCAGGGAGCCGGAAAGTCTACGTTTTTCAAATATCTGGCGATAAAAGAAGAATGGTTCAGCGACAATCTGGATCATCTGGACGATGAAAATATTTACAGAAAACTGCAGAACCACTGGATTATCGAAATGGGAGAAATGAAGGCAACTATCACAGCAAAGAATATTGAACAGATAAAATCGTTTCTGAGCAGACAGAAAGAAACTTATAAAGTGCCTTATGAAGTTCACCCGGAAGACAGACCGAGACAGTGTGTATTTTGCGGAACATCAAATGATCTGAATTTTCTTCCTCTGGACAGAACCGGAAACAGACGATTTGCTCCGGTGATGACAGATATGTCGAAAGCAGAAGTTCATATTCTGGACAATGAGGCAGAGAGCAAAGCCTATATCGAACAGGCCTGGGCGGAAGCAATGGTGCTGTATCGACAGGGAAATGTGTTCTTAGGATTCACAAAGGAAATTGAAGAAGAGGCAAAGCGTCTGCAGAAGGAATTCATGCCGGAAGATACCAATGCCGGAATCATACAGGCATTTCTTGATGATTACGATGACGATTATGTATGTACCAGAATTCTGTTCGATGATGCATTACATCGAACTGGAGAAATGAAACAGTGGGAAGGCAAAGAAATTGCAAATATTATGAACAATGCGATTGAAGGCTGGAAACCACATGGTACACATCGGTTCGGAAAGGAGTATGGAATACAGCGTTCATGGAAACGGATGGAAGATTCTGTGAAGAAAGATAAAGACGGATTTATGGAAGTGCCGGAACAGTTAGAAATACCGTTTGAGTAAAGATTATTGTAAACGATGTAAACGGAACTTGAAGGAAAAACTTAAAAAGTTAACTTTTAAAATCTTTTGAGTCCCGTTTACAAATTCCGTTTACAGACTGGAAAGGAGCAGAAAATGATGAAACAGGGAAGATTAGGATATAACAGCAGCAATGGAAGATATGGATTATTATCATCAGACTTATGGATTGATACAGGATTTCACTGTGGAGAAGGACTGGAAGTGCTGGTAGGTGATGAATGGGTACAGACCAGAATGGAGATGAATCTGGCAAGAGAATGGTATCTGGAGGGGACATCTTATTGTGGAGATCTGGAATATGTGCAGGCAAGGATACCTGGATAAATAGGTCTATGATCCGCTTCGGCTGGTGTAAAGCAGACGTCCACCGGACGTTATGCCCCCGGCAGGGCGCAAGGGGACTTTTGATGGACGGTACGGCTGTCGAAAGTGCTTTTGCGTTACTTTTGACAAAAGTAACAAAACCGCCGTATCCGGCGAAAGTTTCTTAAATATCGCCATGTCTGGCGTAAATAAAAATTATGTGCCATATCTGGCACTCAAACAGAAAAGAGGTGAAAAAATTTATGATGAAACGGACAATCAGTGGCATGATCGGAGCCGGTTCACTGGCTCATAACAGACGGGATTTTGTAGCAGAGAATGTAGATCCGGACAGAGTACAATTGAATATTTGTTACCAGAATGAAAATCTGAAAGAAGTTTATAAGGAACTATTTGACGATGCTACGGAGAGATACAATGTCGGGAAAAGAAAGGACCGGCAGATTGCAAATTATTATGAAAAAATCCGACAGGGCAAACAGGAGAAGCTGTTCCATGAAGTAATATTCCAGATTGGTAATCGTGAGGATATGGCAGAGGGAACGTTAGAAGGAAATCTGGCTGTAAAGGTACTGGACGAATATGTGAAAGACTTCCAGAAACGGAATCCGACACTTCGGGTATTTAGCTGCTATCTGCATCAGGACGAAGCTACTCCGCATCTGCATATTGACTTTGTTCCTTATGTGACCAACTGGAAGGGAAAAGGAATGGATACCAGAGTTTCACTGAAGCAGGCATTGAAAAGTCTTGGATTTCAAGGTGGAAATAAGCATGATACAGAACTGAATCAGTGGATAAATCATGAAAAGGAAGTGCTGGCTGAAATTGCAAAACAGCATGGAATTGAGTGGGAACAGAAAGGCACACATGAAGAACATCTGGATGTTTACAATTTCAAGAAAAAAGAACGCAAAAAGGAAGTGCAGGAATTGGAACAGGAAAAAGAAAATCTGACAGTGGAGAATGAAGGATTGACTTCTCAGATTGTAGAAGCAAGGGCAGATATTAAGCTACTGGAAGAAGAAAAAATTCAGTTCCAGAAAGATAAAGAGATAGCGGAAAAACGTGCGGAGAAAGCAGAAACGGAATTGAAAAAACTGGAAGACAGAAGAGAATTCCTGCAACCAGTGATGGATAATGTCAGTAAGGAAATAAAAGAATATGGAATGATCAAAACATTTCTGCCGGAAGCTACAGCATTGGAACGTGCGGTAACTTACCGGGATAAGAAAATAAAACCATTATTCATTGAAATGAAAAACAAAATCGGTGCGATGGCTGCACTGGTGAAAGAACTCACAAGAGAAAGAGATAGTTGGAAAAGTAAGTTTCAGAAGAAAAAGCAAGAGCATGAAAAAACAAAAAAGGAACTGGCAGAAGTTCAGAAAGATTATCAGAAATTGTCTGGTGAGAAAGAAATACTGCAGGGAATTGCAGACAGGTATAACCG
Source organism: Eubacteriaceae bacterium (assembly GCA_902362875.1). Classification (GTDB taxonomy): domain Bacteria; phylum Bacillota; class Clostridia; order Lachnospirales; family Lachnospiraceae; genus Anaerostipes. The sequence goes on along the minus strand of CABIYF010000020.1, from coordinate 8,634 downwards.
ACTTTTACGCATGTTGGGGAAAGATATGGTAGAACGACTGGTGCAGGACGATATCCGGATGCAGACGGAACTTGAAGCGAAAAAACAGAAAGAGCAGATGCCGAAAAAAATAGGTGACCGTATACAATGGGCAAGAGAACGAAGTGAAGAACACAATGCAAAAATTAAGAAGAATAAAGCAAAGTACAGAGGAATGGAGTTGTAAGAATATGAAGAAACAGATTTATGATGAAAAGAACGGACTGAACTACACACTGCATGGAGATTATTATCTGCCAGATTTGGAAATCAATGAGGAAGAACCTACATATGGGAAGTATGGAATAATGCGAAAACAGTTTCTGAAGGAGCACCGGAGTGCAAGGTATCAGTATTTGGTACTGACCGGGAAATTGACGGAACATCTGAATCAGGTTGATAAAGAAGTAAGAGAAAAAGTTGAGATGTTGGTAGAACAGATGGCTGAACAGTGGGGAGTGACGGAAGAACTAAAGAGGCAGAAACAGATGGAATGGGTGAGGAGGATGAATAATATTAAGAATATTGCAGAAGAAAGTGTTATGAAAATTATATATTCATAGTAGTGGATAATCAATAAAAGGGAAAAAGCAAACGAAAGTATGTTCGTATTTTCGCTTGCTTTTTAAATTGCATTAGAGTATAATAGGGAAAAAACAGGTATAAATATATTCCCAGGAGTGATGAGAATGAGACAGGTACATATAAGAGTAGACGATGAGTTATATAATGAATTGAATTCTTATTCAGAAAAGAATGAACTGAGTATGCAGGACTGTGTTAGAGAAGCAGTAGCATATTATATGAGTGATGTAAAAAAGAAGAAGAATACAGGAAAAGAGAAAAAATTTACATTTATTGATCTTTTTGCCGGGATTGGTGGTATGCGTATTGCATTTGACCGGGCCGGCGGTCAATGTGTTTATTCGAGTGAATGGAACAAGTACAGTCAGCAGACCTATTTCGCAAATTTTGGAGAACAGCCGGAAGGGGATATTACAAAAGTTAATGCTGCAGATATTCCGGATCATGACATTCTGGTTGCCGGATTTCCGTGTCAGCCTTTTTCAATAGCCGGGGTATCAAAGAAAAACAGTATGGGAAGAGCTACTGGATTTGAGGATAAAACACAGGGCACATTGTTTTTTGATGTCTGCAGGATATTGAAAGAAAAAAGACCAAAAGCATTTATGCTTGAAAATGTTAAAAATTTATGCAGCCATGATAAAGGAAGAACTTTTCAGGTAATCAGAGAGTCACTGGAAGAGTTGGACTATGAAATTTTCTATAAAGTTCTGGATGGACAGAATTATGTTCCTCAGCACAGAGAGAGAATATTAATTGTAGGATTTGACAGAGAACGCTATGGAGATAAAATTGATTTTGAGTTTAATCTTACACCACATGTTCCAAAACCTGTTATGAGAGATATTCTTGATGAAGAGGTTGCAGATAAATACACATTGTCTGATAAATTGTGGACATATCTGCAGAATTACGCAGCAAAGCATCGGGCAGCCGGTAATGGGTTTGGATATGGAATAGCACCTTTGGATGGAGTGTCCCGGACATTGAGTGCTAGGTATTACAAAGATGGATCGGAAGTGCTTATTGCACAGGAAGGAAAGAATCCGAGAAGGTTGACTCCGAGAGAATGTGCAAGATTGCAGGGATTCCCGGATACATTTAAGATTCCTGTTTCGGATACACAGGCATATAAGCAATTTGGAAACTCTGTAGTCGTTCCATTAATGGGAGAAGTTGCAAAACTGATAGTTAACAACATTGAAACAATGGATAATGAGAAAGAACAGGATATACAGAGGAAGGTGATTTAAATGTCAGTAGGCTATGCGGAAATTGCGATAACATCAGTGTTAAACAGTGAAAAAAGCTTTTGCAAATTTCTTTCGGCAAATGATACAGGTGCGACCGGTGCTCATCAGTCGGGAATCCTGATTTCAAAAACTGCGATGGAAATGTTGTTCTCCAGAGAACAGCTTGAACAGGAGGGAATACCTAAAAGGACTGTAAAAATAAAATGGCAGAATGATTTTGAAACGGAAAGCTGTTTTACTTATTATGCAAGTAAAAACGAACTTAGAATAACAAGATTTGGACGAGGATTTCCGTTCCTGCATATAAATCAGACAGGTTCGTTGTTTGTTTTTACAAAACAGGCAGAAGAAAACTACAGTGGATATTTCTTGGATACAGAAGAGGAAATTGAGGAATTTCTTAATGCGTTTGGCATCAGTCCGACAGAAACAAACAGTTTGATAAATGTTGAAAATGTCCGGGCAGAAGCACAGGAACAAATAGCAATTCAGGAATTTATAGCAAATCTTGAGGTGGATTTTCCAACGTCAGAAGAAATGTCAGCTACTGCAAGATATATACAGGACAGAGCTTATGATCATATTGAATATATACAGACAAATCCGGACAGGAAAATAATTGACTGGACTAATATGGAGTATACGCTGTTTCGTGCTCTGGAGTATGCAAGGTATGGAGACATTATAACTAAGGGATTTTCAGATGTGGATGAATTTGTAAAAGTTGCAAATATGGTCTTGAACAGAAGAAAGAGCAGAGCAGGAAAAAGTCTTGAACATCATCTTGCTGCGATATTTGATGGAAATGCCATTCAGTATTCAGCTCAGGCGGTGACAGAAGGAAACAAGAAACCAGATTTTATATTTCCTTCAGGAGAGGCATACCATAACAGCAGTTTTGATATTCAGAAACTGGTAACGCTTGCAGCTAAAACTACATGTAAAGATCGTTGGAGACAGGTCTTGAATGAGGCGAACAGATTAAAAGATTCACCCAAATATCTTTGTACGTTACAACAGGGAATCTCAGGAGCACAGATGGATGAGATGCAGGCTGAAAATGTAGTATTAGTAGTTCCGGAACCATATATTGTATCTTATCCGAAAGACAGACGGGACAGAATCTGGACCATTGCACGTTTTGTGAAGTATATACAGGAAATCGAGGGATAATATGGACATCAAGAGTCCAGAAGAACGTAGCAAAAATATGGCAGCGATACATTCCAAGAATACGAAGCCGGAAATATATCTGAGAAAATTATTGTTTGCCAGAGGTTACAGATATGGCGTGAATTCAAAAAGTGTGCCGGGGCATCCGGATATATACATGAGAAAATACAATACAGCAATTTTTGTACATGGGTGTTTCTGGCACAGGCACGAGGGATGCAAATATGCTTACATGCCAAAATCAAGGGTAGAATTCTGGCAGAAAAAGTTTGACGCAAATATAAAGAGGGATGAATATGTTCGAAAAGAATTGATGCGTAAAAAAGTCAAAGTAGTAATTGTGTGGGAATGCACAATAAAGAAAATGAAAAAAGATGAAGAATTCCGAGAAGATAAATTGCATCAACTGGAGGATTATTTGCAGAATGAACAATATAGCTTGGAGATTTGAAAAAAAATTTCAGTGATTAGTGTAACTTGTTTTAATCGGAAAAGAATGATATACTGATAATTATCAGCACTCAACAAAAGAGAGTGCTAAGGAAGGAGCGCGGAAAATGAGTTTGCAGACATATTTTAAAGAATTTAACAAAGTAATAAAAATGGATTATGACGTTAAAAGTGAACTGAAAGAAAAAAGAGATATTTTATTAGGTATATTAAGAAATGATGACGATATGCCTGCATTTGATGAGTACAATCAGGGAAGTTATAGTATGCATCTGGGGGTTGAACCACTGGATAAAGAATATGATATAGATGTAGGTTTACGTTTTCATGTTAATCGTGATGATTATGAACCAATGGACCTGAAAGAGAAAATAAGAGATCTGTTAAAAAATCATACTGAGTATGGCGCAAAAATAAAAAAACCATGTGTGACAGTAACATACAAGAAAGATGGCGAAGCTGCATATCATGTGGATTTAGTTACTTACGTTTATGAAGACAAAGATGATTCTGACAGTCAGTTATATCTTGCACGTGGAAAAAACAGGGATTCAGAAGAAACATGCTGGGAGAAATCTGATCCGGTCGGGCTTGTAGAATATGTTAATGATAAATATAAAGGTGATGATAACAAAGAAGATCGCGAACAATTTCGCAGAGTAGTAAGATATATAAAACGTTGGAAAAATAAGAAATTCAGTAGTTCGGGAAATGCAGAACCACCAAGCATAGCAATTACGTTAATTGCTGTAGATCATTTTGAAGCTTCAAAAAAATATGATTATATGGAAGAAAAATATTGTTATGATGATTTACAGGCTGTGATTAGTTTTGCAAAAGAAATTCAAAAGCTGTTTGTGTTTAAAGAAGTGAGTGAAAATGGACGATTAATATATACTATAGAATACAATTTGCCTTCTTCATTGAACTTTGAATCCGATGTTAATCTCTTCAGAAAGATGTCAGATAATTATATGACAGATTTTAAAGAAAAGATTGATGATTTGGTTGATGATCTGGAAGCTGTAAAAAGTGAAACAGATGAAGTGGAACAGTGTAAGATGCTGAGTAAAATTTTTGGAGATGATTTCCCGATTCCGGAAAAGAAAAATGCAGCCAAAAAACAAATGAATTTTATACCTTCAACAAGTGCATCAGGAGTAGATTAAGATGTTTTCACCAGAAGAACTCAAACGAATCTTACAGGAAAGTGATGTTATAAAAAATGTAAGCATTATAAAAGAGGCTAAATTATTTGAAAATGTCTATCAGACAGTTTTGCAGGGAGAACTGGTAATAAATGAAAGAGAATCGTTTGTTGTATATATAGCAGTTCCGGAAAAATGGTATAGAGATTTAGTGGATATATATGTTGCAGATTATAATGAACTTGTTTATATGCCGCATATAGATAATAAAGGAAAACTGTGTTTGTTTGAAACGGAAGGTATTTTGATAGATCAGAATTTACCTGGAATTATGATGCAATCATTATTGCGTGCACAGACAATTTTGAAACAAGGTTTTTCTGGAGAAAATAAAAACGATTTTATAAATGAATTTGAATTATACTGGGCTCAACTGAAAGATTGCAGAATTGCACATTTGGCAGTGGAAACAGATAGAAAAAATCGTATCGTAAAAGGGGGCATTAAAAAAAGTTCCAAAAGGAAAAAAGAAAGACAGATAGAGTATATAAAGAGATGCAAAAAAGCACCAATTTATATTGGAGAAAATGTTGAAAGTTTAAAACGTTGGAATCTGGAAAAAACGCCGGTCATGAATATAGCATATTTTGTAATATATTCTGAAAAATATATTTTTCCACCGGACATAAGAAAAAAACTGTCGATAGATTATTTGAATGCTCTTTTACATTTTGTGCCGGAGGGAGAACTTGCTTCAATTATGCCACGTTCTCGACAAGATAGAATTGTTGTGTTTGAAATTCATCAGCCATCAGGACAGACACATCTTGTAGGAATGTATATAAAAGGTGGCATGTTAAAAGAGACTTCTCTGGAAAAAGTAGAAGAACTGCAGCCGTTGCTTATGGAAAGAGCTGATAAAAAGTTTTTGATGAAGCGTGTAACAGAACAGGACAGCGAAAACTATAAAAACAGAATACTTATAATAGGCTGCGGTTCGATTGGTGGACATGTTATATGCGAGCTCGCAAAAGCAGGATATGAGGATCTTACTATTGTTGATTATGAGAAGTTGACGGAAGAAAATATATTCAGGCATGTGTTGGGAATGGAATATGTTAATCGTTACAAGTGCGAAGCTTTGAACACATATATACAAAAAAATATTCCGGAAGTAAAGATAACGACGTTGGCGGAAAGAATTGAAGATGCAATTACAGAAGAAGATATTAATTTTGAAGACTATAATCTGATTATCTCAGCGGCAGGAAATCATAATTTAAATCGTTGGATTAATTCATGGATACAAAATAACAAAATCAAAGTGCCGGTTGTTTATTTGTGGAATGAAGTATATGGTATTGGAAATCATGCTGCATATATAAAATATGGAAATTGTGGATGTTATGAGTGTTTTTTTGACCGGGATGAAGAAACAGGAGAACTATATGACAAAACATCGTACTGCATGAGGGGACAGATTATAACGGAAAGTGCGGGAGGGTGTGGAAAGACTTACGTGCCATATGGAAATTTGGTTTCACTAAAAACAATGTTACTTTGTTTAAAGATGGTCAAAAATATTTTTGAAGAAAACCTCGATGACAATTTACTGATATCTTTAAAAGGAGATAGTGACTATCTGGAAAAACATAATCTGGAAACATCTGGCCGATATTTGCGACAACAGGAACAGATTAAAATATTGACTGGTAAGCAATTTGTAAATATTAATTGTGGTGTATGTAATGATTGTAACGGAAAGTAAAAACAGAAAAATAAAGATATGCGATCAAATATTGGAAGAAATATATAATCAGATCCAGAAGAATGATTATGATCCAGAGAAAGGTGGAATTATAGTCGGACGGGAAAATCTGAATAATGAAAATATAATTCTTGAGTATATATCTAAACCATTAAAAAATGATATATGTACCAGAACCAGATATACCAGAAAAGATGAAGGGCATTTAAAATATTTTGAAAAATTGTATAATGAAAATAATGGTGTGTATGCATATTGGGGGGAATGGCATACACATCCGGAAGATATACCACATTATTCAATTATAGATTTAAAAAATTGGAAACGTATTGGTAAAGAAGATCCTAAAGGGGTACAATATCATATCATTGCCGGACGTAAAGCATTCAGCATATGGAGAATGCAAAAAGGAAAGCTTTGCCCGAAAAAAATATGTGAGGTAAAATGGAATGAAATCAATTTATGAAAGGATAAAAAATAATATCAGACCAATATTACAACTTCTGTTGCTTGTTGGTGTGTTCTTTGCTCCGAGAATATTTAAAATTACAGAGTTAATAAAGACCCCGCCTAAGCTGGAAGCGTCACAAAAAATATGTGATTATATTTTTTACTTTGCCTGGAAAGGTGGAGATTGGGCAATTGGTGTTTTCTTTTTAATAGTAGTATTGTTTATAATTAGAAAGTGGAATAAAACATATATGTTTAATAGAGGAAACTATTATAAACAGTACAGATATGGGTGGTATCGGATATGTTCAAAGATATTGGGGTACTCGGAATGTAACCTTATTCAGGTGCCGATATATATGCAATTTAAACTGGTGCTGAATGATACGTTCGATAAATATAATTGCGGAGAGTTTGATAAAAAAGAAAATGATACCATTTCAGTAAGTAAATCAAATTTTTCGCATGAAACAGATGAAGTGAATGTAATGATTTCTGATACATATCCTCTTTCATTGAGCCAATTACCGGAAATAAAGAAAAATATACCGACATTATTAATATCGCGTAATAATACTAATGATGTTAACAGATATGATAGTCCTGAATTAGTAAGGTGCGTTGTTAATGAAGTCAGGAGCTTAAATAATAATATAAAAAAAGTAAATGTTTATGCCACAACTAATCCATTAAATACAAAGAATATTGCCAGCAGTGCTTTTAAACTTGGAGGAAGAGATAATTTTAATGAAGTAAGAGTTTTCCAGCAAGAAAGGGATGGAATAAGAAAATTTAATAATAAGGGAATTGTCGTTTATAAAAGATAAGTCAGTGATAACACCATGATAACAAAATCGCCAAAAACCACACGGACACAATGGAAAATCCGGATTTTCCACCACAAATCACACGAAAAATCACCATTTACACATCGCAATACACCGGTCTGATATCGTGAAGGTGGACGTACAGTAGGATCAGGAAGAGTTGCTACAATCATCGAGTAATTCTTACTTCTACGATTGAATATGATAATTTTCAAAGACTCAGAAAGTTTACTTTCTGGGTCTTTTTTTGTTATGGGCTTTAGCCTGCTGAATGGAATGGAGTTTTTCGCAGCTCCGAAAAATGGAATTCCATTCAGCATTAAACCACCCGCTATGCGGGTGCGCGTCGGTTGTTATACAAAAAAATTACCTTTCGGTTTACAATAAAGTTGTTCAGGATGTATTGTAGAAAGGAAAGGTAATTTACAATCAATACAAAGCGGATATAAGGGATATTATTAAGCAGTTGTGTAGCTATAAAGGAGTTGAAATTATAGAAGGGCAGAGTTCAGAAAAAGAATACCATTTATGTATGGTGGCAAATTCCCTTATATAAATCAAGAGTTCATAGACGAAATCAGATGCAGTAAAGCATTAATCTGGTCAGAATTTAAATGATCAACAGGGATGATCGTTTCAGGGTTCTCAGATGTTCTTCCAAGCAAGTAGTCTGTGGAACAATGATACAGAGATGACAAAGCCAGAAGTTTTTCTGCAGAAGGTGTACGTTCTCCAGTTTCATATCCAGACACAATGGGAGTTAGAATAAAACACTAAAAGCGATGTTATAATTCACTAAAAGTTGTCACTTACATGGACAGATGTAGGTTACAGCTTTTGCTTTTGGGACAAATTTTATAAAAATAGTATTTATCCTTAATTATTCACGACTTCGTCGTGTTAGCGACTAAAAGTCGCATAGTCGCTATGTTTTTATTGATTTTCCTTTTCATCTATCAAGT
>CABIYF010000019.1 GCA_902362875.1 Eubacteriaceae bacterium | reverse complement strand
ACATCGGAACTCTTTCTGGATGTCTTCAGAAACAATAAAATAAAAATTTGTTGTGATTTCTGTTAATTTACTATTGACAAAGGTCATTACATATCAGTTTTCAAAGGAACAGGCGCGGATCAGCGATTTGTAAAAAACGCTCTTAAAATATGCGTGTTGCCACCGGCTTATTATAAATATTGGTTCTTATCTTATGACTATCTCATACAACAGAATACTACTTAAAATCAAAATTTAAGACAGCAGCATCCTATCATTCGCAAATTCTCCGCCGCTTGCTTCTTCGAATTTCTGCAGCAGATCTGCCACCTTAAGCTTCTTCTTTTCTTCCCCTTTCACATCATAAATGATCTTTCCATCACTCATCATGATCAGGCGGTTTCCGATGTTGATCGCATCTTTCATATTATGTGTAACCATCATCGTTGTGAGATTATCTTTTGCTACGATCTTTTCTGTAATATCTAATACTTTCTTTGCAGTTTTCGGATCGAGTGCTGCTGTGTGTTCGTCTAGTAACAGCAGACTTGGTTTCTTCAGCGTTGCCATTAGTAATGTTAATGCCTGTCTCTGACCTCCGGATAATAATCCTACTTTGGATGTCATGCGGTCTTCTAGTCCTAAATCTAACATTTTTAATTTCTCGCGGAACATTTCTTTTTCTTTCTTGGTGATTCCCCAGCTTAGACCTCTTCTTTTTCCGCGGCGGTTTGCCATGGCCATGTTTTCTTCTATCTGCATGCCTGCTGCGGTTCCCATCATTGGGTCCTGGAAAACTCTACCAAGCATGTAGGCACGTTTGTATTCTGGCAAGTCTGAGATGTCTTTGCCGTCCAGAATGATCGTTCCCTGGTCGATTGGGTAGACTCCAGCTACCATGTTAAGGGTTGTGGATTTTCCGGCTCCGTTTCCTCCGATGATCGTTACGAAGTCTCCTGGATCTAAGTGGAGATTTACTCCGCTTAGTGCTTTCTTCTCGTTGATCGTTCCTTTGTTAAATGTTTTATGTACATTTTTAATCTCTAACATAACTTTGCCCCTCTTTCTATGCTGGTGTCCTGCGGTGTGAGTATTTTGTTTTGAGTGCAGGGATACCAAGTGCCAGTGCTACGATGATCGCTGTGAATAATTTCATGTCATCGGTGCTTAATCCTAAATGAAGTACTAATGAAATGATCATACGATATACGATTGCTCCCCCGATCAGAGATGCAAGGATATAGGCAAAGTTAAAGCGTTTTCCGAAGATAACTTCTCCGATTACGATGGATGCAAGACCAATTACGATAGATCCTGTTCCCATTTTGATATCTCCGTATCCTTGGTTCTGGGCTACTAAAGCTCCAGATACTGAGATCAATCCGTTGGAAATGACTAATCCTAAAACTTTGGATGTATCGGTATTGCCTCCTAAGGCACGTACCATAAATTCATTATTTCCTGTTGCTCTAAGTGCGCATCCGATTTCTGTTCCAAAGAACCAGTACAGGGCTGCGATCACGATAATTCCAATGATAACTCCAACCAATAATGTTGCAAGTGTCTGATCTACCCCTAAAAGGCTCATCATCTGTGTAAATGCTGTATCCTCTCCTAATAATGAAACGTTTGGACCTCCCATAACTCTGATATTAATGGACCATAGTGCGATCATTGTTAAGATACCTGCTAAAATTGCAGGAATCATAAGCTTGGTATGCAGCCATCCTGTGACAAGTCCTGCTAACATTCCTCCGACAAGTGCAAATAATAATGTTAAAAATGGATTGACTCCTTTTGTGATAAGGATCGCACTGATACATCCTCCGAGTGCAAAGGTTCCATCACAGGATAAATCTGCGATATCTAAGATTCTAAATGTAATATAAACTCCCAGTGCCATGATTCCCCATAATGTTCCTTGGGCTAATGCACTATAAAGATTTGTAACTAATGCCATTTTCTACCTCTTTTCTAAATACACAGAAGTGCCTTCCATAAAACTGGAAGACACTCCCTGATCTTCTTATAAATTTATATGTAAGAAAATCTTATTTATTATTCTTTATCTGTCTTTTTCTGTGTTGTTACCATCTTAGCTTCTTTTTTAAGTTTGTCTGGAATCTTGATTCCTAATGCTTTTGCTGTGTCTTTGTTGATGATCAAGTCAGCATTTTCCTGATATTCGATTGGCATGTCTTTTGGTTCGGATTTTCCTTCTAAGATCTTCACTGCCTGCTTGGCTGTCTGCTGTCCTAATTTGTAGTAGTTTACTCCATATGTTGCAAGTCCTCCACCTGTACACATTCCTTCTTCTCCTACGATCAATGGAATCTTAGCTTCGTTTGCTACCATAGATACTGTATTAATTCCTGCTGCGATCATGTTGTCTGTTGGTGAGTAGATTGCATCAACTTTTCCTTTTAAGGATTCTACAACCTGACGAATCTCGCTGGATTCTGATACTGTCGCATCAACTGTTGATAGTCCTAATTTCTTTGCTTCTTTCTTTGCAAGTCCTACCTGGAATTTGGAGTTTGACTCTGCGGAACAGTATAACATTGCAACTTTCTTTGCATTTGGAACAAGTTCTTTTAACAGGTTCATCTGTTTTGCTACTGGTGTGAGGTCTGATGTTCCAGATACATTTGTTCCTGGTTTGTCATTGGATTTTACCAGTTTGGCATCGGCTGGGTCTGTAACGGCTGTTACTAGAATTGGAATATCTTTGGATTCATTTGCCATTGCCTGTGCTGCTGGTGTTGCGATTGCTAATACAAGATCACATTTGTCTGTCACAAACTGTTTTGCGATCGTCTGGCAGTTTGACTGTTCGTTCTGTGCGTTCTTATATTCAATCTTGATCTTATCCCCGTCTTTATATCCGGCTTTCTCAAGTCCGTCTTTGAATCCTTTGTAAGATGCGTCTAATGCATCGTGTTCTACTAACTGAACGACTCCAATCTTCTTCTGATCTGAACTGTCTTTCTTGCTTGAGCATCCAGCCATTGTGGATAATGCTAATGCGGCAACCAGTCCTGTTGCCATGACTTTCTTTAATCTCATACTTTCTTTCCTCCTTATATCGTTCCCGACTGCGTTATTCGGCTTTAAACTGTTAAACTTTAAAGCTTCAACGCTTTTATGTGCTAAATTATAACACTCTGGTTTTATATGGTCAAGATAAAATTGTATCGTTATTTATACAATTTTATTATATATTTGCTTTATTCTATAGATTTTTTTTATAATTTTCATTTATACTTTCTATCTTTTATTCTCTTTCAGCAAAAAAAGAGATGAAAGATTCTCTAATAATCTTTCATCTCTTCTAAATTCATCAATATCTTCTACTGCTGTGCTTCTTCAGCTGCTTTCTTTGCATTCTCTTCTGCAACGGCACGATATCTTGTTGTCAGTGATTTGATCAGTTCTTTTAATTCATCTGTTAACTGTTCTTCTTTCACTCTCCACTCCCAGTTACCGCCAACCGTAGATGGTGTGTTGATTCTTGCTTCGTTTCCTAATCCAAGATAATCCTGAAGTGGAATGATCACCATATCACTGCGGCTCTCTAATGCAAGGGAGATCAAGTCTAAATGTACAGTTCCTGTTCTCTCGATCGTGCTGTATTTTAAATAATGCTCTAAGAACTTCTTGTCGTCTTCTGATAATGTCTCATACCATCCAACAACTGTGTCGTTATCATGTGTTCCTGTGTATACAACACTGTTTTCTTTGTATTTATGTGGAAGATAGATACTGTCATCATTTGCACCGAATGCAAATTCTAAAACATTCATTCCTGGGAATTCTGTATCATCTAATAATTTATGGACACTCTCTGTTAAGAATCCAAGATTCTCTGCAATAACTTTCTTGTCTCCAAGTTTTTCCTTCATTGCTTCAAAGAACTCTATTCCTGGTCCTTTTACCCATTCTCCATTGACTGCTGTCTCATCTCCGGCTGGAATCTCGAAATATTCATCAAATCCTCTGAAATGATCTAAACGTAATACATCGTATAACATAAAATTATGACGGAGTCTGTTCATCCACCATTCATATCCTGTCTTCTTGTGATATTCCCAATCATAGACTGGATTAGACCATACCTGTCCGTCTTCTGCATATGCATCTGGAGGACATCCACCGACAACGGTTGCCTTTCCTTCTTCATCGACTTTGAATAATTCTTTGTGATATGTAAATGCTGTTCCATCTAATGCCACATAGAATGGAAGATCTCCAACGATCTGGATTCCTTTGTCATTGGCATATTTCTTTAACTTAAGCCACTGTTTATGGAAATAGTATTGGCAGAAAGCAAAATAGCTCTCTGGCAGGTTACTCTTTCTCTGGCTCATGTACTCTGTATATTCTCCAAGCCAGTACTCATTGTCTTTGACAAATTTCTTATAATCTTCATCCGGATGGAATCTGAAATAAGCTTTTCTTAACAGTTTTCTGTGATTCTCTCTGACTTTCTCATAGTCAACTTTTCCCTGATTTTCTTCCTTAATCGATTCGAGTTCTTTTTTCTTAAGAAGTCCTTCTTCGAGTAATTGTTCTAAGTCGATGTAATATGCACTTCCTGCAAAACTTGAAAACGAAAGATAAGGAGAATTTCCTGCTCCGATTGTTCCTAACGGAAGGATCTGCCAGTAATTCTGGCCTGCTTCTTCTAAAAAATCTACAAATTCGTATGCTTCTTTTGAAAAGCATCCGATTCCATAATCTGATGGTAAACTAAATATTGGCAATAATATTCCACTTGTTTTCATTGAATGAATTCTCCTAAAATCTCCTAAATTTTTCTCATGATGCAATATAGTATATCACAAAACATACTCCTTGAACAGAAGTGCTATTGTACTTAATTTTATCCTATTGCCTGTTTATGGCTTATTTCTGGCTTTCTTCTGCGACTGCTTTGGCTACAGCTTTACATACTCTTTCATCGAATGCACCTGGAATGATATACTCTTCATTTAATTCATCATCACTGATGATGCTTGCAATTGCTCTTGCTGCTGCCATCTTCATCTCTTCTGTGATCTGTCCGGCTCTTGCATCTAAAGCTCCTCTGAAGATTCCAGGGAATACTAATACGTTGTTGATCTGGTTAGGGAAATCAGATCTTCCTGTTGCGATGACTCTTGCTCCACCTTTTTTGGCTTCGTCTGGCATGATCTCTGGTGTTGGGTTTGCCATTGCGAAAATGATCGCATCATCTGCCATAGTAGATACCATCTCAGCTGTCACGATATTTGGTGCGGAAACTCCGATAAATACGTCTTTATCTTTGATGATCTCTGTTAATGGTCCTCTCTGTTTGTCTTTGTTTGTGATCTCTGCCATATCTTTCTGTGCTGGATTCATCCAGTCTTCTCCTGGGCATAATGCACCTTTCTGGTCAACCAGGACAACATTTCCTGCTCCGAACTGTAATAACAATTTACAGATAGAAATTCCTGCAGATCCTGCTCCGTTGATCACGATATTGGCATCTTCCATCTTCTTTCCAACAAATTTTAAGGCATTTAATAATCCTGCTGCTACAACAATGGCTGTTCCGTGCTGGTCATCGTGGAAGACTGGGATATCCAATTCTTCTTTTAAACGTTTTTCAATCTCAAAACATCTTGGTGCAGAAATATCTTCTAAGTTGATACCACCGAAACATGGTGCGATATTTTTGACTGTCTTAATGATCTCTTCTGTGTCTTTTGTATCAAGGCAGATTGGGAATGCATCGATATCTGCGAATTCTTTGAATAACAGAGCTTTTCCTTCCATAACAGGCATTGCTGCTTCTGGTCCGATATCTCCAAGTCCTAATACGGCTGTTCCGTCAGATACTACAGCAACTAAATTTCCTTTTGCTGTATAGCGGTATACTTCTTCTTTATTATCACGGATCTTACGACAAGGTTCTGCAACTCCTGGTGTGTAAGCTGTACTTAAGTCATCTCTTGTCTTTACTGTTACTTTAGAACGTACTGCGATCTTACCTTTGTTTTGTTCGTGCATTTCTAATGCCAGTTTGTTGTAATCCATTTTTGTATCTCCTTTATCGTGTGATGTTTCAGATTTTTGTTCTTTTCTTATTGTATCATACCATAATTTGATTGACTATGGTTGAAAACTTCGATATAATAAAAAATTACAACAAAAAAAGAAGAATGCATAACATTCTTCTTAAAAGAGCGGGTGATGGGAATCGAACCCACGTGATCAGCTTGGAAGGCTGGAGTTCTACCATTGAACTACACCCGCATACAATGCCCAGAGCCGGAATCGAACCAGCGACACGAGGATTTTCAGTCCTCTGCTCTACCGACTGAGCTATCTGGGCAGTTAAGTTGTTGTCTCATCTCTGCGACTTCTATACTTTATCACATTCCACTGTCGTTGGCAAGCTTTTTTTTAAAAAATTTTATTTATCAGCCAAATTCCTGTTTTTGTCTTAAAAATCTTGTTTTTTACCGATTCAATTGTTTGTCTTGAACTGTGTTCTTCTGCAAGATTTACAAGAAAATCTGCTTCTACAAGAATCTGATAATCAATGCCGTTAATCTGATCGTATGTATGGTGATGTCCGATCAGATAGCAGACTCTTTCTGTCTTCTCTTTATCATATTGTAAATCTCCCAGCATCTTCTGTGCAACTGCTGGTCCTTCAATCTCCTGATATTTTCCTGCGCTGCTGTTATATTTTTCTTCACTGACTTTAATACCGATATCATGTGTTAATGCTGCAACTTCGAGAACTTCCAAAGTTTCCTTATCCAATCCTTCCTGTTCTCCAATCAGTTTCGCATATGCGTGTACTTTCAGGAAATGCTGGATTCTCTTTGGATCTCCTTTGTAATAATCGATCATTGCTGTTGTCACTTTATTCATGTCCATCTGTCTCATTTCCTTTCGTATTTTGTGAATTTAAACTTCTCTTAATCTAGTATTTTCTTAAAAAGCTGAAGAATCTCTTCTTATTTAAAATTTGAATTGCTTTTTGAGCATCTTCTTCCCTTAATCCACCTGTACAGAAATCTGTCTTCACCAGATGTTTATCAAATCCATGTCTGTGCCATTCGTATGCTCCGTCATCTAATATAACGAATCCTTCGATCTTTTCTTTACACTCATCCAGCCAGTCTTTGATCTCGTCTTCTCTTCTTCCGCTGCTTAAATATTCTGTCTTGTCTATGATCTTTAGATCGTATTTTGCTAAAATGTCAACTAAGATCTGACACCAGTCCTGCACAGCATCACTGTGTTCTGCCCATCCGTATCTCCAGGATGATGATAAAACGATCTTTGCCCCTGTTGCATCTACGATTGTCTTTAAATTCTTAATGTTATCTTCATCTACGGAAATTAACTGATCATCTTCGCATTTTTCAAATAACTGCTGCGAATTTAATACTCCGTCTACGTCTAAAAAAATAACTTTCATGTCTTGTTTCCTCCTTTTACCTATACGGCAGTCAGACATGGTCTTTGATGAGTATTATACTCCCTTTTTTTGCAAACGTAAATGTATTTCAAATGACAAATTTTTATGTATAAAATGCTGTGTTTCGTAAATACTAAACTAGAATTTTATTTATTGTTCTAAGGAGGTTTGATTTTATTATGGGAAATAAATTTCTTGATTGTACTGCTTTGACGCTTACGATCGTTGGTGCAGTAAACTGGGGATTGATTGGATTCTTTCGGTTTGATCTGGTGGCATTTTTGTTTGGTGATATGAGCTGGTTGTCGCGGGTGGTTTATGCACTTGTGGGATTGTGTGGATTGTATATGCTGGCGTTTTATCGCCATTGTGGAAGCGATGAATAACTAAAGGTTGTCAATGAAGATTATCCATATGATTCATCTGTGGACCCGCTCTCGCTTAGATTCGGCAACGTAGCGGACACTAAATTCGACAGCGACGATGAATCGTCACTGCTCATTAAGTGCCGACGTGCTCATATAGTCCACAGCTGAATCATATGGATAATCTTCTTATACTTTAGTTTATTGGCATCCTGTAGGGGATGTATGTTTTAGTGTGTTGGATTTTAATTTAGGTATCTTATGCCATTTACTGGCTGATTGCTATAATCTTATCTTACATATGCCTGCATGATCGCTAATTTTTGATCGTTGTTTGTCTTTGGTATGATCTTGTATTCTTTGATCTGTGCTGGAATAATGAAGGTTTCTCCGTAGTGGATTTCGTATGGTTCGAAACTTCCGTCAATGCTTTCTACAATTGCTTCTTCTCCTTCAACCAGATTGAGCATATTGACGCTGCCTTTGGTTTGAAGTGTGATCTGGCTGTCAAACCAGTGTCTTCTTGTCTCGATGAATTCCAGTTCATGTAAGCCTGTTCGTTCTTCTTTGTGGTCTTTGGTTTCTTTAATTTCCTGTACATTGTTGACCAAATTTTCTTTGACCCATTTTGTTGTTCTGCTTGTCTGGATATTTGGTTTGCCGTGGTCAATATGGACTGGTCTTGGTTTGCCGTCTAAGCCGATTCTTCCCCAGTCCCACAGCTTGAATGTGAAAATATATGGGGTTGCGCTGATTTCTAAGACTACGACATTCGATCCGCCACAGTGAACGGTTCCTGCTGGAATCAGGAAGTGGTCATGTTTTTTTGCTGGAAATTTGTTGACATATTTTTCATCTGGAAATATGTAATCCCCATCTTGTGCTTTTTTAAGATCGGTTACCATCTTGTTTAGGTCTGTATTTTCTTTTACTCCAAGATAAACACTTGCACCTTCTTTTGCATCTAAAATGTAATAACTTTCATCCTGTGTATAATGCATGCCGAATTTTTCCTGAATGTATTCTGTCAGTGGATGTACCTGAAGGCTTAGGTTTCCTCCGTTCATTGTGTCTAGGTAATCAAAACGGATTGGAAATTCTTTTCCAAAGCGGCTGTGTACTTTGGCTCCTAACAGTTCATCTGGATTGTTAATCTTCCAGTTTGTTGCTCCTGCACGGTATCTTAGTTGTGCTTCCCATCTTGCAAGATCTGCATAGATTAAGATATCTCCTGTTGTGATCAGGGATGCTCCTGTTCCATAGATGACTATCAGCCCATCTGCATTTTCTACTTCTTTTCTTGTATCTTCCAGTACTTTTGGATCAAAGAAATCTTTCACTTCATAATGTGTTAAGATTCCAAAGACTCTGTCTTCCGGAATTAAATCTCTGTCTGTCATCTCAATGATCTTTTTCTCATCAAATGCAAGATCATCTGAAAAAATGATTTTTTTCGGCTTTAATGGTTTGATCAGGTTTTCCAGGATTTCTTCGTTATCGATTCCGATATAACTTTCGATAACCAATATCTTTTTCCTGTTCAAACTGTTTGTACATTGGGATTCCTTTTTGTATGTCAAATTCTTTGTATTCTCTTGCATTTTGTTCGATCAGTTTTCCTGATTGATAAAATGGATTTTGCTTCCAGCATAAGGTGTCTCCTTCATATTCTGGATAAAATGCAATTCCATGATGTCTTCTTACATCTTCGTAATTAAATCCATAATCTCTGACACACCACGCACCAAATGTCATGTTCTTTTCTTTATTTGCATTTACCGCTGCATGAACCCAGTCTGGTGGAACGATCACAATATCTCCTGCTTTTGCATAAACTGCATAGCAATTTCCTGCATCATCACTGCCTGATTCCTGCATATACACAATGGCTTCGCCTTCCCATATTTCATATACTTCAGGCGTTGAATATCCACAGGATGGACTGATGATATGGCTGTGTCCTTGTGATCTTACGGGACCTTTTCCTATCATCCCTTTTGCGTAAGTTACGATTCCGAATAACAAGTTTCTGGAAATGATATATTCTTTATCACATTCCTTTCCGACATCCATTGCAATACAATATACTTCTTCTGGTCCATCACTATCCGGTTCTGCCAGGGATGCCCGGATATCATCTAAATATCTGATCTCCGGGGATGGGCCAAATATATCTTCTCCATAGCAAAATCCTAATTTTCCGTCTGTTGTCTTTAAATCCAGACCTGAAATTTCCTTCATGTGATACTCCTCCTTCTTCGCTTTTGATATAATGTTATAACATTTATAAATCAATAGAAAAGACTGCCGAAACAATCTATTCTATATTGCTTATTTTTTTAAATCCATTTCCAGATGATAAGTGTAGCGATCACCTCTGTAATATCCTATCGTATATTCAATGGCTTTTCCCTGATCATCATATGCCGTTCTTCTTCTTCGTAACACTGGAATTCCTTGTTCCATCTTAAGTTTATCCTGCACAGGTTTCGTCGGCATCATACAGTCAAATTGTTCGTCGACATGAACTGGTATGATTCCTTTCTCCTTAAGCATTGCATAGGCACTTTCGATGGGTTCTTCTTCATTAAGTGGAAGATTTGCATCCAATGTGTAATAGGACTGAAAGTATACGATCTCCTGTCCACTTCCTGTACGGACTCTTTCCAAATAATATAACAAGCTTTCTTCTTCGACTCCAAAGATCTTTGCAATCCTGGAATCTGCTTTCTCCAATGAAATCCTTACATCTTTGGAACCCGGCTCCATATTCTGTATCTTCATCTCGTCGGTAAAACTTCGGATCGTATTTAAGTATTCATCAATGCATGGCTGATAGGTAACAATCGTTCCTTTGCCTCTGGCTCTTTCTACCATGTTTTCCTGTTCTAATTCCTGAATCGCCTGTCTTGCTGTGATACGGCTGACTTCATATTGATCCTGTAAGTCCTTTTCACTTGGGATACGATCTCCGTAATCGTATTCATGTCTTAAGATCTTGTCTCTTAAAATCTGGCTGATCTGTAAATATAATGGGGGTGCCCCTTTGGAATCATCTAATCTCTTCATGTTTATCGCCCTTTATATCTTTTTAAATGTTATAACATTATAATATATCTTTCTTTGAAATGTATCAATTATTTTTGAATATTTCTTTATCATTTTTTCATTTTGTTTTAAAATATGAGTGGAACTTCATCATATTTGACTAAGAAAGGACGAGATAAATGAAAGTTTTACTATTAAATGGAAGTCCTCGCAAAGCTGGATGTACTTTTACTGCTTTGACTGAGGTTGCAAATACTTTAAATGCACAGGGAATTGAAACTGAGATCTTTCAGGCTGGAGATCCTTCGATCGAAAATGTGAAGGCTGCCGCTAAGATCATGGAAGAATCTGATGCTTTAGTTATTGGTTCTCCTGTTTACTGGGCTTCTCCTAGTGGTCAGATCATTGAATTTATGGATAAATTCTGTTCTCAGGCTGGTAAATTTATGTTACATAAACCTGCCGCTGCCGTAACTTCTGCACGTCGTGCTGGTACAACTGCGACTTTGGATGTTCTTTTAAAATATCTTGAGTATCATCAGATGCCTGTTGTTTCTTCAAGTTACTGGAACATGGTACATGGCAATACTCCTGAGGAAGTAAAACAGGATGAAGAGGGTCTTCAGATCATGCGTACTTTAGGAAATAATATGGCTTGGCTTCTTCGTTGTATTGAAGCTGGAGCTGCTGCAGGTGTTGAGGTTCCTGCTACTGAAGAAAAGATTAAAACGAACTTTATTCGATAAGTTTTTCTTTCCTATAAAAAGAGAGAGAATTGAGTTATTTTCCAACCCAATTCTCTCTCTTTTTTAGCATTATTTTTTCCATTTCAATAATAATGCTGAATTAATAATTACCATCACTGATCCTGCGTTATGTACCAATGCCCCGACAACGGGATGTAAGATTCCTGTGATTGCCAGAATGATCGCAATAAAGTTTAGTGTCAGTGAAAATGTTAAATTCAACTTGATCGTTGTCATCATTTTCTTTGATAGTGCAAATAAATGTAGAAGTTCTTCGACTTTATCTTCAACAAGTGCGATATCAATCTTAGTTGGAACTAACTTAAAAATACTGCAAATTAAAGCGATTCCTGAAATAACTAGGAATGTGATGTCTTTTTTCGTTCCTCCGATTTCCAGAAAATCCTCTAATTTTTTCATTAGTGATTTCATCTTTTCCTCCTTTATACCTATAGGGGTATATGTTTGTCAAGTATGCAATTCTAAACAAAAAAGATATCAACATGATTTTTATAAAAAATAAAAGAAGTCCACGAACATTAATTTCTCTAAATCAATGATTGTGAACTTCTACACTCTTTGTATATGCTAAAAATGCTGCGAAATAATTTTCTAACTCATATTGGCAAATCTCTCAACTGCTTTTGTAAAATCTTCAATCGTCTTATCTGCATCTCCATGTTCAATTCCGTCTTTGACGCAGTGTTTGATATGTCCTTCTAACACAATCTGTCCGATGATTTTTTTAATCTTCTATGTAAGTTGGCTGAATCCATACATTGTTTCATATTTTTGTACCTCCATATACTTATACTTGCTATGGTATATAGTTTTATTATCCAAAAATCTTGTTTTACTGTCAAGCTTTCTTCTTGCTTCTGTAAGAACTTCTACAGAAAAGATTTTCTGCAAACACGGAAAGAAAGGCCAGGCTATAGCATATGCCATAATCTGACCTTTTTAAATGGTGAATATACATTAAGTATAGAAACAAGCTGTTTTGTTATTCTATCTTTCGTTATTATATAAGATATGAGATAGAAATTTGTCTATCTACTGTGCATCCTTGATCTTTTTGATCTCTTCGATCATAACAGGAAGCACTTTCATAGCATCTCCGACGATTCCGACATTTGCCACATCAAAGATTGGTGCGTCTTCGTCTTTGTTGATCGCTACGATATATCCGGAATTCATGATTCCTGATACGTGCTGTGTTGCTCCGGAAATTCCGCAGGCAATGTATAGTTTTGGTGCGACGATCTTTCCAGATTGTCCAACCTGATGGATCTTTGATACCCATCCATCTTCAATGGCTGGTCTTGTTGCTCCGACAACACCACCTAAGATACCTGCAAGTTCTTCAACTAATGCGAAGTTTTCTTTGCTTCCCATTCCACGTCCACCGGAAACGATAACTTCTGCTTCTTCCAGATTGATTGTCTCTGCAATTTCTTTGACACTTTCTGTGATTTTTGCTTTGATCACATCTTCTGGTGCTTTGACTTCTTTTGCAACAACTTCTCCTTCTGTTGGATCTTCAATCTTCTGGAATGCTCCGGAACGCAGGGTTGCTACCTGTGGAGTACTTGTGATCTTCACATCTTCTAACACAGTTCCACCATACAGTGGGCATGTGTATACAATTTCTCCATCTGATGCTTTGATGGCTAAGACATCTGATGCACATCCTGTGCTGCATTTTGCGGCAACCACTGGTGCGATATCTTTTCCGTCCTGTGTTCCTCCGATAAATACTGCGTCTGGTTTTTCTTCTTCTACTAACTGTGTTAAAACTGCTGCATATGCATCCAGATTAAAATCTTTATAATCCTCACTGTCAACGCAGATTACCTGATCGGCTCCTGCCTGTGCTGTTTTCTTCGCTGCATCTGCTACGCCGCTTCCGATGACAACTGCTGTAACTTTCTCAGCGTGTTCTTTGGCTGGTGAGAGCATTTCTAATCCGACTTTGACTGGATTTCCTTCTGCAGTTTCCACATATACCATGATATTCTTATATTCTGCCATATCCTTTGTTCTCCCTTCCTAGAATACTTTGGCATCTGCCATCATAGCGACTGCTTTTAATGCTGAATCTTCTTCTGTTTCTTCCTGAATCTTGATTCCGGCTTCTTTCTTTGCTGGTTCATATAATTTGATCATCTGAACTTTCGCATTGTCTGCACCGACTTTTTCTTTTTCAAGATCCGCAAGGTCAGCTTCTTTGATGTCACCGATTGGTTTCTTTCTGGCTGCCATTTTATTCTTGATCGTTGGGTAACGTGGGTCATATTCTGGTTTTGTAACAGTGACTACACATGGAGCTGCTGCTTCTACCGTACGGTATCCTTCTTCTGTCTCCTGTTTTGCTGTTACTTTATCTCCATCTAAGGCAATTTCTGTGATATTTGTGATCACTCCGACTCCTAATTCTTCTGCTAACATGATACCACCTTGTCCAAGTGCAGCATCTGTTGCTTCTTTTCCAGTGAAGATCAGGTCGAATTTCTGGCCATTGTCTGCTTCTAATTTTTTGACTACGTTTTTCAGGATATTTGCGATTCCTGTCGTATCAGATCCTGTAAATGCATCATCACTTACCAAAAATGCATGGTCAGCTCCAACTGCAAGACAGTTTTTTAAAGAGTTTTTCGCTCCTTCTTCCCCAACACAAACGATCGTGATCTCACCTTCTGATGATTCTTTTAATCGTGCTGCCATTTCAAGAGCATAGGTGTCAAATGCATTAACGACAGGTGTTACATTGGCTAAATCCGGTGTTCCTTCTGCATTTAAATGTATTTCTACAGAATCATCCGGAACCTGTTTCATACAAACTAAAATGTTCATTTTCTTACTCCTTTTTATGTCCTATCTTCCAATTGTGTTGTTTGCGATGACGATTCTCTGGATTTCGTTACTTCCTTCAAAGATCTGGAAGATCTTCGCATCTCTTAATAATTTTTCAACTGGATATTCTCTGCTGTATCCATATCCACCGAACATCTGGATTGCTTCAGATGCTACTTCCATAGCGATATCAGATGCATAGCATTTTGCGATGGCAGCTTCTTTGGAATGTGGTAATCCCATATCCATCTTTGTTAAGGCATGTGCAACCATCTGACGAGCTGTCTCTGTCTTGATCTCCATATCAGCTACTTTAAACTGCATTGCCTGGTTTTTGATGACTGGTTTACCAAACTGAACTCTTTCTTTGGCATATGCGATACCTTCATTGATTCCGCGCTGTGCGATACCTGTTGCAACGCATCCCATCCAAGCTCTTGCCTGGTCTAATGTCTTCATAGCGATTGAGAATCCTCTTCCTTCTTCTCCAACTAAGTTTGCTGCTGGGATACGGCAGTCTTCTAATACGACATCGCACGTATTTGATGTACGGATACCCATTTTATTTTCTTCGTTACCTGTGCTTAATCCTGGTGTTCCAGCATCTACTAAGAACATGGAAATTCCTTTGACACCTTTTGTTTTATCTGTCATTGCTGTGATGCAGTAGAAAGATGCGATTCCACCGTTTGTGATGAAGCATTTTCTTCCGTTTAATACCCATTCATCTCCATCTTTTACGGCTGTTGTTGTTCCTGCACTTGCATCAGATCCTGCTCCTGGTTCTGTTAAACAGAAAGCTCCGAATCCACCATCAATGATCTTCTGGCATACATGTTTTTTCTGTTCTTCATTTCCTGCGATCAGGACTGGTTTTGTTCCTAATCCACTGGCTGAGATTGTTGTTGCAAATCCTGCATCTGCGATTGCCATTTCTTCGATCAGTGCTGCAACATCAACTCTTGATAATCCAGGTCCACCATATTCTTCTGGTACCTCTAGTGAATGTAACTGCATTTCAATGGCTTTGTCATAAATTTCTTTTGGCCATTCTCCACTGATGTCATATGCTTTACACTGTTCTTTTACTTCATTTTCACAAAACTCGTGTACATCCTGTAATAAGTCTTTTGCTTCCTCTGAAATTAAATATGCCATCTTGATATCCTCCTAAAATAACCTTAAAAAAGCTTTGTATATGTTTTATGCTGCTTGTTTATGTTTCATTAAATTGTTTATGTTTGATTAAATTATTTTTGATTAAAATTATAATTTGTAACAGATCTTACCTGGATTTAGGATCATGTTTGGATCAAAGACTTCTTTGACACCTTCCATAATTCTCATCTGAACTGGTCCGAGGGATTCTGCCAGATAATCCATCTTTCCATGTCCGATTCCATGTTCTCCAGAGATCATTCCGCCGAATTCTGTTGCTTTTGCATATACTTTATCCATAAAGACTGCAACCTGTTTCTTAAATTCAGCTTCTTCCATATCATTGCTGCATGTGTAGATATGTAAGTTACCATCTCCAGCATGTCCAAAGCTCTTCACTCTGAAATCTGCTTCTGCTTCTAATGATTTTGTATATGTTAAGAATTCTGCAATCTTGTTCGTTGGAACTACAACATCACATTCATCTAACAGTACGGTATCTGCTTCAATCGCCTCAAGTAATGCTCCGCGGACAGCCCATGCATCTTTCTTTAAGGCTGGTGTATCAGCAACTAATACATCGATCGCTCCTGCTTCAACTACAACTTCTGCTGCCTGTTCCACAATATCTTCTAACTGTTCTTCGGAATTTCCATCAAATGTTGCCAGTAAATAAGCTCCAACTTCGATACCTTCCATTTCCTTTGGATAAACCTGTTTTCCAAGGAATTTTTCTGTATCCATAACAACTTCTTTTTCCATGAATTCCAGTGCCTGTGGTGCTAAATGATTCATAAAGAATTTTGGTACTGTTGCAATACAATCTTCCAGATTCTCATAAGGAATGATCAGACTGATCACTGATTTTGGTGCTGGAATCACTTTTAATGTAAGTTCTGTGATGATACCCAGAGTACCTTCAGAACCGATCATTAAGTTTAACAAGCTGTATCCAGAACTTGTCTTTGATACGGTAGCTCCTAATTTTACGATCTCACCGGTTGGAAGTACGACTGTCATGGCACGTACATAATCTCTTGTACATCCATATTTAACTGCCCTCATACCACCGGCATTTGTTGCTACATTTCCACCGACTGTTGCGAATTTCTCACCTGGATCTGGTGGATATAATAATCCTTGTTTTTCTGCATCCTGAGCAAGGTCGTTTAAGAGAACTCCTGACTGGATCTTTACTACAAAGTTTTCTTTGTCATATTCAAGAATCTTGTTCATCTTTGTAAGAGAGATCATAACACCGCCACCGATGCTTACGGCTCCTCCTACTAATCCTGTTCTTGCACCACTTGGTGTTACTGGAACCTTGTTTTCGTTACAAAGTTTGACAATCGCTGCAACTTCTTCCGTTGATGTTGCTTCTACCAGAACTTCTGGTCTTGCTTTTCCGTAGATTGCCATCTCATCATGGGTGAAATCTTCATTGATCTCATCACCCACTAAGACACGTTTCGGAGCGATCTCTTTGAATTTCTCGATCATCTCTGGTGTCACCTTGTTATACTGATACTCACTCATTTGCTTTCCTCCTTATAGTTAATACCTTTTATATTCTGGAAAGAGTTTTACCTTTTTCCTAGATCAGTCTTAATCCGAAATAGCAGACAAGACCGTAGATGACTGCGAATAATACAAAATATTTGATAACCTTGGTTAGAATTTCGCTTTCTTTTCCAACCGTTGCTGTTGCCGCTGTCGCTACTGCGATACTCTGTGGGGAAATGATCTTTCCTGCGGTACTTCCAACGGTATTGGCAGCTACCAGCCAGATCTGGTTGATATTTAACTCTGCTCCTGTACTTGCCTGTAATTTAGAGAACAGAACACTGCTTGATGTAGAACTTCCTGTTACGAATGTTCCAATAGATCCGATCAGTGGTGCAACAAGTGGATAAAAGCTTCCTGTCACATGAACGATAAAGTCTGCGATGGACTGTGTCATTCCGCTGTATCCCATGATCTTTGCAGTTGCAAGCACTGCCATGATCGTAATGATCGTCTTTAACATCTGTACGATCGTTTTCCCTAAAACTCCAAAGATTTCTCCGATCGGACATTTCTGGATGATTCCTCCGATAAATGCTGCGATCAGGATCAATACTCCCGGTGTTGCGACCCATGTAAATGTATATGGGGCTGCGCCTTCTCCTGTGTAGATCGGTACGCTTGATTTAATTGCTGATAATGGATCATGGATTGCTGGAACCAATGTGGATGTGATCAGTAAGAATACTAATACTAAAATAAATGGGCTCCATGCAACCAATGCATCTTTGACTGTCAATGATTCTTCACTTTCGTCTTCCTCAATCTCAACATCAAATTTACTTGATTTACCCTTAAGCATCACTTTCGCTAAAATGATCGTGACTGCCATACTGCATACAGATCCGATGACTGCTGGAAGTTCTGCTCCGATAAATTTTGCTGTCAGATACTGTGGAATTAAAAAGGAAACTCCAGACATCAATGTAATAAATAATATTTCTTTATAATCTCCAAGTCCTTTCGCTCCCTCATGTTTTCCTGTGATGAAAACAAGGAAGAAAGGAACTAAAATTACCATAATCGCTAATTGAAGTACCACATAAGATGCTGTCATATGAGGACTGAACCCTGTGACATTGGCTGCGGTAACGGTTGGAATTCCGATTGATCCAAATGCTACTGGTGTGGTATTGGCTACCAGACAGACCATTGCTGCAAAGATTGGATCAAATCCAAGTCCGCAAAGGATTCCTGCAGGGATTGCTACGGCTGTTCCGAATCCTGCCATACCTTCCATAAATCCTCCAAATCCCCATGAGATGATCAGAACAAGGATTCGTTTATCCTTTGATACGGAAGTTAGCATCTTTTTGATAAGTTCCATGTTTTTCGTATGTACGACCAAATTGTAAGTAAACACTGCTGCCACGATAACCAGACAGATTGGCCAGATTGCCATTGCAAATCCTTCTAACCCTCCTGTCAGGACATCAATAATCTTCTGCTTCCACAAAAAAAGAGCTTCAATGACTGTGATGATCAAAGCGATCGGACATGCTACATGACCTGCCATCTTTAATCCGCTTAATGCTATGATCAGCCAGATGATTGGAAGCATCGCTAATAAAAAGTGAATGAACATTCTCGGTTCTCTCCTTTCTTTTCAAATATGAGCGGTTCCCGATATCCTATTTTGAGCGTATACGCGACGTAGTAAGATTGGTCCTACCAGTTACTATGTTTATATGGTAGGACCAATTCTTCTAAAAGTCAAGTTATATTTTTCACAAAGATGATTTCTTACGACAATTTTCCGCTTATTTTTTGGTTAAATTGCACAAAAGAACAGCATTCCATACGTAATGGTCCAACCAATTTAAGCCATTTGCATGAATGCTGTTCTTTACTTCTGTATTAAATTTTCATCATTTTTTACAAAATTTGATCTTGTTTCTTATTTCCTGATCATTTTTGTGTTTCCAGCTCTTTTCTGCATTTGATCCATAAAATTACAGATAAAATAATGGAAATAATATCTGTTAGTGCCTGTCCATAAATCACTCCGTTAAGACCTGCAATTGCATTTAAGAAATATAATAATGGAATTAATAATACGCCCTGTCTTAATACGGAAACGATCGTTGCAGACAATGCTCTTCCGATGGACTGCATGCAGTTCATATTGACAAATAAGATACCGATCACTGGTCCTGAGATCATATATGCGATCAGCATGGCGACTCCATACTGAATTACTTTTGGATCACTGATAAACATGGTAATGATCTGGGTTCTGAAAACAAAATATAGCGCTGTCACAATAATTCCAACGATCACGCAGCATTTCTTTGTATAGCTTTCTACTTCACGGAATCGTTTGACATTTCCTGAACCAAAGTTGTATCCAAGCAATGGCTGAACTCCATTTGCAAGTCCCATCTGAAGGAATGTGATAAACATATTCGCTTTAAATACAATGCCAATCGCTGCGACTGGTGCATTTCCATAAGCCACTAAAATCTGGTTTAAAACGATTGTTGATACGCTCATTAACACAGAAAATATCGCTGTCGGGAATCCACTGCTGCAAACCGTTGTGAGGATTTTATCTGCACATTTAAAATATTTTGGATGGATGGAAAAACATTTGCTTTTCTTTAGGAAATACCATACATAGTATAAACTTGCCAGAATATTTCCGATCGTTGTCGCGATCGCGGCTCCTGCTGCTCCCATATGTAATCCGGTGATCATCACTGGATCTAAGACAATATTTACGATGGTTCCGATCATACTTCCGATCATTGCTTCCTTACTGGCTCCTTCGGATCTTACGACAAAACTTGCGGCTGCTGACCATATGATAAATGGTGCTCCATATGAGATATGGAATAAATATCCGTATGCCAGATCATAGGTCTGTGTGTTGGCTCCAAAAATCTGAAGGATTGGTTTTGAAAATATTAATAAAATCGCTGCGAAGAAGATTCCTGCGATCAAAGATGCATAGGTGATGAATGATGATACATTCTTCATTCGTTTTTCATTTTTCTCACCCATGGCAATGGATGCGGCGGCACTTCCACCCATTCCAAACATATTGGCAAATGCCATAAACAGGATGAAGATTGGGTTGGTGAGACTGACTGCTGCTACCTGTAATGGATCGCCTGTCTGGCCTACAAAGAAGGTATCTGCCATGTTGTAGACGACTGTGACTAAGCTGCTGATCACGCTTGGGATTGCCATGGTTGCGACTGCTTTTGAAATCTTCATTTGGCTCATTAGGTCATTTTCATTCATAATTTTTCGTATCCTTTCTGTCTAACTTTCTATTGTATAATTCTAGATTTTTTAACATCTTTTCTGCAATGTTCATAAATTGCTGTTGTTCTTCTTTTGTGATTCCCTGCAGCAGGACTTCTTCGGATTTTTCTACCTGCCATTTGACTCCATCGTTCATTGATAATGTTTTCTCTGTTACAATAATCTTTTTCTTTCTTCCGTCGTTTTCATCTGGGATTCTTTGGATCAATTCTTTTTTCTCTAGTGCTTTTAACGTTTCTGTGACCGTTGGTGGTCTTAGTCCGAATTCTTTTTCGATGTCTACTTGGTAGATAGATCGTTTGGCTGTTTCTACTAGTAGAAATCTTAGGATGTTGGCTTGTGCCTGTCCGATGCCCAGTTTATTTTGTGAGTTGGGTGAGAATCGTTGAAGGCGGTTTGATATTCTGTTTATGATCTTTCCTGTTTCCATGTTATTTCCTTTTTGTTTTTACTTAGGTTCCTAAGTAATTTTAGGGTTGTTGGATGGGAATGTCAAGGATAGTTCAGAAATTGAAGAAAAGGTCAAACAATCTTTATTGACTGTTCGACCTTTCATTTATAATCTTTTATGTTTTACTTATTCTTTAATTTGACTATATATTTCCTCTGGTGTTTGATCTGATCTTTCTTTTACAATTTCATAAATTATTTTTACAAAACTAGTTTCCTCTAAAAGATCCTCCGCTATTTTTTCAACTGAATCTCCTCGTTGCATTTTCTTTTGAATTAATGTAATTTTTGTTAAAATTTCTCCCCGTTGAATTCCTCTTCTCTCAGCACTTTCCAATTGGCTAGCTCTATCACTCTCTGCCATTGCTTCTCTTAAATACAGATATCTTTCCCGTTCGTCCTGGCTCATCTTTACCATTTCTTCCCGTATCCTTTCCATATATTGATTGCTTTTATCTTTTTGATTCTAACATATTTGCTTAATATTTTCTATTATATAATTAATTTTAATATTTTTGAAAATATGCTATATTATTTACAGAATACTAAAATATCACGAGGTGAACAAATAATCATGGAAGCTTACGAACGTTTACTAAATTATGTCACAATCCTGACTCCAAGCGACGAAAACAGCCAGACTATCCCTTCGTCCGGCTGTCAGTTTGATCTTGCAAGAGTCTTGGAAAAAGAAATGAAGGAACTTGGACTTACTGATGTCTATCTCGATGACAAATGTTATCTATATGGTAAATTACCAGCCACAGAAGGTTATGAAAGCTGCCCTTCTATTGGTTTTATCGCCCATATGGATACAGTTTCTGATTTCTGTGATCACCAGATTCGTCCAATCCTTACTGGAAATTATAGTGGGGAAGCTCTTGATCTTGGGAACAGTGGTCTGGTTCTTGATCCTAATGTTTTTCCTCATCTTTCTTCCCTGAAGGGACGTACTTTGATCACATTGGATGGTACAACAATTCTTGGGGCTGATGATAAGGCTGGAATTGCTGAGATCCTTACGATGGCAGAGCATCTGATCAATGAAGAGATTCCTCATGGACCGATCAGTGTTGCTTTTACTCCTGATGAGGAGATTGGAAGCGGGGCAGAATATTTTGATATTGATCGTTTTGGTGCCCAGTTTGCTTATACTTTAGACGGCGATACGGAAGGGGAAATTCAGTTTGAAAACTTTCATGCCTGTAAAGCTGATTTCGAGATTACTGGGTTTAATGTGCATCCTGGTTCTTCGAAAGATACGATGATCAATGCTTGTCTTGTGGCTATGGAAATCAATGCTGCTCTTCCTTCTATGGAAACTCCTCGAAATACAGAGGACTATGAGGGATTCTATCATTTAATTGATATGAACGGTGATGTAAGCCATGCGACACTGCATTACATTGTGAGAGATCATGATAAAGGTCTGTTTGAAGCGAAGAAGCAAACACTACGTCTCATCGAGAAAAATATGAATGAAAAATGGGGTGAAGGATGCGTATCGCTTACTATCACAGACCAGTATCAGAATATGGCTGAAATTATTAAGGATTGTCCGCATTTGATCGAGAATGCAAAAAAAGCTTGCGAAAATGCTGGTGTGACTCCGCTCGTATTACCGATTCGTGGCGGCACGGATGGATGTCAGTTGAGTTTCAGGGGGCTTCCTTGTCCGAATCTTGGAACTGGTGGGCATGCTTATCATGGGCCTTATGAGCATATTAGTGTTGAGGGAATGGATAAGTGTGTGGATGTTATTATAGAATTGATCAAAATTTATTCCGCAAAGTTCTAATATCTAAAAAATGACATTTAGTAAACACTCTTGCTCTGCAAGAGCGAACGAACTTTTCTTATAAAGAGATACAAAAAACACCTTATGTAACATGATGAAAATTTACATAAGGTGTTTTTCATTTCTATTTTACTTTGATGCTTTTCTTTGTACTCCAGCTTCCATAAGCTGTCTTTCCAGAAACTGTATTATATGCTCTTACCTGCACATAATATCTCTTCTTTGATTTTAGTTTCTTTACTGTGAGATATGTTTTTCCTTTTACCTTCACAGTCTTAGCACCTTTCATACTTTTCTTTAAAGAATAGCGCACATAGTATCCAGTTGCTTTCGTCTGTTTTTTGTATGTAACTTTAAAAGATTTCTTTCCTTTTTTCAGTTTTGTGATTTTAGCTTTTCCTGGATTTACAGGCTTTTTCACTACTTTTGGTGCTGCCTTTATTGTAAGTGTAATAGAATCGCTTACTGCTTCTTCAAATTCATTTGTTCCTGCTGCTATTGCATAAACTTTGGCTGTTCCTGTTTTTTTCGGTGTAATATAACCATCTTTTGAAATTGTTATAATATCTTCATTATTTGTAATATAAGATATTGTTCCATTCCCCGGTTTTGCTACAGTTGCAGCTAATTTGAACTTCTTATCAGCCATTGTCTTTGTATAAGTTCTTGATGGCAGATTGATCGTCTGCTGCCCTCTCTGAACTTCTACCTGTACTGTATGGACTGTCTCTTTGTAAGAATCTGTCGCTGATGCTTTGATCATAATCTCACATTTTCCAACACCTTTAATGACTACTTTGCCATCTGATGTTACCTGTGCTACTTTTGCATTTGATGTCTGGTAAGTTAATTTTCCATTACCTTCTTCTAATTTTGCATCCAGTGAAAATGATTTTCCGACACTATTCATCGTTGTCTTTGTAACTGCTTTTGCAGAAATTGCCTGATATCGTTTATTTTCTTTAGATGCTGTTTTTTCTGATGCATAATCACTAAGATCTACATATCCATTTCCAAAGTAATCATCTTTTCCTGCGGCTCCAAGATCTTTTGTGTAATCTAAGAATGTTGCATAGACTCTCCACTGGTCGTAATCATGATGTTTTAACTTAACCATCGCAGCTGCGGCTGCCATATGTGGCGTTGCCATAGATGTTCCTTTTAATGACACGATCGTTCCATCTGCCCACGCACTGTTAATATTATTTCCCGGTGCCACAAAATCTAAGCGTTTTCCATAGTTTGAAAACCATGAACGTGTATATCTTGTGCGGTCTGTCGGATTGGGCTGTACGGAACCTACAGAGATTGTCCAACTGTTATTTGCAGGACAGCTTGTGGAAACGTTATTTGCCTCATTTCCAGATGCCGCAAGTAACACGCTTCCCTGTTTTACAGATTTTTCCATAGAATCATTGATTAGTTTTAATTCGCTGTCTGTTGGAGATGTGTGTCCAAGACTCATATTCATGACATCTGCACCATTTTCTCTGGCATAGTCAATTCCCATTGTGATCTGTGTCAGGGAAGACATCTGATAATCATCAAATACTCTGACAGTCATGATCTTTACTTGATCTGGTGTCGCCTGTGTAATGATTCCTGATACATGTGATCCATGTCCATAGGTATCATCGTATTGATTTTCTGGTTCCTGTCCTGATAAATTGATACT
Source organism: Eubacteriaceae bacterium (assembly GCA_902362875.1). Classification (GTDB taxonomy): domain Bacteria; phylum Bacillota; class Clostridia; order Lachnospirales; family Lachnospiraceae; genus Anaerostipes. The sequence continues at coordinate 31,928 of CABIYF010000019.1, read as the reverse complement.
TTTCTCTGTGTCAATTCTTCCAGTAAATAACTCATGGTCTCGGTCAATTCCGCTGTCGATGACTGCTACTTCCACCTGTCCCTGCCAGTCTTTTGCCTGTTCTTTCAGTGTGTCCATACCCATCATATGAATTCCATCAAAGACTTGTTCGTCTTCATTCTGTTTTACATAATCTGTGTAGGTATTACCATTATCTGTTGTCTCTCCAGTATCCCCTGTGTCCGGCTGTCCGTCTGTATCATCACTTTGTGTGATCACACGATCTCTGATCACTTCTTCACTGTCATATTGCTTCTTTAGCTGTTTTTCTACTGAATCTGCTGCCTGTTTGCTGATACACTGAAGAATATAATAATCTCCTACGCTGTAATAATAAATCTGTTTTACACCTTCTATCTTCTGGGGTGCTTTTTCAGATTTTACAATGATACGGCTTTTGATTAATTCTTCCCGCTGCTGTTTTGTCATTTTCGCATTGGCGCTTCGCCCTTTGCTGTTTGCAGATGTACTCTGATTGATTGCTTTTGATGCCTGCTGTGGTGTCTTAAGTACGATGATCTTTTGATCTGCCGCTTTGACCTGTGTTTTTGAGGCAGGGGCAGTACCGCCCAGAATCAGGGCGGCTGCCATTACAGACACCAGAAATCTCTTTCTGATCATTGACTTCTTCCTTTCCTCTTATGATGGATTATTTTCTTACTTTTACTGATTTGTAAGAAGAATAGCTTCCATATACTTTTTTCTTTCCAACTGTCTTATAAGCTCTGACTTTGTAGAAATATGTTTTTCCTTTTTTCAGCTTCTTGTTTGTGTATTTGACAGTTTTATAACCTTTCACTGTTTTTACCAGTTTGTAGCTTCCATTTTTCTTTGTGCTTCTGTAAAGTTTATATCCACTTGCACCAGATACTTTCTTCCATGTCACTTTGACGGCTTTTCCTGAAACATTGACTGTTTTTACACCTGCCACTTTGCTAAGTGATGGTTTGGCTGAAACTGCTTTGCTGTAGCTTCCGTATACATTTTTCTTGTCAACTGTTTTATATGCACGAACTTTGTAAGAATATGATGTTCCTGTTGTTAAACCGCTCTTTGTATAGCTTGTTCCTTTTACAGTTGCAACTTTTGTATATTTCTTTGTCTTTGCGTTGTACTGATATACTTCATATCCTGAAACCCCGGATACTTTGTTCCAGCTGATCTTCACTTTATTGTATGCGGCACTTGCTGCTTTTACTGAAGTTGGTGTTGATACTTTAACTGTTGTTGTGCTGCTTCCTTTTTTGTATGTAAATTCATTAGAATATACAGATGTTCTGTACATACTTGAACTTCCACTTGTCAGTGTGTAAACAGTTTTTACAATTCTGTAAGTTCCTTCTCCTGCTTTGAATGTTCCGCTTGTCACCTCATCTTTGTTAGAGATTGTCTCGCTTGAAACTGTTTCAAATTTACCATTTGCATTCTTTTTCTGAAGTTCTGTTACAACATCCCAGTCATATCCTTCGTCATCAAGAATTTCTGTTACTTTCTTACCATCCCAGTCGTTATCTTTTAACATCTGTTTGTATTCTGCAACACTTGTACGCTCTACCTGACGGTCACTTGTTGTCTCATCTAACCATAATACAAGATCTAATGTTCCAAAATCCTGTGCCCATTTGATTCCGTTATTTCCATTTGCGGAAACTTTTAAGTTTACTACAGATTTCTGTGGTGTAAACTTGTTGTAGCTCTGTGCTGCTTTTCTTAATGCAGGATCAATAACTTTCAGATTATTTAAACGAAGATCCAGTTTCTGAAGAACTTTTCCTGATGGCAGATTATCTGTACTGAAATCTGTTAACTGGTTATCATAAAGATCTAATGAATTTAATGATTTATTCTTCGCAAATGCATTCTTTGGAAGTTTTGTGATCTCGTTATAATGCAGTGTGATTGTTTCTGCTTTTGCAAGTTTGGAGAAATCAAAGTCTGAAATATCTTTCAGTTCATTATCAAATACGGATAATGTCTTAAGTACTGATAAATCTTCCAGTGATTTTGGCAGTTTTGTAAGTCCATTGCTGTAAAGAGAAATATACTCTAATGAATTTCCCATATATTTAAACAGTCCATCTGGTAAATCTGTTAAAAGGTTGCTTGCTAATCCAAGATCATCTAATTTTGTAAGTCCAGTAAATGCATTGGCACTGATCTTCTCAATATCATTACTGCTGAAATCAAGAATCGTCAGATTTGGAAGATCTGATACCTGATGATCGCCTAATTCTTTGATCTGGTTTCCTGAGAATGAAATCCAGTTAAGTTTCTGATTATTTTTAAAGAAATTCTCTGGAAGTTCTGATACAAAGTTGTTTTCAATATAGAAATATGTCAAGTTTGTTGCTTGATCTAACAATCCTGCTGGAAGTTCTTTGATGCTATTCTGAGAAAGATCGATCTTTGTCACTTTATCAGAAAGATCTTTTAAAATGCTTACATCTGTAAGATTACACTGTGAAAGATCAAGTTCTCCTGAAATTGCCTGTACGTCTTCCTTGCTGATCTTTCCATCACCATCTGCATCGTATCCTTTATCAATCAGTACTTTTTCTGTCAGTTCGCTTCCTGTAACTTTACCAGAATCATCAATTTCTTTCTGATATCCGTCCCATCCTTTTGTGATGGATGTGAAAGTAAGGTCTGCTTTCATGTATTTATCATAGTTATGAATATCACTTGGCTGTCCACCCATAGCAATAACAAGTGCTGCTGCTTTATGGCTTCCTGTCAGATCCTTGATATCCATTGTGAATTCCTGAGCATCGTATTCACCGCTTGAATTCTTTTCTCCCCAGTCTTTGCATGTTGCTTCATTGAAGACGCCATTATCATCAACACTAAAGTCTACAAGGAAACTCTTTAATGATGTATTTAAGAATGTGATCTTCATTTTTCCATTTTCTCTTACAAGTTTAGCTCTGGAATCAAAGCTTCTTCCGATCATGGATTCTTCATCTTTACCTTCTGTCTTAGTAGTAAATCTTACTGTATATTCTCCATCTTCTGTTGGATTCTGGATTCCTTCATCGGCTTTCTTTTCTCCATCATACTGGGAAACAAATGTATAAGTATCTCCGCTCTTTGTAAGTTCGATTGTTTTATTATCATATCCGTTTGCTGCGATTACGATTGTATTATCACCGTCTTTAAATGCACCTGTTCCGAATTTCATAGCTCCATAAGAAAATGCATACTGTGTTGCAGCCTTGCTTTCATCATCATCGAATGCATCATAATCTGCGTGAGCATATTCTTCACCATTCACCTTAACGCTTGTAATGTTATTGATAAAATCATCTTTCTCATCATCGTATGTCTTTCCAAGTGCTGCGATTTCAAGTGTTTTATCATAATCGTTATAGTAAACTTTATCGACTTCTGGTCCTTTTGTATCTTTGTTGAAATCTTTGATCGCTGATTTTAATGCTGATACTCCATTTGTAATATCATCAGCAGTTGTTGCTTCGCTTAATGCTTTCTGCGCTGCTTTGATCGCATCCTGAAGTGTATTCCATTTTTCATCTGTTTTATCACCTTTTTCAAGTGCTTCTGCATCAATGATCAGATTCTTTAATGGTGCTGTATCAAGACTGTCTGCATCAACTGTTTTATCTCCGTCTTTCTGGGATTTTATCGTATATGTAAGATCATCATCTGTTGTTGCTTTTGTTACAACTAATTCTTTTGTTTCATATCCATCGGCTTTGATAGAAATTGTGATATCCCCATCTGCTAAATCTTTGGATATAATCTGCATTCCTGAATATGATATCGCATACTTCTTAGAATCTTTTGTATCAAGACTGTCATAGTCTGCACGTGTATAAGTTTCCCCTGAAACCTTTACTTCTGTGATCGCATTGATCCATGCTTCTCCTGCATCATCATACTTGCTGATTCCTTGAAGCTCCATTGTTGCCGGACTCCAGCTTGATGCCAAAGAACCAGAAGCTCCTGTGACTCGTGGAGCAATCTTAAGCTCTGCTGCTGCCTTTGCTGCTTTTGCAGTCGCTGCCTTTACGATCACTGGTCTTGTCGTATTAATTGTTAAACTTCCAATGGGTGCCGCTACAACTGCTGCTAATGCAGTCGCCATAACTTTTAACATAATCTGCTTTCTCATAAAGTCCTCCTTCGTAAAGCCGTTATAAAATGATAATAAATACTTTTTTATTGAAATCTCCTTTTGGAGTCATTTCCTGTTTATGAAATCCTTCCGCAGTCCATATCATAAATCTCATCCGCAAATCCCATGGTGGATTCCCGGTGTGATACTAAAACTACGGTTTTTCCCTCACACTCTTTTTCAAGTGCTTTTAAGATGATTCCTTCATTTAAGGAATCAAGATTACTTGTCGGTTCATCCAGCAGAAGCATCGGCGCATCATGCAGAAATGCTCTTGCAATCCCAATCCTTTGTTTTTCTCCGCCAGATAGGGTATCCCCAAGTTCTCCGACTTTCGTGTCATATCCATCTGGAAGTGAAAGGATGAAGTCATGGATGGATGCTTTCTTTGCAGCTTCCATGATCTCTTCCCTGCTTGCTCCAGGCTTTCCGATCGCAATATTATTTGCAATAGAATCATGGAACAATTCTGTTTCCTGTGTTACATATGACTGCATGTTTCTTAGTGTTTTTGTTTTTATATCTTTTACATTCTTATCTGAAATGCTGATCTTGCCATCATTGACATCCCAAAACCGCATTAACAGTTTTAATAATGTTGATTTTCCGGAGCCGCTCTTTCCATGAATTCCAATCACTTTTCCCGGTTTCATGGAAATCGTACAATCCTTAAGAATTGTTTCTTCTTCATATGCAAATGTCACATCATCAACCTTCACACCATTAAAAGATAACTCTTCTTCTCCTTCTATTTCTGAAACGACTGGTTCTTCTTCAAGAAGTGATAAGACTCTCTCACCGCTTGCCAGTGTCTGATTCAGGTTATTTGATAAACTTGACAAAGCTGTCACTGGTCCAAAAGAACCCATCATAGCGATTGTTACAATCACCATATCCATAAACTGCATCTGTCCTTTTTGATAAAGATTGAATGTCAAAAACAACATTCCAAACGAGCAGCATAAGATCACAAGATCTGTCATTGCTCTTTGGAGAGCTTCCATTTTATTTAGATTTTTTTGAAGCTTTCCAAGCTGAATGGAACGTTCATCCATTCTTTCTTTTCTATCTTCCCCAGCTCCATACTGGATAGTCTCATCTAACCCTCTTAAAGACTCCAAGACGAAACTGTTAAGATCACCAAATCCTGTCCGGAATTCCATTCCTTTTTGGCCGCCTTTTTTCCCGTTATATAAAGGAATGGCTGCACCGACAATGATATAGGCACATGCTGCAAAAATTCCTGCATACACATGAAAATGTCCGATAAACACCACCATGATCAAAGAAGTTAAAATAGCGATCATGATCGGTGAGATCGTGTGGGCATAGAAAACTTCCAGTAATTCAATATCTGTCGTGATGATGGATATTAAATTTCCTTTTTCTCTTCCATCTAATTTTGCAGGACATAACTTCCTTAATGCTGCAAAAATCTGATGTCTGATGATTGCAAGAAGTTTGAATGCAATAAAATGATTACAATACTGTTCCGCATAATGAAGAATGCCCCTTGCCACTGCTAGAATAACTAGAATCTTGAAAAATCCTGTGACTTCCTGTCCATCCAGTACTGCTTTTAATGCATATCCTGCTGTGATCGTCAAAAAGATCGCACACAGATATCCCAAGGTTCCAAGGATCACTGCTGCTGCCATAATGTGAGCCAGCGGTTTGACAAGACCGATCATGGATGCCATGATCTTTATGGAGCTTCTTCTTTTTACTGTCTGTTCCATCTCTTACACCGCCTTTCTTACTTGCTGTTGATCGTGTGCTTTATGTTTGGATACATAGGATTCTAATTCTTTCTGGCTTTCATAAAGCTTATGGTAGATTCCCTGCATTTTCATTAATTCTTCATGGGTTCCTGCTTCCTTGACGATTCCTTCTTCCAGCATATAAATACGGTCAGAATCGACAACATTTGCAAGTCTGTGAGAGATAAACAAGATCGTCTTTGTCTTAGAAAGTTCCCTGATCACATCCATGATCATCTCTTCACTTTCCATATCAATATTGGATGTTGCTTCATCGAAGATATAAATCGGTGTATCAGCAAGCAACGCTCTTGCCAGACACAGTCTTTGTCTCTGTCCGCCGGAGAAGTTTTCGCCCCTCTCTGAAATCTTTGTTTCAAGACCATTTTGTGTCTGTAAAAATGCAAGCAGATTTACCTGTCTTAATACTTCTTCCATTTCTTCGTTGGATGCATCTGGTTTTGCCATTTTTAAATTATCTTCTACAGTTCCTTTGAACAAATAGCTGTTATGACGGATCGTTGTGATATGACTCATCAGTTCTTCTTCTTTGATATCTGTGATCTCATGTCCCTCGATCTGAACCTTTCCTTCATATCCTTTATTTCTTCCAGTCAGGATTGCGGAAATCGTACTCTTTCCACAGCCGGATTCACCTACTAATGAGATAAAACTTCCTTTTGGAAATTCCATCGAAATTCCTTTTAAAATCTCTCTGTCTTTTTCATAAGAGAAATGAACATCTTTTAATTCAACGGATAAACTGCCCTCTGGAAGTGTTTTACTTCCCTGCTTCGGTTCTTCCAGATCAAGAAGTTTAAAGATCTTATCACTCGCCGCCATTCCATTCATTGCAATGTGGAAAAATGATCCGAGAAGTCTTAATGGAATGAAAAATTCGGATGCCAGTAAGAGAATGACAACTGTTCCTCCAAACGTGATATTTCCATTGATAAATTCCGTGATCGCTGCGATCATTCCAACCGCTGCTCCTCCATAAGCTACAATGTCCATAACACTCGTTGAATTTAACTGCATCGTCAAAACTTTCATTGTGATCTTACGGAAATTTTGTGCTTCCTCATCCATCTCAACTGCTTTTTGTTCGTCTGCCTGATAGATCTTTAAGGTTGTCATTCCCTGAAGATTCTCAAGGAAGCTGTCTCCTAATGTTGTATACAATCCCCAGTATTTACTTAATAAGCGTTTTGCGATCTTCTGCACTGCTACGATTGATATCGGAATCAGCGGTACACAGACAAGAAGTACAAGACTTGCCTTTAAACTGATCCTTGATAAGATCACGAACAGTGTGATCGGTGCTAACAGACTGTAAAAGAGCTGTGGAAGATACTTTCCAAAGTAAATTTCTAACTGTTCCACTCCTTCTGCACTCATCTGAACTACTTCTGAAGTTGCTGTTTTTTCTCTGTAGGATGCTCCAAGTCTTAATAACTTTTCATAAATTTTTTCTCTTAAGATTCTTTTTACATCGACGCTTGCTGCAAATGAAGCTCTTGTTGCCATTTCATCACAAACAAATCGGATCACAATTGCTGTCACTAGAATTCCAAATGTCATGATGACATTATTCTTTGTCACCGTCTGAGCTAATATCCCATCAACCAATCGACCAATCGCAAAAATCGATGCAATCTGTCCAAGAAGTGCGATCCACTGCCATATGATCGTCTGAACGATATATTTTTTTGTATGGGAGAGTAATCTCACCAGCCTTGTTTTAATCATAAGTCACTTCCTTTTTTTCATTCTCTTTGATCGTTCCTACACGAAGGAAAAAATATAAAATATGAAAAATCCATACAACTACCAGACAGATTCTTCCGATCAGAACATTTTTCATCATGACAAATGCAAATGCCATAATGATCGTTACAGTCGTAAGAATCGTACATTTTGTTTTCATCGTCATTGCTTTTCGTTCCACAAAACTTGCCAGATCTTTCTGATACATTCCTGTATTTACAAACCACCCATGAAGTCTTTCGGAACTTTTTGCAAAGCAAAAGGCTGTTGCCATATAAAATGGAACTGTTGGCAGGATTGGAAGAATCACACCGATCGTTCCAAGACAAAGGCATATAAAACCTGTGATCATCCATAGTATTTTGAATGGATTCTTTTTCATATTCATCTCCTTTTCTATACTGTCAGGACAAATTTCTGTCCGTCGATTTCTGCGACATCTAAGTGAACATCGTAAAGTTCACTGATGCTTTCTGTCGTGATCACTTCTTCCGGTTTTCCATGAACTAAGACATTTCCACCCTTTAATCCGATGATCTCATCAGAAAAATGTATCGCCTGATTGATCTCATGTAATACCATAATGATCGTAATTCCATATTCTTCATTTAACTTTCTTACCAGATGAAGAATATCCAGCTGATAACGGATATCCAGATAGGTCGTCGGCTCATCAAGGAAAAGAATCTTGGTATTTTGTGCTAACGCCATTGCGATCCAGACACGCTGTCTCTGACCTCCGGAAAGTTTGCTTAACTCTCTGTCCCTGTATTCAGAAAGCCCCGTTACCTCGATTGCTTTCTCGATCAGTTCTTCATCTTCTTCACTTTTTCCACCCATCAGCTTCATATACGGAGTACGTCCATAAGCGATCAGACGTTCCACGGTGATATCATCTGCTGCCTGATTATACTGATGCACGATGGATACTTTTCTTGCGAATTCATTTAATTTGAGGTTCCTGATATTTTTTCCATAAAGAAATATCTTTCCCCGATCTGGATCAAGATTCTTTGTCATCAAAGAAAACAACGTGGATTTTCCACATCCATTTGCTCCCATGATCGTTGTGATCTTGCCCATTTGGATCATAAAGGAAATATCTTTTAATATCTGATTCTTTCCATAAGCAAATGATAAATCTCTGACCTCCATTGCAGGTCTTTCTTCTTTTAATCTCTCAAGGAGTTCTTTTTTATTTTGCATATTTTCCTGACCTCCTTAACAGTATGATGAAGAATGGACCTCCAACAACACTCATGATCACGGCTGCACTTACTTCGTTTGGTGCTGCGATCGTTCTTCCGATCGTATCTGCAAGCAAAAATGTAAATGCTCCTGAGAGTGCTGCAAATGGGATCAGATGTTTATGATCACTTCCAACGAGTATCCTTCCGATATGTGGCACGATCAGTCCAAGGAAGCTGATCGCTCCTGCAACTGCTGTTGAAATACTTGCCAGAAGTACTGCGATCAGTGAGATTACAATTCTTGTTACGTTTACATTAATTCCCAGACTTCGTGCTGTTTTATCTTCCAGAGATAACAAATTACATTCCTGCGTAAACAACATGGCTAAAAAAAGTCCAGCTATGATGTATGGCAATAATGTCATAACATCATCCCATGTCTTCTGTGTGATGTTTGCTTCCACGATCGCTGCCACTCCTGTACGGTCTCCTCCAGACATCGAATTAAATGCACTGGATAATCCCGCGAACAGACTGTTGACTGCAACACCTGTAAGAATGATACGCATCGGACTTAATCCACCTTTCCATGAAAGACAATAAACCATAAAAAATGCGATCACACCTCCGATAAACGCTGCCAGTGGTGTAAAGAAATAAAGTGTCGGTGCAAATGCTGTAATCAACACTGCTGTAAAACTTGCTCCGCTTGAAATTCCAATAATTCCCGGATCTGCCAGAGGATTTTTAAGAACCGCCTGGAACAAAACTCCAGATACTGCAATTCCCGCTCCTGCCAGCATGGAAATGATGATTCTTGGAAATCTTAGATCATAAATTGTCGCCACGTCTTTGTTATATTTGACAAACAGACCTTCTAACAGTTTGAAAAATCCTACTTTCAGACTTCCAATATTGATCGATGCGAAAAACAAAATGATCAATAAAATAATCACTACTGCAAATGAGATTCCTGTACGCATCTTTTTATTTTCCTGTCTCTTCTGATCTGCTGTGGCTGCATCGATTCCTTCAAGATCAGATTTTTTTAATTTCTTAAAGATCATTTTTTATTTCACCTCCCTGCTGTCGGAATAAAAATCTTCTTCCAGCTCTTTTAATGCTTTCTGATAATTAAAATTGGCACTCATACCAAAATATTCGTATGTCAGATCGTATACTTTTTTATTTTTTACTGCTTCAAAATGTTTCCAGATATCATTGGAATTAAAATCATCTTTAAACATTTTTACTACCTGATCCGGCATGGCATGTGCTGCACGAACGATAATGTCCGGTTCTTTTTTCTTCATATCTTCGGTATTGACTGTTAAGAACTCCTGATTGGTGTTCTGGTAAACATTCTCACCGCCAGCCAGTTTTACAAGATTTCCAACATAGGAATTCTCCGTCGCTATGACATAACTTCCTGGAAGTCCCATAAGGATCAAAACTTTCGGATGTTTCTTTTTTGCATTTCGTTGTTTGTAACTTTTATAAAATGACAAAAACTGTTTTGTCTGTTTCTCTGCTTGTTTTTCTCTTCCAAAGATTTCTCCAAGTTCCTGAATCGAGCGGTACATTCCTGCTACGCTTTTTAGGTTTAAAAATGCATATTCGGTATTTTTTAATTCTTCAAACTTAGGTTTTAAATCTGTTTCCAGTGAAGAGGGACTTAAAATCCAGTCTGGGTTCAGTGAAGATACGATTTCCATATCCGGACTCATTGCTGTTCCGACTTTCTTTGTCTTTTTGTATCTTTCTGGAATCTTTGAAACACTGCTCTTTGGCACTCCCACAAGATCAAGTTCCAGCCTGTCACAAATATCTGCAACCGCAGGTGATGTCGCTACGATCCTTGGTGTTGTTCGAAGTGCTTTTACTTTAGCTTTCGCATTTAATACTGCCTGTTTTTCCTTTGGGTCTGTGATCTCAAGCATTGTCTCTACACTTTCACTCTGGCTGTTTTTCTTGCTGTCTTTTGGGTGCTGGTTGACACATCCACAAGCTAAAAGCGCTATTGTAAGGATGCCTGCCGCTATTTTCAATTTATTTTTCATTGTAAAATTCATCATATTCATCCTTATCAGCTCCCCATCGTTCCCAGTTTTTGCGGTAGTAATAAACAATTGCTGCTGCAACACCAAGTAAGATCAAACCAGAAAGTGTCATTGACACTGTGAGGATCAAAATCCATGTTCCTGTTGATTTTTCATTTCCGTTGGATGTATCTTTCTTACTTGTTGTTTTTGGTGCAGTCGAAAGACTTAAACCTTGTGCATCATTTAAGGCTTCATCTGCGGAAGATGCTGTTGTTGCTGTCTGTTGCTGCTGTGCTGCCTCATTTCCTGCTGTTGTTTCATTCGCTGTTGTTTTATTTGTTCCCGTTTGCGCTGCCTGATCTGTCTGCGTGCTACTTGTCTGCGAGCTTTGTTCCGTAACGATCAAAGCTTTCATTCCTACTGAATTGCCTTCTATCACAGAAGATGGATAGAAATAAAAGATTACATTTCTTCCCATCGGATTTACATACATGGAACAACGGATAATACAGTCTTTTGATGGAATTTTCATTCTTAAATCTGCTGTTTTTCCGTTGTTATCTTTTCCACTTGCTGTCTGCACAACTGATGCATTACTCCATCCAGAAGCCCCTCGTTTCTGTACGGAAAAGCTGTGTTTTGATGTATAATCAATGAGACTCATTCGAAACGTCAGATAAGTCTCACCACTTTGTGTCACTTCCATTAATCCTCTGGAAAATACAGAACCTTCTACCATTCCCTGACCGGTTGCCTTTGACTGACTTCCACCGGAATCTTCAATCTTTCCGGTTACTGGGTGCTGGTATGAGGCTGTAATCTTACATGTATATACATTTCCTGTTGCCGCTGATACATTTTGTCCTGCAAGAGCAAACATAATAACAGACATCATGACCGCAAATATCGATATTCTTTTTTTATATTTTTTCATTAGTCTGTGATTCATAATTACAACCCTCTGCTCTTTAACTTATAAACAATTCCGATCACTGACATCAGAATACTCATGATCGATGGAACCACCAATGGTGAATCCTGTTCTTCTTCATCATTTGTCTGTCCGGTCGAACTTCCTTCTGTCTGTACTGCATTTGTTGTAAATGCTGTCTGTGATGATGTCTGATCTGTACCTGTTGTCTGTGTCTGATTCGATGTCTCTTCTGTTTTAAAACCTGTATCCGAAGCCGATGCTGTCTCAAAACTTGCTCCAGATGAACTTCCTGTAGAAGCCGGCGCTGTATTGCTGCTGTCTTTAAATACACTGTTATTCTTTGCTGTCTTTACAGAACTCAAATCCAGTTTTAAATAAACAGCTTGTTTTCCACTTCCCGGACTGATCGCATCCATCACTGGAACAAATACTTGAAGTGGTACGTAGCCATCAGATAATGCTTCTTTGATCAGTGGAAATGTCACCTTATCTGGATAATTTGTTCCGTAATCATCTTTGATCTTCTTTCCATTTGTATCTTTTTGATATGAGTTGATCGTAACGGATTTTAATGTGCCAGATGGCACATGACTGCTGTTTGTTTTATATCCTGATGCATAATACTTCAGTCCCTTTAAATACCCATATTGGGAATTCATGTTCAACCCTTTAAAATCAAGAGTTAGATAATATTTTCCTGATTTTACTGTCAGCTTGATCGTATGATTGATTGCTTCATTTGACATGGACTCTGATTTCCTGTCTGTCTTCAAAATCTTTCCGGAAACAGCATAAGTACCATTTTCTAAATTTTTGGTATTTAAAGTTTTGCTTGTCGTATTTTTAGAAGATGAGGATGTCTTTTCTTTTAATCCAGTGATTGCTGCCGACAATGCTTTCATCTGCTGCTTAACTTGGGCTTGCGTTGCATCTGCATCGTTGTATACTGCTTTCGCATTTGCTACACTTTTTTTCAATGTGTTGATCGTTGTCTTTGTATATAAATTCTCGTGAGACAACAGTGCATTTGCTGAGAGGATCAAATACTGAAGTCCTCCTTTATCGACTGTCTTTGTATCGCCGGTATTATCTGTATCTGGAAGGTTATCACTTACCTTTTTGACGGTAGTCCAGTCTAACTGCAGTCTTGCATACTGAAGTCCGCTTCCCTGATTGATCTCCTCCATGATTGGTACATATACCTGTATCCAGATTTGTTTCTTTTCATAATCTACTGGCAGATTCAGGTAATGGGGATATAACTTTCCTTTCACTGTGGAATCTGTTCCCTTTTGAGGATCGTTATACTTGTCGTAAACACCTTTATAATAGGATTCTACTTTGATCGGTTCTGCCAGTTCATTTGTCGGCTGGCTTTTTTTATCCCAGTCTGGAAAATAACCCATCTGTGCGAGATAACCTTTAAAATTTACTGAACCAAGTTTTGTAGATAATGCCTGACATTCCATTCTGATCGTATACTTTCCATCTTTTACAAGCAGCTGCATTGGCTGTACGATCCCTGCATTTCCCATGGATGCCTGATCGGATGTCGCATTTTTTACAAATCCTTTGATCGTATAGGTTCCATTTGACAATGTCTGGCTTGCCTGGGCTTCTATCTTTTGATGAAAAGACGACATGATCATACTAAGGCACAGCATCACTGCACTTATAAAACTTATACATTTGATAAATCGTCTTTTTTTCATATTTCCCCCTGATTCCTCAAAAGTCTCTGCCTGAAACGGCAGTGACTTTTAAGGTTCCTCATTTTATTTTTTGATTTTTACGGAAACTGTTTTTGAATATGCTCCATAAACTGTTTTCTTTCCAACTTTTTTGTAAGCACGTACTTTGTAATAATATGTACTTTTCTTCTTTAATTTCTTATTTGTGTAAGAAACTGCTGTTCCTTTCTTTAAAGTGGAAACTGCTTTGTCTTTGCCATTTTTCTTTGTTGCTCGATAAATGACATATCCACTTGCTCCATTTACTTTTTTAAATGTGATCTTTGCACTCTTCTTTGAGCTGTTTTTAACTTTTACACTTGTAACTGTTGAAAGATTTGGAGTTGCTGTCACATTCTTTGAATAGCCACTGTAAACTTTCTTTGTTCCGTTTAATTTGTAGGCACGTACTTTGTAAGTGTACTTTGTTCCTGTTGTCAGCTTTGTCTTTGTATAGCTGTTTGTTTTAACATCTGCAATTTTCTTACTATTCTGATATACTTCATATCCTGCAGCCTGACTTACTTTGTTCCATGTAACTTTTACTTTGTCATGATCTGCAGATGCAGCTTTGACTCCAGCTGGTGTCTGTGGTGCTGTTACTTTGGCTGATTCAATGACATCTTCACTGTTGAAGTCTTTATCATTTGCTGTTGTTTTTACGGCAGATGAAAGATCCAGAGAAAGATTTACTTTCTGTGTTCCAGATCCTGGCGTCATATTTTCCATAATTGCTACATAAACCTGCATTGGAACTACGCTGTATTTTACTGCTTCATCTGTCATTGGGAATGTCACAAGGTCAGGATAGTTCGTTCCATAATCATCTTTTACAACTTTCCCATCTGTATATTTCTGTACGGAATTTACTGTGACATCTTTTGCTTTGTCTCCATCCAAATACTGGACCTTATTGACATAGCCTTTTTCTCCAAAAACCTCAATTCCTTTGAAATTCAGTGTCACATAATACTTTCCATCTTTTACTGTAAGTTTTACTTTATGTGTGATCGCTTTGTCTGTCATAGATGTACTTCCTGTACCATCTGCTCTTAACATCTTTGCATCAACTTTGTAGATTCCATCTGCAAGAACTGTCTGGTCTTTCACCTCTTTTAAAGTATCCCAATATAATGTGATCGTTGCATCTGAATTAAATTTTCCATTGTTAATTTCAATTTCATCATATGTTCCATTTAGATTCGCCATTGATGGTACATAGAGCTTAAAGTTTGCTTTATATGTCTGCTGTGGTTTTGCCCCTGTCAGCGGCATATTTACATTTGTTACGATTCCATCATCGTCGGATGTCACTTCTACTCCATCTTTTGTAAGAGCTGATCCATTATAATATCCGTTAAATCCTAGAACTTCTAATGGTTCTGTGACTGTGTTTGAAATTACAGGATAAGATAATGTCATCTTTCCATTCTCATCAACTTTTAATGTTGCAATTACTTTTTTATCATGATCTGCTGCTGATAAACTGTGATCTACAATATCTGTGACATTCTTCATCTGAATCTCATAAGTACCAGCTTTCACTGTTTCTGGTGCTTCTGCTAAGATTTCCTGTTTTGGAGTTAACCCAAGCGCCTCCATTGCTGCATTTTTAATTGCTGTTGCACTTGTTGTTGCTCCTGATACAGTGTCAACTTTATCAAAGGCTGTCTGATCTTTGATATTTAATCCTACTACCTGATCTTTGATCTTGTTGACTGCCTTTGGAAGATAATCATTTTCATTCTGTTTTGCAAATTTTCCTTTAAAGTTTTCTCCTGTCACAGCAAGATCTGTAACTTTATCGTCTTTGTATGTCACAACTGTTTTGATATCATAGCCGCCAAACTGTGAAATACTGATCGTTTTTTCTTTTACTCCATCGGAAGAACTGTTATTTCCTCCAAGACTTGCATAATCAATTTTTAAAAATGCATTTACATTATTTTTCATGGCATCAATGTACATACTGACATATACACCATCTGCTGTTTTTGTTATGTCTGGAATTTCAAATTTTACTTTTGTTGGATTTCCAGTTGTCTCGTCTTTTGTAAGAATTTGTGCTGCCTGTTTCTCACTCTTGGTATCATTTCCCTGATAAACCTGAAAATCACCTGCTGCCCCTGTGATCCCCATAACCTTTAATTCTTGTAATGTAACTTCTAACGTTGCTTTTCCACTTTCATCAACTGTAAGAATTCCATTTTCTCCGATTGCACCAGCCGCCATAGATGCTTTTGTAATATCACTTGCATTTTTCAGTGCTAATGGTACTGTGTAAGTTCCTGCTTTAAGCTCCGTTGCTTCTGTTCCAAAAGAACTTGCGGTTGCTGCCTTTACAATTGCTGTCTGAGTCATATACATTGGCATTGATGTTGCCGATAATACCACTGCCATAGCGAATGGCATGAATTTTCTCTTTAGGTTCGTTTTGATTCTCATAATCTCTCCTTTTTCATTTCTATATCAACGTTTATTTATGTTCTTGTGGGATTAGTTAGTTCTGATTAACTCATCTTCTTTTTATCATGTCCACTGTTTTATCGTCAATCAAAACAAGTTTTTCAAAATATGCCGATTTATAATATCAAATATTTCCCATCTGCTTAAAACCCTTATTTTATGCGATTTTTATTCCTTTTGTAATCTGTTGCCTGTGTGCAACACTTTTGATTTTGTTGAAAAATATTCTCATTTATTTTGTGTGGTAAACTATAAAAAAGAGCAAGAAATTACTTTTTTTGTTTGTAATTTCTTGCTCTTTTTTGTTGTTTGATTGCAACAGGTGTAAATTATTTTTATGATGTTTTTTGTGATTTTGATGATAGGAATTCTCTTGATTATTTATGAATTTAACAGCTTATAGATTTTCTGAATTGCTTGTAATGCCTTACTTTCCATTCGAATTTTTCCTTCTTCTTCACTTTCTATTCCTTCTAATATCTCGCTTCCCATTAATGCTACAATTGCATTATGAATATCCTGATTCATATGTTGCAGTTTTTCGTCGTTTTCTTCAATGTATTTTTCGTCAGCTTTCTTCTATAATATTTGCCTTCTGCATTCTGCCGTAGTTCTAAATCGTTCTGCTGTTTCGTCTCTTTCCTGATCATTTGAAATTTCACTTGATACATTCTTTTTTTGTACACTGATATCTTTGATATGAATATCTTCAGTACTGATCTCGATTAGTTTATCTGGTTTTATAATCTGTTCTCCTTGAAATATCGTCGCGTTGAACAGGTCTGCAAAGTTTTCCTTATTTTTGAATAGTTTTTTTATTGGCTCATCTGTTCTTGCCATAGGCTGTCCTCCTGTATGTTAATTCTTTTATTCTTTCGCTGATTTTTATTGATTGCAGATCTGCAAGATTTTATATGACTGTTATTACAGCTTTTGAAATTTATGAATTGATTCTTTGATCTGTTTTGTTGAAAAGCTCTTTTTTATAAATCGATTTATATTCTTACATTATCATATCTTCCACTTATTTACAATATTTATTTTTTAGCAAGATTAAGATAAGAAAAAAGAACCCAGATTACTTTCCAGATTCTTCTTCCTTTTGTTAGCTATTATTTTACACTCACCGAAGGTTCATGTTCTATCTTGTTTTTACCATATTCAGAATCTTTGGTCAACAAAAACAAGTTTTATCATTTTACCTAAAAAATGATAATATGTTTCTCATATATCATATTCTTTTTCTTCATCTTGTTGCATCTGTGCAACATTGATCGAGTAATTGAGAATAATTATCAATTACTCGATGATAATATTTCTTTTATCCTATGCTAGAATATATTTTCTGATTATCGTTCCGTTGAGTCTTTCTTATATTTATTCCACATATTGTATGTTATTAATAGCTACATTTTCCCCATAATTTATTATATAATTTTATTATCAATAATATATAGGAAAGGATGTTAATATGAACTCAGAAGATTATGGTACTCATATCAAACATATCCGTCAGAAAATGGGATTAACACAAAATCAGGTAGCTGAAGCTCTCGGCGTAACACCTGGTTATATCAGTAATGTAGAAAATAACCGTACTGCAATGTCTTTACGTGTTTTGATATATTATGCAAAACTTGTTGGTTGTTCTTTAGATTCCCTTGTTGGAAATCTTGATCCTGAGTATGCAGAAACTGCTCTTGATCGAAAACTTTATGACGTGATTTTGAATCTTGATGTGGATACGAAAGAAAAATTATTGAAGACTATTGAGGTTTGGGAATTCTGATTTTGTGGGTAAATCGGCCAACTGAAGTCTTTCTGTATATGATAAAAAATAAATAATGGTCTGAAAAAGCAGCTAGAGAATTTTGCACGTGTTTTTGACAAGTCGCTTATCCGCTCAATTTCCTGCGATAACTCGCCTTCAAAGGTACTCAAATCAGTAGTCTTTGAGGCTCAAACAATCGCCCAATTGAGCCGCGAACTTTTCAAAAACACGGCAAAATTCTAATGCTGCTTTTCCAGACCATTATTTATTTTTTATCATATACCTGAAGGTTATAGTGCTGAACCCACAATATGGTAGGAATTCGAAAAGGTGGGTATGGATAACGGTATTGGCTGATAATTTTTGTATTCGTGAACGGAAGATTAAAGAAACTTACGATCACCGATTTAACGAGATGTTTGGAAAATTTAAAAACAGCAGTTTACTAAATTCTCAAATCGTCCGTCTGCAAATACCAGCATTGACAGCCAACACCGTTCCCCATACACACCCGTAGTGATTTGAATAGCCGTCCATGTATATGAGAAAAACAAAATAAGAGTATAAAAGATCCAGAACCATTGAAATTTTGCCGTCGTTTTGAACGGTTCGCAGCTAGTTTGGTGCGCTGTTTGAGCGAAGCGAGTTGCGCAAGGAAAACTAGCGAATCAGCGACCGTTCAAAACGGCGTGCATAAATTTCCTGGTCTGGATCTTTTATACTCTTATTTTGTTTTTCTCATATACAATCCCAACGACTACCTTTCAAATTACAATTTCACGATAAGTGTTGCCATACTCTCCGGCATCCTTTTCTCTCCAACACTGCTTGTCATAAACAACTGGATCTGTCCCGTGATCTCCGTCTCTGACAGTTGTTCAAATTCAAAATCTTCAAATGGTATCTGGATTTTCTTATCTTTGATCGGCAGATCTGTCAGTACATCTCTGCTGCTTCTGCATTTTACAGTTTGAATGTGTCCTGACAGCATAGCTCCGCCTTTTGTCATAGCTTTCATTTCTCTGACTGTTAATTCCAAATAATTTTTATCATTCTCCATATACAAAAATGCTGGCTTTTCAAATCCCTGATCTGCCATAGAAAGACTTTGCCAGTCTTTTCCCTGACGATATATGGAAAATGCAACTTGATAGACTCCTTTTTTTAAACATGCACATATCTGTTCATAGGTCATTTTCGTAATTTCTTTGCTTTCATTTTTGCCGATATTCTCATACTCCAGATGCATTTTTTCCTTCTGACATAATTTCTGAATCGTATCAATATCGGCAGTATCAAACATTCCGGTTACTGCTTGTCTTTGTTGTTCTTCATTGATTCCAATCGACGCAAAATAATGATAAAGATCCATCTCTATCATTTTATAATATTCCAGAAATTCTTTTCCTTTTTTTGTAAACCCTTTATCTTCCAGAAATCCCTCTTCACGATACCGCTTGAAACACCGGGAAATGGTTGATCTGTTTACTTTCATTTTTCTTCCGATCTCTGCTTCATTGTACCCTTTTTCTCCCTCAATTTGTATCTCCAATGCTTTCAAACATTGTAACTGAAACATATTTGGTTTGTAATTTTCCATTGTTTTATCGCACATTATCAAACTCCTATATCAATGATACTGTTAAAATAGCAACTGATTCTTCCAAAATGTCATCCTCAAGGCCGTCACTGACCAAGATTTCTACAACTCCTTCAGATAATTTATCATTTCTTCGAATCGTACAGTCTAATGCTTCCGTTAAAATACCAAATCTTCCATTTTCTTTTTTGGCAATCATCCACTGATTCCCATATTTATAACGAATCTCTTTTTCTAACATCAAAGAATCCTTTGGTTTCAGATATAAATAACTTTCCTCACTGATCTCAACTTCCACACGTTTCTCAAACTGATGATATTCCTTAGATAAAATCCGTGGATGTGCTGTCCCTTTTTCAAAAATTGCGATCGGCATGATTCGTTTTCCTTCTGGAAACATTAAATTTAAGTCATTTCCTCTTGTCATATATGAGTATGTATGTCTGTTTTCCATAAACATACGGATTCCAGTTAAAATACGTTCATCCAGAATATGCTCGATCGCACATGCATTTTCCTTTGCAATGCTGCCATCTACCCCAGAAACAAGCCTCAAAAATTCCGTCAGACACCGCTTTCGCTCCAGACATTGCTGCCCTTTCGACAATCCCATTGGTGTCAAAAACAATCGTCTTCCCTCGTCTTTTAACAGATATCCTTCCTCTAATAATCCATCTGTAACTCTGGTAACACGCGACAACGGAACTTCAAGTTCTCTCGACAGATCCGATTTTACGATCTGATTTTCTTTTCGCTTCATCTCATACATAAGACTTAGATAATCTTCTTTTTCCTGTTTTGATATTTCTTTTGACATGTGATCTTCCTCTTCTTGTAATTCCTTATTCTGTTTAAAATGATAAAAGGAATGTTGCTTTAATGCAACACTGCTTGGGTTAATGGGAAAAATTCTCATGATTTTGTGGGGGATGGCCAACTGAAGTCTTTCTGTATATGATAAAAAATAAATAATCACATAGAGGATCCAGAGCAAAATTTCTGGTCTGGATCCTCTATGTGATTATTTCGTTTTTCTCATATACAATTACACGACTACTTTCAAATTACAATTTCCCTTCTATTTCTCTCATCTCACTCAATATCGCCTCCTGCTGTTCATCAAACAAAAGCCCGCGATTATACTGATAATACTTATCGCATCCATTTTCCTTAATAAACCACACACTGTAATAATTGACATTGAGTTCTGTAACAAACACAACCATTTCCTGACTTTGTCCGAAGGCTTCTTCCATGAAGTCAAAGGCATTGTCTAATGCTTTGGATGTGTCTTCGATCTGCTGTTCCAGTTTGGCAGGTTCTTTTTTGAATTCTTCGCGGATGCGTTCAAATTCTGCATCTGCTTCCAGATGTTCTGCCTTGCTGATCTGTTCGTATGATTCTAATGTTTTGATCACATCAAGCAGCATATGTTCCTGTGCTTTTCCGAGTTTTTCTGTCTTTTTCTGTTCATTGAAATCTTCATGGATTTCTTTGACGAGTTCGCTTAATGTCTTTCCTGTTTTCAGCTGTTTTAACCATCCAAATAATTCTGTTACATAAGCGTCCTGACGGTAGGATTCAGCAAACATTTCGGATAATTTTCCGTTTAATAATCCTACAACGCTTAATTTTTCATCGAACGCTGCAAATTTTAATCTGCCGATTGTTTCCTGATTCCATTGTCCGTGTAAGATGCGTTCAATGCCGTAATCTTCTTTGTATTTCTTATACAGCTCATAGTAATTTGCAAAGTCTTTGGCAATCTTTAAGTGTTGTAAGTATTGGAATACAACTTCTCTGTCGATGTCTTTTCCGAGTTCCTCATAGACTTTCAGCAGTTGTGAAAGATCTTCCCATCCTCTGGCTGTTACGAAAGCTTTTCCGTCTACGGTTGTTTCCATGCGGTAGAAATATTCTTTGCGGATTTCAAGATAGGCTAAAATTGCTGGATGAATTCCTGCCTGATAGGCGTATTCTTTCCACACTTCATAGTCTGCTTCCACGTCGATCTTTTTCATACGGTCAAGTGTTACAACATCAAAATCCCTGACGGATTTGTTATATTCTGGTGGATTTCCTGCTGCCACGATGATCCAGCCGTCCGGTACTTTCTGGTTTCCAAACATTTTGCACTGTAAGAACTGAAGCATAGTTGGTGCTAATGTCTCAGATACACAGTTGATCTCATCGATAAATAAAATTCCTTCTTTATTTCCTGTCTGTTCGATTTTTTCATATACAGATGCAATGATCTCACTCATTGTATATTCTGTGACAGAATATGTCTGTCCTCCGTATTCTTTTTCTCTGATAAATGGTAAACCGATCGCACTTTGTCTTGTGTGATGTGTGATCGTATAAGCTACCAGCCCAATTTCACATTCTCTTGCGATCTGTTCCATGATCTGTGTTTTTCCGATTCCCGGAGGTCCCATCAGAAGGATTGGACGCTGTCTTATGGATGGGATTTTATATTCCCCGTAGTTGTCTTTTGTTAAATATGCTTCAATGGAATCTTTGATTTCCTGTTTTGCTCTTTTAATATTCATGTTCTTCTTCTCCTTCGTCAAGATCTTCGGCATCAACGATCAGTTTAACTGCCCATGGTGGTACGTCAACATCTTCATATTCTTCCTGCATAAAAATAAATGCAGTCTGATATGGCGGCTTCTTCTTTGGATAGGTTCCTTTTCCATCGGTAAAATAAATGAGGCCTTTCAAATGATAAAATTCGCCTTGTTCGATCAGCTGATTGACATACTCAAATGCCGGACGGAAATCTGTTCCGCCTTCTCCGATCAGTTCTAAATGTTCCATGTATTCTTTTAGTTCTTTTTCATCCGTGATCTTCTGGTCATTCTGCACCATCTCATCACACTGAATGATATGAATATTTACTTTATGGAAAAAACTCTCTGCCTCTGTCAATACATCATAAGTCTCTTCGAGGAATTTCTTTACAAGATCTCCTGAACAGGACATCGATGTATCAATGACAATTGCAAAATCTTCTACCTTCTTTACTTCTTTCCATTCCTGTGGTTCGATCAGCGGCATATTTCCATACATCGAAAGTCCATAACTGTAAAATATATAATCAAAGGAATCCGGATCAACACTGACTTCTTCCCTCAAAACAGAAAACTTTCTTAAAAACTCCCGGTAATCATAACGGTCTCTGTTTTCAACCTGTACCTGTCCGATCAAATCTCCTGCCTGCTGTGACTCTTCACTTGAAAATGTCTCCATATCTGTTTCTGTTTTTTCACTGATATTTTTCCATTTATTTTCAATTTCCTGATGCAGATCCTGTTTTGGATCTTCCGGCCAGTATTGATGATCATCTACACGAAATTCCATCTGCAGTTCTTTCTGCTTCTTTTCATCCAGCCCTAAGGATACCAGATATCTGTAAATTCCTTCTGCTGTAAATACTTTTAGCTTATTTCCAATCTGCCTGTATGTATCTTTTCTAAGTCTTGTCTGTACCATATGGATACATTTTAAGTGCCAGTGATCAATGATGGATTCCACCGCAATGTCACATGATATATTCCACAGCGTTTTGTCCCTGCCTTTTCTTCTTGTCACATGATGAAGAATGCAGTGCAGCACCATATGCAGATAAGCTCTGTTCATTCTCACTCTGTTGCTTTTGTACATTCCTCCAAGAGCTCCCGGATGATAAAACATGCACATTCCATCTGTTCCTACTCCATTTACGGAAGGATCGATCACGTAAGCAAAACTGCTCAATGCAACATCTAAAAAACGCATATGGATATATAATTCATTTCTTGTTGTCGCAAGAATCTTTGTCCCAAGTTCACTCAGGCGTTCGTTGATATTTTCTTCCATTCTCGTCATATCCTTTTATCTTTTTATAACTATTCTCTTTTTTGATTGATTCGTTTTCTGCCTGCTACAATTCAAAAGTCTTCTTTTTCTTTGGAAATCTTTTATGTTGTTCATTCATCAGAAAACTTAAAAGTTCTGTTTTATGTTTTCTTGATGCCCAATCGATTGCTGCTTCGATCCCTTCTTTTGAAAAATAATTTTTTTCTGCCATAAACTGTACAAATGGCATCTGGTCTTCTTCCATCAGGTAATTCATCATTTCACACTGATGTTGCTTTATATAGCCTTCATACTGCATCCATGCAAAATCTGACACTCCATATGGCATCAGCATACGGCCAGATAAGATTTTCCAGACAATATCCGGATCTTCCTGCACTGCTGCCACTGGAAACACATCATCATATTTGCGATAATCGATCTCTCCTCGCAGAAAACTCTGACGATACTGGTATCCTGTCCCATGAAAATGTGTTTCTATAATTCTTGCCGGCGTATTCTCTACCGCTTCTTCATAATATTCCGGGTAAAATAAACGGCTTTTTGTATCTTCATTCTTGTAATTTATATGCACCTGCAATGGAAAGCGGGTATCCCTTACAACGTCACGCAATGCACTTTTTTTATTTTCATAGACATCATAATAGATCTTTTGTAATTTGCATCCTGTAAAGATTCCTGCACCTGTTCTCAACAAAGAATCTGAGAATCCAAATGTCGTTAAATTTACGCATCCGTAAAATGCATATTTCCCAATTTCTACTGCTGTATGTGGAAGATAAACTTCTTTGACATTTTCTCCACAAAACATCGGTTCTTCTTCATTTCCAAAAAAGTCTTCTCCGATGATAATTTCTTTTGCTTCGTCTTCTTTTCTTTTGTGCGAAGAAAATGCATAATCACCAATCTTTGTGACTGCCTTTCCTTCAATCTGCGCTGGAATCGTTACCTGTTGTTCCCGGCTGAAACATCGAAGTACTTCAATTCCACCATCTTTTGCATTTCTGTATTGTATCTTAAGCATCGTCTTTTCCTCTGCCTTTCTTTGCCCATGTATACACTATCCTTATTATAGCTGACTGACAAGAAATAGCAAGAATAGCAAAAAGTAATTTTCAATTCTTATCTGAATGTAATATAATGCTTAAAGAAACGATGATCATAAATTAAAATCGTTGATTTATACAAAGGAGACTTGTTATGGAACGTTTAATTGTTTTAGGAACTGGGAATGCACAGGCGATTCATTGTTATAATACCTGTTATGCCATGCAAAAAGGCGACGAATATTTTCTTGTCGATGCCGGAGGAGGAAATGGAATTTTATCCGCTCTTGATAAAGCGAAAATCCCTCTTGAAAATATTCATAATATCTTTGTGACACACGCACACAATGACCATATTCTTGGAATGGTATGGATGGTCCGCCTGATCGCAACATCCATGAATAAAGGAAACTATGAAGGAACACTGACTATTTACTGTCATAAAGAATTGGTTGATACGATCAAAACCCTTACAAAACTTACGATCGGCAAGAAATTTTATCAGCATTTTGATGAACGTATTATCTTCCATGTTGTTGAACACGGAGATACTGTAAAGATTCTTGGAGATTCCTTTACATTCTTTGATATTGAATCTACCAAGGAGAAACAGTTTGGCTATACCTGCCTGATGGATAACGGCCTGAAACTGTCTTTCCCTGGAGATGAACCATATCGTGAAAGCCTGTATGATTTTGTGAAAGGGTCAGACTGGCTGCTTCATGAAGCTTTCTGCGTATATGGGGAAAGAGAGATTTTTAAGCCTTATGAGAAACATCACACAACTGTAAAAGAAGCCTGTGAAACAGCTGAATCTTTATCAATTCCAAATCTTGTTTTATGGCATACAGAAGATAAAGATGTGGCACATCGTCAGGAAAAATATCTCAAAGAAGGAAAGGCTTATTATTCTGGTAATTTATTGATTCCTGAGGATCAGGATATCATTGAATTTTAGTCCTTCAAAGATCATTTCATAATATAACAGTGGAGAAGGGATGAAAACTTTCGTCTTCATCCCTTCTCCGGAAAATTATATGAGTGTAAATGTTTTAGATTGGCATCTTCCCCTGTCAATCTTCACCAGACGGAAAATGCCAAGAATGTTCGAGTCTGACTATGTCTTAATCTGAACCTTTCAGAAGATATTCTCCCGGATATAATAATCCGAACTTCTCTGTTGCAGTCTTCTCAATAAATTCTTTCGTCTTAATATATTCTTTCTTCTTCTTTAGTTCGTCTTTCTTCTCTTCCTCTTTCTTGATTTGAGCTTCTACCTGTTGCTGCTCTTTCTCAAGTTTCTTTGACTTCTGATGCAGATTCATATAAGCAAATGCCAAGATGACCACAAATACAATTACAACACCCAGAATGATCTTCGTTCTCTGGTCCATATTATTTTGTTTTTTCTTTCGTGCCACTTTGACCACCTCTTTTTGTTTGTTTCTTTAGTGCCATTGTAACGTTTTTCTTCTCTTTTTTCAATCTCCATTTTATATTTCTTTGAATACAAATCATAGGCTTTGCAATGTGGCTGCATATATTTCTCATAAAATGATCGATCCTTGAAAAAATATATACAGCTGATGTCATAACATAAGAACTGATTTTCATGTAATATCCAAGCATTCCTGTAAAAATTCCAAGGAAGAAAAATCCTCTTAATTCTCCATAATTATATGTACAGAGGAATAAAAAACTTATAACTGCTGCAAACATGGCATACATGATATCTTCCATTGCCACAAAGAATCCTCTGTGATGAAATACACTCCGCAATGCCCGGACGATATCATAAAGGAACAACAGACCCATGCCAAATAAAATAGAACACAGAAAGAATATAAATGGAGCTGTCACAACCTCTTGCATTATTTTAACAACCTTCCTAAAAATCCTTCTTTCTTTCCATGATCTTCATCAATATTGGAATATAAAAGACTGTCGACCTTGCCTGTGATCTCAACCTCCCCTTTCTCTACTAACAGTTTCTTAACATGGAGATTGATTCCCTTGATCATTAACAGTCCCTGGTCTGTATCAAGGATAATCTCATTCAGATCAAATGATACCACATCTTTCACACCAGTGATCACTCCCAGACTGCGGTTTGACAAACTAATCTTATGTGCTCTTACAGGTTGTCTTTCCTCTATCATAAATTCAGCTCCTTCCCAAAATGTTTTATACATCTTATGAAAGGAGCTAAAAAAACATACCTATAAAAATTTGTACAGATCTGCTGCTTCGTCTTTCTTGACAGTCTCTGCCACAGAAACAACTTCCACTGCTGTCTCACGGTTTCCAAACTGAATATCAATGCGGTCTCCCGGCTTTACGTTTGTTCCAGCCTTGGCTGCTTTGCCGTTTACTAACACTCTTCCTGCACTGCAGGCTTCATTCGCAACAGTTCTTCTCTTGATCAGTCTTGATACTTTTAAAAATTTGTCTAAGCGCATAATTCCCTCCTGCCTGTATCATTCTACAAACTACATATAGAAAAACTGCCGGGTCTGTGAGAACCGGCAGTTTTGTAATATTAAATGAACATTCTATTCGTTTACAATATCTTTTAAAGCTTTTCCTGCTTTGAATTTAGGTGCTTTAGAAGCAGCAATACTCATCATCTCTCCTGTACGAGGGTTTCTTCCTTCTCGTGCAGCTCTTTCTGTTACTTCAAAAGTTCCAAATCCTACTAACTGGATTTTTTCACCTTTCTTTAATTCTTCAGCTACTACATCTGTGAAAGCTTTTAATGCCTTTTCTGCATCTTTTTTAGACAATTCTGTTTTCTTTGCAATTGCTGCAACTAATTCTGTCTTGTTCATTAAATTTTCCTCCTAATCTCAAATCAAACACATTCGTTTATGTCTGTGAATTTGCATAAGATAATTCTATAGTCTTTCCTCATCTAAGTCAAGTAAAAACTTTAAATAAACCACGTTTTTATGCTGTATTCTGGCTTTTTCTTTCGCTTTTTTATGGAACTGTGTTATAATGTGTGAAAACGACAAAAATCAACGATTAAGTGTCTGACAAATCTAAAAACTAAGAAAGAGGATAACTATGATTCAATTAGGAAAATTTCAAGATTTATATATTGTAAAGAGAAAGGACTTTGGCGTATATGTTAACGACAAAGAAGATGTGATCGAGGGAAGTATTCTGCTTCCTGCAAAACAGGTGCCGGAAGGTGCAAGAATCGGCGATAAGATTTCTTGTTTTGTATACAAAGATTCTGAAGACCGTCCGATCGCAACTGTCCATATTCCAAAGATCACATTAGGTACGATCCGTCCGCTTCGTGTCAAAGAAGTCAGCAAGATCGGTGCCTTCCTTGACTGGGGACTGGAAAAAGACTTATTCCTTCCTTTTAAAGAACAGTTAGGTCATATCCGCCCAAACAAAGAGTATCTTGTATCTCTTTATATCGATAAGAGTGATCGTCTTTGTGCGACAATGAAGATTGGAAAGTTATTATCTACAGACCATGATTTTAAAGTAAATGACTGGGTACATGCAACTGTTTATAATGTCAATCCAGATCATGGTGCTTTCGTTGCTGTGGAAGATCAGTTCCTTGGACGTATTCCAAAACGTGAGATTCATAACAAGATTACGATCGGTGAACAGCTTCGTCTTCGTGTCACAAAAGTAGCTGATGATGGTAAATTATCTTTAAGCCCTCATGAGAAAGCTTATTTACAGATTGACCGCGATGCAAAATTAGTCATGGAAACAATCGAGAGTTATGATGGCCGTCTTCCATTTAATGATAAAGCAAGACCTGCTACGATCGAACGCGAACTTGGTCTTAGCAAAGCTGCTTTTAAACGAGCCGTTGGACGTCTGTTAAAAGATGGTCTGATCACGATCACAGATAATGGAATTTTAAAAAAATAATGAGGTAACTCTATGAACTATATAAAATCAGCTGGTTTTTACAGCGTTTTTTATGTCATCCTTTATTTTGGAATTTCTATAGGATTAAGATTTTTTGTTACAGACAGTGATCTGTTTACCGGATTATTTTATCTTATTTTACTGGCTGCTACCTTGATCTATCTTAAGGTCTGCGGTGATGATATGAAAACAACCTTACGGATTCGTCCGATTCATATTGGATCATTCTTTCTTGTCATACTTCTGGCATTTACGATCCGTCCGGTTGCTGGATTTATTACACTGATCGCCAATTTATTTTTTAAGGATGTCACAACAACGACAATGACAGAAAAGGTAATGCAGAATCTTTCACTGTCTATCTTTACTACCGCTTTTCTTCCCGGACTTGTGGAGGAGACAATCTTTCGTGGTGTCGTTTATTCCAGAGTACGCAAGGCAAATCCGATCAAAGGAATTTTACTGAGTGCTTTATTCTTTGGAATTGCCCATATGAACTTTCAACAGTTTTGTTATGCTTTTTTCCTTGGAATCGTCTTTGGCTTTCTGATCGAAGCTACCGATTCCATTGTATCTTCCATGACTGCTCATATGGTCTTTAATGCTTCGTCGCTGTTGTTAACCTATCTGCTGTCAAAAGCTGATATCTTTAAAACCGCAGCCAACACTGCAGCAAACAATGCTTCCAGTACGAGTATTGCAACGATCATTGCCTCTGTTCCAATGGCTCTGATCGGACTTCTATTAAGTATTCTGCTGATCCTTGCGATCGCTTATTTAAATGGACGGCTTGGATATATGAAAACATGGTTCCATAAAGAATGCCGTGCTTCATGGCCAAAAGAGAAAGCGGCTGGTTTTTCTTTTTTTGCCGCAGTTGGTGTTTGTTTTCTGTTTTCTATCCTGATGGAGATTTCTGCACACATTATATAAAGACAGACAAAAACAAAGGACTCCTCTTTGATAAATGGAGTCCTTTATTTTTTGTCATTCTTGACCAGATAATAATTAAGATCACAATATCCTGCACTTGTATTTGCTCCTGAAACAGATGCTTTGCTTGTATACTGCCACATATCATAACGAAATGGTACCGCAGGCCTGTTTGCTTTCGTGTAATGTGCCACCCATATCTTATATGGCCTGATCTTACGATATTCGAAAGAACTTCTAAGTGCCGCTGCACCTGAATATACCATCGGTTCATATCCTGCTTCCTTCAGCGCATCACAAAATGTTGTTGTGATCGCTGTGACGTTCTTTCTCCCTGTCTGAAATACTGTCTCTTCTTCTATATCAAATGCTACTGGAAGATCCAGATCCTTAGAGGTGATTCCCTGCTCTTTTAACAGACTGATACAGTGCTTTGCTTCTTTCTTCGCATCATCGATTGTCCTTGCATAAGAATAATAATAAACTCCACGATGAATCGCTGCATATCCTGCATTACGGAAGTTTGTGCTAAACTTACTGTCTTTGCTTCCTTTTTTATTTTTATTGATCCCTGAACCAATCTTAAGCATCGCATGATTGATCTTCTGATCCTTAACTTTCTTCCAGTTCACTGTCCCATTATAAGATGAGACATCAATCACTTTAATCCTTCCACGATCCACATATGTCTCAATCGGCAGTCCGATCGTCTGCACGATCCAAAGGAATACAATGGCAACTAAAATTAAAACAGCAGAAATTGCCTTTAATTCTCTTTTATTCTTTTTAGTTAATTTTATTTTTTTCATCTTCTGCCTGACACTTCCTAATACTGTTTTGCTGCCTATTCTTCTACAGCATATACATAAGTCCTGTTATCTTCCTTTTCATAGCTGCATGTCACAAATGTATAAATCCGTCTATATTCAGCACGAGATACTTTGATCTTTTGTTCACTCATATCCTGAATCTTCTTAATATATGCTCTTTTTCGTTTAGCATCTGCAAATGTAACCGGTATGTTATTCTGTGCTTTGTCAGCATACGCACTGATCACTTTCAAATGCAGAGTCCTGTCTGGTGTATATAAAATGATCGTATCATGTTTTTTCAAAAATGACTGTTCCCTGAATTTTAAAAGCTGTGCAAACATCGTTCCATTTTTCATATGATGCCCATAAATAACATTGTTGTCCGATGTGAATTTCCTGTCACAGCTTTTATCCAGAAAAATGGTTCCTGAACTGCTTTTTTTCTTGTTAAAATCCTGATGCAGATACTGCTCATTGTCTTTTCCCTGCACGATTGGATAATCGATGGACGTCCCTTTGATATAAATCCATCCCACAATATCTTTATTTTGTGATCTTAATTTATCAAACTCAATTTTTCGTTCATTTGTTGATACTTTCTTGACACTTTCCTGACGGATCCTGCTGTATGTATCTTTTGCTTCCTTATATGATCTGTAATATCCGTATAGTTTCCATGCACTGACACAAAATATCAGAATACAGACTATCAAAAGAATATTGTTTATCATTCTTTTCATAATATGGTTCCTCCTCATCGTTCCATATTCTTACTATAACAGAAAAAGTATTTGGTTTCATTGAATGAAACCAAATACTTTCTTAATTTTTCTATAATTGATTTAATTTTGATTAAAGCTCTACTTCATCTCTTACACGAAATACGCATCTTCTCTCGATGACTCCAATCTCTTCTAATGTTGTCATCATACGATATACTGTTGCCATTCCAATGGAGGAATCTCGTTTGGCTGCTTCGTAATAAATCTCCTTGCAGCACTCCCAGTCTCCATTCAGGATGACATCGAGTAGAATCTTTCGCTGTTGTGTGATTCTCTTACCACTCTGTTGTAGTGCTCTCTCTACTTGTTCTTGACACATCCTGTTCTCCACCTTGTCTTGCTGTTGTATGCATGACTGCGGGATAAAGTCTATGGCATGACACTTTATCTCGCATTCATACTACATAAATGATTATACTATATAAAGGTCGTCTTGATGAGTTAGTCTCATCTAATTACATATATAAGGTTAGCATTACCTAACCGTTTTGTCAATACTTTTTATCAACTTTTCTTGTTTTTTTTCAGTATTTTTTCTCATGTGGCTGCATTGAAAATATGCATTATTTATGATACAATGATAACTAATATAAACATATCTTTTGACTAGATATATAACATTAGTAAGGAGGAATCTTTTTGAAAATACAAGAATCCGCTGAAAATTATTTGGAAGCAATTTTAATTTTGAAACAAAACAAAGGATCTGTAAGATCCATTGATATTGCTCATTATTTAAACTTCTCTAAACCGAGCGTCAGCATTGCCATGAAGAATCTTCGTAATTCTGAATTGATCACTGTTGATTCCGACGGCTTCATTTCTTTGACTGATGCCGGACATGAGATTGCTGATACTATTTTTGAGCGTCATACCGTTTTATCTAACATGCTGATCAAACTTGGGGTCTCTGCTGAAATTGCAGCTGAGGATGCCTGCCGTATGGAGCATGTGATCAGCCCTGAAAGTTTCAATGCGATCAAAGAACATTTAAGTTCTGAGGCACATCTTGAAGCTCTCAACAGTCAAAACAAATAATTTAAAATAAAAGCACTTTTATTTTGAACTGCTACCCGTCAAGTAGACAATAGAAAAAATAAAAAATATTTCTGCCATCAGTTTTGAATCTGGTGGCAGTTTTTATGCCGCCAACATATACT
>CABIYF010000018.1 GCA_902362875.1 Eubacteriaceae bacterium | reverse complement strand
TTCTTTCTATCTCATACAACGGAAGACTATTCAAACCACTATGGGGTGTGTATGTTAAACGGTATTGGCTAATAATTTTTGTATTCGTGAACGGAAGGTCAAAGAAACTTATAAGCACCGATTTGTCGATATGTTTGAGAAAGCAAAAAACTTTTAACTTCTGAAATTCTGAAACATTTATAATATCCCAAGTTTTCTTACTTTCTGGTTCCCGATCACTTAATCTACAACCAATACAGTACAACATACACACCCTCCGTCTGAAACACCTTTCATTTGTAAACCGCTCAGCCTTCAGCGTATAAAAAGAAACAGAAAAATGAATTGTAGGGGTCTGAAATGGTAGAATTCCATAGGAGCTTTGACAGGTTCGCAGCAAGCTTGGTGTGCTGTTTGAGCGCAGCGAGTTCACAAGGAAAGCTTGCGGATAAGCGACCTGTCAAAACTCCGTTAAGTGGAATTCGTTTTTCAGACCCCTACAATTCATTTTTCTGTTTCTTTTTATACGTCAATAACCTATCGGCGTAAACTCTACAAATTAAAATTTATTTAAATAACCCTTTAATCTTATCAATAATCGTACTCTTCGTACTCTCTGTTGTTTTCGTTTCTTTTTCTTCTTTTGTGATTCCCTCAGTCTTCATAACAAACTGAACAGATTTCACATTTTTATTCTTAGATGAGACAAAAGATTTTACCTTATAATCTTTTCCAGAGAATTCATTGATCGCATCGTCGATTCCGTCCAGAATCTGATCGTCGATATTTCCTGTTTTATCATAGAATGTCTGTGTTCCATCTGCCAGTTTGTTCACTCCATCCGTAAGGTTCTGGGCTCCATTGTTTAATGCAGATGTGTTGGATGAAAGGGTTTTTCCTCCATCTGCCAGTGCTTTGGCTCCACTTTGAAGCTGGTTGCCGCCTTTGATCAGTGTGTTTGACTGACTGGATAATTTTCCTGTTCCTTGTGACAGCTGTTTGATCGCTGTCTGAAGCTGTGTCATCTGACCTGGGAGGGTGTTCGTAGAAGTATTAAGGGTATTAAGTCCCTGGCTTAATGACTGTGTTCCACTCTTGATGCTTTGTGCCTGTGTTCCGCAAATGGATTGTTTTAAATTGCTTACTCCAAGGATCATTGTATCAATGCCGCTTGTCAGTCCATTTTCTCCACTGATCTGTGTCTGTAATATTGTCAGATAAGCTTTCATGCTCTTATCACCGCTGTATAATCCTGATTTTAACTGTGTTGTTCCACCGCTAAGCTGTGACAAAACGGTTGATAATCCAGGATTTTCGCTGCTGCCGCTTCCATTTAAGATCGCATGGAATACTGCGCTGTTCTGACTCATACTCTTGTATAAGCTTTCTAATGTATCAATATCCGCATTGGATGAAGTTTCTGTATTCTGTGTATTTGTCACTGTGTTTGTGACTGTATCTGTCTTTGAATCTTCCCCTGTTTTTACAGTACTATGTTTTGTTTGGGATGAAGCTGATTTCTGTTCTTTGATCACTTTTCCTAGTGTCTCAACCTGACTGTCATAATTAGATGCCACTGATTTTAATTTTTCATTGTATGCATCGGCTGCTGTGATTCCCTGATTCAGACTTTCTACACCTTCTTTTAATGCTCCACTATTTTCTAATGATGCGATCATTGGTGCAAGTCCCTGTTGATCCATCTGGTTTAAACCGGCTTTCATCTGTTTTAATGCTGCTTCAATCTGTGTGAAACCAGATTCGATCTGATTCCATGCATCTTTATCTGCTAACTGGCTGCTTCCTGTATTTAACTGTGTGATCGCACTCGTCATCTGTGTCATCAGATTTGGAAGATTTTTTGTCTGTTTCTGCAGCTGTTTTGCTCCGCTTGCAGTCTGATCTACACCTGTTGTATATGCCTTGATTCCAGGATTTAATTTGTTCACTCCTGCAAATAAAGTATCTGCTCCTTTATAGAGTGCATTCACTCCTTCTCCGTAGGCTGAGATTCCACTCTGAAGTTCAGAAGAACCACTCTTTAACTGTTTTGCTCCATCATTTAAAGATTTTACACCATCTGTCAGATCTTTTGTTTTATCTGTCAATGCACTTGTATCCATGTCGTCTGTATTGATATCAAAAGACATTGGAACTCCGCTGATAGAAATTGGATCCATCTCAAAATCATCTACATCTGTAGTGATCGTAATATCTTTTTCCTGCAAGATCTTTTGCATCGATTTCTTCTCCATCTAATTCATATAAGATGTCAACGTCCCATGGGATTTTTGCGGAATCAAGATCTCCCTGATAATAAAATTTCCCCTTTTTCCCATTGACTGTAATCTTTCCATTTTGTTCATTTAACTTACTCTCAGAAGACAGATTTGTCATGGATGAGTAATTTCCGTAATCTGTGATCTTCTGGTCTTTCTTAAGGTCATAGGAGTTTACAACATAAACTCCATCGACAGACCCATTATCATCAAGATTTACATAAATATTTTCTTCTTTATTTGTATTGGCTGTTGCTGCCATTGCTGATGTCATGCTTCCTGCTGCAAGAACTAAAGACAGTGTCATTGCTGCGGCTGGTTTTGTAACTTTTCTATAATTCATAATGCTTTTCCTCCTTTATAAAAATCAGCATGATACGTTAATTTCTCGATTAATTTGTCAAATACCATTAATAATCCTGGAAGTACAAAGATAACCAAGATAAATGATAAGACTGCTCCTCGTCCTAATAAGTTTCCAAGCTGGCTTAATACTCCGTTTGTTGAAACCTTTCCAAGAACTGTCCCACAAACCGCCAGAATCGATGCAGATGTCAGAATCGACATCGTACAGTTTTGTACCGTTCGAAGGGTTGCTCTCTTCTTGCCCATTTGTTTTCTATTTTCAATGTATCGGTCTGTAAACAGGATTCCATAGTCGATCGTTGCTCCTAACTGTACGGATGAAATGATCAGATATCCAATATAGAACATCGTCTCATCTGTGAAATACGGTACAGTCAAGTTGATCCAGATGGATGCTTCAATAACAATTGTCAAAATCACTGGAAGCAAGATTGATTTAAAGTTAAACATTAAGATCACAAATACAAATGCAATAGAAAGAATGTTAACTCTTGTCATATCCTGTGTGATCGTCTCTTTCAGGTCTTTGGTACTTGCAAGGTTTCCTGCCATCAAGGATTTACTTCCATAATATTTCTTTCCTGTATTCTGTACTTTTGAAACAAGATGATCCCATCCGTCTTCCCCTTCTTCTGTCTTGACTGTGACTACATAACGACTGTAATTTTCAGAGTACAGTTTTGAAATCTGGTCACTAGGTACAAAATCTTTTGGAATGGATTCTCCGACAGAATTTATATAGGAAACTACGGATGTCACTCCATCAATGTCTTTTAACTCACCGTTAAGCTTGATCTCTTTTTTCATGTCTCCTTTTGGAACCATCAGTACGAGCTGGCTGGACTGACCATATTCTTTTTCAATAGCGTTCATATCTCGGCCAAGCTGTGTTGCATTGGTCTGATATACACGGCTTCCTCCATAAAAGAAAGTGTTTTTCTGCTGTCCCAGATAAGATGGAATCGTTACGATGATAAATAAAATGATCATAACTGGTTTCCAGTCTAATACGATCTTTGACAGTAATTTGAATTTTGGCAAAAATGATTTATGTTCTGTTTTATCGATCAATGGATAGAATACCATCGTCAATGCTGGTAACAGGCAAAGCACTGCGATCAAACTTAATATGATCGCTTTTACCATAACCCAGCCCATATCTGGTCCAATCTTAAATCTCATTAAGATCAAGGCCGCAAATCCCGTAACCGTTGTAAGACCACTGGATGTTACACTTCCTACAGATTGTTTAACCGCATTTACCATTGCTTCTTGTGCTTCAAAGCCTTTTTCCCTGTTCTCTGCAAATCGGTGCAGAAGGAAAATTCCATAGTCCATCGAAACTGCCAGCTGCAAGACACTTCCTGCGGCATTGGTAACGAAAGAGATTGTTCCAAACATCAGGTTCGTCCCACGGTTGATCATGATCGCAATTCCGATCGTAGCCATAAATACAAGTGTTAATTAAAAGGAGATTTTTATGGAGAAAAAAACAGACCGCCGCGTATTGCGGACAAGAAAAATGCTTTTGGAAGGCTTGACGGACCTTTTGAAAGAGAAAGATATTAAAGATATATCCGTCAAAGAACTGGCTGACTATGCAGATATCAACCGATGTACTTTTTATCTTCATTATAAAGATGTATATGATATGCTGGAGAAGATTGAGACAGAACTTGTTGATGATTTCAATACAATGCTGGATTCCTGTATTGAAACAAGCCCAGATCCTGATCCCTATCCTTTTATGTGTACATTCTTTTCTTATGCAAACGAACATCAGGAAACGTTATCTGCGCTTCTTGGACAGCATGGGAATCTGGCTTTTGTGAATTATATGAAAGGAATCGTTCAGAAACGTATGCATTTTATATGGACAAAGAATGCTTACCGTACGGATAACTTTGAGTATTATTCTGCTTTTATTATTTCGGGATGTCTTGGACTTGTTCAGAAATGGGTTCAAAATGGATTCAAGGAAAGTCCGGAACAGATGGCTGAATTGGCTGCTAAAATGATCTTACAGGGAATTCAGGTGTTTTCTTGATTTTATTTTGGTTTATAGAACTTATATGAAAAATAAAAGATTATACGAAAAATAAAAAAGGACTTCAATATTCTGAAGTCCTTTTTATTATGCCGCAGACCGGAATCGAACCGGTACTCGATTTAACTCGAACAGGATTTTAAGTCCTGCGCGTCTGCCAGTTCCGCCACTGCGGCTTAGTGGTGGGAGAAGGATTCGAACCTTCGAAGGCGGTGCCAACAGATTTACAGTCTGCCCCCTTTGGCCACTCGGGAATCCCACCAAGTGTTTACCTGACAATTAAAGATTATACGGCATTGCCAGGTAAATTGCAAGTGTTTTTTTTATTTTTTTAAACTTTTTTTATGCTTCTGTTTCAGATGCTGTTTCAGAATCAAATAATGCTTCAAATTCTGCACGATTGATGCGTTCTTTTTCTAATAATAACGCTGCGCATTTGTGAAGTACATCGATATGTTCCTCGATCATTGCTTTGGCATCCTGATAGCATTTGTTTACGATCTTCTTCACTTCCTGATCGATCAGTGTCTGTGTATCTTCACCGTATGGACGCTGCTGTCCGATTTCTTTACCTAAGAAGACTTCATCTCCCTCACCACTGTCATAGTTAATCAGTCCAAGTTCATCGGACATACCAAACTTCGTTACCATTGCTCTGGCGTACTGTGTTACCTGCTTGATATCCTGAGATGCACCTGTTGTGACATCATCTAAGATCAGTTCTTCGGCAATTCTTCCTCCAAGGCTTACCATGATGTCCTGAATCAGCTTTCCTTTTGTCATGAATACATTGTCATTCTCTGGAAGCGGCATTGTATATCCTGCTGCCCCTGTTCCAGTTGGAATGATGGATACTGTGTATACCGGACCTACATCTGGTAACAGATGGAAAAGAATCGCATGACCTGATTCATGATATGCGGTAATTCTTCTCTCACTCTCTGGTACCACACGGCTCTTCTTCTCTGTTCCGATGCCAACTTTGATAAATGATTTATCAATATCTTCTTTGATGATATATGCTCTGTCATCTCTTGCTGCCTGAATAGCTGCCTCGTTCATAAGGTTCTCAAGATCAGCTCCTACAAAACCTGCAGTTGTTCT
The DNA here is from genome assembly GCA_902362875.1 of Eubacteriaceae bacterium. GTDB lineage: Bacteria > Bacillota > Clostridia > Lachnospirales > Lachnospiraceae > Anaerostipes. The sequence goes on along the minus strand of CABIYF010000018.1, from coordinate 50,708 downwards.
TGCGATCTCGTGAAGATCAACATCATCCCCTAAAGGCTTCTCACGGCAATGAATCTTAAGGATCTCTTCACGCCCTTTGACATCTGGTCTTCCGACACCGACTTTACGGTCAAATCGTCCCGGTCTTAAGATTGCAGGGTCAAGGATATCGACACGGTTTGTTGCTGCGATCATGATGATTCCTTCGTTCACTCCAAAACCATCCATCTCAACTAACATCTGGTTTAATGTCTGTTCACGTTCATCATGTCCGCCGCCAAGTCCTGATCCTCTTCGTCTTGCTACTGCATCGATCTCATCGATAAATACGATACATGGAGAGTGTTTCTTCGCTTCTGCAAATAAGTCACGCACACGGGCTGCACCGACACCGACAAACATCTCCACGAAATCAGATCCTGAGATACTGAAAAATGGAACATTCGCTTCTCCAGCGACTGCTTTGGCAAGTAATGTCTTACCTGTTCCCGGAGGTCCCACAAGAAGAACTCCTTTCGGAATTCTGGCTCCGATCTTTATAAAACGTCCCGGATTCTTTAAGAATTCCACGACTTCTTCTAACTCTTCTTTCTCCTCTGAAAGTCCGGCAACATCATTAAATGTTACTTTCTTTGCATTCGGATTGGCAAGCTTGGCACGACTCTTTCCAAAGTCCATCATCTTTCCGCTGCCGCCACCATTCTGGCGCATCATGATAACCATAAAGAAGACGACGACACCGATTGGCAGTACAACGCCGATCAGATTCGAGATCATATCTCCGCTGTGATCAATTCCTTTGATCTCGATCCTATTACCAAGAGATTTATTTGCCGCCTTGATGTCTTTGATCGTTTCATTGACATCTGTAACTTCACAGCTTTTATAGTTGTCACTTCCCAACTCTACTGTGACTGTACCTGTTGGTACTTCTTTGTTCTGTTTGATCGTTATTGCAGTGACATGTTTTGCTTTCACATCCCTCATCAACTGCTGGTAAGAGTAATTCCCTGACCCTGGCTGGAATACGCTGATAAAATAATACGCTGCCATGACCAGTATCAGCAGAATCACAAAAAATCCACTGTTACTTCTCTTCGGGTTCAACGTTTAGTCTCCTCTCTACTCTTCCTCTGCTACTCCAATGTAAGGAAGGTTACGATATTTCTGTGCATAATCTAGTCCATATCCAACAACAAATTCATCTGGTACTTCAAATCCAATGTATTTCACTGGAACATCAACTTCACGTCTGTCTGGTTTGCTTAATAATGTGCAAAGATGAAGTGAAGCAGGATTTCTGCTCTCAAGCATAGGTTTTAAATGATTTAATGTCTTTCCTGAGTCAATGATATCCTCTACGACTAATACTTCTTTATCTAAAATTGGCTCATCTAAATCTTTTGCAATCTTAACGATTCCTGAAGACTCTCTGGAATTTCCATAGCTTGATACTGACATGAAATCAATCGTTACAGGAACTGTAATTCTCTTTGCTAATTCACATGCAAAAAATACACTTCCCTTTAAGATTGCGATCAAATGTACTTCTTTTCCTTCATAATCTTTACTGATCTGTGCTCCCATCTCAGCAATTCGTTTGTTAACGTCTTCCTCTGAAATCATTACTCTGATATTCTCCATTGGAATCATCTCCTCCTCTTTTGAACTCAAGCTTTAAATAACGCCTGGTTGATTTTGTAATCTTATAATCTTCACTGACTCTCCGGCCAGCAATCCATACAATATGGCTGCCATCTGCAACTAGAGGTATCTTATCCCGTAACTGCCTCGGAATCTTCTCATCTATAAAATACCTGCTTAGGGATTTTTTCTTATGTTCCTTACCAAATGTAAAAAAATCTCCGGGCTTTCTGCAGCGTAGTTGTACACCTGTTTCTATTCTATCATAATCAATGATTTTGATACAATCATTTTCCACGATATTTGTTAAATCTGTAACTTCTTCATAAGAAAGTGTTCCTTCCAGCCCTGGTTTATCTGACATATCCTCTTTGTGCAACAGAATATACTGATAACTTTTCTCGGCTTTCATACCATAAGGCAGTGACAGCATCTTTCCTGTTTCGTTGCATGCAAGTCCCATCAGATCTTCCACATGCCTTCTTTCCAGATTTTTCTTCTTCCCTGCTGCTTCTTCCAGTGCTTTCTTAAAAACCTGTTTTTGTATCCACAGATTCTCCTGTTGAAGCTTTTCGCAGCAGATCTTAAATCCTTCTTCCTCCACATCCACGCATCTTGAAAACGCCTCATCAATCTGGTGTGCCAGATAGGAAGTCACTTCCTGAATATCCTCGCAAAGCAGTCCAATATGCTCGACTGCCTGTTCATTCACCCCCTCAAGACGTGGTATGATCTGATTCCGGATCTGGTTTCTTGCAAATGTATCATCCTGATTGCTTGCATCTTCCACCCACTCTTGTCCTTCCTGTTGTAAATATTTCACGATTTCCTGTTTTTTTATACATAACAACGGCCGGATCAACGCACCGTCTTTCTCTTTCATCGCGCCAGCCCCGTAAATTCCGGTTCCTCTCGCACAACGATACAAAAATGTTTCGGCCTGATCATTCTGGTGATGTGCTACCGCAATCTTATCTGCATGGTATTTTTTCATTGTCTTGTAAAAGATATCATATCTTGCTTTTCTTCCCGCTTCTTCCAGTGTTTTTTTCTCACGCTGTGCGATCATTTTTACATCAATTTTAAATGAGATGCACGGGATCGAAAGTTTTCCACATAAATCTTTGACAAACTTCTCATCATCCACAGCTTCTGTCCGGATCATGTGATTAATGTGGACTGCTGTGATCTTCAGATCCAGTTCCCTTTGCAAAGAATGTAAGATAAATAACAGGCAGACGGAATCTGCCCCTCCTGAAACTCCCACAATGATATGTTCCCCATGACTTATTAAATTTTTCTCTTGAATAAATTTCTTTACTTTGTTCATGTTTTTTACTTTATCATTCTTTGTTTTTTTGTTCAATACCTATCCCAGATTCCAAGAACTAATATTGTGATATCATCCTTTTTTTCATAACCTTCCATATTGGTGATCTTATCAAACAGCTGATCCGCAACCGCCTGCGGACGAACAACATCCATTTCTTCAAGAAAATGCTTTAATGTCTCCAGTTTGTTTTGCGGCATGCAGTCTAATACCCCGTCACTAAACATGACAAGAAGATCTTCACTTTCCATTTTTTTGCGGTAAAACGGAACCTTTTTCTCAGATAAATTCATTCCGACTGCCGTTCTTTTTGTTTCCAGAACTTCGACCTTGTCTTTTCTTTTGAGCAGGCACGGACACGCCCCGATCTTAAAAAATGACCCTGTCCCGGCAAACAGATCCAATTGGAAAAAATCCAACGTCGCGTATTTTTCTTTTTCTGGCTGAAAGGAGATAATAGAATCAAGCAATTGTATACATACTTCTTCCTCCATTCCTGCACCAAGCATTTCTTCCATGATCTCTATCATCTTTTTACTTTCTTTATTTGCATCATTTCCAGTTCCCATTCCATCTGAAATCATCGCCGCATATCTGCCCTCCCGAATCTTTCCTAACGAAAAACAGTCTCCATTTTTCCCTTTCTCCTCGTACGATGCTGTGCGAATTCCACTGATCACATAAAACTTTTCTTCCGGTGTAAATCCATACATTTCATATCCATTCTTTACAAGCTTTTTCTGCTGCGCCAGAGGAATCATTTTTTCTTTTAATACTTTACTTAACAGTGCTGCTGCCTGTCTGGTACTGATCTCACTCCCTCTTTTTTTCTTCAGATAAAGATAAATCTGTCTTCCTTTCTGTGGATTCTCATAAAAACAAACATCCCATATTTTCAAGTGATATTTATCAAATTCCTTTTTGATCTTACTGCATAATTGATCATCCTTTTGTATATATGACAATTTCCCGTCAAAGAAATCCCCAAGAACCTGTCCTGCTTTGATATATTGTTTTCCGATGATCTCGCGCATCTGCACCATCTGTTGACGCATTCCCCGCATAAAAAGTTCTCTTTCATAAATCTGGTTCGCCTCCTCAATAAAATCCTGGCCATTCTTACATGGATGACACTGTTTGAGATCTGCACAGCTTAATCCGCCCTGCTTTTCTATGATCCTTCCAAGCTTGTCCTTATCGGCAATCGTAAATTTGCAATTCTTATATTCCCGGCATCCGACACATTCTTTCAATATCACGCTTTCAAGTACATCCCTGCCACACCTTTGAACCTCTTTTCTATCTTCTTCACCATAAAACAACTTTCCTGCCGTAAATAAGCACTGCTGCATTTGTTTTATATGATAAATGACCATTTCCTGAAAGTCTTCCAGAAAATCCTGTTCTTCCGGTCTTATTTTATTTAAAATGCTCATACTTTTTCCTCCTGCTGTTTATCATATGACAGAAGTCAAAAAATATTTGTCGATATGTGTTTTCATAAAGCAAAATGTGTATTGGGGCAAAGAAAAAAGTTACAGTCTTTTTAAACTGTCCCTTTGCATATATTCTATCTTGCGTTATACTTATTTTAGCCCAAAAATCAGGAAGGAGTTATTTCATGAAAAAACCAGCTTTAGTAATTCTGGCTGCCGGTATGGGAAGCCGTTACGGAGGATTAAAACAGATGGACCCTATGGATCCTATGGGACATGCGATCATTGATTATTCTATTTATGATGCAAAACGTGCAGGATTCGGAAAGGTTGTCTTTGTAATAAAGAAAGCGATCGAGAAAGATTTTAAAGAGACTGTAGGTGCGCGAGTTCCAGAAGGAATGGAAGTATGTTATGCATATCAGGAAGTAGATGCTCTGCCAGAGGGTTATAACGTACCAGAGGGACGTGTAAAGCCTTGGGGAACTGCTCATGCTGTTTTATGTGCCAAACCATTCATTGATGAACCATTCGCCGTTATCAATGCCGATGACTATTATGGTGTTGACGGATATAAAGTTATGGCTGATTTTCTTACAAGCCATGAAGAAAAAGACGGGAAAGCACCATTTGCCATGGTTGGATATCACCTTGGAAACACTGTAACAGAAAATGGATATGTATCCCGAGGTGTATGTGAAGTTGATGATAATCATCAGCTGCTTTCTATTACAGAACGAACACATATCGAAAAACGTGAAGATCATGCAGAATTTACAGAAGATGACGGGGCAACCTGGACATCACTTCCATTTGATACTTTAGTATCCATGAACTTCTTTGGATTCCAGCCAATGATCATGGACGAACTGGAAAAGGGATTCCCTGCTTTCCTTGACAAAGCGCTCAAAGAGAATCCATTAAAAGGAGAATATTTTATTCCTAGTGTTGCGAGTGATCTGTTACATGAAGGAAAAGCTTCTTTAGAAGTTCTCGTATCAAAAGACCAGTGGTATGGTGTTACATATCCTGAGGATAAAGAAAGTGTTATTGATGCATTAGCGAAATTAAGGGATAACAAAACTTACGAATTTTAATGAAATCACAGAGGATTTCATCGAAATTTCCTATGAAATAATAAAAATATCAGCCAGCTTTGATGGAACATTCTTTTGTTCCCAGCTGACTGATATTTTTTAACGCTATATATTTTATTATTATCATTCGTATATTTAATTCACTTTATAAACTTTAACACCTGTTTTCTTACCGAATCTCATTGTCTGTTTGTGAGACTTAAAGAATACATCGATATGTTTTCCTTTTACTCCGCTTCCGACATCTTCGGCTACATATGTTTTTCCGTTGATTTTAATTTTAGATCCTAATTTGATCTTCTTTTTATCTACAGCAATGGTTCTTCCCTGTTTTGCTTTCTTTCCGGAAGCTGTTCTTGTTCCCCATTTTCCACTGCACTTTTTACATCCGCAGTATGCTGTTAATTTGTACTTTCCTAAATATTTTACGTTGTTGCTTTTTGCTTCTGTTGAAGTTGATCCTGTAAAGATGAATCCTGATGCTACGACCAGCATTGTGATTACTACTAACAATTTCTTCTTCATGACTTTCAGCATATAAACCTCTTTCTGTGCTCAATAGTTTCTTAAATTTCGAAACAATTTTGTAACAATTTCGAAATCTATGTTTCATACTTTACCCCACATCTCTCCGAATGTCAACCTTTGCATCGAAAAAAGAACAATATATTTACAATATTTGTAAGTTAGTTGTTACAAATATATTAAGACTATGCTGAATGATATATATAAATAAGTATAGAAATAGTACATAAAAAAGAAGGCATGATTTGTAACAATCTATGCCTTCTCTCTATACATATAATTCTTATAGAATGATGTCCATAACACCATCAAGGTAGATATTCTCTACATCTTCGATCAGTCCCGCATCACATGCTTCTGTCAGTTTTGGATCGATTGGAAGCTTTCCAAGTACCGGAATATTAAACTTCTCTGAAATCTCTTCAATGTGGCTGTCTCCAAAGACTTTGATTTCTTTGCCGCAGTCTGGACATTTGATGTAACTCATGTTCTCGATCAGTCCTAAAACTGGTACATTCATCATCTTCGCCATATTCACAGCTTTCTCTACGATCATTCCTACCAGTTCCTGTGGTGTTGCTACCACAACGATTCCATCCAATGGTACGGACTGGAAAACTGTCAGTGGTACTTCACCTGTTCCTGGAGGCATGTCCACAAACATGACATCAATGTCTTTCCATAATGTCTTGCCCCAGAACTGTTTGACAACATCTGCTACGACTGGTCCTCTCCAGATGACTGGCTGTGTTTCTTCTTCTAACATTAAGTTTAAGGATACAACTTCAATTCCGAAGTTTGTCATTGCTGGAAGAATGATTCCTTCTGCATTCCCAAGCAGTCTTTCGTGAAGTCCGAATGCCTGTGGGATTGATGGTCCTGTGATGTCTCCATCTAAGATTCCTGTGTGCAGACCTTTTCTCATTGCTGCAACTGCCAGTAATGATGTTGTCATTGATTTACCTACACCGCCTTTTCCACTGACGATACCAATGACTTTCTTTACTTTGCTTTCTCTATATAATGGTTCAAGAAAATCTGTTTTTTCCTGTGTTCTGCTGCCGCAGTTTGAACTGCAGCTGCTGCAGTCGTGACTACATTCACTCATTTTATTATGCCTCCATAGCTTTTAAAATTTCTTTTGTACTGGATGCGATATCTCCATTAAATACGGCTGATCCTGCAACGAATACATTTGCTCCACATTCTTTAACATGTGCGATATTCTTTGCAGAAATTCCACCGTCAACCTCAATATCTATATCCAGACCTTTTTCAGTGATGATCTTTCTTAATTCTTTAATCTTATCATCCATTTTATTGATATAAGACTGTCCGCCATAACCTGGGTTAACTGTCATGATCAGAACCATGTCAATATCTTCTAATACATAATCTAATGCTGATAATGATGTTCCTGGATTCAGGGAAACTCCTACCTTCAATCCTTTCGCTTTTACCTGCTGGACCGCTCTGTGAAGATGTTTTGTTGCTTCTGCATGAAGTGTGATCACATCTGCTCCAACTGCTGCAAAATCATCAATATATCTTCCTGGTTCTTCGATCATTAAATGCACATCAAATACGGCATCTGTAACTTTACGAAGAGATTTAATGACTGGAAGCCCTAATGAAATATTAGGTACGAACATTCCATCCATAACATCAATGTGCACCCATTTTGCACCTGCTTCTACTGTTTCTTTTACATCGGCTCCAAGATTTGCAAAATCTGCTGATAAAATTGATGGGGATAAAATATAATCCATAACTCTTTTCTCCTTTACACACCTGTTTTTAGCACTCTTTTTAGTATAACGTATTGTTTTCAACAAGTCTAGTTGCTAACAAAAAGAATATCGAAAAAGGACCTTCTTATTTTGAAGGTCCTTCCTGTCTTTCTATGTATATAAAGATTCTGTCTATGTAAAGCTTTTCCGTATCTTTTCGCTTTATCCTCGTTCGATGATCTTAGCCATCTGCTTTGCAACATTCCATGCATGATCTCCGATTCGCTCAAAGTCTGTTAACATCTCTGAGAAAATGATACATGCTTCATCATTACATAAGCCTTTATTGATACGCTCCAAATGACTTTCATAGAATTCTTCTGTCTTCTGGTCGATAAAGTTCTCTGAATCATGAACTTTCTGAAGCCAGTCCTGTATATCATCTGGCTTTTTGGAAATGTTATGGAACATCTTTTCACAGATTATCTTCATATCTTCCATCTGCTTTTTGGCTTCATCAGAGAACACGATCTGTTTTTCCTCGATCAGTTTCGTATAATCGCAAATATTAACCGCATGATCTCCAATTCGTTCGATATTGCTTGTCATGTCAAGATAAGATCCGATATTCTTTGAAGCTTTCACATTCGTCTCATGTGCCATCATCTTTGCTGCTGCTCTTGATATTTCTTTATTCAGATAATCGATATAATCTTCTCTTTTATCTACGTCATCCAAAGATCTGCTGCTTCCAGCTAAAAATGCATCAAAACTTTTATCTACGTTGACTCTTGCCATCTCAAGCATTCTCTGAATTTCATTTCTTAAATTCTGAAGGTTAATTGCTGATGTACCAAAGTTTGCATCAACTCTTGTGTCAACAGATTTGATATATTTTAAATGCTTGTGATGTTCTTTTTCTTCTTCTTTCTCTGGAAGGATCTTTGTTGCAAGTTTTGCAAGATAATTTCCAAATGGAATCAGCAGGATCGTTGTACTGATATTAAATAATGTATGCATATTGGCAATCTGTTTTGTAATACTGTTTCCACTGAATGCCGCTACATAGTCTGTAATTGGTGTTACTAAACATAACGCTGTAAAGATTGCTGTTCCAATGATATTGAAACTTAAATGTATGATCGTTGCTCTCTTCGCACTTCTCTCTGTTCCGATAGACGCTAAGATTGCTGTGATACATGTACCGATATTCTGTCCAAACAATACAAATGCTGCATCATGGAAACTGATAACCCCGCTTAACGCCAACGCCTGTAAGATACCTACAGATGCTGAAGATGACTGAATCACAGCTGTAAAGACCATACCTGCAATGATTCCGATCAGTGGATTTGAAAATCTTGTCATCAGGTTGATAAATGGTGGATACTCACGAAGTGGTACCATTGACTGTCCCATCATGTTCATTCCAACAAATAAAATACCTAATCCGGCAATGATCTCACCTACAAATTGCACTTTTTCATTCTTTGAAAATACGACAAGTGCCACACCGATAAATGCGATCAGCGGCGCTAATTCCCCAACGTCTAATGCGATCAGCTGTCCTGTGATCGTTGTACCAATGTTGGCTCCCATGATAATCCATACTGCCTGATTTAATCTCATCATTCCTGAGTTTACAAATCCCACGACCATAACAGTAGTCGCTGAAGATGACTGAATCACAGCTGTGATCAAGGCACCTACGATAATTCCAAGAAATCTGTTTGATGTCAGTTTTTCCAAAATGTCTTTCATTTTATTTCCGGCAACGGATTCCAATCCGTTACTCATCATCTGCATACCATAGAGGAATAATGCTAATCCTCCCAGCAGACCTAAAATGTTTGTACTGCTCACTTTTCTTTCTCCTTTAGTTGTTTTCTTACAATCTTTTCATTTATTTTTTACAACGTTTTTATTTTAACTTATTTTCAAGCAGTGTTGTGTTAAATTTATGTAAAATTTTAATTTTGTGGGCAGTTGGCCAACTGGAGTCTTTCTGTATATTATAAATAATAGTCTGAAAAATCAGCTACAGAATTTTGCTTTTTATTTCGTCACAACTGTTTTCTTTCCACTCCAGCCAGAATAATATTTTACTTTGGATACAGTTTTATAAGTACGAACCTGAACATAATATTTTTTCTTCTTGCTAAGGCGTGTAATCTTCTTTGAAACTGTTTTATAACTCTTTATTGTCGTTGTTTTAGCACCTGACATAGAAGATTTTTTGCTGTAACGGATCTGGTATCCTGTTGCCTGTGTTGATACTTTCTTCCATCTGGCTGTAAAGCTTTTTGATGCTTTTTTCAATGATGTAATGGATGTTGATTTTGGTTTGATCGTAAAGTATAGTGTCTTTTTGCCTGAATATCCATTTTTGAAAGTAATCGTGTATTTGTATTTTCCTACGTTTTTGCGGCCAGATGATTTGCTTACTGTGTAATATTTGGAAGAAATTAATTGATTGCTGCTGTCATATACTTTGACTGATGGATTCTTTACTTTGCCATCGTAAGTATAAGAACTTGCAGACAATGATACTTTCTTTACTGTTTTGACCGTTGGTGTCTCATCTGGATCTGGTTCTGGTTTTACGTCTGGTTTTGGATTTTTATTATCATTTGATGACACTTTGGAATCTTCATAACTATATGATGGCTTTTCTTTATCTGTGATATTAAGCTGAATAGATTCTGTTGTCAAAGATCCAGACTCACCTTTTTCCTCAACAGTAATCAGATACCATACATAACCTGGTTTTAAAGTCGTTATTGTATGATCATCGTGATTGATCTTAATTGGCATATTTTTATCATCTTCTTTGACCTCATTTCCTTTTTCATCATATGCCTGGATAAATTCATATGTAATTTCGTATTTCGGATCATCCAGATATTTTTCTATACCTGTTGTGGTAATAATTCTTCCGCTTACTCCAGTTTTAATATAAAGTTCTCCCTGATACAGATAGTATTGATCAGTTTTCATATTTAAAATCTGTGTATTACCTGTTTGACTAAAATAATACGTTTTTCCTTCACTTGTTCCAATATCCATATTCCTTAAAACGCCATCAGGATCTACCAGATACCCATGCTTATCATTTCCAGAACCAATCCAGCCATCGACATAATTATAACCACTTTCTGGATTCTTCCTTCCATCTTCATAACTAAATCCATCGTGAAATCTTAGCGTATCATTACCATATGGATAATATTGCTGTAAAGATGCAATTGTTGGGAAATATAAATCATCCAGCCAAAGAGACCACCAGCCAACTGAGGACGCTTCATATATTGAACTACATACTTCCCCATCCTGATCTATACTATAACTATTTCCCCGATTACATATGCGGCCACCGCTAAGTGTAACAATATCTCCATTATAGTATGCTGCTGTGATGGTTCTTTCATAACCATCGTCCATTCCAATCAAAGCTGGATCTACATCTTTTCCGACAATTGATATTCCTTCCACCCAGCAAAAATAATATCCCAAATCTGCCATCTTGTTTGAATCTGTCACATCATAGTTGTCAAATAAAACATCGTACATATGCCATTTTCCATCAAAATAGATCATATCCCATCCATGCCCAGCAAACTTATGACGGTCATAAGAATGATACAGATCATCGATTGTCCATTTCGTCAGATCAGCTTTCCATCCGGATGCATATGCTGCCGGCATTCCTAAGGAACGGCAAAAATCTGCGATCAACGAAGACATTCCCTGACAGTCTCCTCTTCGATTCTTAAAGACTGCTGTAGAATAAGAACTTGTATTGGTATCGTAAGTAATATTATTTTTTACCCATTTTACAATGGCCTCTACCTTTTGTTTGTCCGTTGTGCATCCTTTTGTAATAATGCCCGCCATCTTTTTAAATGCTGCAATATCATTTTCATCTACGTGATCGATTCTTGTTGAAAATGATTTATTCGATGCATAAAACTTATCCAGATATTCAATACTCGTCGAAGCCTGTGCCTTCGCAATTGTTGAAGCCTTTGTGCTCTTACGCACAGCAAATGTATGTTCCTTATTAAGGTAGGTCTCTGTCTGAGTGATCTTCTTTATCGCAACATTATACGACGTTGCTCCTTCAAAACTTGTACATGCAATATAGGCTGCATCTCCCTTGTCTAAATCATAATAAGAAACACCATCGCGCACAACTTCACGTCCTGACATATACTCTAAGCGATTATTGTAAACTTTTAACAAATCAAGTCGTGCTGTATTTTTTGCATCTTTATAGGTAATTTTATATCGTCCTTCTTCTGGTGCCGTAAATTTCAGCCAATGAATATCATCGGAAGATGTTACATTTATTTTTTGGCTGCCTGAAGTGCTAAGTTCCTGTGCCTCTGTTGGAATCTCTGTTCCTTTCGATATACTATATATATTGTACTGAATATTGATTCCAAGATCCCCACAGCAGCCTTTTACACCACCCAAATAAATATAATAATCCGTGTCTTTGTCCATATGAAAATTGAATTCCTCAGATGCTGCCGTGAGATCCATCTCTTTTATTTTTTCGTAGGAATTTCCTGATTTTTTCCATAATTCAAAAGTCATAAGGGTCTGACCCCAGTCATAATCACCCATTGTTCTTTTCTTGTCTGGGTAGAACTCAATCCCATGCCAGTTGGTATCTTCTCCTTTGAAATGATACCAGCCTGCCCATACGTCGTCCTCATTTGTCTTATCTCTCCACTCTTTGATATCGGAAGCACCGCTTGGGTCTGTTGTACTTCCGTATGTTGTATCTGTGGATTTCGTTGTGGCCGTTTCGGCTTTGATATCTTTGATGTTGCTCGGCAAAACTGAAAATACGCTTGTTGCCATGGCTATGGATAATAGACATGATAAGATTCTTTTTTGCATACTTCTTCGTTTTTTCATATCTTTATACTTTTCCTCCTTAATGATTTTTAAATACGATCATCGTATCTGCTGTTGTCCACTTGCAGCATAGATTTCGTACCATTCATAATGCTCTAATTTTATATCCAAGGCTTTTACCGCAGATTCGATTCTTTCAATCTTCTGGCTTCCTACGATCGGCATTGCCTGTACTGGGTGATAGATGATCCATGCATAGACAATCGTGTCTGGTTCACAATTATGTCTTTTGGCGATCTCTGTGATCTTATCCATTGCCTTTTTGCATAATGGATCATCTTCTTTAAATAATCTTCCTCCTGCAAGCGGTGACCAGATCATTGGATGAATCTTATTGGCTGTCAGATAGTCCATCATTCCTGAATTAAAATGTTCAAAACATACTGGATTCCATTCGATCTGATTTGTCACGAGTGCTCCATCAACAGCTTTATTTAATCCGTCAAATTTGAATGGATCAAAGTTTGATACTCCAATTTCTTTTACCAGTCCTTCTTTCTTCAGATCAAGCAATGCTCTTCCTGCTTCCCATGGATCTAGAAGTGGATCTTCTCTATGGATCAAATAAAGATCCAGATGATCTGTGTGAAGTCTTTGGAGACTTTCTTTGCAGGATTGTTTGATCCTGTCGTAAGTTGTGTTGTAATATCCAAATGATCTTCCATTGATCTCTTCTTTGAAGATTCCTGTTTTAGAGATCAATTCGACCTTTCCTCTTAATGTGGTATCTTTTGCAAATGCTTCTCCCATCAATGATTCGCATAATGTACCTGCATAGATCTCTGCCGTATCAAATGATGTTACTCCCATGTCAATACATGCTCTCATGTTATTGATCAATTCTTCCGTAGACATATTCCAACTGTCAAGGCGCCAGAAGCCTCTGATAATCTGGGATAGTGAAAGGTTATCTGTTAGTTTTATCTTATTCATCTTGTCGTCCTTTCTATGTAAATGAAATAGCTGATATATAGTAAAATTATACTATATATCAGCTATTTCGTGAATATATTATTTTAGTATTTTTTATTGAATCAGTATATTAACATCTATATAATCCATATTATTCACTTGCTCCTGCATTCCACGAATCAGTCCGAAGACGATCATAACTCCCCAGAGTGGAATCATGATCTTACTTAATACTTTTAGATCATATTTGACTAATTTCCTTAACATACTTTTTCCTCCTCTCCTTATTGTTTTCAATTTTTCCTACTCCAGATTCAGTTTCTTTGTTAATATTACTTCCGTAATTATATGATAAACTACAATTAATACAATATTTTCTAAGAGATAAACCCACCAGTTTCCGTAAAATCCGAATACATCATTCAGGCTGTTTCCCATCGTGTTTAATGTTGATAATGTAGGGATTCCTATTACAGTTATAATAATAGATAATACTCCATATGCTACAAATGAAAACAGGAATCGGTTATTGTTACTTAATTGTCCGATGGCCATTGCTGCGTATACATGATAGATACTGCTTAGCAGACCTGCGATTGCCACAATGACTCCATATCCAATCTTTGCCACCGCATTGATTCGAATGATCCAGTTTCCAAAGTAGGTCACACTGTCTGTAAGTTTTACAGGACTTAATCCAATGATCTCAACTCCTAGTAATGTGATCACAAGTACAGTTCCCAGACTAACCAGCATTGCACTGATGGCTTTGGCTAAAATCAGACTTCTTGTTGTTACTGGAAGTGTGAACATTAAGTATCCTTCTTCTTTCAGCAGTCCTTTCCAAAAGCGCTGGATGATAATAATGACACTTATCACAAAGATTCCAACGATCACTGCAAAGATCACGACAAGACTGAATACCATCATTCCATTTCCAATTGGTGATAAATCTGACATCCCCATTCCAAAGATCAGTCCCATCACTAAAAGTACACCCCATAATGGTCCTAAAATTTTTACTAATGCTTTCAGATCATATTTAATCAGTTTTCCTAACATGCTTCATCCCCTCCTCTGTATACATCCGTGTGAAATGTCTCACGGAACAATGCATCAATTGATTTGCCGCTTTCTTCTCTTAAATCATCGGCTGCTTTGTATGTAACAATGCTTCCTTCTTTGATAAAAATAACCTCATCCATGATCTTCTCAATGTCTGCGATCAGATGTGTGGAGATGATCACGGTTCCTTCCTCATTGTAATTGTTTAAGATTGTATCTAAGATAAAATCTCTGGCTGCCGGATCAACTCCTGCGATTGGTTCATCTAAGAGATATAGTTGTGCTTTTCTGCACATCACTAAGACTAACTGAACCTTTTCCTTATTTCCTTTGGATAAACTTTTGATCTTGGCTTCTGTGTTGATCTTTAATGTCTCACACATAGCTTCTGCTTTCTTGCGATTGAAGTCTTCGTAAAAATCTTCGAAAAAATCCATCAGATCTGAAATCTTCATCCAGTCTGCAAAATACATCTTGTCTGGCAGATAACTGATGATCTTCTTGCTGTCTACACCAGGTGCTTTGCCGTTTACTTTGATCTCACCTGATGTTGGCTGCAGCAGGCCATTCAATAACTTGATCAGTGTTGTCTTTCCTGAACCATTTGGGCCTAAAAGTCCAATGATCTTTCCTCTCCCGATTGTTAAATTCACTCCATTCAGAGCTTCTTTCTTTCCGTACTTTTTCTCTAAATCCGTTAATTCTATTAAATTCAAATCCTTCATACTTCCTCTTCCTTTCTGATCAATGCAACTGCATCTTCCTTATTGTATCCAAGTTCCTCTAAATCCTTCATATATTGCCTTACGATCTTGTGTGCAATGTCCTTTCGACATTCTTCTATCTTCGCCACATCTTCTGTGACACAGCGTCCGCTTGTTCGGTTGGTGACCGTTAAACCATCCTGATCAAGGGCAGATAATGCCCGCTGCATCGTATTCGGATTCACCCCTGCTTCTCCTGCAAGATCCCTCACGCTTGGAAGCTTCTCTCCGCTTGGGTACATTCCTGATACGATTCTCTTGATCATCTGTTCCTTAAGCTGTGTCCAGATAGGCCGTCCATCATCTATCTTCCAACCCATACTACTCCTTCCTTCTTATTGTATTATTGTATTACTTCCTTAATACAATAATATTGTATGTCACTTTTTTTTAAATGTCAATATGTTTTCTTTCTATTTTTTATTCATTCCTATTTTACTTTTTTGTTCCTATTTTATATAGAAGAAACATGATACCCTGCTGATAAATAACATAAAAGACACCATACAAATTTCTTCGTACGATGTCTTTTATGACTACTATTTGGTAACCTATGAATGAAATAGTTACTTTCTATTGAATCACTGTGAGGATTCGTTCTCTGCATCCCAGTCCAATACCATTGGCCTGTTCGATGTTTTTTTGTAATTGGTGTTCAAAGTGACGGAACGGAAGGAAAATACCAATTTCGCTGCTTGGTTGTTCAAATTTGTTTTCATCCATTACCCCATAATACATAAACGCTCTTGGTAATTGTTCTTCCAGTTTCATCATAAAATCCCACACAATGCTGTAGACTTCATTGTCTCTTATCCTCTCCTTCACTCGTTTTGGAAGTTTAAATAATAAGAGGATCCCGATATGTTCTCCTATCTTCATCGTGTTAATTTCATTTTTGTTATGGTAGTCGTGTTTTTCACGAAATCCATAAGCAAGACAGATTTCATAATCTGGTATGTCATCCGCCTGATTTAAAATCTGTTGAAACATCTTGTATTGTTTTGGTGAAATCTGCTTTTTAACAGATACTGTTTTGATCAGCTCTCCCTGATCATCTGTCAACCGTACAGGATTAGTTACTCCTTTATCATTGAACCGAAGTGGTATCAAAAACGCATTTCTTAACAGATCAAACATGCTGTTTCCACAGATTTCCATCAAGAAAGCGGAAAGATCTCTGTTTTGATATGCATCAAATAGTGCCTTTACAAACTGCTTTTCCGAAAGATCACGATCTCCGCTGTTGGCAAACTCTTCATAAAATAACTCCCTCAATCGTTCACAGGCATCATCATTTTCCAAAATCTTTTCAAATATATGCTCTGCGTTTTCTTCTCTTGGAAAAATTGTTTCCACACTGATCATCCCTTTCTTGACTTTTTCATCAACTGTATTATACTTTAGTAAGAAAGATATGTAAAATATATATATCATATTATAAACATATAAATTTCATATAACTAGGAGGTCAGAATCATGCCTTTTGATTATTATCGCATCTTTTATTATGTTGCAAAATACAAAAGTTTTTCAAAAGCTGCGAAAATCTTACATAACAATCAGCCGAATATCACTCGCTGCATGAATATTATGGAAAGTGAATTGGACTGCACATTATTTATCCGCTCACACCGTGGAATCAAATTAACGCCAGAAGGTGAACAGCTTTATGCTCACGTAGCTATTGCAATCCAACAGATTTCCTCTGGAAATGACGAACTAAACCGGACAAAAAATCTAAAATCTGGAACTGTTACGATCGGAGTCAGTGAAACGGCACTTCATTTATTTTTGCTGCCGAAATTAGAGAAGTTTCACAAACTTTATCCACATATCAAATTAAAAATTTCCAACCACTCCACACCACAGGCAATCAAAGCGTTGAGAAAAGGTTTTGTTGATTTCAGCATTGTGACAACGCCACTTTATTGCGAGCGTCCAATACAGTCCCAACAGCTTTGTTCTTTCCGTGATATTTTAATTGGAGGACCTTCTTATAAAGATATCAGTTTTTCGCCAAAACGGCTCCGAGATCTGCAGGATTTTCCTTTTATTTCATTGAATGAAGGTACTGCAACCAGAAGTTTTTATGAAAAATATTTTTATCAGAATCAATTAGTATTTTCTCCAGATATGGAAACTGCCACAACAAACCAGATCTTATCTCTGGTGCAGCATGATCTAGGAATTGGTTTCTGCCCAGAAGCTCTTGCCAGAGATTCTCTTGATCGTGGAGAAATTGTAGAAATTCCTGTGAAAGAACATGCAAATCCACGGGATATCTGTCTCCTTACTGATTCCACCAGACCTGTTGGAACTGCTGGAAAGAAGTTGTTGGAAATTCTTATGGATTCGGAGGTGTGATATATATGGAAGAAGAATTTCATAATCATATGCGAATACCATGGCATGATTATACAAGAAAAAGTATTGGTCATCCAATCACGGAAGCTTCATTAAGCGAGAAAGCTTCCATCATCGGAAGAACTGGTATTATGCTTTTATCGTGTGGAACCGGAGCATGGAGGGTCCGAAGTTCTATGAATACACTTGCCAGGGAACTTGGGATCACTTGTACCGCAGATATCGGGTTATTGTCGATTGAATACACATGTATTGATGGTGGTAACTGCTATACCGAATCATTATGTCTGTTTAATACCGGGGTCAATACATCAAAACTTTACCGCATGGAAGAGTTCGTAAATAAATTTGCAGAAAACTGTAAGAAGATGTCTGGAGATGAGCTTCATACTCTTCTTGATCGGATTCATGAAATTCATGGTTTTTATTCTCCACCATTTCTTGGTCTGGCTGCCGCAGTTGCCTGCTGTGCATTTACTTTTTTATTGGGCGGCGGCCCTGTTGAAATGTTATGTGCATTCTTAGGTGCTGGTGCTGGAAATTATCTACGAGCAAAAATGAATCAGCATCATCTGACTTTATTTTTATGTACCGCTGCTAGTGTTGCTTTGGCATGTATTGTATACACAATTGCATTCATGACATTGCGATCCTGTTTTGATATTTCAATACATCATCAAGCTGGATATATCTGCTCTATGTTATTTATCATTCCAGGATTTCCATTTATCACAAGCGGAATTGACCTTGCGAAACTGGATATGCGTTCTGGTCTGGAGCGTCTGACTTATGCAGTCATTATCATTGCCGTTGCAACTCTGGCTGCGTGGATGCTTGCTTTGGTTCTTCATTTGAAACCGATGGATTTTCTTCCATTGAATTTAAGTAAATCAGAATATCTGGTTCTTCGGCTGATTGCAAGCTTTTTTGGAGTTTTAGGTTTCTCTATGATGTTTAACAGCCCTTTGCGGCTCGCTGCTACTGCAGGAATTATAGGAGCGATTGCAAATACAACTCGGCTGGAACTTGTTGATCTTGCCTCATTTCCACCGTCTGCCGCTGCATTTCTTGGTGCTTTGCTTGCTGGGCTTCTGGCATCTATGATCAAGACTTCGATTGGTTATCCTCGAATTTCTTTGACTGTGCCTTCCATCGTTATTATGGTTCCTGGATTGTATTTATATCGGGCAATTTATAATATTGGTATTACTTCGATTAATACCGGTGCTTTTTGGTTTACAGAAGCTTTACTTATTATTATGGCTTTGCCGCTTGGATTGATCTTTGCAAGAATTATTACAGATAAGACGTTTCGACGTTGTTCATAGAGATGGATATGAATATAGAGTCAGACTTAGAAGAAGTCTGGCTCTTATTTTTATGCATAAAAAATCCCCTCTGTGATTGCTCACAAAGGGGATTTTGATTTATTAGATTAAACAAGGTATCATCCACTCAACTAAGTTCATCTTTCGCCTGCGGCTCGGATTCACTAAGGTTCGGGATGGGCTTTCTCACTAAGTTCGAGCTGCGCCTTTGGCTTGCTCTCTCTAAGTGTTCAATGCCTATTTATCAGACATTTCTTTTAATCTGTTGTATTTAGCTTCTGCGTTTGCTTTAGCTTCTGCGAACAGTGCTTTAGCTCTATCAGGGTTCTGACGAGATAATGCATTGTAACGAACTTCTCCCATGATGAAGTCTTCGTATTCTGTTGTAGGAGCTTTAGAATCTAAGTGGAATGGATTCTTTCCTTCAGCAGCTAATGTTGGGTTGAATCTGAACAGATTCCAGTATCCAGAAGTAACAGCTTTCTTTTCTTCTGTCTGAGCAATCTTCATTCCACCCTTGATACCGTGGTTGATACATGGAGCATATCCGATTACTAATGATGGTCCTGGATAAGCTTCAGCTTCTGCGATTGCTTTAACTGTCTGGTTGTAATCAGCACCCATAGCGATCTGTGCTACATATACATATCCGTAGCTCATTGCGATTGCTGCAAGGTCTTTCTTCTTAGTTCCTTTACCAGCTGCCTGGAACTGAGCGATTGCTCCTAAGTTTGTAGACTTAGATGCCTGTCCACCTGTGTTAGAGTAAACTTCTGTATCGAATACGAATACGTTTACGTCTTCTCCAGATGCTAATACATGGTCAACACCACCGAATCCGATGTCGTATGCCCATCCGTCACCACCGAAGATCCACTGAGATTTCTTAGATAAGAATTCTTTCTTAGCTAAGATTTCTTTAGCAGCGTCACATCCGCAAGCTTCTAATGCTGCTACTAATTTATCTGTAGCTGCTCCGTTCTTGCTTCCGTCTGCATATGTGTCTAAGTATTCAGCTGCTGCTGCTTTCACATCTGCGTTATCTGTAGATTCAGCTAATGCAACAACTTTTTCTTTTGTCTGTTCTCTTAATGTGTTCTGTCCTGTGAACATACCTAAACCAAACTCTGCGTTGTCTTCGAACAGTGAGTTAGCCCAAGCTGGTCCCTGTCCTTTAGCATTTGTTGTGTATGGTGTAGCAGGTGCAGATCCACCCCAGATAGAAGAACATCCTGTTGCGTTTGCGATGTACATTCTTTCACCGAATAACTGAGTGATCAGTTTAGCGTAAGGTGTTTCACCACAACCAGCACATGCTCCTGAGAACTCAAGCATTGGCTGTCTGAACTGGCTTCCTTTAACGGAATCAGCTTTGAATTTAGCAAGTACTTCTTCTTTTGCTGGTAATTTCTGACCATAGTCATAAACTTCCTGCTGATCTCTCTGAGAATCTAATCCCTGCATTGTAAGAGCTTTTTCACCCTTCTTACCTGGACAGATGTTTACACAAGATCCACATCCTAAACAGTCAAGAACTGTAACTGTCATAGCGAATTTGTATCCTGGCATTCCAGTCATGTCAGCTGTCTTAGTAGCTGCTGGAGCTGCTGCTGCTTCTTCTTCTGTCATAGCTACTGGACGGATTGTTGCATGAGGACAT
This sequence comes from Eubacteriaceae bacterium, assembly GCA_902362875.1. Taxonomy (GTDB): domain Bacteria; phylum Bacillota; class Clostridia; order Lachnospirales; family Lachnospiraceae; genus Anaerostipes. The sequence goes on along the minus strand of CABIYF010000018.1, from coordinate 29,948 downwards.
ACATAAGCACAGAAGTTACACTGGATACAGTTATCTGGATTCCAAGAAGGAACGTCTACTGCTACTCCACGTTTTTCGAATGCAGATGCACCTAAAGGCATATGTCCATCTACGTAAGGTACTAAATCGCTAACTTTAAGAGCGTTACCTTCCTGTCCATTAACGTAGTTCTGTACGTTGTTAATGTAATCAACAAGAGGTTTGTTATCTCCCTTAGCTTCAACGAATAAGCTTTCTGCTTCAGCGTCAGCCCATTCAGCTGGAACTGGTACTTCAACGATAGCTTTTGCACCAGCATCGATAGCATCGTGGTTCATCTTAACGATAGCTTCACCCTTCTTGCTATAAGAAGCTGTTGCAGCGTCTTTCATGTATTTGATTGCATCTTCTTCAGGGATGATTCCTGATAATTTGAAGAATGCAGACTGTAATACAGTATTGATACGTCCACCAAGTCCGATTTCTTTACCGATCTTGATACCGTCAATGATATAGAACTTAATGTTGTGTTTAGCTAAGTAAGCTTTTACCTGTCCTGGAAGATGTTCTCCAACTTCTTCTGGAGCCCAGCTGCAGTTTAACAGGAATGTTCCACCGTCTTTTAAGTCCTGAACCATGTTGTATTTTGTTAAATATGGTGCACAATGGCAAGCAACAAAGTCAGCTTTGTTGATCAGGTATGTAGATTTGATTGGGTCATCTCCGAAACGTAAGTGGGACATTGTAACACCACCGGATTTCTTAGAGTCATAATCAAAGTATGCCTGAGCATATTTGTCTGTATGGTCACCAATGATCTTGATAGAGTTCTTGTTAGCACCAACAGTACCGTCTGCTCCAAGTCCCCAGAATTTACATGCTACGATGCTGTCTGGAGCTGTAACAGGTGTTTCTCCTCTTTCAAGAGATAAGTTTGTAACATCATCCACGATAGATAATGTAAATTCGTTTTTGTCAACGTTTTCGAATGTAGCGATGATATCAGCTGGTGTAGTATCTTTAGAACCTAATCCATAACGTCCACCATTGATTGTGCAGCTTTCGAATTTTGTTCCTCTTAATGCGTTAACAACATCAAGGTATAATGGTTCTCTTGCTCCAGGCTCTTTAGATCTGTCTAATACGTTGATAACTTTTGCTGTATCAGGGATTGCTTCAACTAATTTCTCAGCAACGAATGGTCTGTAAAGACGAACTTTAACAACACCGACTTTTTTACCCTGTTTCATTAAGTAATCGATTGTTTCATCGATTGTTTCACAAACAGATCCCATAGCGATGATAACGCTTTCAGCGTCTTCAGCACCATAGTAGTTGAATAATTTATAGTCTGTTCCGATCTTAGCGTTAACTTTATCCATATATTCTTCAACGATAGCTGGGAAAGCATTGTAAGTTGCGTTACTTGCTTCTCTTGCCTGGAAGAAGATATCAGGGTTCTGAGCAGATCCACGAAGAACTGGATGTTCTGGGTTTAAGCACTCAGCTCTGAATTTGTCGATTGCATCATAGTCAACCATTTCTGCAAGATCATCATAATCCCACATTTCGATTTTCTGAATTTCATGAGATGTTCTGAATCCATCGAAGAAATGTAATACAGGAACACGTCCTTTGATTGTTGCTAAATGAGCTACTGCTCCTAAGTCCATAACTTCCTGAACACTAGAGCTGCAAAGCATTGCGAAACCTGTCTGACGACAAGCGTAAACATCAGAATGGTCACCGAAGATGTTCAGTGCGTGAGATGCAAGTGCACGAGCAGATACATCAAATACGCAAGGCATCTGTTCACCAGCGATCTTGTACATGTTAGGAATCATTAATAACAGACCCTGAGATGCTGTATAAGTTGTTGTTAATGCACCAGCTGCTAAAGCACCGTGTACTGTACCGGCTGCTCCTCCTTCAGACTGCATTTCAACTAATTTTACAGGATGTCCGAAAATATTTTTCTTTCCCTGTGTTGCCCACTGGTCTGTTGATTCTGCCATTGGTGAGGATGGTGTAATAGGATAAATTGCTGCTGTTTCTGTAAACGCATATGATACGTGTGCAGCGGCTGTGTTACCATCCATGGTTTTCATTTTTCTTGCCATGTTCTCTTCCTCCTAAAAAATCTCGTGCGGATATATCCACACATTGTTAATCTCTGCGTCCACCTAGCATATGAGCGCAGAAAATATCACTACAACTTTCACAAGTTGCTTAAAACATAAACAAAGCTGTATACACGCTTCTGTTGTATACAGCTTTATTCTACATTATTTGCACAACTTTTTAAAGAGATTTTTGTGTATTTTTAGGTATTTTTTTTTGTACGTCACAAAAATAACAAAGTTTTTGAATCCTTAGTAAAATACTCAAGATTTTGAATTCGTTGTATTTGTGCTATTTGTACTATTTTTCCCTTTTGTACTTGTACTGTTTGCATTCTTATGTTCTTCGAATGTTTCTGTAAAAACATGAGTCCCTTTTTTGCTTCCATCTGTTCTGTAATACAGATATTTGTGCTTCTTTGGATTCATTGCTGCCTTGATCGCTGTATCCGCTGGATTACAGATTGGACCAGCTGGCAGTCCTTTGATCACATAAGTATTGTAAACCGTTTTCACTTTCAGATCTTTGTAATAGACTTTCTTTGCATTATATAAGCCATTGGTTGTTGTATACAACACTGTTGGGTCGATCTGAAGCTTCATCTTCTTCGCAAGACGATTCTCAATGACTCCAGCAATCACCGGACGTTCAGATTCCACTTTGGCCTCACGCTCGATCATGGATGCAATCGTCATGATCTCTGCCATGGAATGTTTTCCTTTATAGTCCTTGCTCACTGCAGAATATTTCTTATCAAAGTTATCTAACATCTTCTGGATCAGATCTTTTGGTTTTGAACTTTTATAAATCTTATAAGTGTCTGGATAAAGGTATCCTTCTAATTTGTACTTTGTTCCCTTCTTTGATGGAATGTCCTTGATAAATTTGTTGTTATACTGCTTTGTGTCTTTGACTGCTGCAATAAATTCATCTGCCTTAAACACTCCCTGATCTTCCAGACGTTTCGCCATCATATCAATGGAATAACCTTCTGGTATCATAACTGTCACGATCTTTCGTGCTTCTGCAAGTCTTCTTGCTTTTTCCTGCTGTGCTTTTCGATATGCCATATATTTTCTTCCACCAAAAAACGCGCCAGCGATCAGAACCAATACAATGATGCTCCCTATGATCCATGGTTTTCTGGAACGATTTCTTCCATATCCACGACGTCCTCTTCTGCGCCGTCTGGAATGATTATCAAAATCTAAATATAAATCCATAATTTCCTCCCAAGTATAAAACTTTTGTATTTTGTATGTTATTATACTCGTATTTTGCAGAAAAAAAAGGGTTTTTATTAATTTTTGTTCATAATCTTAACTTTTTTGTAACTTTTGTGATGATTTTGCATTTCATTGCGCTAAAATATCTGCAATCTCTCACGTTGTCCGTCTGTACTTTTCTTATGTTATCCATTATAATCAAACCATAGTCAGACATAATCTGATCTAAGTATTAAATAATATAGAAAGGAATTTTGTATTATGGCAAATCCAATTGTAACGATCACTATGGAAAATGGTGATGTAATGAAAGCAGAATTATATCCGGACATTGCTCCGATCACTGTTGAAAACTTCGTAAATCTCGTAAAAGATGGTTTCTATGATGGTTTAACTTTCCATCGTGTCATCAGCGGATTTATGATTCAGGGTGGATGCCCATTAGGAACAGGAACAGGTGGTCCTGGACATACGATCAAAGGAGAATTCAGCCAGAATGGTGTGATCAACAATTTAAAACATACACCAGGTGTTCTTTCCATGGCACGTTCCATGATGCCTGACTCTGCTGGATCACAGTTCTTTATCATGCACAAAGCTGCTCCACATTTAGATGGACAGTATGCTGCATTTGGTAAGATCATTGAAGGAATGGATGTTGTAAACAAGATTGCTGAAGTTGCAACAGACTATTCTGACAAACCATTAGAGCCACAGGTTATGAAGACAGTTACTGTTGAAGAATAATCAGCTGTATCCTTACAGCCAAGAGCCGGACAATCAATCTTCATTTATATCCGGCTCTTAATTTTTATAAATATTTAGATGGGGAATGATAATATGAGTGAAAATAACAAACTAATCTTTCTGGATGTCGATGCGACTTTATATAGTAAAGAACAGCGTCTGGTTCCAGAATCTGCAATCAAAGCGATCCATGCAGCACAGAAAAATGGGCATAAAGTCCTGATCAACACTGGACGGCCTCTTGTTTATTTTGAAAAAGAGATTCTTGATATTGGCTGCGATGGTTATCTTTGTTCTAACGGAGTTCACATCCTTCTTGATGGTGAAACGATCTATCACAAAACAGTTCCTGAAACAGTGGTTGAACAGATCAAACGGATTTGTGAAGAAAATAATATCTACGGAACATTCGAAGGGGAAAAATATTCTTATTTCCGCGATCATAATGTCGACTTTCATCCACATTATGGATTTATGATCACTGCTTTTGAACTTGCACCTTATATGGCACATGAATTTACATGGGATCATGTTGAAGATCCTGACAAAGCCATCGTATTTACAGGTCCTGGAAGCAATGCTTCTGGTTTTGTCGCTGCTCTTGACAGCATTTCTGATACAATGGATTATATTCGAATTGACGATACCCAGTATGAGATTTTATTAAAAGGTCATGATAAGGGAACTGGTCTTAAATATGTCGCTGATCATCTCAATATCTCTACAGATGACTGCTATGCATTTGGAGACAGCAATAACGATATCTCTATGTTCAAGGCTGCCGGCCATGGCATTGCTATGGGAAATGCCTGTGATGAATTAAAAGAGATTGCCGAATATGTTACAGATTCCGTAAATGATGACGGGCTTTATCATGCATTTGAACATTATCATTTAATTTAATCGGTTGAATTATATATCTCCCTCTCAAATTTATATCTTTTATCTTTTTGTATACATTGATATATTGTATAATAAATGTATCAATTACTGGATAATCTGACTTGATCTGAGAGGGGGATTTTTTATGATCGCAAGTTTTTCTTACTACATGTTGAATATATTCTTCACGATCGGACCGCTGAATATGCTTTTCCGAGCATTTCCAAGTGAGAAGCGGACACTGCGGAGTGTTCATATCACATCGGTTTTATACCTGTTTATTTTTTCATGGATGTTATTCGTCCCTCCATCCGACGCAAGTAAATACAGCATGCTGCTGATCTATCCGTTTACTGCGTTTAGTTTTTTCTTTTTTCTTGGTGGTACAAAATCTTTCAAGTTTATTTTATTCTGTCTGTTTTTTAATTCCATTTTACTGATTGAAGGTATCTCTGCCACTATTTTATCCCTGATCGGACTATTATTCCCGAAACTTCATATTGTCAGCGTTTTTACCGGACTTGACGGCAATCCGCTTTCTATATCATTACTTTGCATTTTTGAGGTCATCACTTATATGATCATTTTTTCATATATTGTTCATTTTATAAAGCACCATGCTTATTTAATGCAGATATCACTTCTGATCGGTTTATTACTTCCAATATTACTGCCGATCATTCTTGATAATATTCTGATGATCATTCCAAACACCTTACATTCCGTTTTCGTATATCTGATTCCATCACTGGTATGTTCTTACGGAATCTGGCGTTTGTTTAAACACGGTATAACACTCCTTGTACATTCCGAAGAGGAAAATGTCCGTCAGCAGCATCACCTTGATATGGTTCAGCAGGAAATCGAACATCTGCATTCTCTTGATAATGAATATAAAAAACTTTATGTATGGAATCACGATATGGCAAATCATCTCCTGGCTCTTTCTTTATTAGCGGAGCAGGAGAAATACGATCAGGCGCTTTCTTATATGAAACAAATGCAGGAGAAAGGAGACGAGCTGTAATGAATCAAATGAAATCTCATAAAATACAATCCATTTTAACCTTTATTTATATATTCCTCATTCCTTTTACTGCTGTGCTTTATCATTGTCTGCTCACAACCCCGGCATTCCAGAAACATTTTCCTATGGAAACTGTTCAGCCCTATTTGTCTTTTTTCTTTAATCTTCTTATGGTACTGTGCCTTCTTTCTTTTATCAGTATCATTATCACTACGTGCAATAATACCAAAAAACAGATTGAGCTGAATATGCTTGATTCAACACAGCAGACAATCTTGAAACAGGAAAAAGAAATTGAGACTCTGCGGACACAGATTCTTGAAAAGCAGAGTTATATTCATTCTCATATCGATCTTGCAATCGATTTATGTGAATCCGGGAATTATGATGATATGACAACTTTGATCTCTTCCCTTTCTTCCCATGTGAAGAGAAATTATCCCGATACTTATTGTAAGAATGCTTTGTTGAACACTTTGCTGCAAGAGAAAAAGGCAATTGCTGACCAGTTGAATGTGAAATGTGAATTCCGGATTCTTCTTCCAGATCATTTTGATCAGACTTTTTCAGATTTCACGATCACCAGCATTTTTTCAAATCTGCTTGATAATGCTTTGGAAAGCTGTAAAAACTGTCATGATCTTTATCCACAAAATGATTCTCTTTTTATCGAATTGTCAACAGATTTTAAAGCAAATATGTTTATGATCCGCATGAAAAACTCAAAAGATCCCAAAGATCTTTTCTTAAATAAAACAACCAAGGATGATTCTTCGTCTTTGCATGGGCATGGTCTTTCTATCATAGAAAGTATTGCCAGAGACTATGATGGAACTTGCCAGTGGAGTGATGATGGAGACTGTTTTGTGTCATTAATCATGTTGAAACATACATAAAAAACGATTTATATGTAATATTCGTTTTCTTCACAAGTTTCTATTCGTTGTATAATAATATTATCTGCGAAAACACATATGATCGTTGAAAGGAGGGGAATGTGTTCTATGATTTCAGGTCTGTTTTATTACATGGTAACCATATTTAATATTATTTTTCCATTTCATATATTATTAGAACGATTTTCACATAGAACTTTCTCTCCTTCATTTTATCGGAGATTATGGATTTCTTATGCTGTCTTACTGTCGTGGATGATCTTTGTTCCGACATCAACATCCGCTACACTTACAGCATTTTTTATTTACCCGTTATGGATCTTTCATATCTTTTTCTTTTTTACAGAAGATCGATCCTTTCAGGTATTCTTGTTTTTTATTTTTTGCATCAGTATGATTTTTATTGAAGCGGTCGCTGTTGGTATCTTGATGGTTGTTAATTTTATATTTCCACAGCTTCATCTTGCTGTTTTGTATGTAGCACTAAGCGGAAATACGATTTCCATTGTTTTATGTTCTATTTCGCAGATGGTCCTGGACATTTTATTATTACCTCTAATTTTTAATATGGTTAAGCGTAATCAGCACCTGATCAATATAAAGTTATTCTTCTTTCTTGGTCTTCCTGTCCTTTTTATGGTTATTGCAGGAAATATTTTTATGTCCATGCCCGAACCTTCATTTTCATATGGATGGTTTATCATTGTATCTGTGATCATTTCCATCATCTCATGGAATTTATTTAATCATGGATTATCTCTGCTGAAAGAATTAGAAGAACAACATTTGAAACAAGAGCATCAACGTCTGACCTTGGAAAAGGAGATTCATCATTTGCATACACTTGATGATGAATATAAGAAACTTTATCGTTGGAACCACGATACCTCAAATCATCTTCTTGCCCTTTCTCTGCTTGTGGAACAGGGTGAATATGAGAAGGCATTGTCCTATATTCAGGAGCTGAAAGTCTCTGAAGGGGAAAATTATGAAACATCTGAATCTGTATAAAATTGAAAAATATATTATTCTGATTTGTATTTTTACAATTCCTCTGCATGGGATTGTGACAAATTACATGCGCCACAATCCAGCATTGTGGAACCACTTTTTTCATGAGTATTATCATATTTTCTTCTATGATTATATGTCACTTGCTATGATCATAGCATTTGGTTCCTTTATCGGTCTTGTATTCCATATTTGCAAAAATGCCCGTAAAACTGCTGACTTTAAAAATGCAAAGATCACACATCAGGCAATGCAGAAACAACAGGATGAATTGGAAAACTTAAAAGACATGATCATGGAAAAACAGGCATATATTGACCAGCATTTGGACTTGGCCATGGAACTTGGAAAGAATGCGCAATACGAAGAAATGGCTGTATTGATTTCTTCTCTCACATCTCATGTGAAAAGAAATTATCCAGATTCTTTCTGCAAAAATGCTTTATTAAATACATTACTTCAGGAGAAAAAGATCGTTGCTGACCAAGCAAAAATTCATTGTCAGTTTCACATCATCCTGCCAGAGCATTTTGATTCCTATTTTTCGGATCTTACGATCACAAGCCTTTTTTCAAACTTGTTAGATAATGCGATCGAAGCCTGCCGTCTGTGCGATCCTGCACAACAGGATCTTTTTATCTCGCTGGCAACTGATTATCAGGCAAACATGTTTATCGTACATATGCAAAACAGCAAAAATCCTAAGGAAATATTTGCACACCACACGACAAAGAAAGAATCCCGTGTTCTGCATGGCCACGGATTAACTATTATAGAAGATATCGTTTCACAGTACCATGGAACCTGCAAATGGCTGGATGAGGAAAATTCATTCTCTTCTCAGCTTCTGTTCCAGCTGCCAAACGATTGAGTACAAAGGAGATTCATAAATGATCCATATTGCAATCTGCGAAGATGACCCTATTTATCTGCGCGAACTTGAAAAAACTATCAAAGAAACAAAAGAGCTTTCTGCTGAGATTCATCTTTGTTCTTCTCCAGAAGAACGATCCAAATTATATGGAAAGAATTCTATCCCTTATGACATTGTCTTAATGGACATCGAACTTCCCGAAAAATCCGGGATTATCTTATCTAAGGAGATCTTACAATCTCACGCTGCAACACAGATTATCTTTATCACACAATACCGAGAATATTGCAGTGATGTGTATGAAACGGAACATGTGTATTTCATTCACAAGTCTGATGTTAAACAATATCTGCCTCGTGCGATTGAGAAAGCGATCTTCAATCTTAAACAGCGTAAGAATAATTATCTGACAATCTCATGGAACCGAAGAGAGCATAATATTCTGCTTGATGATATTATCTATATAGAACGTAATCTCCGTACAACGACAATTTATTGTACGTCTTCAACTTATCATACTTCTGAAAAGCTTGCGCAATTGCTTGATCGCCTGGATCAGAATTTTGTCTGCTGCCATAGAAGTTATCTGATCAACCTGAATCAGATCACGGATTTTGAGAATAATCTTGTGACGTTGGCTGGACAGTATAAGATTCCTGTCAGCCAGAAGAGAGCGGTAGAGGTTAAGAAGCAGTTTTTGGCTATGTTTGCGAAGTAGAGGGGTTATACCTCTACTTTACATTGATGACTCTTAGTTTTTTTATTATAAGAGATACCTACTTTCAAAATCTGTCCTAATTCTTTTTCTCCTAATTTCCCTTTTAATCTTAATTCATACTTCTTGTTATTAATCTGGGCAATTGCCTCTTGAGGTGTACTGTCTATTTTTAATTCCAAGATAATTCCTGGATACTCTTCTTTGTTATATGGATAAAAAATAAAATCCACAAATCCCGTCCCTGCTTTATCTTCTCGTTCCACCCGGTAATAATCTCTCGCTGAGAGATATACCAGATTGACAATTGCTGCTAACTCTACTTCATGATTATAGGACAAAATTGGAACTTCTGTATTATGTGCATACTCCAAAATCTTCTCCATTGTTTTTGTATCACCATGGATAGTAGCTTCTAACATTTTTCTTGAATGTTTTGCCAACTGATATACATACCCCATAGAAGATTCTTTTTGCAGCATTTCTCCAAATCGATCCATTAGTTCCTTATTTGGAATACTGACTTTTCCATTTTCATACGTCAAAAATCCATATACTACCATTGCTGAAAAAATTTCGTCCCTTGTAGACAGATTCATCGATACCGCTGCATATTCTCTTACCCTTGCTGGTACTGCTTCTCCTGACACCATCAATGCAATATCATCTCTGACATCATCCACGTTATGCTCAATATATGAATAAATTTCATCATACGGCCCTGAGTTTGTCCAATAGTTTCCAAGATTATTATTTGTCAATGCTACAACAACAGATCTTGGATTATACATTCTCTCCCCAGATTTCGTATGATAACCATCATACCAGATTCTTAAATCTTCTCTTGTCAGATTTTGTTTTTGTGTATTTCTTTGATATCTTTTAAAAAGCTCATCCACTTCTGAATCTGTAAACCCAAAAGCATCACTAAATTTTTCTTCCGTTGCCATCGTATATTCTATAAACATATTTAATTTTGACCCACTGGAATATTTTTCAATTGGAAGAATTCCCGTCATATAAGTCATTTTGACATATGGCTGATCTTTTAATAATGTACTAAGAAATGTAAGATATTCATCCTTATCTCGATCTGTCATAAACCATTCATGGAAAATATAATCCCATTCATCAAATACAAATATAAATTCATCTCCTGTTCTCTCATAAATTTTCCGCAGAAGATCTTTTATTGTATCTTCATAATCTAATTTTAACTGTGGGTATAATTCTTTCAAATCTTCTTTTAACAACTTGTTAATTCGTCTTATATATTTCTTGTAATCCTCACATTCATCTGGCATTTCGCTGAAATTAATCTGAATTACTTTATATTGATTCAGATATGTTTTGTAATCATCGTCTTTTGCTATTTTTAAATGGTCAAAGATGTCACTTGAGTCTTGTGCATCCGTAAAAAAAGATGCAATCATATTCGTCATAACTGTTTTGCCAAATCTTCTTGGCCTTGTAATGCAGATATGCTTACTTTCAGTTTCCATAACATTAAATAACTCTTTTAATATCATTGATTTATCTACGAAGTAAGGACTTTTCACTTGACTTCTATATAAAGTTTTTGGGGCTGCACTGTCTAAGTAGAATCCCATGTTTCTTACCTCCTGAGGGTAATTTTTATTTTTTTCCATATAGTATCTCCTTATTATTTTATCTGATATATTAAGTAACTGCAATGATTTTAGTGAGAGGATAAACTCTCCGTGAAATGTTTAATGAATTTATTTTGATTCGTTTTTAGATTTATACATATTTTAACAGTTTTATTTATATTTGTAAATATTAATTTGAAAAAGAGGTACCATAAATGATATATGATACCTCTTTGCTTTGTTACTGATTCTTTTGATAACAATAAATTATTTTGTTTTGACTGTCTTTACAGGCGACCAACTTGATAAATAATTCCATTCCCCTTTTGTTTTATAAGTTCTAATTCTCACGTAATATTTCTTCTTTCTTTTTAATGTTTTAATAGATACTTTTTTGTATTTATTTGATATTACATAGCGAGAAGCTTTTTTAAATTTGCTGTTTGTCGAACATTGCATTTCATACGCTGTTGTCTGTGTTTTTTGTGGTACTACCTGAATTATAAATCCATTTTTCTGACCTTTTAATTTCTTAATCTTTGTGGCTTTAGGCACAATAACAAATGTTTGTGTTTTGCTTCCATTAAAACTTTCTTTTCCTGTAATCTTAACTTTTGCAGTTCCTACATATTTGTTACTGGAATATGAAACTGTATAATCTTTTCCATTTTTTAATACTTTAGATTTATATTTTACTGTAACTTTTGGTTTCTTTGCGTACCCATCATATACATATCTCTGCGAACCAAGTGTAATAGATGCAGATGATATTGATGTGTATTGATAAAAGCCAAATGTATATGGTCCTGTAGAACTCCATCTTTTATCTACAACAAAATAATAAGTACCTGCTGATAGTGATATCTGTTCTTTCTTTATATTTAAACCACTCTCTCGATCTTTACTACTGTATTCATTCCATACAACTTTTCCATCACGATCATAAATATACAACTCTGCATCTTCTAATCTAGAACTATAACTCAGTGTTAATTTCTTTGATGTATTAAGAGTTAATTTATAAATATCCTTTTCATCATTCTCTGCTATCTGACCTGTATACTTTGAACCAATAGATATGATATTTGCATCCTGTATGGAATTATTCGTTCCATTTCCACTCTCTGTAAAACTTTCTCCTGCGCTTTGAAATGAAGTTTTAAATGAATATGTTCCTGTTGTGTCATAACTAGCATTGACTGCCAAATAATAAGTACCTTTTGTCAGATCAATATCTTCATTTAATGCACTCTGTCCCGTAACATCGTCTTTGTAAAGACCTTGATCCCATACACTATTTCCATTTTCGTCATAGATATTATAATTGACTCTATAAATTTTAGCGTATGCATTTAGTTTTAATCTTCCAGATGATGGCATTACAAATTTATAAAAATCTTTCTCGTCATTTATTGCTATCTGACCTTTATAGGTATTTCCAAAAGATATTGTATTGGCTGTCCACATGGAATTATTATTTCCATTGCCTGTTTCCTTGAAAGTTTCCCCAGCACTTTTAAAAGAAATTTTAAAATTATAATTTCCTTTATACCCCTCTCCATCAACCACTAAATAATATGTTCCAGATGTAAGATTCAGTTTTTCATCAATAGAACTCATTCCTGTTGTATTATCTTGATAATATGACTCACCCCACAATTCATTACCATTGGAATCATAAACTCTATACTGTATGTTATAAATCGTGGCTTTTGCGATTAAAGAAGCTTCTCCTGAAGATGATAATGTAAATTTATAATATTTCTTTTGTGTTGATGAATTTAACGTTCCAGAATACGTTTGCTCTGTGGAAGCTGATATTGCATTGTTCATTGAATTCCCTGTAGCTGCCTTGGCAGGAATGATCTGCACCATGCTAATAATCATAAAAAGTGCCAACATCATTGCCATCATTTTCTTTTTCATACCTGAATTTCCCCTTTCTGTTTAAAAAATGAAACTTTCATATCACGCGAAGTCTACTATTTAATCTTAACTTTAAACGTTGCTTTCTTGCCACTTCCATCAACAGCCATTGCCGTAATCTTTACGATTTTCTTCTTACCAGCTTTCAATGCTTTTACTTTTCCTGAAGATGTGACTGTTGCATATTTTGTATTGCTGCTTGTCCATTTCAGGGATTTATTTGCTCCTTTACTTGCTGTTACTTTGACCTTTAATTTCAGTGTTTTTCCTGCTTTTACTGTCTTTCTTCCGGAAATCTTTATTTTCTTTACAACACCTTTCATAATCTTGATCGTAAATGTTGCTTTCTTTTTACTTCCGTCCGTTGCTTCCGCCGTAATCTTAACTGTCTTACCTCCAGCCTTTTTGTTAAGAGTTACAACTCCATTTTTATCCACAGTTGCAAGCTTTTTATTGTTTGTTGTCCACTTTAATGTTTTCTTTGTGGCATTTTTTGGATTAATAGTTGAGATTAATTTTATCTTCTTTCCTGCTGCAATTTTATTAGAGATTGCTGTCAATTTAATCTGTGATACTTTCACTGTTTTTGGTTTCGGAGTATTATCTTCTACGCGAACATTCTTATACTTATTATCATACAGAAAGTCTTCTGCGTATGATTTCTTATCACAACGATATAATGTCTCCTTTGGCAGACTCTTGAAAGCATCTTTGTTGATTGTTTTGACTGTCGGTGGAATATAAATCTCTGTCATGTCTGGTAATTCAGAGAATATATCTTCTCCTAATTCTGTTACTTTGTATCCATCAATGTAAGATGGAATTTCACATTTTGTTTTATCTACTATTTTTCTAGCTGACTTCGCAGTTACATTCCTTGATTGACCTGCTTTATAAATTTTACAAATCTTTATTCCTTCTGATGCTTTTACTTCATATTCACCTTCGGCATAATACTCTGTATAATATATTTGATTTTTACTTACTGTCAGATTTGCTGGCGCCGTCTGTGTACATTTCTCATTTGTATACCAGTTTGTTGGAGTTGTATATCCTGATTTGTCTTCTACTTTCGGATATTGTATTTTTGCATTCTTTGCCTTGACTTCTGCCGTAACACTGGTTGTTCCATCAGGATTTTTTACTATAAATAGCAACAATGCTCTATCTCCATTTTTATCTGATCCAGTATCTTCATACCAATTCACACGTGCGAATGCCGTAAGATTTTTCATTGCATTAATGTATTTATCATTTTCGCTGCATCTTTTTAGTACATACTGCTTTTCCTCATTAATAGTTGATTCTTTATTTAAGTTCAACATTCCTGATACTATATCTCTTAATGGTCTTTTTACAGTATTTAACTTGTCGGATATCCTCTTACTTAATAAATTTTTTGAAATATGATAGTTCCATTTTCTACTGATTCCTATTCCATATGTAGAAAGATCAATCAGAAAACGATATCCACCATTCACTGCTTGAATTTTTTCTTCTCCATTGCTCGCTATATTCTTTGCTGTACAATTAGTGTATGCCTCTTTTGCAGCTTCATCAATTCGATCAATCATATACAGATAAATATTGACTTCTGCCAGATTTCCTGTGCCACAAATGGTATCCATCAGATAGATTGTAGGATCTTTTGTTAGATTTACTACTTTGGATAATCCTGGCATTGCAACATCCATTAATTTTTCCATTGTGCTATTGAATGATTCTGTAAATAACTTACTTTCTACTTTATTCTTCAACACAATCTGACCAATCTTAGCCAGCATATCATCTCCATTTGTATCCATACATTCTACAACACGATCAACTGCTCTTTGAAATGCTGGTATTTCTTTATAATTCTGGGTAGTTTTTAATTCTTTCAAAAATGCTGTTGTGTCTGTAGAAATTATAGATTTTAACTCAAGATATTTCGTATATTTATCTACAAAATCTTTTGTAATTTCTGCCGCATCCAGCATTCCATTCATTACATCTACATCTTCAACTTTTGCTTCTTTTAGTGTATCACTTATTTTCTTTTTACTTGCTTCTGTTAATGCATCTGTTTGTTTTATGTTTTGTTCATCGTCAATAAATTTTAACAACTTGACTTCCATCTTGGCTGATTCTTTTAAGAAATCATCACTTGCCTGTTTATCATATGATTTTCTTAACATTGCATCAATCAATATTGTTTCCCATATTTCCGAATCATCTGCATACTTAAATTTACTGTTCCATGCAAGACTTAACATGTTAACTAATGCATATTTCGTCGGTGTATAACTGTTTTCTATTTCTGAATATATCATGCTTGTTGATGTTTGCATGGATGCATTTTGACTTAGATAATTGGCTTGGTATTTGTTGTAATCTTGCAAATTCAAATTATAAACTTCTAATGTTCCTATTGATATAAATGGTATGTTATATTTATTTGCATAAGTTTCTGCATAAGAATTCTTGTATCCATAAATGGTGCCTTTAAAATTCCAAAACGCTGAATCCATTTCTTTTATAGTGGATGGTATCTGAATTTTCTGAACTTTATTATTATCATCAAAGAATAACAGTCTGTCTGGTATCTTTTCCATCCCCTCCTCCAAAATTATTTCTTTTAATTTTCTTGCTCCTGATAATGCTCCTCTGTGGCCAACATTTTTTATACACGCTACTTCTAATGTTTTTGGAATTGTTATACTGGTAATTCCCGATGCATCAAAAGCTCCTTCCTCCAAAATTTTTAATCCTGAAGGCAATTTTATTTGTTTTAACTTACTGCAGCCTTCAAATGCAAAACTATCTATTCGGTTAATATTGTCTGATAAATTCACCTCTTCTAAATTTGTGCAATGTCTAAACGCATAACTACCTATTCTTTTTTCAAATGTGATATCTTTGTTATCTAAAAAACTTATTTTTTTCAATCCTTCACACCAACAAAATGCATTATCCCCTATATATTTTAATTTTTCTCCAAATTGCAATTCCGTCAAACACATGCAATTTGAAAATGACGAGGCACCTATTGACTCTATACTGGATGGTATCTGTATCTTTTGTATCTGGTTATCTTCATCTACATCCACTAGATATGATGGTATCTTTGTCATTCCTTCTTCTATTATTACTTCTTTTAGATCTTTTGCTCCTGCCAATGCACCCGGCGCTATAAAATTAATATCAATATCATATATCTTTACACTTTCTAATGTCTTTGGTATTGTTATGCTTGTTATTCCTGTTCCTTCAAATACTCTGCTCCCCATGGATTTCAATTTCGATGGTAACTTGATTTGCTTTAAATTGCTACAATTATAAAATGCTCTTCCACCTATTTGTCTAACATTTTCTGACAACTTAATTTCCTCCAAATTAGTGCATCCAGAAAATGCTTCTTTTCCTATTCCTATAACATTCTTTCCATTTATTCTATCAGGGACTGTCACAATACTATTTGTTCCTGTATATCCTGTTATCGTTACTCCAGGTGTTCCATTAACATCAACAAAATACTTAAAATCCCCATATGTCAATTCTTCTGATGCCGCTTTTACACTAATCTGTCCTATTCCTTTAAAACCAGTCAGCTCTGCATACGCTGGCACATTCATTATCCCTACTGTCATAGCAACTGTTAATGCCATCGCTATTATCTTCTTCATCCTTTTTCCTCCCTTTTCATTTTCCCGTTCACAAAATGTTCACATTTATTATACCATTGATTTTATATCCTGAAAATTTATAATTCATAAAAACCTTAATCTACTCTATCCCCAAAATTCCACTGCCACCAACTTTAATCTCTTTCGGTACCACAGAACACTTCGTTGTTCCATCTCCTAATTCTCCATACTTATTATCTCCCCACATCCAAAGTGTTCCATCATTTTTTAATACTGCTGCATGTGTCCTGCTTGTGCTGACTTGTTTTGCATTATCTATTACCTGTTCTGGCATATTAGAATTCTTTAATGTTCCGTTTCCTAATCTTCCTGAAAAGTTATCTCCCCATGTCCATACGCTTCCATCTGTTTTTAAAACTGTATAATATACAAGTGGTGTACTCATAAATTGGACATGATCTAATATTTTTTCAGCACCATTGATCCAACTTGCCTCATCATCAAATTCATCTTCGTAAATAGTTCCTCTTCGCCGATATAATTCTCCATTATTAAGTATTGCATATACTTCATGGTCATTTATTGATATATATTCTACATTTTCTCCGACTTTTTGTGCCTGCTCAAATCTTCCTGCATTTTCCTTGATTCCTATAGCACCCCAATAATCCAATCCTAATGCCCACATTTCTCCATTATCTTTTATATACACAACATCGTGATCACTTAATGCTACTTGTTTTACATTATCATCTATTTTTACCATATTTCCATTTGATTTTGGTCCAATTCCGACGTCATCCCAAATCCAAAGGCTGTCATCGTCTTTTATAATTGCATTTACATATTGTCCCATCTTGACACTTTTTACATGATTTGTTATTTTTTTAGGTTTTTTCGCCCCTTCTGTTATTCCATCTCCTTTTATGACCGCACTAACTGAATCCCCTACCTCTACTTTCTCAATCCGATTTTTCTTTTCTATGTAATTCATGCAACAAACACTTACGATCGCTGATACGAAAATGATCACTGCTGCTATAATAATTGTTTTCCTTTTTTTCATGTTATCTCCCTCAATTTAAAATCATCTAAAATATTCTATTTCTTTTCACCCATCTCATCATTTTTAAATTGTTGATATGTTCTTACTTTATAACTTGAATTCGTAAATGAGCATCCGCGATACATGCAATCTACTATATAATTAATCTCTTTGTATGAATCTGTATAATCCGTATCTATAAACTTAATTTCCATAATATAGGTATCTTCTCCATCACTTGTAATCAGTGAATATTTTGCTTCCTTTTTTTCATCATCTTCATATCCCATAACGATCATACTTGCCTTGCCATCATATATTTTAGGATCTTTTCCGCCTTTTGGATAATCATATCCCAGAGTCTTTATTGACTCTTTCTGATCAGAATATTTACTTTTTACACTCTTTACAGGATCTTCGCTATATTCCGCTTCTTCAACTGAAACCTCTACACTGATTTTTAACTCGTCCTCCTTTATATCTCTGTACTCAAGGGTATATTCATCATTCTCATCATCTGCGGAACTATCATTAAATATTGTTTTTGGATATATAAAACTAAATGCTCCATCTTTACTCGTTGCTTTTTCATAATTATTTGTTTTCGTGCAGGCAGACAAATTCATACTTGTGTTATCTGTATATGGCAATGTTTGTTTCTGTGTATTATATTGATTTGGATCAAACCCTTCCTCTGTTTTTGTCGTTTGTATCGTACTGTCCTCTGTTGCTGATTCAGTTGATTTTATTATGTTATTTTTAGCTGTTGTACTGTTTTGTTTTTCCTTTTTTTGTTGTTGGTATATAAATGCTGCACCTATTCCTACTGCCACACAAATTACAACAAATACTACATTCTTTAAAATTGGATTGCTTGTTGATTTTTTCGCTGGTTTTGGTTTCTTTTCTACTGGTTTTGGTTTCTTCTCTGTTTTTTTCTGTTTTTTATGATCTTGTGCTATTATTTTCTGTGTCATATCACAGCCGCATTTTGCACAAAACCTAGCATCATCTTTATTTTTCGCCCCACATTTTTTGCAATACATATTTTCCCTCCTTTACAAATCTCCAATTTCATCAGCATATGTCAGACACCATTTATTTTTAACCTTCATCATTTGCATATCTATATCATTATATGATTTAACTTCGCTTGTACCCGCTTTTAAAGTCAAACTAATCGTTACTTGCTTTACATTATTTACAGGATCAATATTTTCTTCCTGTAATGTCTCATTTAACTTATCAATCTCCTCTTCCGTACAGTCTCTTACGCTTACAATTTCGTAATCTAATGAAATATCGTCTAAAGAATATCCCCCACCAGCTTCACTTAGAAGACCTTTTTTTAATTCTAATAAATACTGGTTTCCTTCTTTTATGTATTCCGCTCTTCCTCCAGATGTTTTATTAATCAGATAATTCACGTGATCTTCTGACATTGTATCTATCATTTTTTCTGCATCCATATCATTGATCGCTTCCATAAAAAGATCGATTGTATTTTCGATGCTTCTTCCTTTAGCAATTGGTACAATGATCATACAAACTAACACCGCAGCTATAATTCCAATGATTATCTTTTTGTTCTTGAGAGGTATCTTGATTTTTGTTTTTTTATTAGCTGTATTTATAGGTGTATTATTATTCACTATAGGTGTTTGTCTTGCTCCACAGTAACAACAAAACTGACTGTCATCGCTGATTTGTTTTCCACACTTTGTACAATACATTTTTATTCTCCCTTATCTTCTTAATTATCATATCTGATAATGCACTCTAATCTTTTCTTAATTTATAAGATCTATTTCTTTGAATTATTTTCTATCTGTTTCTTCCTTGCAACAGGTCGTCCACATGCAGTACAAAATTTCTCATTTTCTTCTAGTTTCTTTCCACATTTCGCACAATACATAATGCGTTTAATTTTCTTTTCTTTTACAAAATTCTGTTTTTTATATTTTTTTGACTTCCTATATACTTTTATTATTTTGTTACCTACTGTACAAATTAAGCTTCCACCTAATAGTCCTATCAATATAATTTTCTTTTCACCATCTAAAGCTCTAACCAAACATTGAATTCCCTCTTTATTGGCCCACGAGTTCACAAATACAAAAAATATCGTTCCTAAAATACAAGATATTGGTCCTTCTCGATATCCACCTCCTATTGCCATGGTAGCTACAAATGCTGATATAATTATTGCAAAATATTGTATACTTCCACCAATTGCTCCATCTAAAAATGAAAAAGAGCCTTGATTAAATCTATCCATTATAAATCTAACATACAGCTCCATCTGCTGCTCTGTACAATAACATATTCCTGCTAACAAAACGCTTTTCCATACTTTACTAAAAATAGTTCGTCCTGAACTCAGACACGCTATAATACCAAGAGCCTCGAATAGTATTGCTGCCATCCCTATTAATCCACCAATAACTCTTAATATATCAAGCATCCCTTCACTTGTGGCCACTCCAAAAGCCACTATCAAAAAGATTAATATCATCCCGCCAGTAATTTCAAAAAAGAATATCATTTTCAATTTCCTCCCTCGTATTTTCAGTACACAAAATATTCACAATTAGTATATCATCCATTTCTTCTCCACAAATTTAAAGTGCATGAAAACTGCTTTATATGTCATATAAACAAGTCATAACTACACGGATTTTTTACACAACAAAAAGCAGCCATTCTTGACTGCTTTTTCATTATCTTTATAATCTTAGATATTCCTCCCTCTATCTTCCCATTATCATATTCGAAAATGCCATTGTTAAAATCATTAAAACACTAAATATTACTACAATTACAACTCCCATACAGCTTATAATATATCCTGCATATCCAATTCCTTGAAGCCCATATTTTTTCTTATGTTTTTTCAACATAACATAAGCTATTACAAAAAGGATAAATCCTATTATATATAACACCCATCCATTTTTTGCAGCCCATAATTGGTCCGTATAATCCCTGCTTTGATCAAGCATCCTCGTTATTACCAATAATAATATTCCAAACCCTTCTATAACCAGTGCTTTTGTTGGTTGTTTCTGAATCGTATTTTCTGAATATTTCCTATGATAGTTTCCTTCGTTTTCAAATTGTTCTTTTTTCATTTGAGATTTATTCTGTCGATTATTTTCCGCTTGTTTTACTTCTTTAACAGGCTGTCCACAACCACTACAAAATTTCTGATTTTCTTCTAACTTTTTTCCACATTTCGCACAGTACATAATGTGTTCACCTCCCGATATTTTCTTTTTACAGTACACAAATGTTCAACAATTAGTATATCATTTATTTCTTCTTCACAAATTTAAGGTGCATGAAAACTGCTTTATATGTCATATAAACAAGTCATAACTACTCTACCCTTTTTTTGCAAAACAAAAAGCAGCCATTCCTGACTGCTTTTTCATTTTCTTTATTTATTCTCACGGTAAACGAGATTCTGAATTAAAAAAATAACCGCCCCTCATTGTCTTGGTAAAATGGAGCGATTATTCATCCAATATTATCAGGCTAACCGTCTATCGGTAGCATCTTTTCTATTATTAGAATATCATTTCCAATAACATCTGTCAAATACTTTATACTATTATATGATTATATTTATATACATATAGCTATTACTATCTTCATTATCCCTGCGTGCTATCATTTAATTTACAATAAATATCTCGTTCTGTATCTTCTGGAAATTCTTTTACAATCTTATAAATTGGTGTAATTGTAATTTCATCTTCTACCAGATCATCCGCTATTTTAGATATCGAATCACCCCACCCCACAAATCAATTTTTTTAGAAATCTTTATAAATTCTTTAGAATTCTTCATACTTTATACATTGAATGTCTCAGGAATTTTGCTATACTTAAGACATAGTTTTTCATATATATTTTTTAATCCTCTCTTTTCAGAAAAGCAACCGTTCACTTATGTGAGCGGTCTTTTTATTTTTCAGGAATTGGTGTATGATAGTCTCTGGTTGTTTGTATACAATCAAATTTTTTTAAGGAGTTATCATCATGAGTACTTTTCAAAAGTTTATCCAATATTATAAACCTTACAAAAAAGTCTTCATTTTCGATCTGATCTGTGCAGCATTTATCAGTCTGGTTGATCTTGCTTATCCTCAGATTCTCCGTTCGCTTACGAAGACTTTATTCCTTAAGGATGCTTCTGTCATTCTTAAAACCCTGCCCGTGATCGGTGGAATTTTATTTATCTGCTATGTTTTTCAGGCATTTTGTAAATATTATGTCAGCTGCCAGGGACATATCATGGGTGCAAGAATGGAACGTGATATGCGTCGTAAATTGTTTGATCATTATGAAAATCTTTCTTTTTCTTACTATGATAAACATAATACGGGGCAGATGATGAGCCGTCTTGTATCTGATTTATTTGATATTTCCGAGGCTGCCCATCATGGACCAGAGAACTTATTTATCTCTCTTGTAAAGATCATTGGTTCCTTTATTTTCCTGTTTATCATTCAATGGAAATTAGCGATCATTCTTCTTGTAATCGTTTTGCTGATGATCTTCTTTAGTGCAAAGCAAAACCGCAGAATGCAGGCTACTTTCCTTGATAACCGCAGAAAGATCGGTGACATCAACGCATCCCTTCAGGATTCACTTGCTGGAATTCGAATTGTGCAGTCTTTTGCAAATGAAGATATTGAACGTGAAAAATTTCGTCTTGGAAATGAGGCTTTCTTAGATTCCAAACGTGACAATTATCGTGCCATGGGAAATTTCCAATGTGGAAATACATTTTTTCAGGGAATGATGTATCTTGTCACTTTACTTGCCGGAGGTTACTTTATCGCACTTGGTCAAATGAGTGCCGCTGACCTTGCGATGTATGCTTTGTATATCGGAATCTTTATCAGTCCGATCCAGATTCTTGTAGAATTAACAGAAATGATCCAGAAAGGAATGTCTGGTTTTATTCGTTATCAGGCTGTCATTGATATTGAACCTGAAATCACAGATTCCGTTGATGCTGCTGCTATGAAACATCCTGATGGAGATATTTGTTATCACGATGTTTCATTTAGTTATGAAGATAATGAAATCGTCTTAAACCACATTGATTTCACAATTAAATCTGGAAAATCCATTGCACTTGTCGGACCTTCCGGCGGTGGAAAGACAACTATCTGTTCTCTGCTGCCTAGATTTTACGATATCACAGATGGTTCCATCACCATTGGCGGACAGAATATCAAAGATATTCAATTAGAAAGCCTTAGAAATTCCATCGGTATTGTCCAACAGGATGTTTATCTCTTTGGCGGCAGTGTCAAAGAAAATATCGCTTACGGAAAACCCGATGCAACATTTAATGAAATCGTCGAAGCTGCCAAAAAGGCAAATATCCATGATTTTATTATGACATTACCTGATGGGTACGATACCTTTGTTGGAGAACGTGGTACAAGATTATCCGGTGGGCAGAAACAAAGAATCTCCATTGCGAGAGTCTTCCTTAAAAATCCACCAATTTTAATCTTAGACGAAGCTACCAGCGCCTTAGATAATGAAAGCGAACAGCATATTCAAAAGAGTCTTGATGCTCTGTCACAAAATCGAACAACTATCACGATCGCCCACCGCTTATCAACAATCCAAAACGCAGACGAAATCCTCGTCATCGACGGACAAACCATCAAAGAGCGGGGCACACATGAACAACTGATTACTTCCGGCGGGCTTTATGCAAAGTATTATTATATGAACAAATAAGATTCTTTGATCATCGATTACAATAAAATCGCATGGGTCTGAAATGATAAAATTCCGTTAAATGGAATTCGTTTTTCAGACCCATGCGATTTTTTCTATTTTAATTTATATATTGATAACCTGCCGTCGGGCATTTACAAATCTAGAAGAAGATTCCCACAATAGCAGCACTCAGCAGTCCAGCCAAAGTACCACCCAAGATCAACTTCAAAGAGAACTTGGCAACATCTTTTGCCTTCTCACCACTAATGGATTTAACTGCACCAGAGATAATTCCTAAAGTTCCGAAGTTTACGAAACTTACTAAGTATACAGAAATCATTGCAACTGATTTTGCAGTTAATGTTGTCATGCTTGCAACCTGTCCCATAGCTACGAATTCGTTTGTTAATAATTTTGTAGCCATCAGACCACCAATTCTTACTACGTCCTGTAATGGAACACCGATAACGTATGCGATTGGTGCAAATACATATCCTAAGATATCTGTGAATGAAATACCGCAGATGGCAGCTAATCCGTTGTTTAAGAAACTGATCAGTGCGATAAATCCAATACACATTGCTGCTACGATGATTGCCAGGTCAAATCCTGAAGAGATGTAATCTCCTAACATTGAGAAGAAAGGTTCTCTTTCTTTTTTGCCTTCTGATTCTTTTTCTTCTTCATCAGCTGTTGCGATCTTTTCGTCGTATGGGTTCATGATCGCGCTGATGATCAGTCCTGAGAATAAGTTTAATACTACGGCAATAACTACATATTTACCATCGATCATTGTCATATAACTTGCCAGCATAGATGCGGACATACCTGAGATGACTGTTAAGCATACTGTAAACAGCTGATTAAAGTTCATCTTTCTGATCTGGCTTTGAATTGTCATGAAGATCTGTGGTGATCCAAGTAAAGTTGTAGCGATAGGAACGTAACTTTCTACTTCTCCTAATCCGGTAACTTTATTGAAAATCCATCCGATCCATTTAACGATGAAGTCTAAGATTCCTAACCATTTTAAGATTCCAATCAAAGCTGAAATAAATACTAATGGCATTAATACGTTGAAGAAGAATACGGAAGATCCTTTGCTGACTTCAATTCCGCCAAATACAAAGTTACATCCTGCCATACCCTGTGCTGTCAGCCATGTAAAGAAATTCGAAATTGCTGTTAAGATCGTCAGTCCTACGCTTGTATTTAATAGTAAGAATGTTAATACTACCTGAACAACAACCATTAAAATAATATTTTTATATTTGATACTCTTTTTTCTTTGCAAAACAGGAATGCGATAAAGAATATAACCGCTAATCCTATTAATCCCCTGATAATACTCATATATTTTTATCCTCCGTAACTTTCCAAAATTGCTCCCACTATCTCATGTGTTACTTCAAATGGTGCATTTGCAGCAAATCTTTCGTGTACAACCTGATCTGTTAAACTTACAACCTCTTCTTTGTTTAACTTACAAGGTTCCAATCCTAATACTTCATCTCTGAAATGTTTAAATCCTTTTGCTACTTCTTTTCCTAGTTCTTCATTTGACAGATCATTTGGAAGTGATAGTTCTAAAATATTTCCAATTTCTCTGATTTTCTTTGGTTCTGCTAATGCAGTTTTTTCAATAACTCCTGGCAGAGCATATGCACATGCATTTCCATGAGCTAAATGATATTTTGCTCCGACAACATGTCCAATGGAGTGTCCGAGATGAGTTCCTCCGTTGTTAATCGCCCATCCACCTAATGCTGCAGCAACCATCATTCTTTCTCTTGCATCTAAATCTTCCCCGTGATGCACTGCTGTTGGTAAATATTTGAATACTAAGAACATGATTTTTTCGCAAATAGCATTTACAACTGGTGTAGACAGATTGGATGTATAAGCTTCCATTGCATGGGCAAAAACATCAAGACCTGTTGAAATTGTCAGTCCTTTTGGCATTGATTCTGCCAGTTCTGGAACTAAAATAACGTATTCGCTGACTGCTTCATCGGATAATACTGCTAATTTTTCCTGCTTTTTAGTATCTGTTACAACGAGTGCATTGGATAGTTCACTTCCTGTTCCTGATGTTGTTGGAACTGCAATCAGTCCTAAAATACGCTGATCGATCGTTTTATCTTCAATATATTCCTGAATCTGTCCGCCACAATGACTTACTATGTTGATTCCTCTGGAAGCATCAATGACACTTCCACCACCAATAGCGATAATGGAGTCGCATTCATTTTCCTGATACAGTTTTGCACCTTTATTTACGATTTCAAATGGAGGTTCCGGTACAATTTCATCATAAACAACATAGTTAATATCTGCTTGTTTTAATGTATCTAATGCTTTGTTCACTACTGGTGACTGAAGTAAAAAGCTGTCAATAGAGATCAGAGGTTTCTTATAGTTTGATGTTTTTAATGTCTCTAATAAATCTTTTGAGAAATCATGAGAAACACAAACTTTCGCTCTTTGTTCTAATCTATAATCCATACTTTCTTCTCCTATAACCCTAATTCTTCTGATGTTTTATCTGCTTTTTCACAGAATTCTTTCACTGCTGGAATGTTCTTTTCGATCACACCATCGTCGAATTTAAATGATGTTTTTGATAAGGAGTCAACACCATATGGTTTGATCGTTCTGATGCATTCTTCTACATTATCAGGTCCTAAACCTCCAGCAATGATCACTGGTACATCGACAGAGTTAACAATCTCAGTATCAATGCTCCAGTCATGAGTCATTCCGCTTGCTCCAATTCCTGTATCTTTGGCAAGACCTGAATCTGTTAATAAGAAATCACAATATTTTGCATATTCTTTTGCACGATCCACAGCTTCTGGTCCATCAACTAAGATTGCCTGCATTAATTTAATTCCTGGGCATTCTTTTTTAAGACGGTCCGCAAATTCCTGATCTGCTGTATACTCCATACCTGCGATATGAAGAATATCTGGTTTGATTCTTTTTGCAATAAAGATCATTTCTTCAACGTCTTTATTCAGCATGATCGCTACTGTTTTAACGCCTCTTTCTTTGGCTTCTCCAAAAATCTTATCAACGACATCATAAGGAACTCGATGTGCTGGAACTCCTCCGGACTGCATAGGAACAAGCCCAATGTGATCTGCTCCTGCATCCATAACCTGTACTGCTTCGTTATAATTTACAATTGAATAAATCTGTTTGATTACCATTTTAATTTTTCTTCCCTTCTTCTGCTCTTTTTAATACTTCTTCAACATTTAATTCAGGTGATACTGCAAGAGGAGATTCAACATTAATACTTGCTGCTGCCTGTGTATAAGTACCAACTTCTTCTAATGGAAGTTCTTCTCCGTGATTAAATCTCGCCCATACTAATGTAGCCATTGAACAGTCCCCTGCACCATTTGTACTTACGATTTTTTTCGCTAAAGGTTTTACAAGTACCGCTTCTCCCTCTTTTACACATAAGATTCCCTGTGCTCCAAGAGAAATGTAAACATTTTTCACACCTTTTTCATTTAATGCTTTCGCTGCTTCACGTGCAGTCGCTTCATCTGTGATCTTAATACCTGTTAGAAGTTCTGCTTCTAATTCATTTGGTTTTAATGTGTGAATCTTATCTAATACATTTTTCACACGATCTACTTTTGCTACGGATACTGGATCAACATAAATTGGACTTGTCACATTTTCACAAAGCCATTCGATAGATTCCTGAGATAAGTTACAATCTACAACAACTATTTTTGCACCATTAATGAAATCTAATCTTTTTGCTAAAAACTCTGGAGTAATGTTTTCGCAAATTTTCATATCATTAATTCCTGTAACTAAGTCACCTTCGTTGTCATTGACATACAAATAAATAGAGCTTCTGGAGTTTTCAATCTGTTCAGCATTTTCTAAACCGATTTTATTTTTTTTGCATTCCATCTGAGCGATCTTACCAAAACTGTCATCACCATATACTGTTACCAAATGTGTTGGTGTTCCTAATTTTGTTAAGTTCTGTGCGATGTTCTGTCCGACACCACCAATGTTAATTGTTACTTCTCCAATGTTTGAATCTTTCTCACGATATACATCACCAGATAATCCAGCAATATCAATGTTAAGACCTCCAACTACAACTACATAATCTTTCATGTAATCACCTTTCTTTCGCTTTTATTTTTTGATTCCTTTGATACTTAGATTATATTTGTCTGACATTTTGATGTAAACAATTATTTATAATGCAAACTTTTGTTTATTGATTTGTGTCGTAAAATATGCTATTTTATAAATAAATAACAAATTTGTGGACGAACGTTTATTTTTTTTAGTGGCATTGCACAATGAAAGGAGCGTTGAAATGACGGAACGCGAAGTTGAAATATTTGAAATTTTAAAAAATAATCCCTTGATCTCCCAAGACGAATTAGCCGAACAGCTAATGATCTCCCGCTCTGGTGTTGCAACTCATATTCATAATTTAATGAAAAAAGGGTATATCAAAGGGAAGGGTTATATCATTAATCAGGATAATTTTGTATCTGTTATCGGTGGAAATAATTTAGACATTCTTGGAATTCCAAATGACCGTTTAATTACAAACAACTCTAACTCTGGAAAGATCTACTATTCTTTAGGAGGAGCCGGGCGGAATATTGCTTTTGCCTTGACGAAACTCAATGTTCAGAATTATTTTATTTCTGTATATGGTAATGATCTGAATGGAGAAAAGTTTATCCATGACTGCCGGGAACACAACATGGATGTTTCCTGCTGTGAAAAAATTGACGGCGAACATACATCTTCTTTTATGTATATCGATAATTCGAAGGGAATTAAGATTGTTGGTATCAATGATATGGAAATCTACGACCGGATGACACCAACATTTTTGTCAAAATACTTAGACAAAATCAACAGTTCCCAATACTGTGTCTTAGATACGAATATTCCAGAAGAAAGTTTTAATTATATCTACGAAAACGTCAATGTCCCAATCATTGTTAAGACAACTTCGATCAATAAGGACATTCGTATTCTTCAGGAAAATATGAAAATCGATGTTTTAGTGACAGCTCCAAAAGAGTTAGAAGTGCTGCTGAATTACTATGGTAAAAAAATGACTGATATCAAAAGCGCCATTCGTTTCTTACTTACCAAAAATATTTCCCATATCGCCGTCTACTCCGTCCATGAGGGGCTTTTCTTTGAAAGCAAGGATCACAAGATCCATATTAAAAAGACTTTAACTGACATTTCTAACACCAATGGATGTGTGGCAACGTTAACCAGTGTAATTATCTGGGGACTGCAAAAAGGACTGAGCTGGCATAAGATCATGCGTTATGGATATACTGCTATTTCTATCTGTTCAAAAAGCAAGGAACCTGTCAGTTCTAAACTAAATGTTGAAAATTTAGTAGATGAAGAACGAAAGATCTTCGAATCGGCTTATTAATTATAAACGAATGTTTGTATTTTCGTATTTTCTTTACTTCTCTGAATTTATCATTCTATAATATCCTTTCGGAATCCTAAGTGGTTACATCCATCCTCCATCGGACAACTTAACTTCCACTTAGGATTCCGAAATATTATATTGAAAGAAGGTACTATGATGATCGATACAATTCTCTTAGACATCGACGGAACCATGCTCGACAGCCGTTCCTGTCTTTTATCCTCCCTGCAGATGGCAATTAAAAAAACTCTGAATCAGGACATTCCACTAAGCACTCTTGAACCCACCATGGGAATGCACGAAAAAGACACCGCCGCCCTGTTCACCGATCAACCCGAAAAACAGCAGGAACTTCAGGATAATTGGACTTATTATGTAAAAAATAACACTACCCTGCCAAAGCTGTATCCTAATGTACTAAGTACACTCTTATTTTTAAAATCCAGAAATATAAAACTCGGCATCGTCACATCAAAAACAAAAGAACATATGAGAAATGATTTTGATAAATTACATATCAATCACTTATTTGATATCATCGTCACATCCGACGATATTAAACGCCCAAAACCAGATGGGGAATCTATTGTATATGCTTTAGATCAATTAGGCAGTGACAAATCTGCTTCTATTTATGTTGGGGATACTTATAATGATTATTTGGCTGCTTGCGATGCCGGGGTTGGATTTTATCTGGCTGGATGGGATGTTGCGGGGGATTCGATGTTGCGGGGAATTGAGAATAGATTAGGGGATTTTGGGAATCTTAAAATTTTGATTTTGTGATGGTGGCCAACTGAAGTCTTTCTGTATATGATAAAAAATAAATAATGGTCTGGAAAAGCAGCTAGAGAATTTTACACACGTTTTTTACAGATCGCTTATCCGCCGGCTTTCCTTGCGAAACTCGCCTTCAAGGGTATTCAAATCACAACTCTTTGAGGCTCAGACATCGCACCAAGCCGGCTGCGAATCCGTAAAAAACGTGGCAAAATTCTAATGCTGCTTTTCCAGACCATTATTTATTTTTTATCATATACCTGAAGGTTATAGT
>CABIYF010000017.1 GCA_902362875.1 Eubacteriaceae bacterium | reverse complement strand
ATATGTTGGCGGCATAAAAACTGCCACCAGATTCAAAACTGATGGCAGAAATATTTTTTATTTTTTCTATTGTCTACTTGACGGGTAGCAGTTCAATTCCATGGGCCCTTTTCTATTTTAATGCCTACGGACTACTTGCTATAACTTAAAGGCATGACAAACCGTTAATTATATATATTTTAAAAAATGATTTTGTGATGATATACTCTGTGTATAGCTTAAAAACAAGGCAAACAAAGGAGAACATCAGATGAGTAAATTAAAAGAGCCATTTCGATATGATTATGTAGGAAGCTTTTTAAGAACAGAAGAATTAAAGAAAGCAACAACACAATATAAAGAAAGTAAGATCACAAAAGAAGTATATGATAACATAGTAAATGAAGAAATCGCAAAATTGGTAGCAAAACAAAAAGAATTAGGTTATCATGTGATCACGGATGGAGAATTTCGAAGAACTTATTGGCATTTGGATTTTATGTGGGGATTTGAAGGTGTAGCACATGAACAGACGGGAAGTGGAGTACAGTTCAATGGAGAATTGGCTTCTTTAGAAGACACGTATCTGGTAGGGAAGATCAAAGCGAAAAAACATCCATTTGTAGAATATTTTAAATATTTAAAACAATTTGAAGATGAAAATACAATTGCAAAATATACAATCCCAGCACCAGCACAGATGTTTCAGCAAATGATCGTTCCAGCAAACATTGAAACGACAAGAAAATATTATGCAACAAATGAAGAACTGATTCAGGATATTGGTGCTGCGTATCAGGACGTGATCAGACAGTTTTATGAGGCAGGATGTCGTAATCTTCAATTGGATGACTGTACTTGGGGAGCAATCGTAGGAGATGCAGCGAAGCAAAGATATAAAGCATTAGGAATTGATCTTGAAGATGTCAAGAAACAGCTTCTTACAGTGAATAATCTTGCATTAGAAGGAAGACCAGAAGACATGGTAATTACATCCCATATCTGCCGTGGAAATTATCATTCTACATTCTTTACAAGTGGCCCATATGATACAGTTGCAGACTATGTGTTTGCAAAAGAAAATGTTGATGCACTCTTCCTTGAATATGATGATGAAAGATCTGGAGGTTTTGCACCACTTAAAAAAGTATCAGAAGACAAGAAAGTTGTTCTTGGACTGATCACGACAAAGAAACCAGATCTTGAAGATAAAGAAAAAGTGATCAACAGAATCAAACAGGCAACAAAATATATTCCGCTGGAACGATTATGCTTAAGTCCACAGTGTGGTTTTGCTTCCTGCGCAATTGGTAATAAATTAACAGAAGAAGAACAGTGGGCAAAATTAAAATTAGTGAAAGAAATTGCAGAGGAAGTCTGGGGAGAATAAAATTTTTGCACTCAAATAAGTAGTGTGTTTGCAAAAAAGATAAGATAAAAATGAAACAAGGAGGTACTGTTTATAAGCAGCAAACTTCCCTGTTTTATTTTTTGTATAAACAAATATTAATATTCTACAGATACCAAAAATAACCCTTGAGGTGGAGCGGTAATCCCAGCATCGGTGCGTTTCGTAGATTCCAAAGCCTTTGTAATATCTGCAGGTTTGATCTTTCCACATCCAACTTCAACTAAAGTTCCAGTGAGAATTCGGACCATGTTATGCAGGAATCCATTTCCCGTATAAGTAATCTGGATTTCTTTTTTCATCTTCTTGATCTTGATATCATAAATCGTACGAATCGTAGATTTTTTTGTCTTTTTAATAGAAGAAAATCCCTTAAAATTATGAGTTCCGATGAGCAAAGATGCAGCTTCTTCCATTTTTTTAACATCCAAAGTTTCTGGGAAATACCAAAGATATTTACGTTCAAAAACATTCGACACCCCAGGAATCGCAATACGGTAAAGGTAAGTTTTTTCTTTTGCATTTAAACGACTGTGAAAACGTTCGGAAGCTTCAGAAACTTCAACAATACCAATATCTGATGGTAGATATTTTGTAAGATACTCTTTGATATCACCAAGAGACATCATACAGTTTGTATGGAAATTAGCCACTTGTCCATAAGCATGAACACCTGCATCGGTACGACCAGAACCATTAATATTGACATCTTCGCCAGTCATCTTTGATAAGACAGCTTCTAATTTTCCCTGTATCGTATTGGCATTAGAGTCACCACCAAGGCGCTGCCATCCCTGATAACGGGAACCATCGTATTCGATTGTTAATCTGATATTACGTTTCATATATGTGTAAATCCTTTCGTTGTAAAGATGTTGTTGTTACAAAACAGATTTATTATAACGAAAATTTTTGGAGATAGCAATAAATTGTAATTTGAATAAGTCGTGCAATTGTATATGAGAAAAACGAAATAATAACATAGAGGATCCAGACCAGAAATTTTACTCGTCGTTTTGAACGGTCGCTGATTCGCGAACTTTCCTTCGATAACTCGCGTTCTAAGGTACTGAAACCAGTAGTCTTTGACGCTCAAACAATCGACCAAGTTCGCTGCGAACCGTTCAAAACAACGGCAAAATTTCAATGGTTCTGGATCCTCTATGTTCCTATCTTCTTTCTATCTCATACAAATCCCAACGACTACCTTTCAAACTACAATTTAAAGTAGGTAGTTTACATTGACTAACTCGTATAGTAAATGATAAAATTATTGCATCTGATTCATACATCTGCAAAGCATTTGGTGAAAAAGATAAAACAGTAATTTATCAAAATGATTTTAATATAAATAAGAAAACTCTGACGGCAAGGATGATCCAAGCAGGAATAGTTATGAAATAAGGATTTACAGAACCATTTTTCTGACATTTTGCCGGAAAGATGGTTTTTACTTTACAGGGAGGACAACATGTTAAAAGTAGCAATCTATGGAAAGGGTGGTATTGGAAAGTCAACAGTGACTTCTAATCTTGCGGCAGCTTTTGCCAGTATGGGAAAGCGTGTCATTCAGATCGGCTGTGATCCGAAAGCCGATTCTACGATCAATTTACTTGGAGGAGAGCCGCTTCGTCCAGTTATGAACTTTATGAGAGAAGAAGATGAAGAACCAGATGAACTTGCACAGATTTCAAAGGTAGGATATGGAGGAATTCTCTGTATTGAAACAGGTGGACCGACACCGGGGCTTGGATGTGCGGGTCGTGGGATTATTGCTACTTTCCAGCTGCTTAAGGACATGGAATTATTTGAAAACTATAAGCCCGATGTAGTTTTATATGATGTATTAGGGGATGTCGTATGTGGAGGGTTTGCAGCACCGATCCGTGAAGGATATGCGGATAAAGTTTTGATCGTTACATCTGGAGAGAAGATGGCATTATATGCTGCAAATAATATTTCCAGTGCAGTTCGAAACTTTGAAGACCGCAGTTATGCCAAAGTATTTGGTATCGTGTTAAATCACAGAAATGTAGAAAATGAGAAAGAAAAAGTACAGGCATTTTCAGATAAGATCGGGGTGCCGATCGTAGGTGAAGTCATGAGAAGTGATGACATCATCCATTGGGAAGAGCAGGGAAAGACAGTGATCGAAGGTGACAAAACGTCTGAGATCAGCAAATGTTTCTTTGATCTTGCCGAATTATTATGGAAAGAAGAGGAAAAAGAATGAGACAGGAAGCATATTTTTGTACGGTGGATGAGCTGAATACATTAGGAAAAGATCAGATTCCTGACCAGCTAATCTCCCATACACATTTAATCTATAGTTCTCCTGCAACACTGGCATTTAATTCTCCGGGAGCAGAAGGATTTGGTGTCAAACGTGCGGGACTTGCGGTTCCGGATTCGATTATGCTGATCGTATCTCCAGGATGCTGCGGACGTAATACATCAGTGCTTAGTTCCATGCGTGCTTACCATGACCGCTTTTATTATCTGTTGATGGATGAGACAGATATTGTAACAGGAAGACATTTAAAAAAGATTCCGAAAGCAGTTGCGGAAATCTGCGAAGGACTGGAGAAAAAGCCATCCGTTGTGATGATATGTATTACATGTGTGGATGCACTGCTTGGAACCGATATGGAACGTGTCTGTCGTAAGGCAGAGGAATATGCACAAATTCCAGTCAAGCCATGTTATATGTATGCATTGACCAGAGAAGGAAGAAAGCCGCCGATGGTGCATGTTCGTCAGTCTATCTATTCACTGTTAGAACCAAAGAAGAAAAAAGGGAATGTGGTAAATTTACTTGGTTATTTTTCACCGATCATCGATGACTGCGAACTGTATGATCTGCTTCATGGGGCAGGGGTAAAAACAATCCATGAGATTTCCAGATGTAAAGATTATGAAGAATATCAGACAATGGCAGAGGCAAATTTTAATCTGGTATTACATCCGGAAGCACGTTTTGCAGCAGAAGATTTTCATGATCGTTTGAAAATCCCATATATTGAGCTTCGAAGACTATATCAGATCGATAAGATTGCCAGTCAGTATCGAGCGTTTGGAGCTGCATTAGGTATCGAGTTTGACGATGAAAAACAACGAAAAGAGGCCGAAGATGCAGTAGCAAGATTTAAAGAAACACATAAAGATGCATCATTTGCGGTTGGAGAATGGATGAATGGAGATCCGTTTGAGTTAGCACTTGCATTGGTGCGTTACGGATTTCGTGTGCCAGAGATTTATGGAACTTTATCTGGGGAAAACTTTATCTATGTAAAACAGTTAGCACAGATCAGTCCAGAAACGAAAGTCTTTTCAAATCTGGAACCAACGATGCTTTATTATGATGGAACAGAGTCTGGTGTTAATATGACGATAGGGAAAGATGCCGGGTATTATCATAAAGAATGTCCAAATGTGCTCTGGAACGAAGAACGGCAGCCATTTGGTTATGCTGGTGTACGCAGACTGTTTGAAGCATTGATGGAGGTGTAACATGAGAGGACTAAGAAAATATCTGACACCATTTGCACCAGACCAGTCAGGTGCGGTGTCTGTATTATATGAATTTGGCGGAATCATTGCCATTTGTGATGCCGGCGGATGTACGGGAAATATCTGTGGATTTGATGAACCACGATGGTTTGAAAGTAAAAGTGCATTATTTAGTGCAGGACTTCGTGATATGGATGCAATCCTTGGACGTGATGATAAGCTGGTAGCGAAACTTGCGGACGCAGTGACAAAATTAGATGCCAAGTTTGCAGCGATCATTGGAACACCAGTTCCGGCCGTGATCGGAACAGATTATCACGCACTAAAACGTATGACAGAGAAAAAGGTAGATCTTCCAATCCTGACTGTCGATACGGATGGAATGGCTTTGTATGATGAGGGCGAAGAAAAAGCATGGATGGAGTTATTCCTTACATTTGCAGGTGAAAAACAAGAAGTTATTGAGAAGCGGATCGGTATTCTTGGAATGACCCCACAGGATGTCAGTGATCTGCATGCAGCAGACCGCATCCGAGAGCGTTTTTCAAAAGAAGGAAAAACAGCAGTCTGTTACGGAATGGGAAATGGACTTGATGATGTAAAAGCAGTTTCGAATGTAGAAAAAAATATTGTTGTATCGCCAGCTGCTATAAAAGCAGCCCAGTATCTGGAACGAACCTATGGAACACCATATGAGTTAGGGTATCCATTAGTCGATGAACTGGTTTGTGATATGGATCATCATGGGAAAAAGGTACTGATCGTACAACAGCAGGTGATCGGTTCTGCAATTCGTGAAGAGATATTAAAAGAAGCACCAGATGCACAGATCACAGTCGCAAGCTGGTTTATGATGAAACCAGAACTTCGCCAAGATACAGATCTGCATTTGCGTGATGAGGATGATTATATCAGCCTCGTGGAGAAGGAAGAATATGACGTGATTTATGCAGATCCATGCATGAAACGCATGACACCAAAGTTTGAGGGAACTTTTGTAGATACGATACATTTTGCAGTATCAGGGCATTTGGCAGAGGAAAAGAAATCACAAGATTAAGACCATACGATGGGAGAAAAGAGTGTATAAGAAGGAAATGACATGGCGCATTCGTGTATATGGTATCGTTCAGGGCGTTGGATTCAGACCAACGGTAAGCCGTCATGCGACAGCACATGGAATTTATGGAACTGTCTGTAATAAGGGACCATATGTGGAAATTTATGCGCAGGGTGAAAAAGAAAAGATCGAAGGATTTTTAAATGAATTAAAAGAAAATCCACCAAAACGAGCAGCGATTTTAAAAATAAATATAGAAGATATTACAGCAGAGAACGAACTGCATTTTGAAACGTTCGATATCATTGAGAGTGAAAAAACAAAAGGAGAAATCTTTGTTTCCCCAGATATCGCAATCTGTGATGAATGTAAAAAAGAACTGTTTGATCCAAAAGACAGACGTTACTTGCATCCATTTATCAATTGTACCTGCTGCGGTCCAAGACTTACGATTCTGGATGCACTGCCATATGACAGGGAACGTACAAGTATGAAAGAATTTCCGATGTGCCCAAACTGTGCAAAGGAATATACAGATGAGAAATCCAGACGTTTTGATGCACAGCCAGTATGCTGCAATGAATGTGGACCGGAAGTCTATTTAATTGGCAGGAAAGAGCATGGACGTGAGGCAATTACATATACAAGAAAGTTGATCAGTGAAGGAAAGATTGTAGCGATCAAAGGAATCGGAGGTTTTCATCTGTGCTGTGATGCGACAAATGAGGAAGCAGTCAAACGGCTGAGAATCCTAAAGAAACGTCCGGCCAAGCCTTTTGCAGTGATGGCAAAAGATGAAACGGTTGTGAAACAGGAATGTCTTGTGACAAAAGAACAGGAAGCAATTCTTACAGGTCATCAAAAACCAATCTTGTTATTAGATAAAGAAGGGAATGGAAAATTAGCGCCTTCTGTAGCACCAGGGAATCCAAAGGTTGGTGTGATGCTTCCATATGCACCGGTACAGTTATTGATCTTTCAATATGATGACGGAATCAAAATGCCGGAATTTCTGGTGATGACCAGCGGAAATACTTCTGGCGCGCCAATCTGTCGTGAAGATGAAGAAGCACTTTCCGAATTATCACATTTGTGTGATGCGATGTTATCTCATAACCGAAAGATTAGGATCCGTTCGGATGACACGGTGATGGATTTTTATAAAAATGAACCATATATGATCCGTCGTTCCAGAGGTTATGCACCACTGCCATTTATGACATCAACCGATTGGAAAGGACAGGTGCTGGCTGTTGGTGGTGAATTAAAGAATACCTTTTGTATCGGTGTGGACAGCAGATTTTATCAGTCCCCATATGTAGGAGATCTGGAAGATTTAAGAACCGTAAAGGCATTGCAGGAGACAATCCATCGTTTTCAGACATTGCTTGAAGTAGAGCCACAGGTTGTGGTCTGTGATCTGCATCCAAAATACAATTCTACGGTGGTAGCCAAAGAACTTGGACATCCGATCATTCAGGTGCAGCATCATTATGCACATATTTTATCCTGCATGACAGAAAATGATTGTGAAGATCCAGTCATTGGAGTCTCTTTTGATGGAACAGGATATGGAACGGATGGCACGATCTGGGGTGGAGAAATCCTGCTGGCAGATTATGAAGGCTTTGAAAGATTTGGAAGTATTACCCCATTTTTACAGATTGGTGGAGATGCTTCTGCAAAAGAAGGCTGGCGTATCGCCGTATCTATGATCTATGGATATACAAAGGACCGTCAAAAAGCATGGGAGATCATAGAAAAGCTTGGACTTTGCAGCGAACAGGAAAGTAAAGTCCAGTTTACCATGGCAGACCGTAAGATCAATGCGGTTACATCGACAAGTGTTGGAAGACTGTTTGATGCAGTTAGTGCGATCCTTGGGATCAGACGTCAGTCAGGATTTGAAGGCGAAGCATCGACAGCGTTACAATTTGCTGCAGAAGCATACGAACAACAGCGAAACACTTTACAGGAACAAAATAAATTAACAGATAGATTAGTAAATGAGACAGAAGAACGCTTGATCTTAAATACACAGATGCTTGTGGAAAAGATTGTAGAAGCGAAACTGCAGGGAGAAGACAGTAACAAACTTGCATATCTGTTTCATCAGATATTAGCCGAACAGATTACAGCTGCTTGCATAAAAGCAAGAGAAAAAAGCGGCAGAAATAAAGCAGCCTTAAGTGGTGGAGTATTCCAGAACCGTTTATTGCTGCGTTTCACAGAAGAACGACTTGTACAGGAAGGATTTACGGTACTGCGCCATCGTATGATTCCACCGAATGATGGAGGAATTGCGATCGGACAGGCGGCATATGGAATGTACCAGTTACAGAATCAATAGGAGGATATAAAAATGTGTGTAGGTTTATCAGCGAAAGTAGTAAAAATTAATAATGGAACAGCAGTGATCGATGCAGATGGTGCTAAGAGAGAGATTTCAGCTCAGTTACTAGATGATTTAGAGCCAGGAGATTATGTTATGGTTCATGCCGGTGTAGCAATTGCAAAGATCACCGATGAAGATGATAATGAGACAGAGCAGTTAATGGAGGAATTTTTATAATGAAAACAGCCAGAGAGATCATTGAAACTTATGATGGTCCGAAAGTGCGGATCATGGAAGTGTGTGGAACACATACACACGAGATTTTCCGGCTGGGAATCCGTAAACTTCTGCCAAAGCAGGTAGAACTAATCTCAGGGCCGGGCTGTCCAGTCTGTGTCACACCGGTTAGTTTTATCGATGAGGCAATCTACCTTGCCTTGGAAAAGGATGTGACGATCTGTACATTTGGGGATCTGGTGCGAGTGCCTGGAACGAAGATGAGCCTTGCAGGAGCCAGAGAACAAGGAGCGAAGATTCATGTCGTATATTCTCCGGCAGATGCAGAAAAATATGCAAAAGAGCATAAAGATGAGCAGGTAACATTTTTATCTGTTGGATTTGAGACAACAACACCTGCAGGATGTCTTTCTGTAAAAGCAGCCAAAGAAGATCATCTGGGTAATTATTCGATCTTAGTTGCAAACAAAACGATGCCTCAGGCTTATGAGAAATTAAAAAACAGTGCAGATGTATTTTTATATCCGGGACATGTCAATGCCATCACAGGAACACGTTTGTGTGAAGATTTGACAAAAGAGGGAATCAGCGGTGTTGTGGCTGGATTTACAGCAAAAGAATTGTTAACAGCACTGGCGGTTTCATTAGCAAAATTTCAGGAAGGAAAACCATTTTTTGTAAACTGCTATCCGCGTGTGGTAACACAGGATGGAAGTAAGGAAGCACAGTTACTTGTCGATGAGATGATGGAAGCATGCGACTGCGAATGGAGAGGTCTTGGCGTTATCGAAGGATCCGGAATGAAATTAAGAAAAGAATGGCAGGATTTCGATGCAAGGATCAAATACCAGATGCCAAAGATCGAAGGAAAACCAAACCCGGCATGTCGTTGTGGGGATGTACTTCAGGGAAAATGCAAACCATCCGATTGTAAAGTATTTGGAAAAGGCTGTACACCACAGCATCCAGTCGGAGCCTGTATGGTATCCGGTGAGGGAGCCTGCTCTGCATACTATCAGTACTCATAATTGTACGAAGAATTACCAGTGTTTATTTAGGAAAGAAGGAAAAAACAACATGGAAAATAAAACAGTAACAATGGCACATGGTGCCGGTGGAAAACAGACATCTGAATTGATCGATGAAGTATTTAAAGCACATTTTGCAAATGATGACCTGACAGCAGATGATGCAGCAGTCTTAGTTCCACCAGCAGGGAAAATGGCAGTATCTACCGATGGATTTATCGTATCACCAGCATTTTTCCCAGGAGGAAATATCGGGAAACTTTCTATCTGTGGAACCGTAAATGACCTTGCCTGTATGGGAGCAAAACCACTTTATCTTACTTGTGCATTTGTGATCGAGGAAGGATATCCAATGGAGAAACTCGAAGAGATCGCATCTGCTATGGAAAAGACAGCAAAAGAAGCTGGAGTGCATATTGTATCAGGAGATACAAAAGTTGCAGGAAAAGGACAGGTTGATGGAGTTTTTATCACCACAACTGGAATGGGTGAGATCGAAGAAGGTGTGACAGTTGGTGGAGAACTGGCAAAACCAGGAGATGCTATTATTGTGACAGGTGATATCGGACGACACGGATGTACGATTCTGTTAGAGAGAGAAGATTTTGGAATTGATGCGGATATAACAAGTGACTGTGCACCTTTATGGAATACGGTAAAAGCAGTGATGGATACAACACACGATCTGCATGTCATCCGTGATGCTACAAGAGGTGGTGTAGGAACTGTTTTATATGAAATTGCAGGTCAGAGCAATGTTGGTATCCGTCTGAATGCAGAAGCAGTTCCAGTACAGCCAGAAGTAAAAGGAGTCTGTGGTATGCTTGGATTAGAGCCTTTATATCTGGCATGTGAAGGAAGACTTGTCATCATGGCACCAAAAAATGAGGCAGAAGCGATCGTAGAAACATTGAAACAATGTCCATATTCAGCAAACGCAGCGATCATCGGAGAAGTCATTGAAGAAGAAGCTGGAAGAGTTATCATGGAGACAGAAATCGGTACACAGGCACTGCTTCCACAGCCGGGAGGAGAGCTTTTACCAAGAATCTGTTAGTAGGAGGAAGAAATAAGTGATCAGGATAGCAGTATACGGAAAAGGTGGAATCGGAAAATCTACGACTGTTTCAAATGTGGCAGCAGCATTGTCAGAGATGGGGCTTAAGGTTATGCAGATCGGTTGTGATCCAAAGGCAGATTCTACCATATTGCTCCGTCATGGAGAAGCGGTTCCAGCAGTACTTGATCTGTATAATGAGAAAAAACAGACATTAAAACTTGATGATATGATACGCATTGGCTATAACGGTGTCATCTGCGTGGAAGCCGGCGGACCGACACCGGGACTTGGGTGTGCTGGACGTGGGATTATTACAGCACTTGAAAAGTTAAAAGAGCTTGGTGCATATGATGTATACAAGCCAGATGTGGTTTTATATGATGTATTAGGAGATGTCGTATGCGGTGGATTTTCCATGCCGATGCGAGGTGGTTATGCAGATAAAGTATTTATCATTACATCGGGAGAAAATATGGCAATTCATGCAGCAGCAAATATAGCTATGGCAGTGGATAATTTTAAAAATCGTGGATATGCTGAACTTGGCGGTCTTATTTTAAATCGCAGAGATGTTCCAAGGGAAGAAGAAAAAGTGGAAGAATTAGCAGACGATTTTCACACAGATGTAATTGGAATATTATCACACAGCGATCAGGTAATTTTAGCAGAGGAACAGAAAAAAACACTGATGGAATGTTATCCGGAAAGTGAGATGGCAGAGGAATATCGTGTGCTCGCAAAGCAAATGTATCGCATATGCGGGGAGGAAATATAATGTTACGTCGTGTAGGAGAAACCGTTGATCCAAAAGATGCGGTGGTAAAAATAAAAGATGCATCATTTCCAGCTCCATTTGCTTCAGAACTTGAATATAATTCTCCAGTACACGGCAACTGGAATATCGTACATACAGGAATGCAGGTTCCAGAATCCATTCAGATTTATGTCTGTGCAGATAACTGTATGCGAGGTGTTGTTCTCACTGCGGCAGAAATGAATGCAGCAGACCGTTTTTCCTTTGTAATCGTAGAGGAACAAAATATCTTAAACGGGAATCTGGAAGACATCACCATCGAGGGTGTGACAGATGTATTAAACAAACGAGATGATCATCCAAAAGCTGTTTTACTCTTTACGGTTTGTCTGCATCATTTTGTTGGAAGTAATCTTGACTATATTTACAGTGAATTAGAGAAACGTTTTCCTGATATCTGTTTCATTCGCTGCTATATGGACCCGATCATGCAAAAGCATGGATTAACACCAGACCAGAAGCTTCGAAAAGCAATGTATGATCCTCTTTCAGAGTGCGAACCAGATGATAAAACGGTATCTGTATTAGGAAGTGATTTTGCCCTGGATGAAAGCAGTGATATCAAACGTCTATTAAAACGATACGATCACAAAGTACTGGAACTTCCTGAATGT
This sequence comes from Eubacteriaceae bacterium, assembly GCA_902362875.1. GTDB lineage: Bacteria > Bacillota > Clostridia > Lachnospirales > Lachnospiraceae > Anaerostipes. The sequence goes on along the minus strand of CABIYF010000017.1, from coordinate 45,677 downwards.
AAAAACTGGCAGGATATGCAGGAAATGAGTAAGGGCAAATTGTTTATAAACTGTTATCCTGCAGGAAAATACGGAATGGAAGCACAGGCAAGACGTCTTGGACGTGAATGTTTGTATCTTCCTGGAAGTTTTGATTATGATGAGATAGAAGAGCAGTTAAAGAAGCTTACAAATGCCCTTGATTTACCAGAACTTACAGAAGATGAAATAAAACAAGAAAGACAATCATGTGAAGAAGCACTTGCCAAAGCAAAAGATCTGATTAAAGATATGCCGATCATTTTGGATTATTTATATCATCCAAGACCACTTGGGCTGGCCAAACTGCTCCTCACCCATGGATTTTGTGTAAAAGCAGTGTATCTGGATGCGATCAGTCCAGAAGAAAAAGAAGATTTTATCTGGCTTCAAAAACATGCACCAGAACTTGAACTGATCGCAACGATTCAAGTAAAGATGCGAGTATTACCAAGAGGCGGCAGTGAGGAAGTGCTTGCGATCGGGCAGAAAGCTGCTTATTTTAGCAACAGTCGTCATTTTGTCAATCTGGTGCAGGGAGAAGGTCTGTATGGATTTGACGGAATCAGACGAACAGCCGAACTTATGATGGATGCGTATCTCAACGAAAAAGATACGCAGAAACTTGTAGTACAAAAGGGATGGGGGTGTGAGTGCTGCCTATGAGACAATCTTATCGAATTATACCGATTTATACAGCTGATGTGTCAGGCGTGTGTTCTGCACTGTATGAACTTGGCGGAATGACAGTGATGCATGATCCTTCTGGCTGCAATTCTACCTACAATACCCATGATGAACTCCGCTGGTACGATCAGGACAGCCTGATTTTTATTTCGGGTCTTACTGAAATCGATGCGATCATGGGAAATGACCGAAAATTTATTGATGATATCGAACATGCAGCCAAGCAGCTGCATCCAAAATTTATCGCACTGGCAGGTTCACCAATCCCATTTATGAACGGAACAGATTTCCCTGCAATCGCCCATGTGATCGAGACAGAAACAGGGATTCCAACATTTTCAGTGCCAACGAATGGCATGAATGATTATGTGTATGGGGCAGGAATCGCACTGGAAGAAATCGCAAAACGCTTTGTCAAAAATTCAGAAAAACAAGAGAAAAAAGAGTCCAATTCACACACTGTAAATCTATTAGGAGTGACACCTCTTGATTTTGGACCACAGAAAAATGTAGAAGCTCTAAAAGAAAATCTGCAAAAATATGGATGGGAAGTGACATCTTCATGGGCAATGGGAGATGATTTAGAAACTCTGCAAAGATCAGGAAAAGCAGAAGTAAACCTTGTCGTATCAGCAGTAGGACTTCGTGCGGCAAAAGTGCTTTGGGAAACATACAAAATTCCATATGTGATCGGAACGCCAAATGAATGGCTTGCAGAAGATATTTCAAAGGCACTTGAGGGTGCAGTGACACAACAGACAACCTCAAAAGCTGTATATTTAGAAAACCGTATGCAGGCAGATGTCCAGATCACTCTGATCGGAGAGCCAGTCACTATGGGTTCACTTGCAGCAGGAATCGAAAAACACTATGGTCATTCAACTCGTGTACTATGCCCATTAAAAGAATGTGAATCTTTGATTGGAGAGAAAGACAAAGTAGTACTTGGAGAAGAAGCAATGGAAGAAGAACTGAAAGGTGCAAAGATCATTGTGGCAGATCCATTGTACAAACCAATCTGTCCAAAGGACAGTACATTTTATGAACTTGCTCATGTAGCATTTTCAGGAAGAATCTATTTTTAAATATGAAAAATAAAGGAAATTTCTGATAATCTGTTCAGAAATTGTTAAATGCCGATATATCCTGTATTTTAAGGATTATCGGCATTTTCTTTCTTATTCATTTACATCGATTATCATTTACAAACAAAAAGTTTAAGAATTGTTTAACTTTCTTCATATCCCAGTTCATGATAAATGGTTATCCTAACATCAGAAAGATATTTTAGGAGGTTTCATATCATGGAGAAATTTACTGGATTAACCAAAATAGAAGTAGAACAAAGAAAAGCAGCAGGACAAGGATCACAGGCACCACCGCAGATCACGAAAAGTACGGCATCCATTATCAAAGGAAATATCTGTACATTATTTAATTTCCTAAACTTTGTCATTGCGATCTTATTATTTATCGCAGGTGCATATTCCAATATGTTATTTATTGCGATCATCATCTTAAACATCGTGATCGGTATTTTTCAGGAATTAAAAGCAAAGAAATTAGTCGATGAATTATCAATCTTAAATCGTCCATCCGTCCATGTCATAAGAGAAGGCAAAGAAGAAAAACAGATCCATTCAGAATTACTGGATTCCATGAAAAAAGTAACACATTTTACCAGTTTTCTGATCATACCACTTGGAGTTCTTTTATTTCTGGAAGCAGCAGTGTTAAGAAATCTGACATTCTCAAATTCCATCGTATCTTCCGCAGCAGCTTTACTTGGAATGCTGCCAAAAGGATTAGTGCTGTTAATTTCCGTTTCCTTGGCAACTGGCGTTATCCGCCTTGCCAAAATGAAGATTTTAATTCAAAACATATATTCTCTGGAAACACTGGCACATGTAGATACGATCTGTCTTGATAAAACCGGAACGATCACCGATGGAAAAATGAAAGTATACGATAAGATTCCATTATCTGATTTTACAAAAAATGAGATTGAACCAATGATCGAATCTTATATGGCAGTCTGTGATGATACCAATGCGACATTTCAGGCATTAGAAACAATCTTTCCAAAGAAGAAACGTTATCAGGAAACAGCCAAAATCGCTTTCTCTTCTGCAAGAAAATGGGGAAGCGTAAGTTTTGAAAATCTTGGAACGATCTTTGTGGGTGCACCAGATAAACTGTTTGAAGAAGAGATTCCAGATCTTTTAAAAATGGAAATGGAAGCAGGAAGACGAGTCATTGTGATCGGATATTACAATAAAATCTGGGAAAATATCAATGCATTACCACAAAATATCAAACCATTATATGGAGTCATCTTAGAAGATAATATCCGTAAAAATGCCAAGAAAACCTTAAAGTTTTTCAGACAAGAAGGTGTGGATGTAAAGATCATCTCAGGAGATCATGCAAAGACCGTATCTATGATCGCAAAGAAAGCTGGACTTGATCACTGGGAGAGAGTTGTCGATATGTCAGCATTTGAAAATGAACCTGAGTATGAAGAACTGACAAACAAATACAGTGTATTTGCCAGAGTGACACCAAAACAAAAACAGGAATTAGTAAAAGCCCTAAAACGACAGGGACATAAAGTTGCCATGACAGGAGATGGAGTCAATGACCTTCTGGCATTAAGAGAAGCAGACTGTGCGATCGCGATTGCAGATGGAAGTGATGCAAGCAAACAGATTTCAGAAGTTGTATTACTAGACTCTGATTTTACAAATCTCCTACAGGTGGTGATGGAAGGAAGAAAGGTTGTTCATAATGTCACGAGAACTGCAGGAGCGTTTAGTACAATGGAAAACCAGACCGTGATGTATTTCCTATTAATCCTGATTTCCATGACAGCAGTGATCAGAAGCTGTATTCCGATGAATCCATTACGTGCATTTTTATGTATCACAATGGTCTTTGGAACATTCTTCGCGATCATGATCCTGCCAAATCTGTTACAGATCACAATGTTAACAAAAGCAATGTTAAAATATGTTGGAATTGGTCTGATCATCAGTGAAGCAGTCTTATTTGTAATCTTAAAATGCATGAAGTTATGGAAAAATAAGGAGAAATAACGTAAGATAAAAATATAAAAGGAAAGGAAGTGAAAACGATGTCATTAAGAAAAAGAATGTTTCGTTCAGGGATGATGATCCTATGTTCAGCGATTCTTGCAATGGCAGTGATCTGTGTGATGATCGCCTTATTATTTGAAGATACACTGGAAAAAGACTTTGCATCCGTGACAAATATGGACACACACAGTTTTTTATATAAGATTGTACGATCTTACCCAAGTTTGTTTTTTATTGGAGTTTTAATCGTATTGTTCGCAGTTGTTGTACTTTTTGTAGTATCTTATGTATTTTCCAGAAGATTAAATCAACAGATCATGGAGCCATTAAATGCTTTATCAGAAGGAGCAAAGCGTATCAAAGAAGGAAACTTAAAAGAAGAAATCATCTATCATGGAGATTCCGAATTTGAAAATGTCTGCCAGATGTTTAATGAGATGCAAAAGACGATTCTAGAAGACCAGAAGCAGCGGGAACAAAATGAAGCAGCAAGAAAAGATATGGTAACTGGAATTTCTCATGATCTAAGAACTCCTCTTACAAGCATTCAGGGCTATATCAAAGGAATTCTTGATGGCATCGCAGATACGGAAGAAAAACAGCAGATGTATCTAAAGACAGCCTATCAGTCAACAAAAGAAATGAATGTTTTATTAGAAAAACTTTTTGAATTTTCCAAAATCGAGAGCGGGCAGACACAGTTTCATATGGTTCCTGTGGATTTTTCAGAATACACACAGGCATACATTGCACAAAAAGAAATGGAATATGAAACGATTGAATTTCTATATACAAGACAGCAGGAAATTCTGCCAGAAGTTTTAATTGATGTAGATCAGATGCGAAGAGTTTTTGACAACCTTTTAGAAAATAGTATCAAATACAGCAATAAGGAACCAGTGCAGATATCGGTTACGGCAGGAGTGGACAAAGATGGTGTTTCTATTTCCTGGAAAGATAATGGGGCAGGCGTTGATGAAGATAAATTAGCAAAAATATTTGATCGTTTCTATCGTTGTGATGAGGCAAGAAATAAAAAGGGAAGCGGTGTCGGACTGTATGTGGTAAAATATATCATAGAACAACAAATGGGGCATATTGATGCTACAAATGATCATGGATTAAAGATGACCATGCATTTTCCAATTATCAAAGAATCAAAATAAAAGAGGGCGCCAATGGAAAAGATATTAGTTGTAGAAGATGATAAAAATATCGCACAGTTAGAAATTGATTATTTAAACAGCAGCGGCTATGAAACAAGCTGGATCAGTGACGGAGCAAAAGTCATCGGGGAATTAAGACAGAATTCCTACGATCTTTTGCTCCTTGATCTGATGCTTCCAAATGTAGATGGATATGAAATCTGTCGAAGTGTCAGAGATGAGATCGATATTCCAATTTTGATGGTAACAGCAAGAACGGAATCCGTGGATGTGATCCGCGGACTTGGACTTGGAGCAGACGATTATATCACCAAACCATTTGATCCATCCCAGCTTGTTGCAAGGGTCCGTTCCCATCTAAGACAATATCACCGCTTAAAAGGTGAGAATCAACAACATGCAGAAACGAAAGAAACTCACGAAAAGATCTGGGGATATGATTATGTATCAGATGCGGCAACGGTTTCGGTACATATTAACCGTTTAAGAGAAAAGATCGAAGATGATGCAAGAAATCCTCAGATCATTGAGACAATCTGGGGAGCAGGATACCGCTTGAATTCATAAGGAAAGGACAGATTATCATGGAAATCAATCAGATGTTAAAAAGGCAGCAACATTTTTTTCAAAGCCAGAAGACAAAAGACTATGAATTTCGAAAGAAAGCATTATTGCGTCTGGAATATGCGATCAAACAACATGAAAAAGATATCGAATATGCACTATATAAAGATTTAGGAAAATCATCATTTGAATCCTATATGACAGAAATTGGAATGGTAAAAAGTGAGCTTTCTTATGTAAAGAATAATCTAAAAAACTGGATGAAGAAAGAACCCGTAAAAACACCGCTTGCCCAATTTCCATCCAGAAGTTATAAGATCAAGGAGCCTCTCGGAAAGGTTCTGATCATTGCTCCATGGAATTATCCAATTCTTTTATCCTTGCAGCCACTCATCGGAGCAATCGCAGCAGGAAATTGCTGTGTTTTAAAACCATCGGAACATGCACCGCATTGCGCCAATCTTCTAAAGAAGATGATCGGTGAAGTCTTTCCATCTCATTATGTCGCTGTAATTAATGGGGGAGTAGAAATCAGTGAAAAACTTCTGGAACAGTCATTTGATCATATTTTCTATACGGGTGGAGAACGGATTGGAAAGATCGTGATGGAAAAGGCGGCCAGACATTTGACACCAGTGACCTTGGAATTAGGTGGGAAAAGTCCATGCATCGTAGAAGAAAGTGCCAATATCAAACTGGCAGCAAAACGAATTGTTTTTGGAAAATTTCTAAACAGCGGGCAGACATGTGTTGCACCAGATTATATTTTGGTGGATAAAAAAGCAGAAAGTGAACTGATCTTTTATTTAAAATACTGGATCAACAAAATGATAGGGGAACATTCATTATCCAACAAAGATTATCCAGCCATGATCAACACAAAACATTACCAGCGGATCATAGATCTTATGAAACACGAAAAGATCGCAGAAGGCGGTTACGGAGATATGCGGTTAAAAAAGATCGCACCAACGATTCTTGTGAATGTAAAAGAAGGATCAAAAGTGATGCAGGAAGAGATCTTTGGTCCATTGCTTCCAGTGATGACATATGACAAATTAGAAGATGCAATTTCTTATATCAGAAGTCATAAGAAACCTTTGGCATTGTATTTATTTACAGAAAATGATAAAGTAGAACAAGATGTGCTTTCACAATTGTCGTTTGGCGGTGGCTGCATCAATGATACGATCATTCATCTTGCGAGTCCATATTTAGGATTTGGAGGAATTGGGAACAGCGGAATGGGTTCTTATCATGGAAAGAAAAGTTTTGATACTTTTACACATGAAAAGAGTATCGTAAAGAAATCAGATAAGATCGATATCTCAGTCCGCTATATGCCATATAACAAAGCCAAAGAACAATTGATGAAGTTTTTTCTGAAATTATAAGATAAGGAGCAACTTTTATGGAATTTACAAACGTATTACCAGGAGTCAAACTGGTAAAACAAGATGAAGCTGGCAATGAAGAAGAACTTTTTCTTTCACAGAATGATCATGTGATCGTAAAGACATTAAACGGAAGAGAAATCAAAGGTATTTTTATGCAGATTGAGTTTGCTAGATGTTTAGAAGAAGATGATATCGTTCATGTGCATAAAGATAATGGAGAAAATGAAGGAATCCCATTTGACACGATCGATGATATTATTAAGGGCTAAGAAAGAAAAAGAGGATTAAATTTATATGGAAAATCAGAATCAGAATGTCAGTGCAGACAATATTTACAAGCTGAATGGAAGAGTTCCATTATCGAAAGCGATTCCATTTGGTCTGCAGCATGTACTGGCAATGTTTGTATCCAATCTTGCACCAGTACTGATCGTCTGCAGTGCTGCATTTGTACATGGAACGAATAACCATTTGACAGGAGCAGAGATCACACAGTTATTACAGTGTGCCATGTTTGTGGCAGGAATCGGTACATGTCTTCAGCTATACCCAATCTGGAAGATCGGATCAAGGCTTCCGATCGTTATGGGAGTCAGCTTTACCTTTCTTGGAAGTTTATTAATGATCTGTACCAATCCGGATCTTGGATATGAAGGAATGGTTGGAGCTGTTATCGCCGGAGGTATTTTTGAAGGAATCGTTGGATTAAGTGCGAGATACTGGAAACGATTTTTAACACCTGTTGTTTCAGCCTGTGTAGTTATCGCAATCGGTCTGTCTTTGTTATCTGTAGGAATGAATTCCTGGGGAGGTGGAGATGGAGCTAAAGATTTTGGAGCATGGTATCATCTCTTTATCGGAGCATTTACACTGATCGTCTGCCTTGCAGCCAGATACATCTTAAAAGGTGTATATAAAAACTTAAATGTATTAGTCGGACTGATCTTAGGATATCTCCTTTCTGTTATCTTTACCGTTGCAGGAATTGCACCACTGGTTGATTTTTCTGGAATTTCCAAAACAATCGCACAGGTTGGTGTTGTAAGCATTCCAAAACTTGTATTCTTTACAAGCCATAAACCAGTCTTTGATCTTGGAGCATTCTTTACGATTGCGATCGTGTTCCTTGTATCAGCAGCAGAGACAACTGGTGCGACAACAGCAATCTGTACCGGTGCTCTTGGACGTGATATTGAGATGGAAGAATTACAGGGATCGTTAGCAGTTGATGGATTCTCCAGTGCAATTTCTGGATGCTTTGGATGTCTTCCATTAACATCATTCAGCCAGAATGTCGGACTTGTCACAATGACAGGAGTTATCAACCGATTTACTATTTTAATGGGAGCGTTGATCTTAATCTTGGCATCATTATTCCCGCCACTTGGAGCATTCTTTAACTCTCTTCCACAGGCAGTGCTTGGTGGATGTACCGTTATGATGTTTGGTTCTATTATGTATGAAGGAATCAAGATGTTAAAAGAATGTGAGTTTGATGACCGCACGATGGTCATTGTATCTTTGGCATTTTGTATCGGTGTGGGACTGACACAGACATCTGGGAACTTTTTTGCGGCATTTCCGAAGGAAGTTGGAGATATCTTTAATGGGAATGCGGTTGCGGGCGTATTCGTAGTGTCATTGATACTTAGTTTGGTGTTGCCGAAGAAAACAAAATAAAATTAATATCTTGACAAATATAATAAAACATATATAATATAATTAACAGAACCCACCACGCCTCTGATTCAAGCGCAACCCGGTGGGACTTTTTTTATTTATGGAGAGCTTTTATGTATAGATATCCGAAACAAATATTAACAATAGAACAACAAATACAATCATATATAGATGCGGGAATGGAAATAGAATCTTATGATCAAGTGGAAGATGCACTGAGGACCATAGGATACTATCGTTTAAGAGGATATTCATTTCAATTATATAATAATGATTCAAAAAAATATGTTGTGGGAACAAAGTTTGAAAATATTCTTCAATTATATCAATTTGATCAAAAATTATCGAATCTGATCTTTTCTATGATATCAAAAATAGAAGTAGCCTTAAGAGTAAGATTAGTTGAAGCATTATTAATTCACAATGACGTATTAATTCTACAGGATTCATCGATTTTTAAGGACAAGAAAATGTACTGGAGAAATATGTCGACGATATCATCGGAAATTGCAAGATCGAATGATGTATTCATTAAACATAATTTTAAGAATCATGAAGGCGAGATACCAGTATGGGCAATTGTAGAGGTTCTCTCATTTGGAACAATGTCTAAAATTATAAAAAATTTGAAGACAGGTTTAGATAGTGCATATGTAATTTTAGCAAATAATTATAAATATGTATCTAAAAAAGGAAATTTGGTAAGACCCTCGCAGAAAATGTTTACATCTTGGGTTCAAGGAATTTCTATATTACGCAATATATGTGCACATAATTCGAGAATATATAATCGAACCATTCATACAACACCAGAAATCTTAGACGTAGATAAAATAATACCAACAACATCTCATAATGGAGTGTATCAAATTCTTTTAGCAATGAAATATTTAAGAGCTTCAAATCAAGAATGGATGGAATTTGTCAATAAATTAGAAAAATTATTAGAAGAAAATCAAGATGTGATAGATTTGGCAGCTATGAATATGCCAATAGATTGGAAAGAACATTTAAACGCATAAAGTAATCTACGTTGCATAAAATATATATACAGACCTAATCAAGCTTTTATGCTCAACCCGATTAGGCTTTTAGCGAAGTGCCATTATAGGAAGCACTTCGCTTTTTTATAAAAAGAATTAAAGTGTATGATACACGTCACCTTCTAAAGTTTTCCACAAAAACGTCTTATCTTCATAAATCATATACCCATGTTCAGATCCTTCCTTTGGTATAGACACAGACCCTGGATTTAAGTATATAAAGTTATCATGTTCTTCCCAGGCAGGAATATGTGTATGTCCAGTCAGCAGAATATCTCCTTTATGTAATTTTGGAGGATTCGCTGGTGAGTTTATATGTCCGTGGGTTGCGTAGATCATCTGGCCGTCGATGTATAGGATGCAGGATTCGCTTAGGACTGGGAAGTTTAGTACCATCTGATCGACTTCGGCTTCGCAGTTTCCTCTCACACAAATCAACTGGTCGCTGATGGCGTTTAGCATTTCGATGACTTGTTTTGGTGCGTATTCTTTTGGCAGATCATTTCTTGGTCCATGATAAAGTAAATCTCCTAAAAGAAGTAGTTTATCAGGGTTTTCTTGTTTGTATGCTTCCATTAATTGCTTACAGTAAAATGCAGACCCGTGGATATCGGATGCGATCATTAATTTCATAATAAATACCTCGTTTCTATAAAAGTACGATAAAAATATCTTTGTTTCAGTATACCATAAAATATGGTAAAATGGTCGGGACGATAAATTTGAGATGACAATTTTTAGAAAGGTTTAGATAATAAAATGAAACGATTAGTATTAGCGGAGAAGCCTTCGGTTGGGCGTGATATTGCGAGGGTTCTTGGCTGTAAGAAGGAAACGCATAGTTACATCGAGGGAAATGATTATATTGTAACATGGGCATTAGGACATTTAGTATCACTGGCAGACCCTGAGCAGTATGGAAAAGAATATAAAGAGTGGAATATGGATGTTCTTCCAATGATGCCAAAACATTGGAAATTAACGGTATTAAAGAAGACATCAAAACAATTTCAGACAGTAAAGAAATTACTTCTTCGAAATGATATCAAAGACGTTATTATTGCAACCGATGCAGGAAGAGAAGGAGAATTAGTTGCAAGATGGATCTTACAAATGTCTGGAAATAAGAAACCGATCTACCGCCTGTGGATATCTTCAGTAACAGATAAAGCGATTAAAGATGGTTTTGCACATTTAAAGCCGGGAAAAGAATATGACAATCTCTTCCGTGCTGCAAGATCAAGGGCAGAAGCAGACTGGCTAGTAGGAATCAATGCGACAAGAGCTTTAACATGTAAATATAATGCCCAGTTATCTTGTGGACGTGTGCAGACACCAACGTTGGCTATGATCATGAACCGTGAACAGGAGATCAGAAGTTTTAAACCACAGAAATATTATGGATATAAGATTTTTGCAACGGGACTTAATTTCACATGGGAGAATCAAAAAGGAAATCAGAGAATTTCTGACAAGAAATGGGCAGAGGAACTTGGCAAAAAGTTAAGAGGTCATGATCTTGTAATCACAGAAGTGACGAAAAAAGAGAAAAAGAATTATGCACCAGAACTTTACGATCTGACAACCCTGCAGAAAGAAGCCAGCAAACGATATGGATTTTTACCAAAACAGACATTAAATATCATGCAGAGTCTTTATGAGCATCACAAAGTATTGACGTATCCAAGAACAGATTCCAGATATTTAACCAATGATATGACAGACACATTAAAAGACAGGATCAAAGCATGCCAGAATGGATCATACAAAAAGGCAGCAGCGGCATTATTACGAAAAGATATCAAGGCAAGCAGCCGTTTTATCAACGATAAGAAAGTATCTGACCATCATGCGATCATTCCGACAGAGCAGTATGCATCTTTGACAAGTTTCAGTTCTGACGAACGAAAGATCTATGATATGGTTGTTGCAAGATTTTTAGCTGTCTTATCAGCTCCGGCAGTTTCCGAACAGCTCTCTGTGAAAGCAAACGTAAATGGAGAGTTATTCCGTGCAAAAGCAGAGAATATCAAACAGCTTGGATGGAGAGAACTCTACGAAGAAGAAACGCAAACAAAAGACACGATTAAAACAGGAAATATTCCAGTCAAAGGAAAAGAATATCCAGTTGGAACGATTTCCATGACAGAAGGAACAACCAATCCACCGGGACGTTATACGGAAGGTACACTGATCGATCAGATGGATAAAAAAGGACTTGGAACCGTTGCAACAAGAGCCGATATCATTGATAAGTTATTTAACAGTTATCTTCTTGAGAAAAAAGGAAATGAAACCCATATCACATCCAAAGGAAAACAGTTATTAGAACTTGTCCCAGAAGATCTTAAAAAAGCAGAATTAACTGCCGATTGGGAGAAGAAACTGACAGCAATCTCCAAAGGAAAACAAAATGACCAGAAATTTATGAGAGAAATCTCTGATTATACACAGGTATTGATCAAAGATATTAAAACATCCGATGGTAAATTCAGACATGATAATGTGACAAGACATCGCTGCCCAGAATGTGGGAAATTTCTGTTAGAAGTGAATGGAAAACACGGCAAACGTCTGGTATGTCAGGACCGTGCCTGTGGGTATAAAAAGACAATTTCGAGGATTACAAACGCCAGATGTCCAGTATGTCATAAGAAGATGGAAATGGTCGGAGAAGGTGAAGGACAGAAGTTTGTATGCGTTTGCGGATATAAGGAGAAACTTTCTGCATTTAAACAGAGAAAAGAAAAACAGGGTTCTGGAATGAGCAAGAAGGAAGTGAACCGATATTTGAAAAAACAGCAGAAAGAGGCAGAACAGCCAATTAATAATGCATTTGCAGAAGCTTTTGCGAAGATTAAACTGTAAGGTGTGTGGTGGATAATATACATACAGATTATCCTTGAAGTTTACTGGCAAAAACTATTAGAAAATAATAATTAAAGTTTATTGGCAAAAGCTATTAGCTAATGATAACTAGAGTATACTGATTATAAAGTGGTTTTATCTTAAAATATAGGATTTTACTGGCTTCCCAACAGGATTGTATTCAGCTTGAGTATCATAATATCGAATCAATCCATCCAATTCTTTTGCAACAGTTTTCTGCAATACATCAACCGATGTAATCTGTGAAAGATAAGGAAGATTATCAAAATGTTCCCGGTATTTTTCATCTCCGCCAGTAAAGAAATGTTCCATTGGAGTGCCGAGTCGTTGTGCATAAGCACAGTAGCGGATCTGATGGTGCTCTAAGATGTATTCTTCCTGGCGGATTTTGCGTCCAACTAGAAAGTTAACTGGTTCTGTATTAGCTGGGTTTGATGTCATTTTTACAAGCAGGGATTGGAAGAATGAGGCATCTAATATATTTTTTAAGTGCAAGTATTCATAAACCAGATCTTCAATCGCAATAACTTTTGAAGAAAATTCAAAAGGATTCTGAACTAAGACCTGGTTTGCTCCAAAAGTTGTGGCAATGCCGTTTTGGAAGATGAATAGTTTTTCTGGATTTCTTTGAATATCCTCAAAAGATTGACCATTTTCTACTCTGGATGCTTTGGAATCGACAACGGCAACAATGCCGTCTTTTGCTTTGAAAATGCCGGTAAATGACATGATAAAATTCCTCATTTCTGTTAGATTATCCTGATAAACCTTGATTTATCGGGAATTTTTAAGATTATTATAGCAAAAAAATGGAAGAAAGAATACGTTGAATGGAAAACTCATAGATGATATACTAGGTTTAATAAAGTCAAAAAGGAGAAAAGATCAATGATTAGAATTGGTATTATGGGTTATGGTAACCTTGGACGCGGTATTGAATGCGCGATCAAACAGAATGAGGATTTAGAGCTTGTGGCTGTATTTACAAGAAGAGATCCAGCGACAGTCAGCATTTTAACAGAAGGTGCAGCTGTATGTAATGTCAAAGATGTAGAAGACTGGAAAGATAAGATCGATGTTTTGATGTTATGTGGAGGAAGTGCAACAGACCTTCCTGTTCAGACACCAGAATATGCAAAATTATTTAACGTAGTAGACAGCTTTGATACACATGCAAGAATTCCAGAACATTTTGCAAATGTAGATAAAGCAGCAAAAGAAAATGGACATGTTGGAATCATCTCTGTAGGCTGGGATCCAGGAATGTTCTCATTAAACAGAATGTATGCAAATGCAATCCTGCCAGAAGGAAAAGATTACACATTCTGGGGGAAAGGTGTCAGCCAGGGACATTCTGATGCGATCCGTCGTGTGGAAGGTGTCAAAGATGGTAAACAGTACACAATTCCTGTAGAAGCAGCCTTAGAAGCAGTTCGTAATGGAGAAGATCCAGAACTTACAACAAGACAGAAACATACAAGAGAATGTTTCGTAGTTCTTGAAGAAGGCGCAGATGCGAAGAAAGTAGAAGAAGAGATCAAGACAATGCCTAACTACTTCTCAGACTATGATACAACAGTACATTTCATCAGTCAGGAAGAATTAGACAGAGATCATAATAAGATTCCTCATGGTGGATTCGTATTAAGAAGCGGATGCACAGGATGGGAAAAAGAAAACAAACACCTCATCGAATACAGCTTAAAATTAGATTCTAATCCAGAATTTACATCAAGCGTTTTAGTTGCATATGCAAGAGCTGCATACAAACTTTCCAAAGAAGGACAGAGCGGATGCAAAACAGTATTTGATATTGCACCAGCATACTTAAGTGCCAAATCTGGAGAAGAATTAAGAGCTTCTTTATTATAAAAAGATAAAGAATTAATCATTCAATAAAATGATTATAAAATATTTCTAAACTGCCTTGATTTCATGTAGGATGAACGATATAATCATCTACATGTTATAGAGAAAGAAGGGAGATATTTATGTATTACCCATATGGTTATTATTTCGACCCAACGTATATTTTGATCATCGTCGGAGTGATCATTACCATGATCGCATCCTCCAAGATGAATTCAACGTTTCGCAGATATTCAAGAGTCCGCTGTCATTGTGGATTAACTGGTTCTCAGGCAGCCGAACGTATTTTAAATCAGGCAGGAATTTACGATGTTTCTGTAGAACGTGTCAGTGGTAATCTTACGGACCATTACGATCCAAAGAATAAAGTACTACGATTATCCGATGCAACTTATGGATCAGATTCCATTGCAGCGATCGGTGTTGCAGCCCATGAATGCGGGCATGCCGTACAGCATCAGCAGGGATACGCACCATTAAAGATTCGTGGAGCGATGGTTCCAGCCGTGAATTTAGGTTCTAATTTATCCTGGCTGTTTATTATCGGCGGTGTTGTTCTTGGAATGAACCAGACATTATTAAACATTGGAATTTTACTATTCTCACTGGCAGTCATCTTTCAGCTGGTAACACTTCCAGTTGAATTTAACGCATCATCAAGAGCATTAAAGATTCTTGGTAACACAGGAATCATGTATGGTGATGAAGTGGCACAGACAAGGAAAGTATTAACTGCAGCAGCACTGACTTATGTGGCAAGTGCAGCAGCGGCAATTCTTAGCTTACTTCGTCTTGTCATCTTATTTGGCGGAAGAGATAACGACTAACAATATGAATTTCAGAAGAAATCCTGCAATGCAGGATTTTTTCTTGCTTAAAAAAGGAGAGAATTTATGGCATTATGGTATATGGACTTGGAGCTGTTTTGATTCTTCATTTCCTTGCAGCATGCGGGGTGATGGAAATTGTATGGCAGATTGGGAAAAGAGTCTGCAAAGGTGAAAAATCTGTAAAGGTTTTAAGATTTTTATATCAAAGCTGTATCATTGGATTTTTAACAGTTGCAGTGGCAGCGGGATATGGAAGTTATAATATCAAAAATGTAAGACAGACAGATTACAATCTTACAACGAAAAAACAGGTTAAAAATTGTCCAGATTTCAGATCTTCATACGCCAACAACAATGACAACAGACAAATTCAAGACATACTGTCAAAAGATTCAGGCGCAGCATCCAGATATTCTTGCTCTCACAGGAGATATTTTCGATGAAAATACAACAAAAGAAGAGATGCATCGGTTGATCGAAAAGATATCAAAGAAGTTGTTGGAGATAAAAAGAAAGATGAATTTGTGTTATTGCTGGATCATCAGCCAAAAGGCTTAAAAGAAAATAAAAAGCAGGTGTAGATCTTTCTTTATCCGGACATACTCACGCCGGACAGATCTGGCCGACAGGACAGCTTGGAGAATTGATCGGAGTCACAGAGTTAAATTATGGATATCAGCAGGATCATAATTATCAGGTGATCGTAAGTTCAGGAATTGGCGGCTGGGGATATCCAATCCGTACAGGCGGACATTCCGAATATGTTGTGATCACCCTAAACATAAAGAAATAAAGAGGAAAAAATATGGCAGGAAAATTTTATGCAGTAAAAAAAGGAAGAAAGCCAGGAATCTATATGTCATGGGATGCATGCAAAGCACAGGTGATGGGTTTTCCAAATGCAAGATACAAAGGATTTAAGACAAAAGCAGAAGCGCAAGAGTTTTTAAATCCCGATGCAAATGAATTAATGCAGATTGATGAAGATACGTTAGTTGCCTATGTGGATGGAAGCTATGATCATTCCCAGAAGAGATTTTCTTATGGAATGGTATTGATGCATGGTGGAGAAGAACGCTACTTTGCATATCCATATACAGACGAAGAACTTGTAACGATGCGTAATGTAGCAGGCGAGATCAAAGGTTCCGAAGCAGCGATGCGTTTTGCCAAAGAAAATGGTTATAAAAAGCTTGCAATTCACTACGATTATGAAGGAATCCAGAAATGGTGTACCGGTGAATGGGCAGCGAAAAAAGAAGGAACACAGGCTTATCAGAGAATTTATGAAGAAATGAAACAACATGTGCAGATCAAGTTCGTGAAAGTGAAAGGACATTCTAATGATAAATATAATGATTATGCCGATATGTTAGCAAAATCTGCATTAGGAATCGGGGATGGCAGCTTTGAGAAGAAAGAAGATCAAGAATGGATCAAAGTTAGATAAAAGCATAAAAAAATCTGAAATCACAGTGAAAGGATTTCAGATTTTTATTTTGCATAATTTATTATTTATTTTAATTACTTTGTTAATTCCAGATAATGAGGAATGATATCTTCATAAGTACCATCTTTTAATAAGAATCCTTTTGGAATTACACCAAGCTGGATAAATCCAAGTTTCTTGTATAGGTGTAAGGCAGCTTTATTACTTGCAACAACAGCGTTAAACTGCAGAATCTTAAAATCAAATTCAGATGCACGCTTTACACAGTCAGTGACAAGAAATTCACCAATCTGTTTTCCACGATGAGCGGAAGAAACTGCATAACTTGCATTACAGATATGACCACATCTTCCAACATTATTTGGATGTAAAATATAAAGCCCAACGATTTCATTGGTATCAGAATCAACAGCGATTCCAGTGTATGTCTGTTCTTCAAAGAAAGCAAGACCACTTTCATGATCTAAGTCATCTAACTGAGGAAAGGCAACGCCGTCGTCAACAACTTCATTCCAGATTTTGATTGCTGCGTCTGTATCATCGGGTTCAAATTTTCTGATTTCAATCATTGTTAGTTACCTCGTTGTTTTCTTTTTATGATAACATATATTTTAATTAAATTAGTAAAAAATAAAAATATTTCTTGAAAAATTATCATATTTATTGTAATATAATATAGCTTATGTACCAGTAACTCAGTGGATAGAGTGGCAGCCTCCGAAGCTGTTGGCCGCGGGTTCGACTCCCGCCTGGTGCGTATTTTATGCAAATGAAATAAATTAAATATCGTCTTTTAAGAGACTATAGATTTTACTGTTTCTGATCGTTAAACAGCAAGGTCTATCGTCTCTTTTTTTGTTATTAAGGAGGAATTATTTTATGGATCAGACGTATATGAAAGAAAAACCTATTTTACCGTTATTATTATCAATGGCATTGCCGATGGTAATCTCAATGTTTGTAAATTCGTTGTATAACATCATTGACAGTATTTTTGTTGCAAAGATCAGTGAAGATGCAATGAACGCATTGTCTCTTGTATATCCAGTACAGAATCTGATCAACTCAATTGCTGTTGGGTTTGGTGTTGGAATTAATGCAGTAATTGCGATGTTTCTTGGTGCAGGAAAAGCAAAGGAAGCCAATAAAGCTGCGACACAGGGATTGTTTTTAAATATCATTCATGGAGTCATTCTTACGATCGTTGGATTAATGATCATGCCATCATTTTTGGCAATGTTTACAAGTGATCACACTGTGATTGGAATGGGATTACAATATTCAACGATTGCATTGATGTTTTCAACAATTATTATGGCAGGCATTTCTTTTGAAAAGATTTTTCAGGCAGTTGGAAATATGGTGATTACTATGATTGCCTTAATGACTGGCTGCATTGTAAATATTGTGTTAGACCCACTTTTAATCTTTGGAATCGGATTCTTTCCGAAACTCGGAATTCAGGGTGCAGCACTTGCAACTGGTATTGGGCAGAGCAGTACATTAATCATTTATCTGGTTGTTTATGTGCTTCGTCCAATTCACGTAAAGATCAGAAAAGATTGTTTAAAACCAGAAGCTGCCTGTGTAAAAAGATTATATGCGATTGGAATTCCAGCGACTTTAAATATGGCACTTCCATCTTTCTTAGTATCAGCCTTAAATGCGATTTTAGCATCGTTTTCACAGACTTATGTTGTTGTTCTTGGTGTTTATTACAAATTGCAAACATTCTTATACCTTACTGCAAATGGAATGATTCAGGGAATGCGTCCAATCATGAGCTACAATTATGGAGCAAAGGAACCTGCGCGTGTCCGTAAGATTTATCTTATGACATTTGAGATTGTCGTTGGAATTATGGCTGTTGGAACTGTCATTTGTTTTGCAATACCACAGACACTTATGAGCATGTTTACAAGCAATCCTCAGACATTGACAGAAGGTGCAATCGCACTTCGCATTATCTGTGCAGGATTTGTTGCTTCTTCCGTTTCCGTTGTTTCTGCAGGTGCGTTTGAAGCATTAGGAAAAGGTATCCAGTCTTTTATGATTTCATTTTTGCGCTATGTTATCGTGATTATTCCTGCAGCATTTGTATTAAGCAAAGCTGTTGGTGTACATGGCGTATGGCACGCTTTCTGGGTTGCTGAAATCATTACTGCTGTGATTGCTTTTATTCTTTACTATCAGCTCATTGGAAAATCAGGAAAAGAAACTGTAAAAGCACAAGTTGATTAAATTTTGACAGATTATAAAGAAACGCTTACAATAAACAAAAAGAAAAGGAGCGTAAAACTATGGGACATATATCAACCGTTGAAGTTCGTTATGCAGAAACAGATCAGATGGGGATCGCACATCACAGCAATTATGCCGTCTGGTTTGAAGTTGCCAGAACTGATTTTATTAAAGCAGCTGGTATTTCTTACACAGATGTAGAAAAAGAAGGAATCATTACACCGTTAACAGGTCTCGAATGCAAATATAAAAAAGCAGCTTTCTATGAAGACCAATTACAGATTCATGTGAATCTTACAAAGCTGACGCCTGTTCGCTTGGAGTTTTCCTATAAAGTTACAAGAGGTGATGACCTGATAGCTACTGGAAAAACAACACATGGTATGGTGACAAAAGACTTAAAACCAATCAATGTAAAAAAAGAACATCCGGAAATTTACCGAATGTTCGAAAATGCTTTGGATTAAAGATAACTTAACTGTTCTATTAGAATTAACCGCATTAGTTGATGTGGGAATGTCATTTTACTGAAACTTAATTTTAATTTTCCTTTGGATACAACTTTTGGTGATAAGCCAAGGGAACCACCAATAATAAATGTAACGTTATTTATGGACTCCTTGTTCCACTGATTCCATTTCTTCTGGAATTGTTCGGTGGAATAAGGAGTTCCTTCTATACAGAGAGGAATTACGAAAGATCCTTCTGGAATCTTATCAAGAATTCGCTGCCCTTCGATTTCTTTAATCTTAGTTTCTTCTTTTTCGCTTGCATTGTCTGGTGTTTTCTCGTCAGGAAGTTCTATGATTTCAAAATCATATTTCTTTCGGATGATCTTTGTATAGTGATCGATCAGTTCTCTTAAATATGCTTCTTTAATTTTCCCGACACAGATCATTTGGATTTTCATGTATTTTGATACCTTTCTTTATAATTATATTTGGACAGTTTGGGTAGTAGTTTGGGTAGTAGTTTAGGTAGTACTTTGGGTAGTTTTATCTCTGCTTTAATTTTGTACACAAAGTGTAACACATTTTCTTGACTCTATCAAACGGCGCTAATACAATAACGAAATTATTTTTAATAAAATCTGTAACGTATACCGCAGGGCACGCGTAAATTCATAGCCCTTTGGGCTGGACTCGCTCCGCTCGATAAGGTATACCCGCGGGGCATTCGTGAATTCATAGTCCTTTGGACTGGACTCACTTCGTTCGATAAGGTATAATATACTGTAAATTTGCTTTAGGTGGATTGGAGGGAAGTGCGTGAAGCTTAAGAAATCTACAGTCATCATTATTATTACAAGCTGGATCTTGTTTTTTATCGCAGCTTTTTTAGCGTATGGAAAATTAGACCAGATGAAACAAGAACGACTTACCAATGAAAAGATTTTTCAACAAACAACACAAAAGAATACCTCACAAAGCGTGATCAAAGAGACAAATGATGCAGCAACAACACAAAAGAAAGATCCGGATGCTGAGAAAAAGGCGGTTGAGGATTTCATGAAAACATATTATAAGAGAGTTCAGAACAATGATCTGGCGAATCTTAAAAATATGGTAGAAGATACAAATGAATTGGAGAAGAATCAAAAGGCCATCCATCAGTATGTGAAAAAATATAAGAATCTTACATATCTTGTAAAACAAGGTGCAGATGATGAATCATTTATCGTTTATGTAACATATGAGATGAAGATTAAGAAGATTTCTACACTGGCACCTGGAATGACATCGTATTATGTGATGAAGAAGGGAGATACTTTCTGTATCTATAATAATGAAAAGCATGATACAGATGAGATTACGGATGCGAAAAAAGAAAGCCAGAACAGCAAAGAAATCAAAAAGCTGACAAAGCAGATCAATAAAAAATATGAGCAGGCTTTAAAACAAGATAAAAAATTAAAACAATTTTTTAAAGGAAATTAAAACATATGATGAAGTTTGAAATCTATATTCTGCAGAAGAAATCACAAGATCCGAAGATGTATCAAGAAGCGATGGCTGAGTATTTAAAGCGTCTTGGGGCATATGCGAAAGTTTCTGTAGCATATAAGAAGAATGCAAAACAAGTAGAGAAAATATTAAAAGAACCGGGAGAGCATTATCATATCATGCCAGGAAAAGACAGTATGACAAGCCCGGACCTTGCACAGCTGATCAATGAAAGTTCTGTGCAGGGAATTTCAAAGTTTCATTTTTATATTGGAGATTTAGAATCAGAAGAAGCAAAGCCATTTCATGTATCGTCATTTACACAAAGTGGTTCGCTGACAGGCACGATCATATTAGAACAGATTTATCGTGCATATCGGATTTTGAATCATCAGCCATATCACAAATAAAAATATTACAAGAAAACACTAGAATGGAGTTGACAAAGATGGAGTTTAAAACACCAACGATCGAAGATAAAGAAGAAATTGACCGATGTATATTGGAGGATGATACAAGAAGCTGTGACTATGCAACAGCAAATATTATTCTATGGAGTCCTTTTTATCAAGTGAAGTATGCGATCATAGACGGATTGTTTGTATCTCATACGGACGAAGAGGGAGGCTCTTTTTGTTACCCGCTTGGAAAAGGCGATAAAAAGAAAGTATTACAATATTTAATGGACGATTGTAAAGAAAAACAGATTCCATTTGTCTTACATGGTGTAACCCATGAGATGGAAGATGAGTTCCGTGAGATGTTTGGAGACATCTACGAGATTGAATATGACAGAGATATTTCAGAGTATATTTATGACAGAGAGAAACTTGCAACATTATCAGGAAAGAAGCTTCATGGAAAGAGAAATCACATCAACCGTTTTAAGGAAAATCACGAGTGGTCCTATGAACCGCTTTCCGATGAGAATCAGTTAGAAGTACTGGCAATGCTGATGGAATGGAAGATGCAAAACTGCGATCCAGAGGATATTGAGAAACATGATGAGATCTGTGTTTCCAAAAACAGTGTGATCAACTACAAAGAATTAGGACTTGTTGGTGGCGTTCTGCGTGCCGAAGGAAAGATCGTAGGATTTTCCATAGGAGAACGTGCATCGAATGAAGATACATTTATCGTTCATATTGAAAAAGCCTTTGCGGATATCCAAGGAGCTTATCCGATGATCAATCAGCAGTTTGTAATCCATGAGATGGAGAATTTTAAATATGTAAACAGGGAAGATGATGTCGGAGAAGAAGGGCTTAGAAAGTCAAAATTATCTTATCGTCCAGTATTTATGGTAGATAAAGGCGTTCTTCGTCTAAAATCAGAAGTAAAGAATTGACACTAGGTGCCTAAAAATGTAGAATTGAAGAAAGGACAAACCATTAGGAGGAATATGTAATGAGACATTTGATCGATCCGATGGATTTAAGCGTGGAAGATATTGACAGATTACTAGATCGCGCTGATGACATCGCAAAGAATCCTGAGAAGTATCAGGAAGTATGCAAACACAAGAAATTAGCAACTCTGTTCTTTGAACCAAGTACAAGAACAAGATTAAGCTTTGAAGCAGCAATGCTTGAATTAGGAGGAAGTGTTCTTGGATTTTCTTCTGCTGATTCATCATCTGCATCGAAAGGAGAAAGCGTTGCAGATACAGCAAGAGTTATTGAGTGCTACGCAGATATCATTGCGATGCGTCATCCAAAGGAAGGTGCACCATATGTGGCTTCACAGTATGTAAACATTCCAATCATCAATGCAGGAGATGGTGGACATAACCATCCAACACAGACATTAACAGACCTTTTAACAATTCGAAGAGAAAAAGGAAGACTTAACAACTTTACAATCGGATTTTGCGGGGATTTAAAGTTTGGAAGAACTGTACATTCGCTGATCAAAGCATTATCCAGATATGAAGGAATTAATTATATCCTGATTTCTCCAGAAGAACTTCAGATTCCAGAGTATATTAAGAAAGATGTATTTGAGAAGAAAGGCATTTCTTATACAGAAGTTGACAAGATGGAAGATGTCATGCCAGATTTAGATATTCTTTATATGACACGAGTACAGAGAGAACGTTTCTTTAATGAGGCTGATTATGTAAGATTAAAAGACAGCTATATTTTAGATATGGACAAATTAAAGATTGCGAAAGATGATCTTTCTATTTTACATCCATTACCTCGTGTGAATGAGATTTCTGTAAAAGTCGATAATGATCCAAGAGCCTGCTATTTCAAACAGGTATTGAATGGAAAACATGTAAGAATGGCATTGATCATGGAATTACTGGGGGTAAGTGCAGATGAACATTGATAGCATTAAGAATGGAATCGTATTAGACCATATCCGTGCAGGGCGTGGAATGGAGATTTATAACAGTCTTGGACTGGATCAGTTAGACTGTAGTGTTGCAATTATTAAGAATGTAAAAAGTAATAAGATGGGAAAGAAAGACATCATTAAGATCTCAGATGCATTTGAAGTGAATTTTGATGTCTTAGGATACATAGATCCAGAAGTTACTGTATGTGTCATTGAAAATGGCAGTGTAAAATCCAAACATAAAGTAGAACTTCCAGAGAAGATCGTAAATATTGCAAAATGCAAGAATCCAAGATGTATCACATCTATAGAACAAGAGATCGATCATGTGTTTAAATTAACAGACAGAGAACATCAGGTATATCGCTGCATTTACTGCGAATCAAAGCTTAAAAAATAATCAAAAGAAACAAGAGGTATCCGTGCATGAAACAAGAAAGCAGAACAAATATTAATCGTGTAAAAAAGGATATCAGCAGTCCGGAAAGTTTCACACCGCCTGAGGAACTAAAACGACAGCTGATCACAACCATGCAAAGCATTTATGATGAAGAAGATATTGAGGCTGTAGAGCGTGCCTATAAAGTTGCATACAAGGCACATGAGAAACAGAAACGAAAGTCTGGAGAGCCTTATATCATTCATCCTATTTGTGTTGCGATCATACTTGCAGAATTAGAACTTGACAAAGAAACGATTATGGCAGGACTGCTTCATGATGTTGTGGAAGATACGGAGACAACCCACGAGGATATTGTCAGAGACTTTGGAGAAGAAGTTGCCCAGTTAGTTGACGGGGTTACCAAGTTAGGACAGTTAAGTTATTCAAAAGATAAGATTGAAGTTCAGGCGGAGAACTTACGAAAGATGTTCCTTGCGATGGCAAAAGATATCCGAGTTATTTTGATCAAACTTGCGGACCGTCTGCATAATATGCGAACAATGCAGTTTATGCGTCCAGAGAAGCAAAAAGAGAAATCAAGAGAAACGATGGATATCTATGCACCGATCGCACACCGTCTTGGTATTTCAAAGATTAAAGTAGAATTAGATGATCTTGCACTGCGTTACCTAAAGCCGGATGTATACGAAGATTTGGAACGTTCTCTGGATTCAGCAAAAGAAGAAAGAGAAGCATTTATTCAGGAGATCGTAGAAGAAGTGAAGGGACATATTGACCGTGCAGGAATCAAGGCAGAGATTGATGGACGTGTAAAACATATGTTCAGTATATATAAGAAGATGGTCAATCAGCATAAGACGATCGATCAGATTTATGATTTATTTGCGGTAAGGATCAAAGTAGATACAGTCAAAGACTGTTATGCAGCACTTGGAATCATCCATGAGATGTACAAACCAATCCCAGGCAGATTCAAAGATTATATTGCGATGCCAAAACCAAATATGTACCAGTCACTTCATACAACACTGATCGGACCAGAAGGACATCCATTTGAGATTCAGATCCGTACTTTTGAGATGCATCGTGTTGCCGAATATGGTATCGCAGCCCACTGGAAATATAAAGAGAATAATAATACCAAAGGACTTAACAAAGAAGAAGAGAAATTAAGCTGGTTAAGAGAAGTGCTGGAATGGCAGCGCGATATGGATGATAACAAGGAGTTTTTAAGTCTTCTTAAGACAAACCTTGATCTCTTTGCAGAACAGGTATATTGCTTTACACCGAATGGAGATGTCAAAAATCTCGCCAATGGTTCCACACCAATTGACTTTGCTTATTCCATCCATAGTGCCGTCGGTAATAAGATGGTCGGAGCCAGAGTTAACGGAAGACAGGTTCCATTTGATTATCATTTACAGAATGGTGATCGCGTAGAGATCATTACATCACTTAATTCGAAAGGACCAAGCCGTGACTGGCTAGGTCTTGTAAAATCAGCACAGGCAAGAAGTAAGATCAACCAGTGGTTTAAACGACAGTTCAAAGAAGAGAATATTGTCAGAGGTAAGGAACTGTTAGAGAAATACTGTAAGAGTAAGAGTATCAGACTTCCTGAACTTATGAAGCCGGAATATATCAAGAAAGTAGAATTAAAATACGGATTCAAGGACTGGGATTCTGTATGTGCAGCAGTTGGACATGGCGGACTGAAAGAAGGCCAGGTCATCAACAAGATGCTGGAAGAAGATCGTAAGATTAAGAAACAGAAGATTACAGATGAACAGATTTTAAAGAAAACGGCAGAAGCAGCACAGGCAGCAGCGGCGAATCCAGAGAAGAAGAAAGATGAGAAATCAAAAGGTGGAATCGTTGTACGTGGAGCGAATGATGTTGCCGTCCGCTTTTCAAAATGCTGTAATCCGGTGCCAGGAGATGAGATCGTTGGATTTATTACAAGAGGACGAGGCATTTCTATCCACAGAACAGATTGTGTGAATTTATTAAATATGCCGGAATCAGATAGAGCGAGACTGATTGAAGCTGAATGGCAGGTAAGCGAAGCAGATACAACCCAGACATATACAACAGAGATTAATATTTATGCCAATAACCGAAAAGGTCTTTTGGCAGAGGTATCAAAGATTTTCTTAGAATTAGACATTGATATTATTACGATCAATGTGTCAAATAATAAGAAAGGAAGAGCAACGCTTAGTATGTCGTTTGATATCACAGGCGTAGAGCAGCTGAATCGTATCATTGCCAAGATCAGGAATGTGGAAGGCGTGATCGACATAGAAAGAACAGCAGGATAGGTGAGAATATGAGTGAAACAACATTACGACTGGACAGACCACTTAAGATGGTAACGATCTGTCTTGGACAGATGCAGACAAACTGTTATATCGTTGAGAATACAAAAACAAATCAGGCGTTCGTATTTGATCCGGGAGATCAGGGAGAACGTATTATGAATACATTGCAGGAAGAAGGAATGGAACTTGCGGGTGTATGTCTGACTCATGGGCATTTTGATCATGTGATGGCACTTCCATATCTGATGGAGCAAAAACCAGATCTCGATGTTTATCTTTATGAAGATGAAGCAGAAGTTCTGGCAGATCCGAATCTGAATCTTGGCTCTATGATGGGAATGAATCTTTCCTTAAAGGCTAATCGTTTAGTGAAAGATGGAGAGATCATCGATGTACTTGGAACAAAGGTAAAATGTATTCATGTTCCAGGACATACAAAAGGTGGAGTCTGCTACTATTTCGCAGATTATGGATGGCTGATCTCAGGGGATACATTATTCCAGATGAGTATTGGAAGAACAGATTTTCCAACAGGTAATTTAAATGATCTGCTGACAGCGATCAGAGAGAAATTATTTGTGCTGCCACCATGGACAAAAGTATTATCCGGTCATACACCACCAACAACGATCGAGGAGGAAAGCAGATGCAATCCGTTTCTGCAATAGACTATGATTGGATTAATTCAGAACAAGACAATTTATGAATATGATATCAGAAGTTTAATATTGGCATTTATGCTCGGAGAGAAGATAGAATTGACGGATCACGTTGATTCTATCTACGATTTTATATTGGAAGTTCAATATAAGGATCAGGAAATCGAGATGAAGTTGTACAAGAAAGGCAATCCAGAAGATACAATCCAGTTATTTGGTGATTATGAAGATAAGAAGATCTTCAAAAACCAGATGAAACGAGGAATCTATCAGTTATTTTCCAAAGCATTAGACAAACAGCTTCCATGGGGAACATTAACTGGAATCCGCCCGACAAAGATTGCTTTTGACGGATATGAAAGAGGAGAAAGCAGTCAGGAGATCATTCATAGATTCCAAAAAGATTATCTGGCTTCCGAAGAGAAAGCAAGTCTTTGTACAGAAACAGTACAGAAAGAACAAGAGCTTTTAAAGGCATTCCCATACAAAGAAGGATACAGCTTATATGTAGGTATTCCATTTTGCCCAAGTACGTGTCTGTACTGTTCGTTTACATCGTATTCGATCGATCAGTATGAGAACATCGTACAGGATTACTTAGATGCACTATTTAAGGAATTAGATTTTGTGAAGCAGACGTATGCACACAAAGAACTTCAGACGATGTATATCGGAGGCGGAACACCGACATCGTTAAATGAGAAAGATCTGGAATATCTCTTATGTGAGATCAATAAGAGATTACCATTATCAAAGATTCAGGAAATTACAGTGGAAGCTGGAAGACCTGACAGTCTGAATCTTGAGAAGCTAAGGATTCTTAAGCAATATGGAGTCACAAGGATCAGTATCAATCCACAGTCGATGAATGATAAGACATTAAAACTGATCGGAAGAAATCATTTGTCCGAAGATATCAAAGAGAAATTCGCACTTGCAAGGCAGGCAGGAATTGATAATATCAATATGGATATGATCTGCGGGCTTCCAGAAGAAGGAATGGAAGAACTTTCCTATACATTAGAGGAGATCAGGAAACTTGATCCAGAAAGTTTAACGGTTCATGCACTTGCGGTCAAACGTTCATCGAGATTAAACCGCATGAAAGATACCTATCATTTTGGGGCAACTGAAGAAATGGTATCTTACGCAGCCAGATGCGCAAGAGAGATGCAGATGGAACCATACTATTTATACCGGCAGAAGAATATCCCAGGAAACCTTGAGAATGTCGGTTTTTCAAAAAAAGGAAAAGAATGTCTCTATAATATTTTGATTATGGAGGAATTACATGATATTATAGCAGTTGGTGCGGGTACATCATCGAAGATCGTACATCAGGAAGATCATCAGGTGGACCGCATCGAGAATCTTAAGGATATTAAGCAGTATATTACACGAATTGATGAGATCATTCATAGAAAAGAATTAAAGATGATCTAAACAGGAGTTTTATTATGGCAATCAGTTATGGACGAACAGATATCGAGACACCGATCCATGCAGATATGAAAGAAACATTAAGTCACGGGATCATTGTCAGTAATTTAGCTTATCTTGTTGGAAAGGAATTAGGGCTTTCAGAAGGTATATGCCACGATCTTGCAGTTGCAGGGATGTTACATGATCTTGGGAAAGTAAGACTTAATTTCTATATGAATGAGAAAGTGGAAGACGAGATTCTGGCCGTTGATGAAACAAGATATATGAGAATGCATCCATCGATCGGATATGCGATCCTTGCAGATTATGATTATAACCAGACAGTATTAGATGCTGTATTATATCATCATGAACACTATGATGGAACAGGTTATCCGCATAATCTGGTTGGAAAGCAGATTCCGTTGGTTGGAAGGATCATGCATGTATGCGATATTTTCGGGGCATTGATCTCAAATCGTGATTACAGGGAAGGATTTGATGTTGAGACTGCACTCGATATCATGATCGATGAAGTAAAGAATTTTGATATGAAAGTATTTTTAGCATTCCAGAGAGTTGCATTTTCTGAAGGAGTTATGGAAACTGTGATGGAAAAGGCCAATCTGGATGATTTATTTGAGGAGGAACAACAATGATTACACAGGCACCAAGAGGAACAAAAGACTGGTTTGGAAAAGATATGGATCAGCGCACATATTTAGAGGATATTTTCAAAGATTTATGCGCATCCTATAATATTCACGAGATCATCACACCAGTATTTGAACATACAGAACTTTTCCAGAGAGGTGTTGGAGAAACAACAGACGTTGTCCAGAAAGAGATGTATACATTCGAAGATAAAGGACACAGAAGTATTTCATTAAAACCAGAAGGAACAGCAGGAGCGATCCGTGCATACTTACAGAATGGTCTGGCAAATGAGCCACAGCCAATCAAGATGTTCTATATCACACCAGCATTTCGTTATGAGAAACCACAGAGTGGAAGATTAAGACAGCACCACCAGTTCGGAGTTGAGTTTGTCGGGGCAGAAAGCCCATTGGCAGAAGTAGAACTGATCACACTGGTTTCTACATTTATTAAGAAAATCGGATTAAAAGATGCAAAATTACACATCAACAGTATCGGATGTGAACACTGCCGTAAGGAATACAATAAAGCATTATTATCTTATTTAAAAGAACATGAAGAACACTTATGTCCTACATGCAGAGAACGTATGGAAAAGAATCCATTACGTGTTATCGACTGTAAAGTACCAGAATGTAAGGAAATCGTCAAAGATGCACCAAGAACGATCGACTATTTAGATGATGAATGCAAAGCACACTTTGAAGAATTAAAGAGCTTATTAGAAGCACTGAACATTCCATATGAAGTTGACACAGAGATCGTTCGTGGACTTGACTACTATACAAAGACTGTTTTTGAATTTGTAAATGAAGACGGATTCACTTTATGTGGTGGTGGACGTTACGATAACCTTGTTCATGAGATCGATGGAAAAGTATCTATGCCATCCGTTGGATTTGGTATGGGTGTAGAGAGAATTCTTTATTTCTTAGAAGAAGAGAAAGTCGATCTTCCATGCACAAGAGATATCGATCTCTATGTAGGAATTCTTGGACAGGAAGCAAAAGCGAAAGCTTACCAGATCGTTGTAGATCTTCGTAACCAGGGATTTGTTGTAGAAACTGACTATCTTGGAAGAAGCGTAAAAGCACAGATGAAATACGCGAATAAATTAAATGCCAAGAATACAATTATCATTGGTGATGATGAGATCGCTAAGAATGAAGGAAATGTCAAAAACATGGAAACAAGAGAAGTAACAGCCATTTCTCTTGATAAAATTGCAGATTGTTTAAAATAAAATCACGCTTTCTTGTACTAGTTCGTGACATTTTTGACAAAATCATATATAATGATTAAGAATTACAGGAAAGGAGGTAACAATGCATGAGTGAATATGCAATCGTGGCACCAGAAGATTTCGACCAGAGCGTATTTCGCCTGATCGGCAAGGAATGGATGCTTGTTACTGCAAAGAATCAGGAAGGAAAAGTCAACACAATGACTGCCTCATGGGGCGGCATGGGTGTTATGTGGGGGAAGAATGTCGCTGTGACAGTTATCAGACCACAAAGATATACAAAAGAATTCATTGACCAGTCAGAATCATTTACATTATCTTTCTATGATGATACCTTCAAGAAGGATTTAAGCTATCTTGGAAGCGTATCAGGAAGAGATGAAGACAAGATCGCAAAGACACGTCTGACACCAACAGATGCGAATGGAATTCCATTTTTTGAGGAAGCAAAGATCGTACTGATCTGTAAAAAATTATATTCTCAGCCAATGGATCCAGAAGGATTTGTTGATAAATCTTTAGATGAACAGTGGTATCCAGAGAAGGATTATCACGTACTTTACGCTGCAGAGATCGAACAGATCCTTGTAAGAAAAGATTCATAAAAGAATATATAAGGCAGAACCGAAGATACGGGCTCTGCCTTTCGTACAAAGTGAAAAGGATGAAGGAGGAAATATCATGGCAGAATCAATGTCAGGTTTAGCCAGATCCCACCGATGTACAGAGGTAAGCAACAAACTTATCGGAACAGAAGTCACTGTCATGGGATGGGTACAGAAACGAAGAAATTTAGGAAGTCTTATTTTTGTTGACTTAAGAGACCGTTCAGGAATCTTACAGTTAGTCTTTGACCAGGAAGTATTATCCGAGGAAGACTATAATAAGGCAAACTCTTTAAGAAGCGAGTATGTCGTTGCAGCAGTAGGTACTGTAGAGAAGAGAAGTGCAGCGATCAACGAGAACTTAAAGACAGGAGATATCGAGATCAAGGTACACACACTGCGTATCTTATCAGAATCAGAAACTCCTCCATTTCCAATTGACGAGAATCAGACAGTCAAAGAAGAACTTCGTTTAAAATACCGTTATCTTGATCTTAGAAGACCAAATCTTCAGAGAAACTTACGCATCCGTAACGATGTAACAAGAATGGTTCGTAACTTCTTAGGAGACGAAGGATTCTTAGAGATCGAGACACCAGTTTTAGGAAAGAGTACACCAGAAGGAGCAAGAGATTACCTTGTACCAAGCCGTGTACATCCAGGAGAATTTTACGGACTTCCACAGTCACCACAGTTATTTAAACAGCTGTTAATGTGCTCTGGATTCGACCGTTACTATCAGATCGCAAAATGTTTCCGTGATGAAGATTTACGTGCAGACCGCCAGCCAGAGTTTACACAGATCGATATGGAACTTTCATTCGTTGACGTTGATGAGGTCATCGATGTAAACGAACGTCTGTTAAAGAAGATCTTCAAAGAAGTATTAGATATCGATGTACAGCTTCCAATGCTGCGCATGACATATAAAGAAGCAATGGACCGCTTTGGATCTGACAAACCAGATATGCGTTTTGGAATGGAACTTACAAACGTATCCGAGACAGTCGCAGGATGTGACTTTATGGTATTTAAAGGAGCATTAGAAAATGGTGGATCTGTCAGAGGATTAAATGCCAAAGGTTTAGGAGATCTTGGACGTAAGAAGATTGACGGATTCGTTGATTACGCCAAAGACTTCGGAGCTAAAGGTCTTGCATACATTCAGTTAAAGAGTGATGGAACAGTGAAATCATCCTTCGCCAAATTCATGAAAGAAGAAGAGATGGATGCACTGATCAAAGCAATGGATGGACAGGCAGGAGACTTATTATTATTTGCCGCAGACAAAGATAAAGTTGTCTTTGATGTGCTTGGTAACTTAAGACTTCACATTGCAAAACAGTACGATATGATCGACAAATCCCAGTACAAGTTCTTATGGGTAACAGAATTCCCATTACTTGAGTGGAGCGACGAACAGAATCGTTACACAGCAATGCATCACCCATTTACAATGCCATTTGAAGAAGATCTTGAATTTATCGATGAAAGACCAGGAGATGTCCGTGCGAAAGCATATGATATCGTATTAAATGGTACAGAACTTGGTGGTGGATCTATCCGTATCCATCAGGATGATATTCAGGAGAAGATGTTTGAAGCTCTTGGATTTACAAAAGAAGATGCTCACAACCGTTTTGGATTCTTATTAGATGCATTCAAATTCGGAGTACCACCACATGCTGGTTTAGCTTATGGTCTTGACCGTCTTGTTATGTGGTTAACAGGAGAAGACAGCATTCGTGATGTCATCGCCTTCCCGAAAGTAAAAGATGCTTCCTGCCTGATGACACAGGCACCAGGACCGGTTGATACATTACAGCTAGAAGAACTTGGAATTGAACTTTCAACACCAGAGGAGGAATAATCAGATGGAGAAAATGTTATTTAGCGGTGTTCAGTCTAACTCTGAAGTTGCACTGATCGCAATCAAAGGAATCAAAAACCAGCCAGGAATCGCAGCAAAAGTTTTTGGTGCCATTGCAGAAGAAGAAATCAACGTGGAACTGATCCTTCAGTCTATCGGACGTGGAGAGAACAAAGATATCTCCTTCGTTGTAGCACAAGAAGAAGCAGATCATGCCGTTGAAACATTAAAGAAAGCATTTGACGAAGCAGATTATGAAGAAATCTTAAGCGACAAAGAAGTTGGAATTGTATCCATCGTTGGAGCTGGAATGATGTCTAACAGTGGAGCAGCATCTAAGATGTTCGAAGCACTTTATAATCGTGGAATCAACATCCACTTAATCTACACATCTGAGATCAAGATCACAGTTCTGATCAAAGAAAGCCGTGTAGAACGTGCAGTTGAAGCATTAAAAGAACAGTTCCAGGAATAATCAGATAAATCAAACGATCGAGAGATCATATTAATAATACATAACATACGAGACATAATATTATTTTACATAACATATAAAGGAGAAAACTATGTTTGATTTTAGCGAAGTAAAAAACTACGATCCAGAATTAGCAGAAGCAATGGAAGATGAATTAACAAGACAGAGAACAAATCTTGAGTTGATCGCATCTGAAAACCTTGTTTCAAAAGCTGTTATGGCAGCAATGGGAAGCCATTTAACAAATAAATATGCAGAAGGATATCCAGGAAAACGTTACTATGGTGGATGCCAGTATGTAGACGTTGTAGAAGATCTTGCAAGAGAACGTGCCAAAGAATTATTTGGATGTGAATATGTAAATGTACAGCCTCACTCTGGAGCACAGGCAAACATGGCAGTATTCTTCGCAGTATTAAATGTCGGAGATACATACATGGGAATGAGCTTAGACCATGGTGGACATTTAACACACGGAAGCCCAGTCAACATGTCTGGTAAAAACTACCACTGCGTACCATACGGAGTAAACGAAGAAGGATTCATCGATTATGATGAAGTAGAAAGAATCGCATTAGAATGCAAACCAAAGATGATCATCGCTGGTGCAAGTGCATATGCAAGAGAGATCAACTTCAAACGTTTCCGTGAGATCGCTGACAAAGTTGGAGCAGTCTTAATGGTAGATATGGCTCATATTGCTGGTTTAGTAGCAGCAGGATTACACCAGAGCCCAATCCCTTATGCTCATGTAACAACAACGACTACACATAAGACATTAAGAGGACCTCGTGGTGGAATGATCATGTGCAGCAATGAAGTGAATGAAAAATACAACTTCAACAAAGCAATCTTCCCAGGAATCCAGGGTGGACCATTAATGCACGTGATCGCTGGTAAAGCAGTCGCATTCAAAGAAGCATTAGACCCATCATTCAAAGAATATATGACACAGGTTGTGAAGAATGCAGATACTCTTGCAAAAGCACTGATTGAAGAAGGATTCGATATCGTATCTGGCGGAACAGACAACCACTTAATGTTAGTAGACCTTAAGAAATACGGTCTGACAGGAAAAGAAGCTGAGAAAGTACTGGATTCTGTACATATCACATGCAACAAGAACACAGTACCAAACGATCCAAAATCTCCATTCGTAACATCAGGATTACGTCTTGGAACACCAGCTGTTACAACTCGTGGACTGAAAGAAGAAGATATGAAAGTGATCGCAAAAGCTATCCGTCTGACATTATTAGACAAGAAGCTTGATGAAGCAAACGAATTAGTATTAGGATTAACAGAAAAATACCCACTTTATGAATAATCCATCATAAAGTTGGATTTGGAGGCCAAAGTTAAAATGAGGATTACAAAGAAACAAGGGGGAATTATAGGAGGTGCCGTAGCGGTTGTTATTATAGCAGCCGCTATCGGTGTCCATGCCCATTATCAGAACCGTTGGTATCCGGGGAGTACATTTAACAAAGTTGATGTGTCAGGAATGACATATGAAGAGTCAGTGAAGAAAGTTAAGAAATCCATTGATTCCTACAAGTTAAAGATCAAAGGAAGAAATAAAGGGCAGGAAGTGATTTCCGGTAAGGAGATCGATCTTGCATTTAAGACAGAATCATACGTAAAGGACGCTTACAAGAAGCAGCACAGCCAAAGTGTATTCTCAACGATCTTTGGTGGCAAAAAAACCAAAGTAACAGCAGTTGCATTGTCAGAGCAGAAATTAAAGGCCAAATTAAAACAATCCGTTCTGATCAAAGGCAGTGATACATATAAGATCACAAAACCAGTGGATGCAACGATCGTATATTCTGCAGATAAGAAATACGGTGTAATCCAGAAAGAAGATGAAGGAAATTACTTAAACCGTAAAGCATTTTATGACGCAGTAGAGAAATCCATAGAGTCTTTAAGTAACACACTGAATCTGACAGATGAAAAGAAGAATCCGGACGTCTATAAAAAGCCTGGTCTGTATCATGATGATGAAGAATTAAAACAGATGCAGACAACCTACAATGAGTACTTATTACATTTCATTCAGTGGGATATGGGTAATAATGTCAAAGAGACATTAGGTCCAGATGTGTTAAAAGACTGCATCAAAGTAAACACAAAGAGACATACTGTAAAATTAGACCAGCCGGCAGTTGAGAAATGGCTGGAGAGTTTTTGCTTAAAATACAAGACACAGGGAATCGCAAGAACATTTAAGACACATTCCGGTAAGAAGATCAAAGTCAGCGGCGGAGATTACGGATGGCGTATTGATTATGATAAAGTTATTGCACAGACAATGAAAGCGTTAAAGAAAGCACCAGAAGAATCTGCGATCAAAGCTTATGAGAAAGACCCTTCCAAGGAGAATGAACAGGCTTTACTTACAAGTTTAAAACCAGTTTACAGCCATAAAGGATATCGTATGGATTATACGAATAAACAAAATGACTGGGATACACAAAACTACAGTGAAGTTGACCTGTCAGCACAGGAAGTTTTCGTCTACAAGAAGGGAAAACTTGTGTTCAGCACAACCTGTATCACTGGAAAAGCAACACCAGATCGTATCACAAGAACCGGTGTTTATGACATCAAAGAGAAGAAACTGACGAAGACATTAACAGGTGCGGATTACAGTGTTCCAACAAGATACTGGACAAGGATCATGTGGACAGGAACAGGATATCATTACAGCAGCAGAGGAGACTGGGGAAGCTGGTCACCAACGTATTATAAGACGAATGGATCTCATGGATGTGTTAACTTAACATTATCAGATGCAAGATCTGTATATAACCTGACGAAGATCGGAGATCCTGTATTTATTCATTATTAAAAGAAAGAAAAAGAGGTTTCAATCGATGAGAAATCAATATGAAAAACAGGAAAAAGTATTATGGTATGCACAGATCATGATCTTTCTAGGTGTTTTGGCAACATGGTTTAATCATATGGATATGCATACATTTTATACGATCAATATCATTTTATCAGTGATTTCGATCATTTCTCTGACACTGGATTGCTTTTATTTTAGTGAGAAGATCGGGCAGAAAGTGCATAATTCTTATTCTGTTGCATATGGATTACTAGTGATCTTTACGTTACTACTGGTGATTCAGTATGCAGGGATATTAAAGATCGATC
Organism: Eubacteriaceae bacterium; assembly: GCA_902362875.1. Classification (GTDB taxonomy): domain Bacteria; phylum Bacillota; class Clostridia; order Lachnospirales; family Lachnospiraceae; genus Anaerostipes. The sequence goes on along the minus strand of CABIYF010000017.1, from coordinate 9,642 downwards.
TGATCATGCAAGAAGAGACAAAGATGATCTGGGCATTAACACCAGCATTGAGCCTTCTTTGGAAGACGAAATTCATCGCCTTCCGTGAATGGGATCAGCGTTAGAAGAAAGAGTTTGTTGCTCAAGAACAGATTTATAAAAGGCTCTTGGCGTTATGCCGAGGGTCTTTTTAAACATTTCAGAGAAATAACTGCTGCCAGAGAAACCATACATCTTAGCAATGTCTGTCATCTTTTTCTCATGTTTGATGATCTCAGACAGACTCATATGAATACGAAGCTGATTCAGATAATCCACAGGACTTAGATGAACATTTCTTTGAAAGAGTCGGCAGCATTCACTGTTGCTTAGATGGCAGTAAGAAGCAATATCAGCGAGTGTATGCTTTTGGTCGATCGTTTTATTGAGATAGATCATCACATCCTTCATACGTTCTAAATCCCTTGCTTCTTTTAAGGACAGTTCTCTGGAGAGATTCACATTATGAAAGATATAATAAAAGATCTCATTTACAAAATGGTTGATCTTCAATTCATACCCATCAACAGGACGGTCACAGATCTCATTCATTTTGCGGATCATTTCAAGGATATATTTCTGCCAAGGGACTTTTGGAACAAGCGTTAAAAATCCAAAGGAAGGATGATCGACCAGAGGTTTGATATATTTTTGATATAAAGGATTATCTTCTGTCTGAAAAAGAACAGAAGGGCAGATCCGGTAGATAACAAAGCGGCAGTCATAAGACTGATATGCACAAGCGGAATGAATCTCGCCAGTATTTAAAAAGAAACCTTCCCCAGAAGAAACTAGAAAAGCCTTCTGCCGGACACGAAACTCCATCATGCCAGAGAGAACATATATGAACTCAAACTCATCATCCCAATGAGGAAACAAAACCTGAGCAGGCATCTGTCGGATATCCAATACCTTGCGCTCAAAGGAAGCCGTTTTAGAAAGCGGAAGCAGTGGAAAATAAGTGATAGATGAATGGTAAATATCATAATTCATAGAAAAACCTCATAATATCAATATTGTTATAAAATATGTCGAATTGTGTCATAATATAGTTTGATTTTACTATGATTGTTATAAAAATTCAAGAATAGAAAAGGCATTTTCACTGGAATGGCGATAAAATATCCAGTAAAAATGCCTAATAAAATGTCTGTGATATTTGATAGAAAGACTGAGTGTTTAATAACCTAGGGATTCACCAACAAGAATCACTTTCACACGATCTTTCATCATTGCACTCTGACGTCTTGTCACAACGATCTGACTGCAGATGCAGGTATCACCATAACAGTCTCCACAACGTCCAGTCATAGAACAAGGAGTTTTCAGTCCGAGACGAAGAGTGTTTGGAGGGCTGGCAAAATTACGAACTCTCTTAATTCCGTCTTCTACATCATTGACAACCTTGTTCATACCAACGATCATGATCACATGTTTAGGACCATAACTTAAGCACGCAACACGGTTACCAGTTCCATCGATATTGATCAGTTCTCCGTCTAAAGTGATCGCGTTAGAGCTCATCAGGAAATAATCAGATAAGACAGCCTTAGCAAAGATCTCACGCTGCTCATCATAATTCTTTGCGACAGAACGATCGATCAGCTGATAGTTTCCTTCCTTTAAGGCATCCATCAGCCCAATCTCAGAAACGCTCATAGAACCACCCCAAGAAACAGAAGAACCCTCTTTGATATAACTAAGAGCCTGTTTTAGGGCGTCTTCCTTGGTCGCACAGAAAACACCATGCATGTTTCTTTTTTCAAGTCCCTTGATAATTGTCTGTGCACGAAGTTTGGTTGCTTCATTTAAAAACATACTCATCATCCTTTCAGTATAAATTATATGTGGAATCATATTTTTACAGATATGAATTCCATAAGAAACAGATTTAATTATATCATGTTTTCAATGGTTATGTTATAATATATCGTAAAACTTTTAGAAAGAGGTAATTTTTTGAAAGCACTATTTATCACAGAGAAACCAAGTGTCGCAAGAGAATTCGCAGCGGCACTGAATATAAATGCAAAAAACAGAGATGGATACATGGAAGGAGACAAGGCAGTCATCACATGGTGTGTCGGACATTTAGTGACCATGTCCTACCCAGATCAGTATGACCCTGCCTTAAAGAAATGGGACTTAGAAACCATTCCATTTATCCCAGAGACATTCAAATACGAAACGATCCAAGGAGTACAAAAACAGTTTGACATCGTATCCTCTCTCCTAAACCGAGAAGACATTGATACGATCTACGTCTGCACTGACTCCGGACGAGAAGGAGAATATATCTACCGTTTAGTTGACCAGCAGGCAAATGTCAGCAAAGACAAGAAGAAAAAACGCGTCTGGATCGACTCCCAGACAAAAGAAGAAGTTATCCGCGGGGTGAAAGAAGCGAAAGACTTAAGCGAATACGATAACCTCGCAGCAGCAGCTTACTTAAGAGCCAAAGAGGACTATTTAATGGGAATCAACTTCTCAAGAGTTCTGACACTTAAATACGGCTGGACATTAGGTAACTATTTAAACCAGAAACGAAGTCTGGTTGTAGCCGTCGGACGAGTGATGACCTGCGTTCTTGGAATGATCGTAAAGAGAGAACGAGAAATCCGGACTTTTGTACCAACACCATTTTACAGAATCCTGGGACACTTTGACTGTCAGGGATTTCAGGTAGAAGCGGAATGGAAAGCAGTAAAAGGATCAAAATACTTTGAATCAAATAAGCTATATAAAGACAATGGATTCCTAGACAAGAAAGACGCACAGGAATTTATCAAATATTTGGAAGACGGCAGTAACAATGAGACAATCGTTGTATCATCTTCCAAACGACAGGAAAAGAAGAATCCGCCATTATTATATAATCTTGCAGAATTACAGAATGAATGTTCCAAACGATTCAAATTAAGTCCAGATGAGACATTAAAAGTTGTCCAGGACCTATATGAAAAGAAACTGGTTACATACCCAAGAACCGATGCCAGAGTCTTATCAAGTGCGGTTGCCAAAGAGATTTATAAAAATATCGGAGGTTTAAATAACTACGCTCCATTATCAGGCTTTGCAAATGAGATCATGCAAGGCAAGAAGTATCAGGGGATCATCAAATCCAAATATGTCGATGATAAAAAGATCACCGACCACTATGCGATCATTCCAACTGGACAGGCAGTAAACAGTTTATCAAGAATCTCAGAGATGGGACAGAAAGTCTACGATGTGATCGCCAGAAGATTCCTAAGCATCTTTATGCCACCAGCAGTTTACTTAAAGATCAAACTGGAGACACAAACCAAAGGCGAAGCATTCTTTGCAAACTTTAAGATGTTAAAAGACCCAGGATACTTAAAAGTGACTGGAATGGGCGGTCAGAAAAAAGAAGTTGCATTAACAGAAGAACAGATCAATGCGATCTCATCTTTAAAGAAAGGTATGAAACTTCCAGTCAAAGACTACAAGATCAAAGACGGAACAACATCCGCACCAAAACGATACAATTCAGGTTCCTTAATCCTTGCCATGGAAAATGCAGGACAGCTCATTGAAGATGAAGATTTAAGAGAACAGATCAAAGGAAGCGGAATCGGAACAAGTGCGACAAGAGCAGAGATTGTCAAGAAACTTGTGTCCAATAAATACATTGCATTAAATAAAAAGACACAGATCGTAACTCCAACGTTAACTGGAGAGATGATCGTAAACGTTGTCAGTGCATCCATTGGATCACTCCTAAACCCAACCTTAACTGCAAGCTGGGAAAAAGGATTAACTTATGTGGCAGAAGGAACCGTCACAGAAGAAGAGTACATGCAGAAGTTAGACAAGTTTGTCACCCAGAAGACAAATATCGTCAAACAAAATAACTTCCAGTATCAGCTAAGACAATCCTTTGATCAGATCGCACCATATTATCAGAAGAAAAAATAAACAAAGAAAAATCAAACAACATTCATAAAAACACCTTTCCTAACATATATTTGGATTATACCAAAATGGGGAGGTGTTTTTAATTTATGAAAGAGGAAGAAATCTTAGGAATCCTTCCATTACATATCAGAACGATCATAAAGCAGGCAGACATCAACTGGGACGACCTTCAGGAAATCCGCCTGCGCATTCAAAAGCCAGTCATTTTAAAATACAACGCAAGATCCTGTTATCTATCCGAACAGGGAAAGATCACAACAAGAAAAGAACAACTACATATCGTAACGTCACAAGAAATCAGACAAGCCATGGAATATATCAGCAGTTATTCGATGTACGCTTATATCGAACAATTAAAACAAGGATTTTTAACGATAAGAGGCGGACACCGCGTTGGAATCTGTGGAACGGTTGTGATGGATCATGACAAAGTCAAAACAATTCGACATATTTCTGGTTTAAATATCCGCGTTGCACACGAAGTGAAAGGATGCGCAGACGCCCTTTATTCTATGTGTACCAGAATGGGAAAACTCATCCCAACCTTGATCATCTCTCCGCCAGGCTGTGGAAAAACAACTCTGCTTCGGGATATGATCCGAAAAATCTCTGATGAAGGACAGACAGTTGGTGTTGTCGATGAGCGAAGCGAGATCGGAGCATGTTATCAAGGTGTTGCCCAAAATGATCTCGGTATCCAGACCGATGTTATGGATGCATGTGAAAAAGGGCAGGGAATGAATATGCTGATTCGATCCATGGCACCGGATGTGATCGCTGTGGATGAGATCGGAAGCAAAGAAGATGTTGAAGCTTTATTTTTCTGTGCCTACCGCGGATGTAGCATTTTAGCAACCGCTCATGGAAAGAATAAGGAATCCTTATCTAAGAATCCCTATATGCGAGAGATCATCAACAAAAAAATGTTCCAGCGCTACGTGATCTTAGAACAGCGAAACCAGCCAGGATATATCGCAAAGATCATGGATGAAAACGGGGTGATACTAAATTGATCAAAATATTGGGATCACTGATCGTTATCTTCGCAGGAATCGGATTTGGGTTTCACAAAGCAGCAAAAGAACAAAAACGTCTGGAACAGGGCATTGCGATCAAACGAATGTTATACCTTCTGCAAGGAGAAATCCGCTACGGATTTACCCCGCTTCCAGAAGCCGTTTTAAAAATAGCAGCAAAAACAGAAAAGGAATACCAGCCATTTCTAAAAACCGTGGCAAAACAGTTAGAGACACACAGCGAGGAATCCTTTTCCAAAGTATGGGAGATGGCAGCGAATCAGAAATTAAAACAAGTGATCTACGAACCAAAGTTTTATGAAATCCTAAAAAACATGGGAGAGACGATCGGATATCTTGACCAGCAGATGCAGGAGAAAACGATTCTGTTAACGATCGAACAACTTGATGACCAGATCTTCCTTATGAAAGATCAAGTGGTCAAAAACTGTAAGATGTATCGAAGCCTTGGTATATCATTAAGCGTTCTGATCGTGATCATCTTACTATAAAGCAACTAGCAGACATTTTTATGACAAGGAGGGGTTATGAGTGTCAATATCATTTTTCGGATCGCAGCTGTCGGAATTCTTGTAACGATCCTTGTGCAGGTCTTAAAACATTCCGGAAGAGACGAACAGGCATTCTTGATCACACTTGCCGGACTGATCCTTGTTCTCGGCTGGGTGATCCCGTATATCTATGATCTGTTCGAAAGCGTTCAGACACTTTTTACGATATCCTAGAGATTGGAGGCGGATACTAAGATGATAAAAGTCGCAGTCTTTGGGATCGTCGCAAGTCTGATCGCCATGAAGATCAAAACGATCCGTCCAGAGATCGCAATCGTGATCGCAGTGATCTCAAGCATTCTTCTGGCAATGTATGGACTAAAACAAATGGAGGAAATACTAACCGTATTTGAGATGATCCGGTCCTATTCAAAAATCCCACAAAGCTACTTCCAGATCCTTTTAAAACTGATCGGTATCTCCTTCATCTGCGAGTTTGCATCCAACATCTGCAAAGATGCAGGACAGGCATCGATCGCAAAGCAGATCGAGTTTGCAGGGAAATTAGCGATCCTGATCGTTGGACTTCCAGTCTTTGAATCGCTGCTTGGAACGATCCAGAAACTACTAGGAAATGGCACATGAAACAAAGAATATTCCTGTTAGTTTTGCTGTTTTTACTGATCCTTACAAGAACAAATGATATCTCAGCCAAAGAAACAAAACTAAACGAAGATATGTTTACCAATGTGGAAAACACCTTAAAAGACAAAGAGATCGATCTATCTTATACACAATTAGTAAAACAGCTGATCCACGGAAATGTAAAAGGTGTTCTGCATACGATCAAAGCCAAAATGAAAGAGGTCTTTTTAAACCGTATGTTGATCCAAAAAGACCTGATCAGAGAAATCCTTTTGATTGCATTTACCGCAGCCATCTTTAAAAATCTGTCCGATTCCTTTTTTCAGCAAAGCACAGCTAATAGTGCATTTTATATCACTTATGTGATCCTATGCGGTGTCATGGTACATTCCTTTTTTTATTTAAACAAAACAGTGACGCAGCTCGTTACCTTAATGGCAGATTATATGAAAGGAATGATCATGGCATATTCACTGGCTGTTGTCTCAACTTCCGGGATTACGACATCAACGACAGTTTATGAATTTTATCTACTGCTGATCTATGCAATGACAACCCTTACAAATGTTGTATTACTTCCGATGATCAAGATCTTATTTGTCTTAAAGATCATCAACCATATATCAAAAGAAGAACATTTTTCAAGACTATGCAAAACGCTCGAAGGTGTGATCAAGTTTTTGCTCAAAGGATTCTTAAGTGTCTTGTTAGGAGTTCAGCTGATCCAGTCGATGATCCTTCCAGCCGTTGATTCCATGAAAAATACAGTTCTCCAAAAAGGAATGAGTGCCATTCCAGGAATCGGAAGTGGTTTGAATTCAGCGATGACCATGGTCATCGGTTCGGCAGTTGTGATCAAAAACAGCATCGGAGCCGTTGGAATCCTTGTACTGATCGTGATCATCGTCCCACCAGTTATAGAGATCACAGCAGTTGTTCTTACCTATCTACTGGCAGGGATCATGATCCAGCCCATATCCGACAAAAGGATTACCGGAGCGATGGATGCAGTCATTCAAAGCGGAAAATTAATGCTTTCGATGATCTTTACGATGGCACTGTTATTTATCCTGTCCGTGGCATTGATCGCATTCTCAACCAACGTTAATTATTATGCGGGGTAAGGGTTATGGATTATCTGAAAATGATCATATTTTTTCTGATCTTAACAACACTGATCGATCAGCTCTGCGACAAAAGCATCTACCGGCCATACCTGCGACTAATGACAGGATTTATGCTCATCTCCCTGATGATGCAGCCAGTTTCCTATTATTTATCCAACGAAGATATCGTGACACAGGCAATCTCAACCGCAGTCAAAGAAGAAAATAACCCTGCATTTCTGGATGGTGTAAAAGAGGAAAAACAAAATCAGATCAAAGAACAGATCACAACGTTATTTTCACAGTACGATCTCAAAGTATTAGACGTTGATCCAAAGGTAAATGAAAAAGGAATCATCGAGAAGATCGACATCAAAACAGACAAGCTTCGTCATACAAAGAAACTAAAAACCGCAATTTCAAACTTCTATAATATGAAGGAATCTAATATAAATATAAGTGAGTAGAAGAAATATGATAGAGAGGGAAAAACTACAACATCTGATCGAAAATATCGGCATTCCAAAACTTTGCCTGATCTTACTTCTTGGCATCAGCCTGATTATCGTGAGCATCCCATCCGGGAAGACAAAGAAGAACACACAAAGTAGTGAAACCACAGCAAAAGAAGATTCTACCGATCTCTATGTGAAAAAGCAGGAGAGGCGATTGGTCAATGCATTAAAACATGTAGAAGGAGTCGGAAAAGTAAAAGTGATGATTACCGTTAATTCATCCAAAGAAGCCGTCGTAAATAAAGACAGTCCCTATGAACAAAGCAGCAGTGAAAAAGAAAAAACGGTCAAAGAAGATGAACAGACCGTCTTAGTCGAAGAAGACGGAAAGAAAGTTCCATATGTGATCAAAGAAGTAGAACCAGTTGTCGAAGGAGTGGTTGTCGTCGCTCAAGGCGGTGGGAATGATATTATAAAGAATCAGATCGTTGAAGCAGTTTCTGTGTTATTTCATATTTCATCTTATAAAGTGAAAGTCTTAAAAATGGAGGATTCCTAACAATGAAAAAAGTATTTCAGAAAAATCAGATGATCATCATGACCTTAGCGGTTGTGATCGCTGTTGCAGGGTATGTAAATTATAGTCAGAAATACGATTCGGCTGGGACGAAGAATAGTAAAACGAAGACAGTTTCAAAGAATGTGGCAAAAGAAAGTGCGGCAGCAGTAACCGATGACGTGACCGATGTTGGGGAAGCGGTGCTTACAAATGCACAGGTTAGTAATTATGTGGCAAAGGCGAAATTGGAGAGAGAGCAGACACATAGTAAGGCGAAGGATATATTGGAGGAGATTATTAAGGATAAGACAGTGAAAGATAGTGTGAAGCAAGATGCGGTGGATAAACTGGCGATGCTGTCTGAGCAGATGGAGATGGAGACGGCTGCGGAGAATCTGTTGGGGGCTAAGGGATTTTTGAATAGTATTGTTACGATTACGAATGGGAAGGTGGATGTGCTTGTTAATAAGAAGGATTTGTCGAAGGTTGAGAGAAGTCAGATTGAGGATATTGTTGTTAGGAAAGTGGGGTGCCAGTTGGGGGATGTGGTGATTAGTTCGATTAAGACGGAGGAGTAGGTAGACAAAAATATAGGGAATTATTACCTTTCTAAATTGCATTTTTAAATGTAATTTAGAAAGGTTTTTTGCATTAAAAATATTGTGAAAAAGTGCTATTGGATTTAATGAGTAAATTGAATTAATTTGAACTTTGCAATAGTATTTAAGCAAAAATATTATGAAAAATTAAAATTTATCTGTAAAAATTAGAGAAAATTTACGAAGATAGAAATAAATATTATTTTCTGTTATAATAATGCTATATTATAGATATAGAACATAAGTTATTGAGATGATTGATATAATTGCAATGAAAAATCTCAAAATTTTTATGATATTCATGATATATGACTTTATATTATTGGAAGGAAAATTTAGGAAAGGTTAAATAAAATTATGGCAAAGAAAAAAATAGAGGATACTATCAATCTTGATTCAATTCTTTTCAAATGTAGGGATATTTTACGTGCAGCACGTAATTCAGGTTCTTTTTTTGAAAAGCGTGACATGATGCTGACCCTGATATTCTTAAGATTTATTGGAGAAAAATATGAGGACGGTATTGAAAAATTACGCAAAATCTTAATTGAACAAGGACTTAATCCAGATGATGAAAATATCCGTGCAGCTTTTTTTGATGATGCTACATTTACAGATGGAACTTATAATCTACCACCAAAGGCAAGGTGGTCAACAATCATAAATACACCTGCTCCACAACTGAATGTAACATTAGACGAGGCACTTTATAGTGGTTCAGTTGTCAAGACAAAAATCTAAGACTTTCATAATGAACTGATAGGTTGATAAGTTACTGTATCTGTAGAGACGT
>CABIYF010000016.1 GCA_902362875.1 Eubacteriaceae bacterium | reverse complement strand
TTCTTTCTATCTCATACAACGGAAGACTATTCAAACCACTATGGGGTGTGTATGTTAAACGGTATTGGCTAATAATTTTTGTATTCGTGAACGGAAGGTCAAAGAAACTTATAAGCACCGATTTGTCGAGCTGTTTAAAATCGTTTATAAGCTGAAGTTTGGAAGGCTCAAAAACTCACAAACCTTCCGTTTACGAAATCAAAAATTCTTAGCCAATACCGTACAACATACACACTTGTAGTGATTTGAATAGCCGTCCGTGTATATGAGAAAAACGAAATAATAATATAAAGTATCCAGAACCATTGAAATTTTGCCGTCATTTTGAACGGTTCGCAGCAAATTTGGTGCAATGTTTAAGCGAAGCGAGTTTTGCAAGGAAAATTTGCGAATCAGCGACCGTTCAAAACGGCGAGCATAAATTTCTGGTCTGGATACTTTATATTATTATTTCGTTTTTCTCATATACATTTGAACGACTACCTTCAAATCAAAATTTATACTTTTGTAAATCCACCTTCCCATCTACAACTTCCACTCCTTCTTCTTCCAGCAACCGTGCCTGCACATCTTCCCCTCCAAATGCAAATGCCCCTGCAAGTTCTCCTTTTGCATTCACAACGCGAAAGCATGGAATATTCACAGGATCTGGATTCTTATGTAAGGCATTCCCTACGGCTCTGGACATTTTAGGGTTTCCTGCCATTGCTGCGACTTGTCCATAGGTTGCAACATGTCCCTTTGGAATCTGCTTGACTGCTTCGTAGATTCTTTTTGTGGGGCTGTCTGTTACAATATCATAACTTTCTTTGATCATTTTTTTGATGTCTCTTTCTGGAATTGTTCCATCTAAAATGATCGTGTTCCAGTATTTCTTATTCTGGTGATATCCTGGAATTACTGCATCGTAAGCTTCTCTCCAGAATTCTCTCCATTCTGGATCTACTTTAATATTCAGATTAATATATCCATCTTTTTCATAAACCCATAGAAAAGCTTTTTTGCTTCCTTTTACCCTTACTAATTCCCAGTTTGGATCTTTGAATGGAGCTTCTACATAGGTATGTGGAAATGTCAGTCCATAATTGATTGCCTGCTGCCTTGTTTGCATAGACATCCCTCCTTTTGTTTTTGTTTAATTTATAGGAAAGTCCTATAAATTAAAAAAGAGTCAGGAACAGTAATCCCTGACTCTTTTGTCTTATCATTTAATTATCTCAATATCTGAAATTCCTATTATGAATGGTTTGGATGACTGGAATCTGCTTCTTTCAAAGTACCAACATGATTCCATCTTCGTTTACCGTCTCCACTTAATGTATGCCATAGGACTCTCGTATTTTCTCTTCATTATTTAATTTCCCCTTTATATAAATCCGTGTGTATCGAACGTATATTAATATTATTTATTTATAACTCCAACTTTATTATATAAAGGTTTTTGAATATAATCAAGAATTAATGAAAATTCGTACAAAAATTGATTTATTGATTAATTTTCTCTTCTCAACCTCACCACAGTCTCCACATGGGAACTATGACTAAACTGATCCACAGCACAAACCTTCTCAACTTCATACCCTTCCCCTGACAGTACCTTCAGATCTCTTGCCAAAGTTGCTGGGTCGCAGCTGACATACACGATTCGTTTTGGTGCCATCTTTACCATCGTCTCTAATAACTTTCCGTCGCATCCTTTTCTTGGTGGATCAACGACGATCGTGTCTGCATAGACTCCATTTTTCTCGTATTCTCTTGGAAGTACTTCTTCGGCTTTTCCTACGAAGAATTCTGCGTTGTCGAAACCGTTCATCTTGGCGTTCAATTTTGCATCGTCGATGGCTTCTTTGACGATTTCTACTCCGTAGACTTTCTTTGCTTTCTGGGCTAGGAATAAGGAAATGGTTCCGATTCCGCAGTAGAGATCCCATACGGTTTCTTCACCTTTCAGGTCTGCGTATTCCATTGCTTTTTCGTATAATACTTTTGTCTGTGTTGGATTGACCTGGAAGAAGGATAATGGTCCGATCTGATATTTTACATTGCCGATGTAGTCGTAAATGTATGGATTGCCATAAACTTCTTCTATTTTACTTCCTAGGATTCTGTTTGTCTTTTCTTTGTTGATATTTACACAGATGCTTGTCATTCCTTCGATTTCAGTCAGGGAATCTACGAGCATTTCTAAGTTTCTTAAATTCTTTTTGCTTCCATTTACAACAAGACAGACCATGATCTGGCCTGTTTTGAATCCGACTCTTGTTACGATGTGGCGGACTAATCCTTTGTGAGTCTTTTCGTCATAGGCTGTGATGTTGTTTTTCTTCATGTAGTCTAAGACTTTTAGTAAAATCTGTTCGTTCACTGGATGCTGGATCATGCAGTGTGTGCAGTCGATGATGTGATGTGTTCTTCCTGCGTAAAATCCAGTGATAAGATTTCCTTCTTTGTCGTATCCGACTGGGAACTGGGCTTTGTTTCGGTAGTAAAATGGTTCTTCCATTCCAAGGATTGGTTCCATTTTTTCTTCGATGTTTTCTAGGCCTCCGATTCTTTCTAAACAGTTTTTTACTTTATTAAATTTATATTCTAACTGTTTTTCATAAGCTAAATGCTGTAATGTACAGCCTCCGCACTGTCTTGCTTTTGGGCAGCGTGGTGTTACTCTGTCTTTGGATGCTTCTAAGACTTCTTCGACTCTTGCGAAGCCGTAATTTTTCTTTGTTTTGATGATCTTTGCTCGAACTTTGTCTCCGATGACCGCATCTTTTAAAAAGAGGGCATAACCATCTATATGGCCGATGCCCTCTCCTTCGTTTCCAATGTCATCGATATAGAGTTCTACGATCTGATTTTTCTTAAATTCCATACGCACCTCTGTATCTTTTTCTTGGTTAAACTGTTGTATTTCTTCTTGAATTATATCATTCTATTTTACACTGACATATATCTTAAATTAAATAGATGTCTTACGGATTCTTGTGTCTAATAGACGCTGGAATCCTGACCATTCCTGATCTTCTTTCTGTTTCTCCATGATCTCTGCAAATGTTTCCATCTTTGCATCTAAGTTATCTGCCTGGCTTAGAGCAATTGCTTCTAATAATGCAGGTTTCTTTGGAGAACCGAATTCTAATTCTCCGTGATGTGCTAACATGCAGTGTTTTACTTCATTTGCAAGTTTTGGTGGAAAACCTGGAATCTCGCGGATCAGGCGGTCTAATTTAATCGCTCCCATCACGATGTGTCCGACTAACTGTCCTTCATCTGTGTAGTCATTCTCTGGGAAACCTGATAATTCTTCAACTTTCCCCATGTCATGCCATAATGCACACATTACGATCAGATCTCTGTTTAACTGTGGATACAGATTTGCATAGCTTTCGCACATCTTTGCTACGGATAAGCTGTGCTCTAACAGTCCTCCAATATATCCGTGGTGTACGCTTTTTGCTGCGGAATGTACTTTGAATTCTCTTGCAAAGTTTTTATCTTCAATGAAAATCTTCTCTGCTAACTGTTTTAAATACTGATTCTTTGTCTTGCTGATCATTGCAAGAAGTTCTTTGAACATGCCATCAATATCCTTCTTTGTACTTGGCATATAATCTGCCATGTCAAACTCACCTTCCTGAGCTTTGCGGATCTGTTGGATGTTTAACTGGTTAGAACCCTGATAGCTTGTTACCTGTCCTCTGACTAAAATGTAATCCATCGCTTCGAAATGTCCGATCGCATTGGTAAGTTCCCATACCTTTCCGTCGATCATTCCTGTCTTGTCCTGTAATGTCAGGGAATAATATGATTTTCCAAATTTGGATGTTCCCGGGGATTTTGTCTTACATAAATAAATCTCGGAAACCTGATCTCCTTCATGTAAATCACTAATATATCTCATGTTATTGTGCCTTTCTAATTCGTGTACGCCAACATCTTCTCTGGCGTTTTTTAAATCCTCTATTTTTTTACCTATGTTATTATGCCATAGTTTGCTTGTAAAATCTAGGGGAATTTCGTTTATATTCGCACGTTATGACGGATTGTTCACAAAGGAGATTCCTGCCTTTCCATCCTGTTTCCAGAAAATTTTATAGATTTACATTTCCAGCATTTCTATAAGCCTGCTCGTAAAAGAATTCCTGTGAATTGAGCGGTGTATCCTGATTTTTTGGAATCTTATAGTTTCCTTTATTGTCTTCTTCTCTTGCTTTGACATTATCACTTAACATTGTAATAAACATTTCGATCAGCTGCATTTTGATTTCTGGATCGTATACTGGTGCTGCAACTTCAACTCTTCGTACTGTATTTCTTGTCATAAAGTCTGCAGACGCAATATAAACTTTTTCTCTGCCCTGCGTTCCGAAAATGTAAATTCTGGAGTGTTCCAAGTATCTTCCTACGATACTTCTTACCTGTATATTTTCAGTCTCTCCCTTGACTCCCGGAATCAGACAGCAGATTCCTCTTACGATCATGTCAATTTTAACGCCTACTTTTGAAGCTTCGATTAATTTTTCCATGATCTTCTTATCACTTAAGGAATTCATTTTTAATCCGATATATGCAGGTTCCCCGATCTTTGCGTGTTCAATTTCACGATCGATCATGTGGATCACTTTGTTCTGCAGGCAGTGTGGTGCTACTAACAAATGATCCACAGATTCTACGGTTTCTCCCATAGAAAGTGCCTGAAATACTTCGGCTGCTTCCATTGCGATATCTACGTTTGCTGTCATTAAGGACAAGTCTGTGTAGAGACGGCTTGTTTTTTCATTATAGTTTCCTGTTCCGATCTGTGTTATGTATGCAACTTTTCCCTTTTTCTTTCTTGTGATCAGACACAGCTTGGAATGTACTTTGTAGCCATCCAGTCCGTAAATGACACGGCATCCGGCATCTTCTAATCTTCTGGACCATTCGATATTATTTTCTTCATCAAATCTTGCCTTTAATTCTACTAAGATCGTGACCTCTTTTCCATTTTCAGCGGCTTCGATCAGTGATTCGATGATCTTACTTTGTTTTGCCACGCGGTATAATGTCATTTTGATGGATACAACATTTTTATCTTCTGCTGCTTCCTGCAGTAATTTTAAGAATGGACGCATGCTTTCATATGGATAAGACAGCAGCTTGTCTTTCTTGGCAATCTGATCCATAATGGATTCTTCTTCATTAAATTGTGCTGATTTTTGCGGCACTCGTCTGTCGAAGAACAGGTCTGGTTCTCTTCTTAAAATATCCTGAATTGTAAAGACAAATGACAGATCCAGTGGTGTATGATTATAAAATACATACTCTGGATCGAGATCTAAATATCCACATAAAAGATCGATAATCTCTCCATCCATTTCTTTTGACAATTCCATTCTCACTGGTGCAAGTTTCTTTCGTTTCTTAATGATCTCTACCATAAAGTCTCTGTAATCAAGATCTTCATCATACATGGAATCTGCATCAATATCTGCATTTCTTGTAATTCGGATCAGAGATTTTGCTTTTACATGGTATCCTTTAAAGATTCTTGGCACATAGTGAAGGATCATTTCTTCTGATAACATATAAGCATCTTTGCCCGGAATATTGATCAGCCGTTCAAACACTTCATTTCCACATGGAATGATCCCTAATTTTTCTTTTCCATTTTTTGTTTCCAGCACTGCTACCGCATAGATTTCCTTATTCTTTAAAAATGGAAATGGCTGTCTTTTTCCGATGATCGTTGGGGAAATCAATGGCGCGATCTCTGCCTGAAAATAAGCTCTTAGGTATTCGCTTTCTTTTTTAGATATTTTCTGGAAATTGACAAGATTAATATTGTAGTCTTTGAGTGCCTCCATCATTTCTTCATATACGTTGTCTTTTCTTCGGTTTAACTTCCGAACCTGTGGCATGATCGCATCCAGCTGCTCTTTCGGTGTCATTTTTGTCTTGTTTTCTTTCATATTTTTATCTAGCAGCATCTGGTCGATCAATGATCCTACCCTTACCATAAAAAATTCGTCTAAGTTGCTCTGGTAAATGGATGCGAATGTCAGTCTCTCACACAGTGGTACTTCTTTGTTCTCAGCTTCTTCTAATACTCTTTCATTAAATTTGAGCCAGGACAGTTCCCGGTTCATAAAAATCTTTTGCTGTGTTTTCATCTTTTCCTCCAAATCTTTATACGGTGTAATTTCTATTGTACTTGCTCAATGTAAAATTGCATCATGTCTTATGTTAAGTTCTTGTAAATTAACGTCTGGAATTCCCATTTTCCCTGTGTTTACAGCAAAAACAATCTATGATAAACTCTTTATATATTGGAAAATTTTAATGAATTTTCGATATAATAAGTAAGAGTTGCAATAATTTAATGTAAATGAGGAATTTATCATGAATCAGAAAGTATTACAAACACTTGAATTTGATAAGATTATAAATATTTTAACCGGATACGCGACAACCGAACTTGGGAAGTCGATGTGTGCTAATTTAAAACCGATGACTGAGGAAGCTGATATCTTAAATGCTCAGGATCAGACACAGGATGCATTGACACGTATCTATAAACGTGGAAATGTATCTTTTTTTGGGGTAAGTGATCTTTCCCCTTCTCTTGCACGTCTGAAGATGAGAGGTACGCTTGGAACTGGCGAACTGCTTGATATCGCTCGTGTTCTGGAATCTGTAAAGAACGCTGTTTCTTACGGAGTCCGCACAGAGGATGATATTGAAGCCGATTCTCTGGATGAGTTATTTGAAAGCCTTGTGCCTTTAGATGATCTCCTGCACGAGATCCGCCGCTGTATCATTTCTGAGGAAGAGATCAGTGACGATGCTTCTTCTACTTTGAAGCATATCCGTCGTGCAATGAAACAGACAAACCAGAAGATTCATACACAGTTAACTGCACTGGTAAGTTCTGCTTCCAATCAGGATAAACTGCAGGATGCGATCGTTACCATGAGAAATGGCCGTTACTGTATTCCAGTTAAACAGGAATACAGAAGTTCTTTCCAGGGTATGATCCACGATCAGTCAGCTTCTGGAAATACATTGTTTATCGAACCAATGTCTGTTGTGACATTAAATAATGAATTAAAGGAATTAGAGGGAAAAGAACAGTCTGAGATTGAGCATATTCTTTCTATGTTAAGTGAACAGGCTTCTTATGGTGTTGACGATCTTGCTCACGACCAGAAAACACTGGTGCTGTTAGACTTTATTTTTGCAAAAGCAAAGTATGCCAAAGATATCGATGCATCCAAACCTATTTTCCGTGAAGATGGCATTATCAATATCAAACAGGGATGTCATCCTTTATTAGACCGCAAAAAAGTTGTTCCGATCAACGTATCTCTTGGAAAAGACTTCTCCATGCTGATCGTTACCGGACCAAACACTGGTGGTAAAACAGTGTCTTTAAAAACCGTTGGCTTACTATCCTTAATGGGACAGGCAGGACTTCATATTCCTGCATTCCAGGGATCTTCTCTTGGAATTTTCCGTGAGATCTTTGCGGATATCGGAGATGAGCAGAGTATTGAGCAGAACTTAAGTACGTTCTCCTCTCATATGACAAATATCGTATCCATCGTTCAGCAGGCTCATAGAGATTCTTTAGTCTTACTCGATGAGTTATGTGGTGGTACAGACCCAATCGAAGGTGCTGCACTTGCAATCTCTATTTTAAGTGATCTGCATGGACGCGGTATTAAGACAATGGCTACAACCCATTACAGTGAACTGAAGATGTTCGCCCTTTCCACCGATGATATTGAAAATGCTTCCTGTGAGTTTGATGTGGAAACTCTTTCTCCAACCTACCGTCTGATGATCGGTATTCCTGGAAAGAGTAATGCGTTTGCAATTTCACGTAAATTAGGATTAGACGAACATATCATTGAAGGTGCTGCTGATCAGATTGATGAGTCTGTCAAAGACTTTGAAACAATTTTAGCTGATCTTGAAAAAAGTAAACAGACAATTGAAAAAGAACAGGAAGAGATTCTTGAATACCGCAAAGAAATCGAAACACTTCGTAAGAGTCTCAAATCCCGTCAGGATAACATTAAAGAAAAACGTGACAAGATGCTTCGTGAAGCACGTGAAGAAGCTCACAACATCATTTCCGAGGCGAAAGAAGTTGCAGATTCTACGATCCGTGAATATAACAAGTTAAAGAAACAAAACAAGAATCCAAATGCAAATAAACAGATGGAACATATGCGAAGCGATCTTCGCGGCCGCATGACGAAACTTGAAAACCAGATGGCTTATAAGACAAAGAAAAAGAATAAGAAACGTCACGATGCAAGTGATTTCCATGTTGGTGATGAAGTTTATGTAACAAGTCTTTCCCTCGCCGGAACTGTTTCCACTCTTCCAAATGCAAAAGGTGACTTATACGTTCAGATGGGTATGATGCGTTCTCTTGTCAATATCAAAGACCTTGAGATCACAAAGACTGCCAAAGATGTCAAACGTGAAAACCAGAGAAACGAAAGCCGCAACCGCGGACGTACAGCGATCAACAAATCCGCTTCCATCCGTCCTGAAATCAATGTCATGGGAATGACCGTTGATGAAGCGATCGCACAGCTTGATAAATATATTGACGATGCGTGTCTTGCAAACTTAGCACAGATCACCGTTGTCCACGGAAAAGGTACTGGTGCCCTACGTAAGGGACTTCATAATTACTTTAAACAGTTGAAGAAGCAGAAACGTATCTCTGGTTACCGCGATGGTGAGTATGGAGAAGGAGATCTTGGTGTAACAGTTGTTATGCTGTAATTGTCGTTACACTGTAATTACTGTTATACTGTAATTGCTGTCACACTGAAGTTTAAAATAAAATTTTTTCGATACAATAAATGAGGTATTCGTTCCATGAAGAAACAGATTTTATTATATAATATCAAAGATAAAAAACGCGCCATCGATATCCGCAGAGTTTTGATGCCTTTAAAGATTCGCATTAAACAAGTCGCTGCTGCTGATTTTGGACAGCCAATTGGGTATTTGGCAGATATTGATGGCTTTGATGCTTGTGAAGATCTCTCTGGAGACTTCTCTTTTGATGATGAGATGATGATTATGGTTGGACTCACTAGTTTTGAGATCGATCAGGTGATCAAAGGATTCCATAAGAAACGAATTGCTGGAATTCCTTTGAAGGCGGTTTTGACGGATGAGAATCGGAAGTGGGATTCCCGGAAGTTGTATGAGAATCTTCGGGAGGAAGATTCTAAGATGCATTCTTAAATTCTGATTTGCGAAGGTAGTCTTTCGTATATGTGACAGAAATAAGATAACAAGAAAGGATCCTGCTTTGCAGGATTCTCCTATAAACTAAAAAACTGTGGTATAAAATATCATACCACAGTTGAAAGAGTGTTACTCCATATTCGCAAATGTCTTCAAAATATAATCGACATCTGTTGTCTTCTTTAATTCTTCTAAAATCTCTTCTTCTGTCACTGCTTCTGTGATCTGTCCAAGGATCTCCAAATGTTCATCTCCAACCCCTGCAATTCCGATCACAAGTTGTGCTGTTCCTCCGTTAAATTCAACTCCATCTGGGTACTGCATTACGATGATTCCACTCTTCTTTACATTTCTTTTTGCATCTTCTGTTCCATGTGGAATTGCAAGTCCCAATCCCATATATACGGATGCTTCTTCATTTCTTCGGATCATTGCTGGAATATAATCATCATCTACATATCCAAGATCTCTTAACAGTTCCCCTGCTGCCACGATTGCTTCTTCCATACTCACTGTTGGAAGTCCAAGCTTGATTCCTTCTCTTGCCAGAATCGCTCCTTCTGTTGTCACAGTCTCAGTTATTACCTCTGGCACCTGTGTCACTGCCTCTTCTGCTTTGTTTTTTTTCTTGTTTTTAAAAAAGAATCCCATGATTATTTTCCTCCTGATATATCGTCCATTTTATTGCTGTTTTTGTACGTTTTTCCTTGATTTCTTTACATTTATTATATCAGCGTCTTCTTTCATCGTCTATTTATCATAATACTAATTTTTTCAAAAAAAAATTGTCATTGTTTTGTTTTGTAAAAAAGAGGCAGCAAAGCTATATCTTAATTAAATAAGATTTGCCTTGCTGTCTTTTACATACAAAAATCCTTCATAGGTATTTTTTGAATTCTCATCTTCTGGTACGATTTCTAAAGTTACTGTTTTATAATCTGTACCTTCTTTCACTCGATATGTGATCGTAACAAATTCCTTTTGCTCTGCAAATTGTTGTTTCAGATATTCAAGATCTGTCTTTTGCTGATATTCTTCTCTGTCATCTGGATGAATGAACTGGATGTCTTGAAAATTATCAAACCATTCTGTTAATGTTCCTTTTGGAAGCTGTTTGTTTTTATGAATAGTTTCTTTCCAATTCAAAATCTTGTAATGATCCTTTTGCAGATTGATTCTCAAGATTTGTGAATACAATCTGTAAAGAGCCACATATGAAGCCGGCTGTCCCTGACGGTCTACTCCATTTTTCTTATAGTACATTGCTTTTTCTTCGTACATGCGGATATCTGCGACATTGGCGATTTCTTTCATGGATGCCCATTTGCGCTCGCCGCTTGAAACGTATCCGCAGGAAATAGATATCTCTTCCACCTGATTTCCTGTCCAATATCTGATATCACCGTCAAATTCTGTCTTGATCCATAAAAACTGCTCTAATTGAACGAATAAAACTGCGACAAATTCATCTCCACCGATCCTATAAACTTTTCCGTACTTATCAAAGCAGCTCCGCATACATGCTGCAGCTCCGCAGATCAATTCGTCTCCTGCTGCATGTCCATGACTGTCATTAATGATCTTTAATCCATTCACGTCCATCGAAATATAAATAAACTGATCATTTGCCGACATCTTGGAGAGATCTTCTTCGTATGATCTTCGGTTGAAACATCCGGTCATCTTATCTATGTTAGACATTTCTGAAATAGATGACAGCATTGCTGACTGTTCTTTCTTTTCTTTCCTGACCTTTGATAATCTGGAGATTACCAAAAGTATGACCCCTGCTGCAATACTTAAATATACAACCATGATCAATATTGCAATCATATTGCTTGCATTATCCGAAGCTATCTCAAATGTAACACCAACGATATATTTTTTTGTTTTCTTTATGATGTAAAGACTCTTTTCTCCATCAACGCGGACGATTCCTGACACAAGATTCTCTTTTGCTATCTTCTTTCGCTGCCTGCTAAGTCCTATATCATCTAATGTCTTGCCAATCTTTTTGGAGTCCGTCGCACCATAGATCTTGCCGGATTTCTTGTCTGTAACATATAAACTCATTCCTTTATATACGGGCATATTGGCAACAACGGCATCTGCTTCGTTTTGCTTAACTTCCTGAAGCAGCCGGACAGGCTCGATCCCAACCTGTATCATACGATCTCCTGCTTCATTCCATACAAGTGCATACATCATCTTCTTTCCTTCTGATGTATTCGGCGTGACATCCTGGCACATAGTAAGTTTTTTGTTTTTCAACATCGGCTTAAAATATGCCATTTGTTCACCGGAATCAAAGCTGTAACCATAATATTTTGGTTCTGTTCCACTGTATATCTTTCCTTTTTTGTCAAAGATGTGGATTTCATCGATTGACATAAGATCTGCGATCTTTTTTAATTCCGTTATATTTTTTTCTGCTTCTGGTTTTGCATCAATAATGTAAGAAACTGCTTTGGCTCGAACGATATAATCTTCTTTTAGCGACTGTATCATATCATCTTCATTCTTTTGATTCTTTTCGATAATATCAACCGCTTGATCTAACAGTACTTTTGATATTTGGTATACATTCTTATTATTGACGGTATAAAGAATTGCTGCTTCCAAAAATACCGCTGTTCCAATGACAAAAATCAATAGACAGACCAGCTTCAATATTTTATTTTTTGTTTTTTTCTTTTTATGATTCATCTGTGATTTCCCCTGTATATACTCCTGCATAAAAATAAATAATTTACTTAATCATATCATATTTAAATCAATTTTTTACATTATATTTTACTTTTGTATAGGTACGAATCCTTACATAGTATTTCTTTTTGGATTTCAGACTTTTTATCGTTGTTGTGACTGTTTTATTCTTGGAAATTGTTGCCTTTTTCTTTCCTGCAGTTACTTTGGATAGTTTTGTTGTCTTTAGAAGAATGTCGAATGTTTTTGACATCTGCCCTGTGTAGTTTCCTTTGAATTTCACAACTACGTTATAGCGTCCTGCATTCTTGCTGTATGGATATGTAACAGTGTAATTGGATGCACTGATCGTTGAGCCATTCTTTGTTGTGATCTTAACTTTTGGTGTCTGTTTCTTAGCGTTGTATGTATAACTGCTTGGACTTAATGTCATTGTCTTTGGTGCTGAGATTGTTTTGTTATTTCTTGTGGCACCGCATTCATCGCATCGTTCATAGGTTTTACCGTCTTTTCCTGGGGATGCTTTTACTGTTACTTTTTTGAACGTATGGTTATGAACTGGCGGCTGTGGATCTTCGTTGGAATCATCATCGCTTTCTATATCGAAAATGACTTCTGGAATCTTTATTCTGGAATTCTCATCGGTATAATAGTCTCCAAGGTCATAACCTGGTATCATATCTCCAGCCCTGACTGCGTATAATTCATACGAAATTGGATTTGTCTCCCATTTCGTCATATAATCATACTCAACACCTTCTACATTACCTATCCTATCATACAATATTACTCCTTCGAAATCATAATAACCTTTGAATGCTTTCTTTAATTCTCTTGTATCATAAGTAAATGTATATGTCGTCTCATCAATTGCTTCACACTTCTTACTCTTTAAAACAGCATCTTCCCACGATCCTGATCCGTCATTCTTGCAATAACTATATTTAAAATCCATGCTGGAAACAGGATTTTTTGCAAATTGTTTCGCTATCTTCATACATAAACTTTTCCAGTTTAATGTCTTTCAGAACTGGTCCATCAAAATCATCCACTGGATCTGTATCATTTATGACAATGACATCTGGACTGTCTATCGTACCTGTTTTGCCTATTTCTCCATCTTTATATGGAATATCTTTATCAAATTTAAGGACATTCTTTGGTCTTTTCGTATCTTCAAGTTCCACATATATTTTATCTGGTCTGGCATACCCAAGTCTCTCTTGATCGATTCCAAGTGTCAGCATCATCCCCTGTTAATTTTGTCCCAGATTGATTTAATGTATAAGTTGTTGTCTTATCACTGTGATCAGTAATCTTGGCTTCTTTTAATTTGTAAGTACCTACTTTGAATGGCTTATCTTCTCCGCTTTTTGATACACGCATCGTTCCATTGCAGGATTTTTCTTCTTCGACATTTCCATTGAATGTCACTTCACTTTCACCATCTACAAATGTTAATTCTGCTTTTTGTGCTCCTGACAGATCATCTTTGTAATCTATGTCATATTCCATTTTCCCTATCAATTGCTTTAACACTCTTTTGCATGATTCCTGTCGTAAATACCATCTGCATTACCAGAATAAGTGAAAGTACCACTGCTGTCATTCTTTTTTTCATCTTTTTCCTCCTCGTATATTTATTTTGACCACGACACTCTGTCATTTTCCCCTTGGTATTCGAATACACCGTCATTCTTTTCTTCCAGTGCTTTGATCATATGGTAAGTGTATTCGTTGTATGGGGTTGGTATTGCTAGTTCTTTTCCCATTCTCATCATTGCCCCTGAGAACATATCGATCTCTGTATGGCGGCCGGCATCAAGATCCTGTAATGTGGAATATCTTGCGGATGCTTTGACTGCGCTTCCTCTGCCGGATTTTGCGTTGATCGTGCTTAGATCAATGCCTTTTGCTTTGGCAACGGCTTCTACTTCTCGTCTTAGTCCTTCTCGGATCGCTGCCATATGTTCGCTGTCTTCATAACATCCAACACCGGCTCCTAAGATTGCCTGTGGAAGATTGTTGCAAACATTGAGTTTAAATTTTCCCCAGATTTCTGCCTGAATATCATCTGTGATGATCCAGTGGAGTCCTGTGTTTTCAAAAATATCATTGACCGCTTTGACACGTTCACTTTCGTATGGTTCTTCTAATTCTCCAAAATAGATTCCTACCGTTGTTTCTGGATCAAAATGATATCCGTCCTCTTTTCTCTGGGATGCTACTTTGATGAAGGAATATAAAATATGGGATTTATCAATTCTCTCTGCGATAATTTCTTCACTGTCAACTCCATTCATCAAGCTCATGATGGTTGTGTTTTCTCCGGTAATTGTCTCGATGTCATCTAATGCTCCTCTTAGACTTCCGTATTTCAGAGATACGATAAGAAGGTCAACATTCTTCGCCTCTTCCGGAGTCCAAACTTCTGGAGTATATTTGATTCCGTTGATCATTATGCCTTGATTTTTGAGGCGTTCGTTTCTTTCGCCGCTGGCTATGACTCCCAGTGTGATGTCTTTATTATTTGAAAGTCCCCAGATGACGTAAGAACCTACGGCTCCTGCTCCTAAGACTGCTACTTTTTTGATGTTCATTGTTTTGGTGTTTCCTCCTGATTGTCATTTTTGTCTATTATGTTTATTTTAACATCTTTGAGATGTTTTTTGGTGGATATTCTTGTTTTATTTTCTTTCATTTATTATAATAAATACAAATAAACATGAATAAACATATATCATTATAATAAACATAAATAAACATGGAGGTGCATCACTGATGGAAAATCCGTTTACTTTAACATTTGGACAAAAACCTACAGAATTTATATCCCGCACAGATCAAATTGGCAAGATCATTCATACATTTGATATGGAAAACCCTTCAAATAAAGTTTATATGGTTGCCGGTATCAGGGGTTCTGGGAAGACGGTTTCTCTTGCTGAGATTGCTGATCATTATTCTGCAAATGATCAATGGCTTGTTTTAAGATTGAGTGCTGATACAGATTTGATCGCTGGCGCAGTTTCCGAACTTACACGTATTTCACAATTTCATGATCTGGATCTTGGATTAAATCTTAATCTTGGAATTGCTGAAATTTCGGTAAATAAAACGAAAGATTCTTTGGAAAAAGAAGCCATGCTGCGTAATATTCTCGAGGAATTAAAAAACAAAGGAAAGAAAGTTCTTTTTATCATTGATGAGATTATTAATAATTCTTATGTCAAAGTATTCGCAAGTAATTTTCAGATTTATATTACACAGAATTACCCTGTTTATCTTGTGATGGCTGGTCTTTTTGATAATATCAGCAATCTTCAGAACGAGAAGAGCCTGACATTTTTATATCGTGCTCCGAAAATCTTTCTAGAGCCACTTAGTATTCCTGCAATCACTACAAGTTATCGTTCTGTATTTAATATTTCTCCAAGTGAGGCGGTTGAGATGGCGAAACTTACAAAGGGGTATCCTTTTGCTTTTCAGATTCTTGGTTATTTAAAATGGGAAACAAATGATGATCTTGAGAAACTACTTCCTAAATTTGATGAGGAATTAATCGTTTATGCTTATGAAAAAATCTGGAGTGAACTTTCTGAACTTGATCGGAAGATTGTTTATGTGATTTCTACCGGAGTTCATAAGACTGGAGAGATTCATGAGAAATTATCGATATCTCCGCAATTGTTGAACACTTATCGGAAGCGATTGATGGAACGTGGAGTTGTGAATGGTTCTGTTCGTGGAGAACTGACTTTGGCACTGCCTCGGTTTGAGGAATATATTGAGATGTATTGTGAAGTGAATCTTTAATTTTTGCGTAATGTTGTATTCAAAAATAAGCCCTGTTTATCTTTCTTATGATAATTCAGGGCTTATTTTTATTCTGTATATTCCATCAATATGTGTGGTATTCCATCTTCTAGAAATGGTTCGGATTTCTGAACAAATCCTACTTTCTCATATAATTCTTTTGCATATACCTGTGCTTCTATTTTAATTGTTTTTGCGTTGAATTCTTCTTTGGCTGTTTTGATCGCTTCTTTGACAATCTTGGTTCCTAATCCGCAGCGTCTTTTCTTTGCAATGATCCTGCCGATGGATGCTTCTTCGAAGGTTGTTCCGGGTGGCAGGATACGGGCATATGCCTGAATGCCTTCTTCGTCTTCTAACCAGATGTGGTATGCCTCTTTGTCTGCATCATCTACTTCTTGGTAGGGGCATTTATTTGATTTCTCCTTGTTTAGTTATTATCATTTACGTTTTTTGTTTTATTAATAGTAATATTTTATTTTTTATAGTATAATACCTTATTATTACTTTTAAATATTATCAGATAAAATTGCTTACAATACAAGGAGAAATTATGTTAAACAAAATAGATAAACCTAAACAATCTTCTACACAGATAATAAATAAAATGAAAGATAACGGAATTAAATTTAATTATATTACCGAAGCGAAGGCTCTTGAATATCTTTTAACAAAAAATAACTATTTTCGTACTGCTTCCTACCGTAAAAATTATCAAAAATATTGTAATGGTTCAAATATTGGAAAATATATTAATCTTGATTTTTCATATCTTCAAGAACTCTCTATTTTAGATATGCATTTTCGATTTCTAATATCAAAAATGTGTTCAGACATTGAGCATGACCTTAAAGTCCGCATGTTAAGTGATATAGAAATGGATTCAACAACCGATGGCTATGACATTGTAAACATATTTTTATGTCAAAACAATTATATCATACATAAAATAGAAGCAACTAGTGCTTCTCCATTTACAGGTAATTTAATTCATAAATATTTTACAATTCAGCGAAAATATGATTTGAAAAAACATAAATCAAAAAATCAAATTATAGCATATGATGATTGTCCTGCCTGGGTTCTTCTTGAAATTCTTACATTTGGAGATTTTATAAGATTTTATGAATTTTATTATTCAAGACAGCAATATAGTAACATTCCTATCGCCGTCTTGAATCTTGTTAAAAGTTTGCGAAATGCAGCTGCCCATAACAACTGTATATTATCGAATCTATCTCATGGTTCTTCTAAAGCGCCCAAAGAAATAAGTGATATTATATCACAAATTCCTTCTATTAATAAAAATCAACGGCGTAAAAAACTTTCTTGCCGACCAATGTTGGAATTTGTGAGCTTGCTTTATGTATATAATTTAATTGTCTCTGATAAAGTCAAATTACATAGAATTAAAGAATTAAAAGGATTATTTTTTGACCGCATGCTTGATAAAAAAGAATTTTTTAAAAATAATCAATTAATTAAAAGCAACTATGATTTTATATGCAAAGTTATAAATTTCTTTTTTTAAGAATATATTGACTTCGTGATTATATATATATATAATATTAACAGAATCAAAAAACAATTAATGTTTTTGTATGGACGGCGTTGCGACGGCGTTCTATTTTTTTTGTAAAAATTTACTTATTTTATATCTTTAAATACATATATTAGTCATTCCTATATTTTTATACTTCAGCATAATGTCCTTCTTACTACTCCGTCATGTCATCTCAACTCCGCTTCGTTTCGATGTGGGCTTTCGCCCTATAAGAATAAAAATAAAAAGACACGCTAGTGAACATATGTCCCTTCTCACCACCCCGTCATGCCATCTCGATTCCGCTTCGCTTCATCTCGATGCGGGCTTTCGCCCTATAAGGCTAAAAATAAAAAGACACGCTAGTGAACATATGTCCCTTCTCACCACCCCGTCATGCCATCTCGATTCCGCTTCGCTTCATCTCGATGCGGGCTTTCGCCCTATAAGGCTAAAAATAAAAAGACACGCTAGTGAACATAAATGCTCCCTAGCGTGTCTTTTTATTTTCATCCTTGCATGACTCATTGCTTATTCAAATTCAATAGTTCCAGGTGGCTTAGAAGTTAAATCGTACATTACTCTATTAACTCCCTTAACCTCATTAATAATTCTGTTCATTACCTTATTCAACACTTCATAAGGAATCTCTGATGCTTCAGCTGTCATGAAGTCGATTGTCTTAACAGCTCTTAATGCAACTGCATAATCATATGTTCTGAAGTCTCCCATTACTCCAACGCTACGCATATTAGTTAATGCGGCAAAGTACTGGTTGATTTCTTTATCTAATCCTGCTTTGGCAATTTCTTCTCTATAGATTGCGTCTGCGTCCTGGACGATTTTTACTTTTTCTTCTGTGACTTCTCCGATGATTCGGATTCCTAATCCTGGTCCTGGGAATGGCTGGCGGAATACTAGTCTTTCTGGGATTCCTAGCTGTAATCCTGCCTGTCTTACTTCATCTTTGAACAGGTCACGTAATGGCTCGATGATTTCTTTGAAATCTACGAAGTCTGGCAGTCCTCCTACGTTATGGTGGGATTTGATGACTGCTGATTCTCCACCTAGTCCACTTTCTACAACGTCTGGGTAGATTGTTCCCTGTGCTAAGAAGTCTACTGCACCGATCTTCTTCGCTTCTTCTTCGAAGATTCGGATGAATTCTTCTCCGATGATCTTACGTTTTGCTTCTGGTTCTGTGACTCCTTTTAACTTGTCATAGTATCTTTGCTGTGCATTGACGCGGATGAAGTTTAAGTCGAACTGTCCGTTTTCTCCGAATACACCTTCAACTTCATCTCCTTCGTCTTTACGTAATAATCCGTGGTCAACAAAAACGCATGTTAACTGTTTTCCAATGGCTCTTGATAATAATCCGGCTGCTACGGATGAATCTACTCCTCCTGATAAGGCAAGTAGCACTTTTCCATCTCCGACTTTCTCGCGGATTTCTTTAATTGTGCTTTCTACAAAAGCATCCATTTTCCAGTCTCCTGCACATCCGCAGACTCCTAATACGAAATTAGACAACATTGTCTTTCCTTCAACTGTATGGAGTACTTCTGGATGGAACTGGATCGCATATAAGGACTTGTCTGCATTCTCAGCTGTTGCAACTGGGCAGTCTGCTGTATGTGCAGAGATTTCAAATCCTGGAGCTACCTGTGAAATGTAGTCTGTATGACTCATCCAGCAGATTGTTTTTTCTGATACATTTTCAAATAACTTGGAATCTTTCTTGTCGATCAGAACTTCTGTTTTACCATATTCGCTGACTTCGGCTTTCTCAACTTTTCCTCCAAGGACATGCTGCATCAGCTGTGCTCCATAACATAATCCTAAAACTGGGATTCCAAGTTCGAATAATTCCTTGCTATATGTTGGGGAATCTGGTTCATAACAGCTGTTTGGTCCACCTGTTAAGATGATTCCCTTTGGATTCATTTCTTTGATTTTGTCGATACCGATCTTGTAAGAATAAATCTCGCAGTATACGTTACACTCACGTACGCGGCGTGCAACCAACTGATTATACTGACCACCAAAATCGATAACGATCACTAATTCATTTTTCACTCGATTTCCTCCTGAGTTGCCTAATGATAATGATGTGTTTCGTTTATTCACCTTTTAACAGATCAACTTTGTCAAGTCTCTCCCAAGGAAGATCAAGGTCATTTCTTCCGAAATGTCCATATGCTGCTGTCTGTTTGTAGATTGGTCTTCTTAAATCTAACATCTTGATGATTCCTGCTGGACGCAGATCAAAATGTTTGCGGATCAGGTCTACTAATTCCTGATTGGATTTCTTTCCTGTTCCAAATGTATCAACCATGATAGATGTTGGCTCTGCTACACCAATCGCATAAGATAACTGAATCTCACATTTTTCAGCTAATCCGGCTGCTACGATGTTCTTTGCCACATAACGTGCTGCGTAAGCTGCAGAACGATCTACCTTTGTACAATCCTTTCCAGAGAAAGCTCCACCACCGTGGCGTGCATATCCACCGTATGTATCTACGATGATCTTTCTTCCTGTTAATCCTGCATCTCCGTGTGGTCCACCAATTACAAATCTTCCCGTTGGATTGATGAAGAATTTTGTTTCATCATCTACCATATCAGCTGGAAGAATCTTATCGAACACTTCACGTTTGATATCTTCATGAATCTGTTCCTGTGTGATATCAGGATCATGCTGTGTAGATAATACGACAGCATCAAGACGACTTGGTTTTCCATCATCGTATTCTACAGTTACCTGTGTTTTACCATCTGGTCTTAAATAAGATAATGTTCCGTCTTTTCTTACCTTTGTTAACTGTCTTGCAAGTTTGTGAGCAAGAGAGATTGGGTATGGCATGTACTCTTCTGTTTCATTTGTAGCAAATCCAAACATCATTCCCTGATCTCCAGCTCCAATTGCGTCGATCTCTTCATCTGTCATGTTATTTTCTTTTGCTTCTAATGCTTTATCAACACCCATGGCAATATCACTTGACTGTTCATCGATTGTTGTGATAACACCACATGTGTCAGCATCAAATCCATATTTGCCTCTTGTATATCCGATCTCACGGACTGTATCACGAACGATCTTCTGGATATCTACATATGCTTTTGTAGAAATTTCTCCCATGACCATAACAATTCCTGTTGTTGTACAAGTCTCACATGCAACACGGCTCATCGGATCCTGCTCTAACAGTGCATCCAAGATCGCATCGGAAATCTGGTCACAGACTTTGTCTGGATGTCCTTCTGTTACGGACTCTGATGTGAATAATACTTTATCCATTCTGTTATCCTTTCTTAAAATAAATAGCTTATATCTGTTTTATCTATAAAATACCATGAAAAGACCCGAAGGATTCCGGGTCGTTTTTTACCTTTTTAATACAACCGGTGCATTCTTGCTCCGGATGACTTCAATCTGTGTTATCTTACCATTCTTTGTTTTGGCAACACGTAAGGCTCCCCCTTCAAAGAAATAACACTGACCTACCTGAAAACTTCCACTCTTAATTCCAATTCGTTTCTCAAGCAGTTCTCCTAATGTCTGATGCTGTGTCTCCCTTGGAATCTCCACATGAACCAGTTCATTGATACTTGCGATCTTCTGGCTTGGCAAAAATACTGTCTTATCTATATCATCAAACTTTCCAAAGAGGAATTTCTTGATTGCAAATAAAATCGCAATCGCAAAAACTACAAGTAGGTTCTGCTGTGGACTTGTATGTTCCACGATCATCTGTCTTGCAATTGCAAACATCATAACTTCTACTAATGTATCTGGTGTATGTTTACAAAGCATCTTTACAAACTCAATACAAATGACGAGATTAAATGCTACGCCAACAAACTTGTAAATGTCTCTGGATGTTGGGTAATTGGTCATCAATTCTATCACATCTTTTACTAAATAAATTGTTCCTCCAATAACCGCAATCATAATAATGGCTGATATAAATAATTCTATCCACTTGGATACTTTGAACACTTCGTTTTTCAGGTATTGTCTCATTCAGGCAATCTCCTTTTATCCTATCTTCAACTTAAACTTTGCAACTTCTTTTTCACTGTTAACCAGCTGAATCTCTCCACCTAATTGTCTAAGCTTCTGTTCAAACTGTTCGTATCCACGGTAAATATATCCAATATCGCTGACAGTTGTAAATCCTTTTGCTGATAATCCCGCAATAACAAGGGCCGCTCCAGCTCTTAAATCTGGGGCGTGTACGTCAGCTCCTGTAAATCCTTCGACTCCACTAATGATAGCCGTTCTTCCATCAACCTGAATCGTTGCTCCCATCTTAGTCAGTTCATCCACATAACGGAAACGGTTCTCAAAAATACTCTCTGAGATCACACTTGTTCCATTGGATAATGCCAGTGTTACTGCCATCTGTGGCTGCATATCTGTTGGAAATCCAGGATATGGAAGTGTTTTAATATTTGTAGATTCCAGACGTTTTGTTGCTGATACACGTACTGCATCGTCGAATTCTACAACCTCTGCTCCTATTTCAATTAATTTTGCAGAAATTGCTTCTAAATGCTTTGGAATGACGTTCTTGATCATAATGTCACCCTTTGTCGCAACTGCTGCTGTCATAAATGTTCCTGCTTCAATCTGGTCTGGAATGATAGAATACTGACAGTCTCCAAATCTCTCAACACCTTTGATACGAATCACATCAGTTCCTGCTCCACGAATCTTCGCTCCCATACTGTTTAAGAAGTTTGCTACATCAACGACATGTGGCTCTTTGGCTGCATTCTCGATGATCGTATTTCCTTTGGCAAGGGATGCTGCCATCATTACATTGATTGTCGCTCCTACAGAGACAACGTCCATGTAAATATGGGCTCCTCTTAATTCTTTGGCTGTTGCACTGATCATACCATTCTCAATCTCGATCTCTGCTCCAAGCATCTTAAATCCCTTGATATGCTGGTCGATCGGACGGCTTCCGATTTCACATCCACCTGGAAGTGCAACTCTTGCTCTCTTGTATTTACCAAGTAAAGCACCAATTAAATAGTATGAAGCTCTGATCTTACGGATAAATTCGTTGTCTACATCACATTCTGGATGAATTCCTTTTCCGCTGATCGTTACTTCGTGTTTTCCTGTTCTGTCTATATCTGCTCCGATTTCCTGCATTGCCTGAAGTAAGACGTTGATATCTCTTACATCTGGCATATTATCTATCATACATTTTCCGTCTGTCATTACTGCCGCAGCTAAAACAGGCAGTGCTGCATTCTTCGCACCGCCGATTACTACTTCTCCTACTAACGGGTTACCACCTTTAATGATATACTGTTCCATGATACACCTCAATTATCTATCTATATTATTAAACCTAATTTCTATCTTTCGGTAATTATTTAAAATCATACAGATTATATTATAGCATACTATTATAGGTTTTCCAACACTTTTTCTAAGGAGTCTCCAATGGATAATTTATCCAATTTCACTGTAATGTCTGCGTATTTTTCATAATAAGGGATTCTTTCGCAGTATAAGTCATGCAATGTCTGACCTTTTTCCAGCACAACACCTCTTGCTTTGAGATTTCCAAGACGGCGTTTGACTGTCTTGTAGTCCAGTTTTAAATAGATCACTGTTCCGATTTCTTTAAAATGTTTCATTGCCTTATCGCTGTAAACAGCACTTCCTCCCGGTGCGATCACGGATTTATTCACATCAATTGAAGCATTTACATCTTCTTCTAACTGTTTAAATCCATCATTTCCGATTCTTGCAATGATCTCTTTTAATAAACCGCCG
This sequence comes from Eubacteriaceae bacterium, assembly GCA_902362875.1. GTDB lineage: Bacteria > Bacillota > Clostridia > Lachnospirales > Lachnospiraceae > Anaerostipes. The sequence goes on along the minus strand of CABIYF010000016.1, from coordinate 44,760 downwards.
CCTCTTTGCTGAATCACAAGGTCTGTATCCACAAAATCATAACCAAGGGCTTTGGCAAGAAGTACACCGATCGTACTCTTTCCAGAACCCGGCATCCCGATCAATATGTAGTTATTACTTTTTTCTGCCATTTGGTTTTTTCCTTTTCTTTTTCTTTCTTACTGAGTAGCCAAAGGTTCCTAATTTCTTTCCTGTTTCATAATATCCACCGTGAGAATAGATCAGTGGATTGGTCTTTTCCAGTGCGAAACGTCCGTTATCTTCCATATAATCATCATCTACCATGATATTGACAACTTTCGCCATGAACATATGATGCGAACCAAGTGGCACGATCCTTTCCACTTTACATTCGATATTTACAGGACTTTCTGCGATCACTGGTGCATCTACAACCTGTGCTTCTTCTTTTGTCAGTCTTGCTTCTTTGAATTTGTCTACATCTCTTCCTGAACGCACTCCGCAGAAATCTGTTGCTCTTGTTAACTGTTTTGTCGTCAGGTTGATCACAAACTCACCGCTGTTTTTGATCATTTCATACGAATGTCTCTCTGGACGTACGGAAATGTATGTCATCGGCGGATTCGTGCAGATTGTTCCTGTCCATGCGATCGTAATGATATTATCCTGCCCTTTATCTCTGCATGTTACCATAACTGCTGGCAGAGGGTAGATCATATTTCCAGGTTTCCATGAAGTTTTTGCCATATTTTTCTCCTAGAGTGCCTTTTTAATATCCTGTCTTAACTGTTCCATATCGATATCTTCTGTGGAATGTTCTTTCCATCCGATCGTTACATCATCATCTTCGTATCTTGGAATCAAGTGCATATGGAAATGATATACTGTCTGGCCTGCGATCAGTCCATTGTTCTGTAATACATTTAATCCATCGCAGTGAAGTACTTCTTTTAATGCTCTTGCAACAACTGTTGCTAACTGAAATAATTTTCCTGCTGTGATTGCATCGATCTCATAAATATCTTTGAAATGTTCTTTTGGAATGATCAATACATGCCCTTTTGATGCCGGTGCAATATCCATGATCACTTTGAATTCTGAGTTTTCATAAATTGTGTTAGATGGGATGTCTCCACTTGCGATCTTACAAAAAATACAATCTTCTTTCTTCATATTATATGTCTTCCTTTCTGTGTATCTTTATCCTGAGAGTTTAATTTTTTCTCTGTTTAGATGTATTTTATCCCATTTACTATTGTTTTTCAAGGAAAGACCTATAGTCATATTATTCCAATTTCACAAAAAATGTGTAGTTTGTTCACAATTTGGACACATTTTTATGAGAAAATAACAATCGTAAAGTAGTTAATACTTTCAAATCCTACCCCTCTTGAGGATGAAAATCCTCTCCTTATTGTTTTAAAAGAGAGAACCGACCTAGCTAGTCGGTTCTTTCTTTTTGTTTTGTTTTTGTTTTATGATTATATAATGTAAAAAAAGAAGCTTAGTTAAAATATTCAATGTTGTTTATTGACATTATTATTTTAACTAAGCTTCTTTTTTTTATTTATATCTCGGTACGTCCTTCTAATGCACGAAGCAACGTTACTTCATCAATATATTCAAGATCTCCTCCAACCGGAACTCCGCTTGCGATCTTGCTGACTTTGATGCCTGTTGGTTTGACAAGTTTGCTGATATACATTGCTGTTGTCTCACCTTCCAGACTGGAGTTTGTCGCTATGATCAATTCTTTGACATCTCCCTGTAGTCTCGCCATCAGTTCTTTCAGACGGATATCATCCGGACCGATTCCAAGCATTGGAGAAATAGCTCCATGAAGTACATGATAAACACCTTCGTATTTTCCTGTCTTCTCATATGCCATCAGATCTCTTGTATTCTCAACGACCATGATCGTACTGTGATCCCGCTTGTCACTTGCACAGATTGGACAGATTTCATTGTCTGTCAGTGTGCAGCATTCCTTGCAGTAATGTACGTTAGTCTTTGCGGAAATGATCGTATCTGATAATTTCTTTACCTGATCCTGCGGCATATTGATAATATGAAATGCCAGTCTTCCTGCAGATTTGGGGCCGATTCCTGGGAGCTTTCCAAGTTCCTCGATCAGTTGTGTGATCTGATTACTGTAATAATCCATATTCTCTCACTCTAGAATGGGAATCCTCCACCCATTCCTCCTAATCCACCAGTGACTTTTCCCATCTTCTCCTGGGAATCTTCTTCCATCTTACGAAGTGCTTCATTTGTAGCAGCTACGATCAGATCTTCTAACATTTCGATGTCATCTGGATCTACAACTTCTTCTTCTAAATGTACAGAAACTACTTCTTTTTTACCGGATACAACAACTTTTACGACTCCGCCTCCTGCTGTTGCTTCATATGTGGATTCTTCTAACGCTTTTGTTGTTTCCTCCATCTGTTTCTGCATCTTCTGTGCCTGCTTCATCAGCTGATTCATATTTCCACCCATACCTGGAAATCCACCGCTTCTTTTTGCCATTGTTCTTTCCTCCTGAAAATTTGTTTTTATAAGTTGAATTTTAATCTTCTATTTTTACATCCATATGAATGCAGTCTAAATTGATCATATCGCTGTCATCATTGTCTGTGTTCATCACACTGACTTCCAATTCTACGTCTCTGCCAGACTGTCTGGATAATTCCTGTTTGAGCCGTTCTATGCGTTCTGGTTCTTCTAAGAAATACCCGCTTTCTACGTTCATTTCTTTTGGAAACAGTACTCTTAATGCGGTTCCTTCTTCATTCACCGATAATGTTGCTCTTTGTAAACAGTATTTCATCTGTGGTGACAGATTGCGTTTGACATCTCGCCAGTGATCCACAAGATCTATAAGTTCTTCCACCTTCGCTGGAGGGAACTTTTCATTTAACTGTTCAACTGGATCTTGTTCTGGCTGCGCTTCTGGCTGTTGAGCTGCTGCCTGATTCTGTCCTGCTGGCGCTGTCTGTTGGACTGGAATTCCTGACTTCAGCAGTTTCTCTAACTGCTGTTCTAACTGTCTCACCCTGTCGGCCAGACTATTCGTATCTGCTTCCATCTGTGGTCTGCACATCTTCATCATCTCGACTTCCACAAGAACTCGCTTCGATGTCGCATAACGGATACGCTCTAACAGTTCTGATAAAATTCGGATATAGCGGATCAGCGTATTTTCTTCCACCTGCTGTGCTTTCTCCTGCAGTAGTTTTAGCTGGTCTGTGGATACTTCCAGTGCTTCTTCTGCTGCATTTCCCTGTCCGACTAACAAAAGATTTCTTAAATACCACAGGAAATCTGTGATAAATTGTGACCATTCTCTTCCTTGTCTCGCCACATCTTCCAGAAGATCCATCACTCCATTAATATCCTGTGAAATGATCATGTCGAGCAGATTACTGTACACCTGGATATCAACCGTTCCGAGAACCTCTAAAACATTATCATAGGTTAACTTCTCTCCAAGATAAAATGCAATACACTGGTCTAACAGACTCAAGGCATCACGCATGGAACCATCTGCCATTCGAGCCACATATTCCAATGCTTTATCTTCAGCATCAACCTGTTCCTGTTTCATCAGATCTGATAACTGTTTCTTGATCGTTGCTGCTGTAATACGATGAAAATCGTATCTCTGGCATCTGGATAAGATCGTGATCGGTATCTTATGAACTTCTGTTGTCGCAAGAATAAAGATAACATATTCCGGCGGTTCTTCCAATGTCTTTAACAGTGCGTTAAACGCTCCTATAGACAGCATATGCACCTCGTCGATGATATACACTTTGTATTTGCCCGTAGCAGGTGAATATTGTACCTGTTCCTTGATCTCTCGGATATTATCAACACCGTTGTTCGATGCCGCATCAATCTCGATCACATTCATGGAACTTCCTTCTGCGATTGCTTTGCAGACTTCACATTCTCCGCATGGTTCCCCATCGACTGGATGTTCACAGTTCACTGCTTTTGCAAGGATCTTGGCTACCGTTGTCTTACCAGTACCTCTCGTCCCGCAAAACAGATACGCATGACCAATACGCCCAGTCCTCATCTGATTCTCGAGCGTCTTTACAATATGATCCTGGCCTTTGACTTCACTGAATCGTGTCGGCCGGAACTTTCTATATAAAGCCATGTAAGACATATCGTATGCCCCTTTCTATTTTGACGTACGACATATAGCCATACTTCATTATATTTTACCATGAGTATCTATCGTTTTTCAATGGTTGTTTTTTAGCGGAAATCATCGAACTTTTTCCTGCGTTTTTTCTTGCCCTGTTTCTTGTTTTTTCCGATAATAAAAGAGGAAATTTTAATTACAAGAGGAGCCAAAAATGAACGATTTACAGGAACTTTCTACGTTTTCACATGAGATAAACAATTCACTGACTCTCATCTATGGACAGATTCAGTATATTGAAAAAACAAACGATACCCTTACTAAGAATGAGCATTGGAACCGTATGAAAGATGATTTCTCTTCTTTGTTTGACTTCATCCATCAGTTCCTTGCACCTGCGGATACAACTTCTGCCGCTGCGATCGAACCTTTGGATCTGATCAATCTGATCAGTGAGATCCGTTCTTCCTGGTCTTACTATCTTCACAAAGAACGAATCCGGTTCTTTATTCAGGCAGATCCGGGAACCGCATTCTATGTGTACGGTGCAAAAAGCAGATTATTCCAGTTATTTCATAATTTAATCTCCAATGCTGTTAAAGCAATTCAGCAAAAAGAGGAGATCAACCGATCTCCTCATATCACTGTACACCTAAGCAAAGAACAGGGGCACATCGTATTAAATTTATCTGACACAGGAATCGGAATGACTCCCGAACAGCAGTCTCGTGCATTTTACCGTGGTGTCTCCTTCCAGCCTGGCGGCAATGGAATTGGTCTGTCTATTGTCCGCAAGATCGCACATGAACTTCACATCAAAATTCATATTGATTCGGCTCTAAATCAGGGAACAACTTTTACACTTATTTTCCCTGCCTATGAGCAGAAATTAAATTACCTGACACATACAGAAGCATTGACAAAATAAATCCAGCAATACATCCTCCAATGTGAGCGGCATTATCGGTTGTTCCACTCTCAAATCCATGATACAGACTTCCTGCGATCATAAGAAATATTCCAAATCCGTCAAATCTCTTTCTCTGCTCTTTGCAGAATAAAAGTACTGCGGCTAATGCACCAATTAATCCAAAGATTGCTCCGGAAGCTCCTGCTGACAGAACATCCTGTCCCATCATGCTGTAATATATTGTAGAAACAATACTTCCGATAATGCCTGCCCCTGTATAAAGGACTGCATAGCGAAAACTTCCGATCACTTTCTCTAATGATGTTCCTAAAATCAAGAATACCACCATATTATTAAAGAAATGTTCCCATCCAAAATGAAGATAATTTGATGTTAATAATCGATAATATTCATGCAGATTCTTTACCATATGTGCATTACATGCATATAAATTATAAATCTTATCTCCATAAATCTCTGTCAGAATAAAACCTGCCAGATTCAACACGAATATAATAAGTGTGGCTTTATAATTCCATATAAATTGTTTTATCTCATTGATACTTTCAAAATCATTTGGCAGCTCTTCCTGTTCATCTATCTTATTTTGCGAAAGAATCATGATCAATGGCTTAAACAGATCTTTAAACTGGTCGTCTGGATCAATAAACATAGGATCATCATCTTCTGACAATACTAACAATAATACCGCACAGTTTCTGCCAAAATTTTGTTTCGCACAATCTTCCATCTGATACAGATCTTCTTCTAATATGGCACTTCCATCTGGATTTTTATCAAACATCACATACACACATTTGTTTCTTCTCTTTGTATTTTTTACATAGCAAGGTCCTTTTGTCGTATCTTGTTGCAGATATCCATGGATTCTTAACAGTTCTATGATTTTCTGATACATAATCTCCTCCATATCTGTTTTATGTATCACTTATTATATCACACTGTCATTCTTCTTTAAAAAGGAACTCTTCCAGACCTATTTTAATCCGGTCACCATCATACAGCAGACATTTACTTATCTTTCTTCCATTTATTTTTACTCCATTGGTGGAATTAAGATCTTCACAGCAGACCTTCTCCTCTTCTTTATAAAACTTAAGGTGTCTTCTGCTGATTCCGGTACCCTCAATCTGATAATCCGTCCCTTCCGCAGAACTTCCTATGATAAATCCATTATCACTGATCACTATTTCTGACAATTCGTGATTTTCTGGAATCAGTCTTCCTATTGGCTGTTCCATCAACAAAACTGTCTTTTCATTGTCTTCTAACAACGTTGTTTTTTCATCCAATAAGGTTGTATGATCTTGTATTTTTTTATAAGAATCCACATTTAAATTTTTATTTTGTTTATTTCTCCACAATTTATAAAAACCATACACACCCAATCCAACTGCGCCGAACGAACAGAGACATCCGATCAAAAATAAATAATAAAATCCATATTTAAAAATCTGAATAATACTATAGATCGTTCCGCCAAAACCGGCTGTACATAGTATTCCATAACAAATTTTCCATAATCTTTTTCTTACGATATTTTCTTTACTCTCATAATTTTTTCCATAATCTTCATAGATTTCTGGTTCACATTTCTGCTCTTCCTGAGCGGTCTCTGGCATTGTTTCTTTCTTCGATTGTTCTTTTCCTGCTTTTTCTTTTGGCCGGATTTCCAGATAATCCCGCATCTGTTCTATATTTGGTTTTTCTTTCACTAGAAAGCTGTAAAATTCATAATAAAATCTGACTTTCTTCTTGTCTTCTACTGAAATAACCTCTATACATTCCTCCAGAAAATCCCGAAACTGGTCTAAAATATTCTTTTCATATTCTGGAAGATAGCAAAGAACCGGATGATCTTCCTTGTCAAGGAATAACAGTTCCATTTCCAGTTTTAAATGATCCAGATTCAGAAGATATGATTCTGTTTCTTCAAAGGATTCTATCAGATACGCAAAAAACAACTTCGGATCGATCATATTGATTCTTTCTTTTAAAGTCGTGTATATCCCAGTCTCATAATAATAATATTCTTTTTCATCCTGCAGCCGGAATTCACACGGCAAAAGACATCTGAGTGTATGGCAGCGCAGGATATTTTTTTCATATGTAAGTTTCTGTTCTTTATCCACAACATAATAACTTGAAAAACCTTCCCTAATCCATTGCTCCTTCAATTGCATTCCACCCCCTGATCTGTTCCATCTCAAAATCCCCCAATGCTGCCTCACTTCCCTGATACTCAAATAGTCTGATTCCAAATGCACTTAGAAACTGAAATGATACAACATTCGACTGCATACTCACTTTCACTGATGTCCTCAATGGTGTTGTTGATACATTCACCGAACTGGCTTTTGCCATAAATAAATGCTGCCCTAATTTCTGCCTGATTTCTTTTTGTGCTTTTACATCCCCATTTTTGTTCGAGGAAATGATATTTTCCATAATTACTTTCTTATTTAACTTGGCATAGGATATTTTACCTGTATCATAATCAGCTCCTGTCACTCTTACATTCGCTGACTTCTGCACAGCTTCTTCCATAATTCCCTGTGTGATGCCACAGTTCATAAAATAAAACAAATAACTAAAAAACAGCCATAATACCATAAGCACTATCGGAAGCAATGCACTGACTTCCACGGTCATGTATCCCCCTGTTTTCCGCATCTTTGACATGGCTTCATCCCCTTTAATGTACTTAAATCCACCTGTTTTACAGTTCGTTTCAAGCCACTGCATGATAAATCCGTATGATAAGATTCTCCTTCTTTTGCAATATATACACATGAAACATCACTGCCTTGATAACGTGTGCATTTGCTGCAGGCTTTATAATGCGTCTGCCCTTTCTGATACTTGGCAACATCTTCATCTACAGAAATATTCAACGCCAGATGTGTACAGGAAAGATCTTTGTGATAAACCGCTTCGTGTGGTGTAATATAAACAAATCCTTCCTTTAATTCATCTCCGTCTGGTACATAACCTGTCATGGCTTTCTGCCTGATCTTTTGCTCAAATGATGCTCTATACATTGACAAAAATGGCATCTTCTTTTGAATATAATAACGGACTGACACAATATATTCGCCCTTGGATGTCAATGTCAGCTTACAAGCTGCTGCCGCTGCCGCACTTCCTCCAATCAATACAGAATGATCTAAGAATTTACGATTCACCGATGCCAGAAATGCAGCTTTTGAACTTAGTCCGGACAAGCTTTTCCCTGTATTCTTTTTCTGCTGCATCTGATATTCGTTAACTGCAGCTCTTTTCGCAGCTTCGCAAACCCCATGTGCAATCTGCTGGTGAATCATAAAAATCTCACCTGCACCTGCCAGCATAATAAGCACGATCAAAAAAACTGGTACGATCAGACTCGCCTCCAATGTCATCGCACCATCTACTGATCTCAATAATTTCAATATCAAAATATTTGAGGCAGAGAAAGATGCTCTCTTGGATTTTTTTGCGTCTGTTATATTGTTATTATTTTTATCATTTTGAACCAACTTGTTTTTTGAGAAATGTTTTTGACAAGAGAACATCTTTCTCTGCCCCCTTTCTTTTGGTTTTAATAGGTTGTAAAGCGTGATAATTTTACATCGGTATAGGATGCAAATGGCAAAGTCATCCCTCCAAAGCCTAATTTTTTGAGCTTCAGATTCTGTGTTATTTTGTATGATGAAATACACTGATCCAGCTTAAAATCAGGTACTTTTCTTTTTGTGTTTTGTTCCATCAGATCCATCATACGGAAATATTTTTGTCGTTTATCTTTCTGCATGATCAGCAGCAATAACAGATAATCTTCATATTTCATTCCCTGTTTTACCGGTTTCTGCCTGCAATTTAATGTTGCAAGCCCTGAAAATGATAACTGCCAGTCTGCAGAAGTCTTTATGATCGGCACTTTCTTACCTTCTGCAAGATTCCTTACATCGATCACTGATTCTCCATAAGCTAACGCAAGAAGCAGAAGATTCTTAGCAACCGCAACAACCGGCGGCAGACCAGTAATCCCAAGGACAGACGCTGCAAGCAGCATCGCTTCTTTTTCCTTTGTAGGGTCTTGATATACACAGGCTGCATTGGTCAAAAACCTAAGTGCGATCATCTTCCAGAACACAGCTCCAAGATTTTCTTTCTCTGAATCTTTTCCAGCGATCAGATATTCTATCTCGTATTTTGTTCCTTCTTTTTTTGATGTATCGGTCAGACAATGAAAATATTTTTGTGCATAAAATATGGCCGGTAATTCGCTTGCAAATGAATCTGCTGACGATGTTTCGTTTAACTTGTCCATCTCTTTTTCCATCGTTTTGCGGTTCATAAAATTCCATATTTTCTGCTTTGTTGTGTCCTCTTTGCCATACACAATATCGATTGGAAGATCTGATACTTTTTTCTTTCCCATAACTAATGAGACGGATCCTTCTTTTAATAATTTCATAAAACCTTTTCTTGGATCTTTTTTTGCAGATGGCTTGATTTCTTCCTTGTCCTTTTTCTCATCTTTTTGATCATTTTTTGTATTTTCCTGCTGCCTTTGCGCTTCTTTTTCATCCTTGCTGATCTGTCCTTTGATGTCTGTGATTTTCTTTTGAAGATCCGTGCTTGTCCTTATATTATTTGTCCACGTTTTCAAAAGATCACTGCCCATCTCATACTTCATCTGCTGTCTGATCTGATACTTTAAAACTTCTCCATTCTGTGCTGTCAGATCCACTTCATCCGATAACTTTGCATTTCCCGTCCGAAAGGAAAAAGAATCTTCTGCATTATCAAGACTCTCTTTCATTCGATCAGAAAAATCTGTCTCCACTTTCTTTTTATATCTTGGGTCCATGGCATAAATATGATACATATCCGCAAATTCCTTCTGATAATTTCCTTTTGTATGAGAAAGTCCCGACATGTAGACAGCCATTGCTTTTCCCTTTGCTGTATACATATAGATACCTTCCGCACATACACTGATCAGCAGCAGAAATACAAGAAACAACATTGCCAGAAATGCACTCATGCTGCCACGTTCATCCCGGATCATTTTATTTTTCCTGTTTTGGAGGTAATCGTCTTGAAAATATTATTTACTACCTTTGTGATCTGTGTCTGAAAAATGATAACTAAACCAATCAGAACGACAATGATCAAAATTACTTCCACAACACCCATTCCTGATTCATCTTTTATAAACCGTTTAAAAAAATCCCTCATATGTACCGCCTCCTCATATCTTTTATGAAAATTGTGACAATGCTGGAAACATCAGCAATACCAATATGACCACCAGCATAACCATCACTGGAGCAAGGAGCTTTGTACTCGCTTCTTCTCCCTTTCTTTTCGCCTGTTCTTTTCTTTGAAAAAAAGCTTCTTCTTCCTCTTCCTTCAGCCTTAAAAATAAATCAGCTGATCCTCTGGTAATGCTTTGTACAAGAAGAACGGAAAGCTTCTGATAAGATGGAACCCCAATCTTTTGTCCCATCTTTGCAAATGCTTTTGTCTGCGATACTCCAAACGAAATCTCCCTGCATGTTTTTTTGATCTGTTCATACACAAAGATCTTTTCTTTATTTCCTCTCATCCGTTCTTTCTCATACTCTGCTGTTACCGCTTCAAATGCTGATGTCACACTCATTCCCGTTCCAAGAAATAACATCAACTGTGTAACGATCTGCGGGTACTCCTGTACAGATTGATCCCTTGTCTGCATCTTTTGTTCCCTGTACTTTTCATTCTCGTGGTACCATAGAAATACAATCACTGCGATTCCAAGAACTATTATTGCAGGAATGCGGCTTTCTTTTTCCGCAGGTAAAAGCCTTCCCTGCCGGATCACATCTGGAAGATAAAACTGCTCCTTCGTAATATATTTTTCTTCCAGTTTCTTAAGATCCGCAATGATCTTTTGTTTCTCTGATATTTTCTTTCCTGAATTCCCGGGAACTACGCACACTGGAATCTTCAAGATTCGTATCTCTCCCTGACATTCCATTCTGGCACTAAGATTTACAATATAATCTTTCTTTACATTTTTTGAAAATACATTTCCTTCTTCATCAATGACGGACGGATCATCACTCTGCCATTGCACCGTAATATTTTCTCCTTGTATTTTCGATGGCATTTCCAGAGACTGTGAAACCTCATTCGTCGATTTATTTTTTGCCACAAGGTGTTTCTTTAAATACTTTTCCCCTCTGTCTAATGCCTCTGTGATCTGGCTTTGTGTATAACCTTTCGGCCGGACTGTTAATGAGTAGATATCTTCATCTTCTTTTGTTTTGATACGAATCTGTTTTTCTGTCGTTTCTCCTCCTGTATCATCTCTTGTGATCAGAATTCTTCTATCCTGACTAAGATATAATATGACTGTCAGAAGAAGGATCGTAAGAAAAATCAATGTCGCTGCTGCAACGAACTTTACCTGTTCATACAGACTTTCCATTACTTTTTCTTCTAACTGTTTCTTTGTTCCTGTAAAGTAAGCTTCAATCTCTGATTTTCTTCTTTCTTTGACCTCTTTTGGCAGCTTCTGTGTTAAATATCTGATCCATTTAAACTTCAATTTCAATCACCCTCTCTGCCCATGAATCCGCAATCCACAGACATATAAGAGAAATTGTCACAACGATCATTCCCGCAAAACTTTCATACAGTACGTCAAAATATCCAGGATTCGCTGCTTTTACATAGAACAGAATAAAGTAAGGCATCACCGTCATGATCCTTTTTTCCATTTGTTTTGCAGCCGTCATCGTTTCAATCTCTTCTTTTATCTGGATTGTCTGGCTTAAATGTTCTATCGTATTCGCTGTGATCTCAATCAGATTCCCTCCACTTTTCTTGGCAATCGAAATGATCTGTGCGAACTGATATAATTCTTCTAACTCCATCTTTTCTGCCATATCAAGAAACAGCTTGTCCACAGGTTCATTCATTTTCATACGATTTATCAACAAATGAAGTTCTTTTGCCAACATACTGTTCTCCTGATACATCAAAAGATCATCCTGTGCGGTCTTTAATGAATTCTCAATCGAATACCCAGCAGATAAGCTGTTTCCGATCGACAACATCATCTCACGAAATTCTTTCCGTAAAACTTCCTTCTTTTTATATTCACATCTTGCTCTTTGCCGTCTCATCCACAAAAACAAAAATGGACTAAGAAAAACTGCAAATACCACGCGGTTATAAAAGAGCCATGTGATCATCCCAATATATAAAATTCCCTTGATCAGCTCTTTCTTCTCATTCTTCCACAGGCTGATCTCTTGCTTTAAAATACCCCATAAGTTTCTGATATACTTCATATTGACCATACTCCTTTAACTTCTTCTGACTCGTCAGCTCACCTTTCATCTGCAGCTGATCTTCCTCATTTAATTCAAATAACTGGTGAACTGCCACCTGTCCTCCTGCCATTCCAGTAATCTCTGAAATCTCTAATAATCTTCGATTTCCATCATAACTTCTTCCCAGATGTATGATGATATCAATTGCGGAAGCCATCTGTCCCCGGATCGCTTCTACCGGCATATCAACTCCCATCAACACCATCGTCTCAATTCGTTTCAACATATCTTTGCTGCTGTTTGCATGGCCTGTTGAGATACTCCCGTCATGACCTGTATTCATTGCATTTAACATAGACAACGCTTCTTCCCCACGTACCTCTCCAACGATGATCCGGTCTGGTCTGGAACGCAGGGCTGCCTTGATCAAATCTTTCATATCAACTTTATTCTCCCCCGCTGCATTCGCATTTCTCATCTCAAGACGTACCAGATTCTCGATTCCATTTAATTTCAATTCTGCAGAATCCTCGATCGTTATGATTCGTTCTTCTTTTGGTATACAATTGGACAACCCATTTAACAATGTCGTTTTTCCACTGCCTGTCCCTCCAGATATAAAAATGTTGTATCTCGCTTTCACAAGTATTTTTAAGAATTCTGCCATTTCCTCTGAAAATGCTTCTCTTTCACAAAGCCACGCGAGTGTCATTGGTTCTTTTGCAAACTTTCGGATCGTCATCGTTGCTCCATCAATTGATATCGGAGGTAAAATAATATTCACCCTCGAACCATCTTCCAGCCTTGCATCAACGATCGGATTTCTCTCATTTACCATACGGTTTGCACCCGATGCTACCTGCTGAATCACCTGATACAGCTTCTCTGCATCCGAAAAATGCCCCGGATAACGATGTAATTTCCCATACTGTTCAATAAAAATATTTTCCGCCCCGTTGATCATAATCTCCGTGATTGAATCATCTTCCAAAAGATCCTGCAGAATATCAAGTTTTCGTAACGCATAAAAGACTTCCTGATTCAAACGGATCTTATCTGATAAAAGCATCGGATAATCTTGTGATACCTTCACAATCTCCTGCTGTATCACCTCTTTTAAGTATTCATCGGAAATTTCCTGTGAAAAATTAAGCCTTTCCATCACTCTTTGCTTCAGTAATTCTTTCAAGGCCACTGCCCCCTTCCCCATTTATTTTCCCAGCTCTCAAGCATTGCTTCTTCCCAGCTGGTCTGTGTCCATACTCCGTGTTTGCGCATCTGCTTTTTAAATCTCTGGTACTCAAATGAATTCAGGTCTTCCCTCATCAACGGTACAAAGATCCTGTCAAACAGCCCAAAGAATTTAAGATCAGGAGGTGATGCAATCCCAATATCAAAGACAACCCTTAATCCTGCTTGTCTTAATTTCCCAAAAAACCATTCATAATCCTGCATTGATAATTCCCTGTAATCCAGATAACATGCAGCCCCCGCAAATCCCATACAGCCATCCAGATTCTTCTGATTATTCAAGAAATATTCCACTATATCTTCCTTATGTTCTTTGATATAAAACAGCAAAAGATCATCTGCCGCATCATCTTCGAAATGTCCATATGGCTGCATTCCAAAATAAATCCATCCATTCATCACCGCCATTTCTCTTGCAAAGGCGGATACTTCCAATCTTGGAACGGGTGAATAGACCCCAAAAATCCTTTCATCATCCAATTGCGGACTGACATTTAGACAATGGTAAATGCCCGCTGCTATTTCCTTTCCACTCTGACAGTACATTCCTCCCATAGAATCATTGACTCCGATCCTGCAGACAGGCGAACTTCCGTGATAGTCCGTCTCTTCCGCCAAGACCAGACACTCAAAATCTCCTTCTTCTTCCTGTCTGAAGAAAGCATCTTCATCTGAGATAAAAGACGCTGTCATTGGAAAATCCTTCTGGTGATTTAAATATTCCATCAATCGTTTTCCATACTGATAGTCTTTATGATAGATACCAATTGAAATATCTCTCATACCACACCTCCTGACAGATATATGATATATGCTGCCAGAATTCCAAATGAAAAATGTATGATTCCTTCTTTCATGGAATCTTCTCTGCCTGTCTCATATACCAATAATCTTTTGTTCTTTATACATTGTGTTACATATTGAAATAATCGAATAAATCGAAGATGGAAGTTCTTTCGCTTCCACAAGAAACCTACGGCATAAACACCGTTACATATAAATGATAAAATTAGAAACCGGGGCATTCCCCATCCTATAGAAATTGCGCATACCATAAGCAGCTTCACATCTCCACCGCCAAGGCATCCAATATAAAATAATAATCCACAGCTGACAAGTACGATCAGTACTCCTGCTGCAATCTCTGTCACTTTCACTCCACAGATTCCTGCCAGAATCAGAGTAATACAAGCTCCTGTTCCATTCAGCCAGTTTGGAATCTGAAAGTCTCTGTAATCATAGATTGCTGCAAGGATTATAAATAACAGAATCCATATCTTCATCCTTCCTCCTTTCTTTTGTTCCATTATTTTACATCCATTCCAAGTATTTGTCTAGTGATTTTTCTACTTTTTTACAAAAAATACAAAATTCTGTATTTTTATTATCTATCGAAACAGCAATACAGCTGCTGCATACAATACAACAATTCCTGGAATTCCAAGTAACGCACCTGTCCCGATAGACAGAAAATTCAAACTTACAGGTGCTGTCATTCCTTTTTTTGCACAGAAAATACAAAGTCCGTATATGATCAATGAACAAAAAACACCTCGCACCAGAAGCACCAGCAAATATGCTGGCTTTCGCACGATTCCTATCATCAGACAAGCCATGCATCCCGCTGCCATAATATAAAATAACATTTCATTTTGTCCCATAAAAAAATCCCTCCTTACATAATCTTATGTTATGCAAGAAGGGATATTCTTTTAATTTAATTTCCAAACAGATTTCCGATCCATTCAACAACAGATCTGAAAAATGCAGAAATCTTTTCTAAAATTCCACTATTATTTAATTTGTCATATAAGTCTTTTGCCTGTTCTTTTAACTGTGAAACATTCAAGTCAAGATCAGAGATCTTATCCATCAGGCTCTGAATTTTCTCTTTATCCGCATCAGAAAGACTGATATTTAAATCTCTTGCAGATTCATCAATTGCATTTCCGATGTCCTCTGCGGATGATAAATTATCTTCTGCAACTTTCTGTTTTACATCTGCGATCAGTTTTTCTGCATCGTCAGAACCAATATTCTCTGCGACTTCTCCTGTCGTGATCAGCTCATCTGTCGCTGCATCTTTGCTCTTTTCAGAAATCTTCTTTCCTGTCATCTCCTCGTAAGCTTTCATCACACCAACCAGTGCTGCAGTTCCAGAAATCTTAAATGGTCCAGCTACTTTTACGTCCGCATTCTTGATTCCTGCTGTGATCAGAGCGTTGCGGTACATACCTGCTGTACAATAGGAAATATTCTGTGTCGTAACGTTCACTCCATTTCCATCATCTTTCTGTTCTACAGTAACAGAGGATAATGCTCTTGTTCCGATCACACTCTTTGACAGATAACTATCTAAATATTCGTGTTCATCTTTGTTGGTTACTGTGATCACTTTATAATCGCTGTTATCATCCAGATTCAGAAGTTCTAATACCTTCTTCTTCTGGGAAGCTGTTAAATCTGCTCCCAATGCCAGATATTTCTGATCGACACTGTCCGCTTTGACTGTCACTGAAGATAATGCCATTGCGAGACAAAGTCCTGCTGCAAGGAATTTTCCAAAAATCTTTCTCATAATTATTCCTCCTTATTATTGTTACCACTTATATTCTGCGGTAATGTTTCCTTTCTTAAGATATCATAATTTTCTTTCGAGTTTTGCTCTATATTACTTATTTTTTTCTTACGAAATAAATACAAAATCAACAAAAAGATGACAAATCCTACAATACTTAGCACTGCCCCTTCCTTAAATCCCGGAGAAACATAAGTCAAAGTAACTTCATGCTTCCCTTCCGGAACCTTCACTGTAAGAAATGCTTTCCCCAGTGCTTTTGTCTTCACTGCTTTCCCGTCAATTTTCACTTTCCATCCTTTATCATATGGAATAGAGAAAAACAAAGTCTTGTCTTCCTGCGCATTGATCGTTCCGTTCAGCTGATTTCCTTTTGCACTCGTAAGTTCCCATGCATTTTCCTGCATTCTCTGTGCAAGTTCTTTCATTACATCTTCATCAAGTTCTGCCGCTGTAAGCCTTACAACTCCAGACATCACATCATCTTGTTTCAGCTGCATTCTGATTTTGATCGTGTCTCCTTTATTCTGCCTTCCCAGATAAATGATCTGTGAATCGAGACGTCCATTCAGAATTTCTTCTCCATTCTTCTCGATCACGGTATGTTCTACCTGACTTCCATCAAAATGAACATACAATTCTCTCACTTTGGAAGATTTGATCGTAAATACCATATTGTCTGGATCAGCAGCACTATTTTTAAATACATATTCTCCATCACCATTATCTGATGTTATCTTACAGTCATTTAATTTTGGTTTCTTTGTCTCGATCATATGGAATAATTCATCCACATCAAATGCGCTCATTGCCAGATCATTTTGCACATAAAACGGATTATAGTCCTGATAATCCCATGTTTTCACCAGATTATCCATCGCATAAGCAAGTGCTGTTTGATCTGTATTTTTATAAACAGTTACATTTCCTACGCTCTCTTTTAATTTAAATTCTGTGCGTTTCGTATCGTATGGACGATAAATCTGATATTTCATGGAAAACAGATCATTTGTAAATGGGGTTGCGCCTTCATATAAATATTCATTGACACCTGTATAGAATCCAAGCTGATCCATCATGTCAACGACATTTCCCTGTGCTGTTGAACCAAATAATGTCATTCCATTTAAGGTGTGCCAGATGCTTTCATCGAGCATTCTTCCGCTTACAAGTTCCATTCTTGTTTCAACATTTTTCTGATATGTTTTCTTCACTTCTGTGATAGCTTTTGTATCTTGAAAATAGTCGTCAGTATCAACAGTTCCATTTTCCTGAAATCCCATAACGGCCATTGACACAGTTTCTATCATAAATAAGAAGCAGATCAATGTTGTAAATACTTTTTTACGCAGTATCTTTTTCTGATACAGTCCAAAACAGGCCATATATACAATGATCGCTGCTAATGTTGCATACACTGTTTTCATTTCCATTTTCACGGTTACGGTCTGTATTGCCGCTTCAATCAATACTCCACATAGAATGACAGATGTATAAATTCCCATGGAAATCTTTCTTTGTCCACGTGCCAGCACACAGTATCCTTCATACGCCATTGCAAGCAGTGCAAAAATATACAAAAATGCATAACGGTTTGGAATTCCATACTGATCATGGAATCCATGCCATATATATCCCAGAACCGGCATATTAAAACTGAAAAATAAAAATACCAGTAATAACAATCTTCGAATCTTATCGATCAGGCGAATTTCTCTGACTGCCAGATAAAATCCTGCCATTAATAAGGTTAAGATTCCACAATATAAATTGATCTTACTGTCATCTACCGCCATCGTAAGCGGTGTTGTCCCAAGAAAATGTCTGGAAAACAGATTTCCAAATGTTCCATACCATAATTCTTTTGGAAATTGTAATTTGGCTGAGGATGTCTGCATGATCCCAAGGTAAGCTGGCAGTAACACAACTGCTGCCATTGCTCCAGATAACAGTGAATATCCTGCAAAGCGGAATCCATTTGTAAAAAATTCTTTGATATTTTTATGTGGATATAATAAATACCACAAGATTAAAAATAAACATATCATATAGGACATATAAAAGTTACACCATAAAGAAATAAATAATGCAAAACAATAAAGTCTTCCATCATGTTCTTTGATCAGCTTATCAATACCATACAAAATGAGTGGAAGCATCATCATGACTTCCATCCACATAATATTCCAACTGTAGCCAACCATATAACTGCATAATCCATATGCCATTCCGAACGCAACAATGGATATCTCATCCTTTCCACGGCGTTTTCTAAAATAAAATGCGGCTGTAAAGCAACACAGTGCGATCTTTAAGACATACAAATGACTTAATATCATCGTAAGCATTGATTTCGACACAAGTGCGATCACCAGATTTAGTGGACTTGCCAGATAATACGCCCATAGTCCAAGGAAATTGTATCCAAGACCTGCATGAAAAGAATAAAACATCGAATCCATGCTTTTTAATTTTTCCTGATAATCTGCAAAAAAGGGCAAATACTGATGCAATGCATCAACGATCAGAAATGATTCACTGCCAAATGGCTGTATCTTCTCTGCGATCGCGATTCCTTCTAATAGAAGAACCGGCAGAAAAAACGAGAGTAACAGATACTTATGAGTTTTCAGTATGTCTTTGATTTTGTTTGTCATGTCTGCTCCATTCTTTTACACGGTGATTGATTCCCATGATCATATGATATCTTTTTTTGATCATGGATGTGATCGAACCATGGGTCAATTCCGTAACATTTCCCCCATGTCTTCGATAATAAATAAGAGGTTCCTCCAAAAATACAACTTTCCCGAGTTGTTCTGACAGCAATCCGATCCATTGGTCATGAATCCAGATGTCATCTGGGATCGGCAGAATTCTTTTCATTGCGGATCTTCTGACTGCCATACAGCATCCGATATAGGAATTCTTTTTCATATTCTTCCAGAAACCTGTTCCGCTATTTCTCCACTCAAAAGTGGTTTGATCTAAAGATGAAAGTTTTTCATCTACAATCTGCGCATCATGAACAACTGCCATCACTTTCGGGTCTTCAAATACACGCTCAATCTCTCTCATTTTATTTTTTTTCCACACATCATCCTGATCAGATAAGAAGATGATCTCCCCTCGACAATGCTTAAATGCATTCTCAAAATTTTTTACGACACCCTTCCCAGGTCCTTTAATTATGCGGATTCTTTGGTCGTTTCGGGCCCAATCCTCAAGTATTGCTTCTGATCCATCACTAGCATCATCCACTGAAATGATCAGTTCATCTGTCTCTTCCATATTATCAAGAATCGATCTTATTTGCTCATCTATATATTTCGCGCCATTATAAAAGGCCATTGCCACAGATTTCATACTAATTTCCTTCCTGCGTATTGATTTTCTTGAAATATTATACCATATCTTATATAATAATTCTAAGACAAAGGCGTCATTGAGAAAAAGAGGCGTTTTCCGACCTCTTTTTGTTTTATCTTTTGGGATGTGCCAACACCCATTTGAAGAAGATACCCTCTGTTTTAAACACACATATCATTATGACTTATAAGGAGGAAACAAAATGTCATACGTAGATGAAGTGATCGAGCAGGTAGTTGCTCAGAACCCAGCAGAACCTGAATTCCATCAGGCTGTTAAAGAAGTTTTAGAATCATTAAGAGTCGTTGTTGAAGCGAACGAAGAAGCTTTCAGAAGAGATGCTCTTCTTGAACGTCTTGTAAACCCAGAACGCCAGTTCAAATTCCGTGTACCTTGGGTAGACGACAAAGGACAGGTTCATGTTAACACAGGTTACCGTGTACAGTTCAACAGTGCGATCGGACCTTACAAAGGTGGTTTAAGACTTCACCCATCTGTTAACCTTGGAATCATCAAATTCTTAGGATTTGAACAGATCTTCAAAAACTCTTTAACAGGACTTCCAATCGGTGGTGGTAAAGGTGGATCTGACTTCGATCCTAAAGGAAAATCTGACCGTGAGATCATGGCATTCTGCCAGAGCTTCATGACAGAGCTTTGCAAATACATCGGAGCAGATACAGACGTTCCTGCTGGTGATATCGGAACTGGTGCAAGAGAGATCGGTTACATGTTCGGTCAGTATAAGAGAATTCGTGGACTTTATGAAGGAGTTTTAACAGGTAAAGGTTTATCTTATGGTGGATCTTTAGCTCGTACAGAAGCTACAGGATACGGACTTCTTTACTTCACAGACGAAATGTTAAAATGTAATGGTAAATCTATCAAAGGTGCTACAATTGCTGTTTCTGGAGCTGGTAATGTTGCTATTTACGCAATCGAAAAAGCTCAGCAGTTAGGTGCTAAAGTTGTTACAGCTTCTGACTCTACAGGATGGATTTATGACAAAGATGGTATCGATGTTGAATTATTAAAAGAAGTAAAAGAAGTAAAACGTGCTCGTTTAACAGAATACGCTGCTGCTCGTCCAAGTGCTGAATATCACGAAGGAAGAGGAGTTTGGTCTATTCCTGTTGACATTGCTCTTCCATGTGCAACTCAGAACGAATTACACTTAGAAGATGCTAAACAGTTAGTAGCAAACGGATGTTACGCAGTTGCAGAGGGTGCTAACATGCCTACTACATTAGAAGCTACAGAATACTTACAGAAAAACGGAATCTTATTCGCACCTGGTAAAGCTTCTAACGCTGGTGGAGTTGCTACATCTGCTCTTGAAATGTCTCAGAACAGCGAAAGATTAAGCTGGACATTTGAAGAAGTTGATGGAAAATTACAGAACATCATGGTTAACATTTTCCACAACTTAGATGACGCTGCAAAACGTTACGGAATGGAAGGAAACTATGTAGCTGGTGCTAACATTGCAGGATTCGAGAAAGTCGTAGATGCAATGACAGCTCAGGGTATTGTTTAATCCTTAAGAAGAAAGAAGAATGTTCCCGTGGGACGGAATGTTCAATTAAAATAATGTCATGTGTATGTAGAAAGCGGAGATCCTTTTATGGATTCTCCGCTTTTTGGGTTTTTATAAAGATTTATTTTTCAAATAATGGTGTCTTCCTAATCTCTACGATCAATGGAATTACCATAATAAACCATACGATTGGTTCTGCAATAATAACACCTGTATAGTCAAGCCATGGAACCAATGTCGCTGCGATCACAACTTTTCCAACCATCTCTAATCCGCTGGAAATCAATGGTGTAATACGATCTCCCATTCCCTGCATGACATTTCTTAAGACACTGATCACACAGGTCACATAATAAAACAATGTATCAAACTTCAGATAATTTGTTGCATTTGCAATAACTGCTTCTTTATGGGTTCCTGTTACCATATAAACCAGCTGCGGTCCAATGGCATAACTTGCGATCATTGCCAATGTTGACCATGCACATGTATAAATGATCGCTAATTTCATTCCTTCTTTGATCCTGTCAAACTTCCCGGCACCCATATTCTGCCCACAGAATGTTGCCATTGTCTGTCCAAATACCATAAACATGATCATATAGATTTCTGTGATCTTTCGTGCTGCCGTATGTGCCACGATAATATCCTGTCCAAGCTTATTGATTGCCGTCTGTAATGTAAGTGATCCAATGTTCACAAGAGAACTCATAAATCCCATGGACATTCCTGTCGCCAGCATTTCTTTGATCATTTTAGATTCCAGATCTTTAAAATCATTTTTATTCAGACGTAATAATTCGTACTTATGAATCATATAAAAGCAGCAAATAATCAATGCGATAAACTGTGCCAACACAGTTGCTGCTGCCGCACCCCATGTTCCCGTTTTCCATACTGCAACAAATAAAAGATCCAGTACGATATTTAATCCTACAGAAATCGCAAGAATCAATAATGGTGTTAACGTATCTCCGATGGCACGCATCACCGCCATCAAAATATCATAAAACATCGTGACCCATAAACCAATGATAATGATCAGTATATATTGTTTCGCTTCGATAAATAATTTACCTGGAACATTCAAAAATCCTAAAATCGGATTGATAAATACCGTTCCGATCAAGATTAAAATAGCAGAAACGATCACTCCTAACACAAGTGCGATCGCAAATGATCTTCGAACTCTCTTTTTATCACCTGCTCCAAATTTCTGCGCTGTAATAATCGCAAATCCATTGGCCAGACCTAATAAGAAACCAACGATCAAATTACTGATCGTTGTCGTTGCACCAACTGCAGCAAGTGATCGCTCTCCAAGAAAACTTCCGACAATTCTTGTATCAGCAAGACTGTATGTAAGCTGTAATAAGTTTCCTAAAAATACTGGAATCGCAAATCCTAAGATCAATGTTGAAATCTTTCCTTTTGTCAGATCTTTCATGATCGATCCTCCACTTTCTGTAATCTTCCATCTCCATCGATCACAACTTTCATTCCTTCATTGATATCTCTTTCGTATAGTAATTTATCCTCCATGAAGATTATTGTTTCTTCCTTCGTTATTTCTTCTTCTAAATATACTTTATCTTTGATTTCCTGTCCTTCCGGGCGGCCTTCACAACCGAAGTCTGGTTCTTCGATTCTTGTGACGTAGTATGTGTCCATATATTGTTTTTCCTTCTTTCTTTGTTATGTTTGAAAATTTTGTAAAATAAAAATCATCTGTAATACGATTTTTATTGCCGTATTACAAACGATTTTTATTTTAGCATAAATGATGTTGTTAGGACAGTATAGATTGCATTTCTTTTGCTGATTAATTGCTGATCTTATATTGTTTTATTAATTGTTCTCTATATGATTCATCCTCATATATTCTATCTATATCTTTTAGGCGATTGCTTGCTATTAGAATCTTAACAAGTTTTAAGATTTCATCCTGACCATTCTTATAACCAAGCTTCTTTCCTTTGTTAATTCCTTTTTGTTCTACCGCATCTAATATCGTACACATCGTAACTTCTCCCTTCTCATCTTTTTTCACATTCAATTTCAAAACTATTTCCAACATTACTTCCAGCTGCTACTTCCTATATTTCCACATCAAAACCGAACCAATATAAGAAATCAAAACAATTCCTATTGATATCACTACTGCATTCTTTAAAAACACCTGACTTCCCGGTATTCTTGGTATTTTACGGATTGCATAAAAGATTAATCGTCCACCCACATAGCAAACTAAAATCAATGGCAATCCTACAAGTCTGTTTCTTATATTTTTTAAATGCAACATAAGATTTATTGGAATCTGAATGGACATACATAAGAAACTTGCTGCTATGATCCATTGAACCGCTTGCTTTACTTCATAAAAAGGAACTTCGACATTGAGAACTCCAAGTGCTCTTCCAATCAAAAATATGACTGTCATGATTCCTGTCGCTGCAATTCCAAGCATATATCTCATTCCAACCTGTTTACTTATACTAATTGGTAAGATTTTGCAGTATTGATTCCATCCGCATGTTTCATCATCAACCATTGTGTCATTAAGTTGAATTACGAGAAGAGCTGATAGAATCGCTCCGATCACACCACTTCCAAAGAATCCTATGATCAACTGAAAGCCTAACAGTATCCAAATCACATATTTAATTCCAGATTCCATAATCCT
This sequence comes from Eubacteriaceae bacterium, assembly GCA_902362875.1. GTDB lineage: Bacteria > Bacillota > Clostridia > Lachnospirales > Lachnospiraceae > Anaerostipes. The sequence continues at coordinate 20,984 of CABIYF010000016.1, read as the reverse complement.
ATATTTGTATTCTAACCACAAACCTTTCATACTGCGCCCTCCTTATTAATCATTCCGCTTCTCATATAATTTGCAACTCAATACACCTGAGAAACACCAAATGATAAATAACAGAATAAAAAATGTGATGGTAGAGAACGGCAAATTTAATAGAAACTGCTTTATCTTCCATGGATAAGTAAATCCCATAATACATATAATCAGCCATACAATGCTTCCTCCTTTGTCATATCCATATCTACACAAAATCGGGAATACTATTGTCATATTCACTGTACTGGTAAACCATATATTTTTTGCAATATGCCTGATAAAATAAGTATCTATTTTTCCCATTATCATCATCTGACAAAGCATACTTCCTGCTACAAGCAAGACACTTGCAGACAGCATGATCACAAAGCCAAAAATATATTTTGAAAAAATTATCTCTCTACCCTTGATTGGAAGTGCTGCCCTGTACATGCCCCACTTTGATGTTTTTTCATATTCTATTGAATGCATTAGGATATAAAAAATTGTTATTCCTGCACAATACATCCATAAAGATTCGTCAAAAAAGAAATCTGTATTTTTTATAATTGGCAACAATATTCCTAACCCAAACATCGCTAGCATATGTATCCGATACTGACTCCATAAACTATACCATTCTTTTCGTATTAATCCTTTCATACCCACACTTTCTCCTATTCTTCCTGTCCTTTTGAGAGAAATACGATAATTTCTTCCAAGCTTGCCGTATCTGTCTCATAATCTTGCGGTATCTTCGATCTGTCTACCAATGCTTCAACTCCATATGGATTTTCTCTTACCCCTTTGACTGCCTGTTCGTCAAATTCTTTCAGCTCTTCTTTGGAACATTTTAAGATTCCATATTGTTCAATCAGGCGATCTTTTTCTTCATATAATTTCAAACTTCCCTGATCAATATATGCAATATAATCACAAAGTCTTTCAAGATCACTGACAATATGAGAAGAAATCAAAACAGACTGATCTTCTTCTCTTGTAAATTCATAAAGAATATCCAGAATTTCATCTCTCATAAATGGATCTAAACCACTCGTTGGTTCATCTAAGATCAGTAGTTTTGCATGATGAGAAAGTGCCACTGCGATCGCAAGCTTCATCTTCATTCCTTTGGAGTAATTCTTAAACTGCTTTTTCCATTTCGGAAGTTCAAACTGATCGATCAATTCATAATATCGTTTTTCATCCCAGTTTCTATAAATATTTTTCATGATATTGTTCATCTGGTCTGCTGTCACGTATTCTGGAAATGATGGCTCATCCAGAACGACTCCAATATCCTGTTTTGTCTCTGTAAAATCTTCCTCAATATTCTTTCCTAACACATAGATTGTTCCGCTATCTTTGTGAATCATATCCATAATCAGACGAATCGTAGTACTTTTCCCTGCCCCATTCTTCCCGACAAGTCCAAGAATACAACCTTCTGGTAGTGAAAATGTCATATCTTTCATTTCAAATCCTGTAAATGACTTTGATACATTTTGTAATTCTAATGCATTCTTCATTATTCATCCTTTCCAATGATCTTGATCATATCGATCAGATCATCTTTTGTTAACCCGCACGTTCTTGAAAGCTTCACTGCTTTCTCCAAATATTGTTCTACCTTCTTTAAATTCTCCTCCTTGATAAGTTCTAGATTCTTCTCCGCCACAAAACAGCCTTTTCCTGCCACAGAATTAATAAATCCATCTTTCTCAAGCTCATCATACGCCCTCTTTGTTGTGATCACACTGATCCTTAAATCCTTCGCAAGTCCTCGAATCGATGGAAGCATTTCGCCAGCTTTTAGTTCTTCTGTAATGATCAGATTCTTGATCTGTTCATAAATCTGTTCATAGATTGGCTGATTCTTGACATTGCTGATTATGATTTTCACTTAATTCTCTCCTTTCTTTGTTCTACTGTATATGTACAGTATATACAGTTTGATTTGTAATTGTCAAGATAAAAGAAATAATCACAAGCAGTAATTTTTTATTACCACTTGTGATTATTATCTATGCCATATTCTAATTTTTCAATTTATAAATCTTCTATTTCTTTCAAGATTTCTTCTACTTCAGATATATCAACCTGACATTCTTCTGCTATTTTTTCCTTTGAAAAACCTTGTTTTTTTAATCTTATACATTATGCTATCTCTATCTGACACATCTTCATAGCTTCCAATGCATTCCTATGACTCTCAGGAGTCACTCCTGCACAGCATGAAGAATCAACACTTACCTTCACTTCCGGCAGTGCTGCTTTAATCAGCATTGCATTCGATATCACACAGATATCCGTACATAACCCGATCAGTTCGATCTCGACTTCCTGATCTTCATATGTTTCTTTCAACATCTGTGCCAATTCCATAGAACCAAAAGTTCCTTTTCTATAAAAATTATGGACTTCTGCTTTTGTCTCTGCAATTGCCTGCATGATCTCGCTGTTTAATGCCCAGCCATCTTCTCCACAGATACAATGTTCCACTGGGAGATTCTTTCCTTCCTGTGTGGAAAGATAATCTTCCTCATGCGTATCAAGCGTTCCATAAATATCACCCTCAAAATTGCGGATCTTTTCTGCAACAGGTGTTACGATCTCCTGTGCTTCTTTGGTTCCAAGGCTTCCGTCGATGAAATCATTCTGCATATCGACAACAATCAGTATATTTCTCATGAAAGTTTAGCTCCTACCAGCTGGTTTACAAGTTTACCGTCAGCTTTTCCTTTGACTCTTGGCATCAGGTTCTTCATAACTTTTCCTTTGTCTTTCATTGTTGGCGCATCAATTCCAAGTTCTGCTAATACAGCATTGATCTCAGCTTCGATCTGTTCTTCGCTCATCTGCTCTGGTGCAAACTCTTCTAAAACTGCTAATCTTGCTTTACATTCATCAATGATATCTGTACGATCAGCAGGGCAAGTATCCATTGTCTCTTTTGTCTGTTTGATCTCTTTTGCGATAATTGTGTTTTCTTCTGCTTCTGTCAGATCTTCTCTCTTATCGATCTGTGCGTTTTTTAATGCACTTAATAACATAGAAAGACTTTCTTTTCTCTCTTTGTCCTTATTCTTCATCGCTGTCATCATTTCTTTGCGGATTACATCAATCATACTCATAGTTTCTTATCCTCCTGTATAAATGTTCTCTTGACATTATTGTAGCACAAAATACTATCTTCGTTTCACTAATTTTACAACATGACTCAATTATATTTCCCAAGAATGCCGGCTTCCTTCCAATTTTCTCTGATAGGACAACACCAGATAATCTTCTTTATATTTTCTGATCTCCAGAATATCTGGCTTCGTGATCTCTGGAAAATCTGCTTCTGAAAATACATGAATATATCTCTTCTCACAAGGTTTGTCGTCTTCGATCACTTGTCCTGCATCGATATAAGCACTTTCAATATCCAGTCGCTTTCCCTGTCTTGCTGTGATCTTTGTCTGTTCATATACTTCAACATCCTTCGTCATAAACAAAAACAACTTCACTGGATGGACCTGAATGCTTGTCTCCGAAATAATTTCAAGATCACAAGGAATATGTTGTCTTATAATATAATTTCTCAGAATACAGAGATCTTTAAATTCATTCATATTCGTTGCTTTCAAAATGCCCATTCCACCAAGTTCTGGCATATCTCCAATACTTTTTTCTTCAATGATCATAACTGACCTTCCCATTTCTTTTTGAAAATTTGCCTCTATTGCATGTTCCAATGTTGCACCTACATATAAAATATCTGTCTTTTTATCTCGTTTTAAGATCGGATAAACTGGAAATTCAATCTGTTCCTGCCAAATAGAATGCATATACTACTACCTCCTAAAAATTGCTCTCGTAATAGTATATGCATCATTCATCTTAATATTGACATTTTCCTACGGTTCTTGGATATGGAATGACATCTCTGATATTTGCAATTCCTGTTGCGTACATTACCATACGCTCAAATCCAAGTCCGAATCCTGCATGTCTTGTGGAACCATATTTGCGAAGATCTAAATAGAAATCATAATCTTCTGGTTTCATACCTAATTCTGTGATTCTCTCTTCCAATTTCGCAAGATCATCTTCTCTCTGGCTTCCACCAATGATCTCTCCAATAGCTGGCACTAAAAGATCCATGGCTGCAACCGTCTTGTTATCTTCATTCATCTTCATATAAAATGCTTTGATCTCTTTTGGATAGTCTGTGACAAACACTGGTTTCTTAAAGATCTTCTCTGTCAGATAACGTTCATGCTCTGTCTGAAGATCAATTCCCCAAGATACTTTATATTCGAATTCATCATTGTGTTCTTCTAATAATTTCACTGCTTCTGTATAAGTCACTCTTCCAAAATCAGAAGATACCACATGGTTCAAACGTTCTAATAATCCCTTATCTACGAATTTATTAAAGAACTGTAATTCTTCCTGTGCATGTTCCATCACATAATTAATGATATATTTGATCATCTGCTCTGCAAGGATCATATTATCCTCAAGATCTGCAAATGCGATCTCTGGCTCGATCATCCAGAATTCTGCTGCATGTCTTGTTGTATTGGAATCTTCAGCTCTGAAAGTTGGTCCAAATGTATAGATATTACGGAATGCCTGTGCAAATGTCTCTCCTGCAAGCTGTCCGCTGACGGTTAAGCTGACTGGTTTCTTAAAGAAATCCTGTTCGTAATCAACTTTTCCTTCTTCAGCAATCTTGTTAAGGTCCATTGTTGTTACCTGGAACATCTCTCCTGCACCTTCACAGTCCTGTCCTGTGATCAATGGTGTATGCACGTATACAAAGTCACGTTCCTGGAAAAATTTATGGATTGCATATGCAATCTGAGAACGAACTCTGAATACTGCCTGAAATGTATTGGTTCTTGGTCTTAAATGAGAGATGGATCTCAAATATTCTAATGTATGACGTTTCTTCTGTAATGGATAATCGGATGGGCAGTCTCCCTCGACTTCTACACTCTTTGCATGAATCTCAAATGGCTGTTTCGCATCTGGTGTCACAATTACTGTTCCATTTACGATCACGGCTGTTCCAACATTTAATTTGCTGATTGCATCAAAGTTGTCCATCTCCTGATCATATACGACCTGAATTGGTTCAAAAAATGTACCATCATTAATAACCAGAAATCCGAATTTTTTTGATCCACGATTGCTTTTTACCCAGCCGCAGATTTCTATTTCTTTCTGGTCATATTCTTTGTAATTTCGAAATAATGTTCTTCCTGTCATCATTTCCATGTTATCTTTGTCCTCCGTTTTTCACTTAGAATTCAAATAAATTCAGCCCGATTTCTTCATCAAACTTGCGGTCTACTTTGCCTTCAATCTCGGTTAATACAAGTTCTCCGGTTCCGCTGATCACTGCTTCTGTTAAGTGTCCTCCATAGACATTACCAGCCTCATCTGCAACACTGATATGGAAGTGTGTATAAGTTTCCCCATTCATAGTATTGATATTCCCACCAATGGAAACGATCTCAAGATCACCTTCCCATGTATGGCCTTTGAATACTTTTTCCTTTGTATCAAAAACACCAGCTGTTACTTTGCCTGCTGCCCCGATTCCAGTTAAGTATGCAAGTTTGATATTTTCTTTTTGGGCGATCTCTTTTAATTTTGCACAGATTTCTTCGCCTTTGTCAATTCTTATTACGTATTGATTGTTGAATTTTTTGTATTCCATGTTTTTTCACTCTTTCTTGAATTTTATTTAATATTAATCTGTAAACTTTTTCCCAGACAATTGGCAACTTTTATCAGCATATCTAATGATGGATTATAATTTCCACTTTCTAATCTTGAAATATTAGATTTTTGTGTTCCCACTTTTTTTGCAAGCTCTGCTTGTGTCATTCCTTGTTCTTTTCTAGCTGCAATGATTTGTGAAATGATTTCATATCTTGGCTGCAATCTTTCATATTCAAATCTTACATCATCATTCATCATTAAATCTGCTTTAATATCTTTAAATGAAACGCCTGCTTTTTTCATAAGATTTACCTTCCTTTCATCATTACATCACCTATTATTGCCGACTTTTATAATCCTGCATATATCTTACCGCACGTGCTATTTCTTTTCTAGGTGTTTTCATAGATTTCTTAATAAAACCATTTAATAATACATATTTATTATCATAATACGTAAAATAAAATATTCTGGCAGCATCTTTTGAAAACTTGATTCTTAATTCATATAAACCTTTATTATTCTTCCCTTTAATAGGTTTTACATAAGGCTCTCTAAGCTCATTTCCATGTTTCTGCAATAACTCTATATCCAGAATTGCTTTTGCTCTCAACTTTGGGTTTAGAGATAGCAAAAATTCTTTAACTGGAATTCTCCCATTTTCTTTTTGGTAAAAATCAACTTCAAATATAATAACCACCTCCTCACCTAGAATGTTATCATATAAGATAACATTTTTCAATATTTTTTGTAAAAAAAATGGATGCCTCATCATGCAAGAACACCCATCTTTTGAACTTCTATTCTATTTTCATCTAGCAAAGCTTTTCATACATCTCAAGCAACATCTCATCCGTAATCTCCACCGGATTATTATACAGATTTGGATGCCTGCTGATCTTCACTAATTCTGCGATCTGTTCCTCGTTCAAATGAAGATCCTTCAGATCATTTCTAAGCCCCATGCTGGCTTTCAGATCGTGAATCGCATCTGCCATCGCATCCACATCTTCAAATCCTAATTTCTTCGCAAGTTCTAAAACTCTTCCTCCATCTGCATCTTTGTTGATCCTTGCAAAATAATCCAAAGTCAGCCCGCAGGCTTCTCCATGTGGAATATGGTGCAAGTTTGTCAGAGGAAATGAACATGCATGAGATGATGTTGTCTTCGGCAAGGTAAATGCAAGTCCTGCGATCACAGATGCTTCACACATCTTTTCTCTTGCTTCTTCATCCGTTGGATTCTTATATGCTTTATATAAATATTGAAAAACAAGGTCAGCTGCATGAATCGCCAATGCATCGCAGATTGGCTGATGTCCTTTACTCCAGTATCCTTCGATCGCGTGAGACAACACATCAATTCCAGTTCCTGCCGTTACCTGTGGCGGCATCGTATAAGTAAGTTCTGGATCGATGATCGCCACATCCGGGTAAAATCCATCGGATACGATCGGAGATTTCTTTTTATTTTTCCGGTCTGTTAGTACAGATACACAAGTAACTTCACTTCCAGTTCCTGCTGTTGTTGGAATTGCGATCAACGGCAAATGTTCTTGTGGTACTTTTTCTCCGGTTCCATGATATTTTCGAATCGAATCTTCTGTCAAAGCGATCGTCGCTGCTGCTTTGGCAGCATCCATAGAACTTCCACCGCCAAGTGCTACAATAAAATCAATTCCTTCTTCTCGTATCATCTTTGCACAACGATCAACTTCTTCCACATCAGGATTCGGAGAAATATCTCCATATGCTGCTTTTAAAAGTCCCTTACTTTCTTTGATCATTTTTTCTGCCTGTCCGCTTTTTATAAAAAACGGTCCTGTGATCAAAAGTCCCTTTTTACATCCTAGTTCTTCGGCTATTTTCCCGATCTCACGTACTTTTCCTTTTCCAAATATGATCTTTACCGGTTGTAAATAATCCCAGTTCATCTATCTTCACCTCAAATCATAAATTTTCTAGTCATAAATTTTCTAATCACAGAATTTTTCATCTGCCATTGTTAACACTTCATCAAGAATTGGCAGGTATTCCTTTAATTCTTCTTCTGTGATGATCAGAGGTGGACAGATTTCAATAAAGTTTTCTCTTCCAAATGTTGCAAAACCACGTTTCTTGAGTTCTGCAAAGATCCAAGGCATTGCTTCCCCAGGAACTCCATATTCCTGCATTGGTTCTCTTGTTTCTTTGTTCTTTACAACTTCTAATGCACCAAATAATCCGATACATCTGGCTTCCCCGATACATTTATGTTTCTCAACCATTTGATCCATAAATGGTGCTACGATTTCATGCATTTTGGCAACATGCTCTCCGATGTTGTGGTCCTTGTAGTAATTGATTGCTGCAACACCTGCTGCACAAGCAAGTGTATGTCCTGAATAAGTTAATCCACACTGTAGTACATTTTCTTCAAAATATTTTGCAACTTTCTCATTTACGATAACTCCTCCAAGTGGTACATATCCACACGTAACACCTTTTGCAAATGTGATCATATCTGGTTTGATATCAAAATTCTGCCATGCAAACCATTTACCAGTACGGAAGAATCCTGCCATGACTTCATCACAGATCATCATGATTCCATACTTGTCACAAAGTGCTCTGACACCTTCCATGTAACCGTCTGGTGGTAAGATCACTCCATTTGCTCCAACGATAGATTCCATTAGGATCGCTGCTACATTATCGGTTCCTTCATATCTTAACTGGAGATCTAATGCTTCCAATGCTTTCTTTGTAACTTCTGCATCATCCACACCTTTTGTGTAACCATCTCTGTACATATGTGGGTTCATAAATTTTACAAATCCATTTGCTCCACCGATCTCTGCTGCAAATCTTCGCCAATCACCAGATGCATTAGAAGATCCAAGGGTTGCTCCATGATAGCTTCGATAACAGGAAAAGATTTTTGTTCTTCCCGTTACCATACGTGCCATCTTGATCGCATTTTCGTTGGATTCTGCACCCGCATTTGCAAAAAATACTCGTTTGTATGTATCTGCCCCTGCTGCTTCCACCAAGAGTTTTGCAAGTTCACTCTTTGGTTCTGATGCATATGCTGGTGCCATAAAACACATCTTGTCTGCCTGTGCTTTGATCGCATCTACGATTTCTGGAAGCTCATGTCCTAAGTTAGAACATACCAGTAAAGAGGCCATATCTGCATATTTCTTTCCGTCATAATCCCAAAAATAAATTCCTTTTGCTTTCTCGATCGGCAATACATCCTGTCCTGCTTTGCTCCATGACTGGAGAATATATTTTTTATGTAATTCCTGTACTTCTTTTCCTGTTAAACTCATGATGTGATCTCCTTTCAATTTACAATACATTATTTCCTATGAAAAAAGAACATCGGATATTTCATCTCCGACGTCCTTGTCTTTCTCTTTCTGGATTTATCATAGGCTTTTTCTGTCGCCCGTTCAATATTATAAAGCCTATTGTTTTTTATGCTACAGCACATATACAAGGTTAAAAATTCACACAGCCACTTTGTGCTGTGCCACATTTCCTACAAAATTTCCTGAATCATAAATGCAACTTTAAACCGTACTCTGATATCAAGATCTGAGAGATTAAAACCTGTGATCTCTTCAATCTTGTTGATCTTTTTATTGATCGTATTTCGATGTACAAACAGTTCATCCGCCGTATCTTTGACACTACCACTATGGTTTAAATACGCCTCTAATACTTGACAGTAATCTGTCTGACTCGTTTCATCATACTTCAAAAGTTTTCCCATCATTTCCATATAATATTCCCGAATCGTTGTCTTATCATCCATGGACAAAAACAACTTGTACATTCCAAGTTCAGAATACAGACTGGCCTCTTCCGCGTGATTTCTTGTTTTTTCAAGTTTCAGCGCTCCCAGCGCCTGATGATAGCTTCTCGAAATACACTGCATACTTTTTGTTGACTGCCCAATCCCAATATAGCTGCTTTCTTCTTTTCTTAAAAGCCTCTGATAATTCTTGATCACTTCATTCAAGATTTTCTGAACATCATGATCATTCGTCTGATTAAAGATCAATAAGATTTTCTCATCCATTTCAAAAATGATCACATCCTGATGTCTATAAGATAAATGATTTTCAATATATTTTTGCAGACGTTCCTGTCGTTCTTTTTCAATCTTCTGAGCCCCTGCCAACACCTCGATCATCGCCACACAGTAAGACCATTCTGCAGAATAATGATAACGTTCTAATGCCGGAATATAAACATCTTTTTGTTCTGGGAAGAAAATCGCATTTTTGACTGCACTGGAAAGCTCAATTCCTGCCATTCCTTCTTCTGTGATCTTTCTGCAAAACATCTGCATGATCCTCGCCATATGCGTTTCCCATGGAGTCGTGATCAACGGAAACGATCTTTCTGCGCAATAATCTATAATATTTTGAGGAACCTTTTTTATATATGGTCCTGTATTGATGATCAATGCTGTGGCTTGGTTATCAATAATGCATTTTACAAGATCAAATAACTCTTCTTCCGATTTTAATGCCACTCCCGTTGTAAGTGCCACTTCTTGTCCCTCCAGAAATGTTGAGATTTCCATTGCTTCCACAACATGAGTCCAACGGACAACTCTGTCCAGATTGTCTTCCCCTGAAAGTATCTCCAATTCTTCATCTTTTACAAATTCAAGTAATCTTCTTAAGGTGATCGCCATACTCTTCCCTCCTTTTCTTATACCAATATCGAAACTCCTGATGCAAAAAGTAAGATATACGTTATTTTCATAAATAATTTCTGATCGATCTTTTCATGAATCTTATTTCCAACATAAATTGCCAGAAACAGTGGGAGAATACTGATCCCTGTCATCTTCAGTACCTCACTCGTCATATATCCTTTTAGAATATCGCTGATCATAAGACCCGTGTTTAATACCACCCACACAGATGCAACCGTTGCACGAAAGTTTTCTTTATCTTTTAACACAGCAGATGCATACACGACTAGTAATGCACCTCCAGATACAAACATCCCATGAATCACTCCCGCGGCCAGTAAAATTCCATTTAACATAAATCCAGCCATTTTGATCTCTTTTTTGATAAACATTTTTTTCAATGCGATAAGCAGGATCATCACTCCATATGCTGGCAGTAAAAGATCGAATGATAAACGTTCAAATAACCATATACCTGCAAACATTCCTATTGCCATATAAACGATGATATTAAAAAGTATCTTCCACTGGATATTTTTGTAATTTTTTACTGCCAGGATCAAACAAGACAAAAAGGCCATAATATTTAATATGACCTTCGCCTCATGCACCCCGATCAGCATCATTGCCGGCGGCATTGCTAACAATGTTCCAGCAAAACCTGTAACAGCCTGTACGACATTCGCTACAAATAAGACGAGCAAAAATATCATATTTCTCATAATCTTAATGTCTCATTTTGTTCATTGATGATGTTTAAGATTTCTTCACGGATCTGCATGTATTCTCTTGTATATCTTGCACTTTCTTTGTTTACTCCACCAATATCATATGTAAAGTCTGTTTCAAACTGTTTTACGATTCTTCCAGGTCTGCTTGACATAACGATAACTCTTGTTGCAAGTGCTAACGCCTCATCAACATCATGTGTGATCAAAAATACTGTATTCTGTGTCTGACTCCAGATCTTTCGGATCAATGTCTGCATATTTTGTCTTGTTAACGCATCCAATGCTCCAAATGGCTCATCCATCAGTATCATTCCTGGCTGATTTACAAGAACTCTCGCAAGAGATGCCCTCTGTCTCATACCTCCGGATAATTCATATGGTTTATGATCTCCAAATTCTCCAAGTTCTACAAGATTCAAATATTTCTTTGTCAACTCTTCTGTCTGTTCTTTTGGAAGATGTCTTACATTTGGTCCAAACGCCACATTATCGTGAATATTCAGCCATGGATACAAAGTTGGTGTCTGGAACACTACAGCTCTTTCCCAACTGGCACCATCGATGATCTCCCCATTCATTTTTGCTTCTCCTTCGGTTGGTTTTAAGAATCCCGCAATGATATTTAGCAGAGTACTTTTACCACATCCAGAGGGTCCCAATACACAAATGAATTCTCCTTTTTCAATGTTTAAATTGACATTCTGGAGAGCGGTGACTTCACCGCGTTCTCCATTGTATCTTAAATTGATGTTTTTAAGGGTTACAACATCCTGTGATTCTTCTTTTAATAATTCTTCCATGGCTTTCCCTCGCTTTCTAGTCTTCCTGTCTTGTGGCTATTTTAAAGCCTTTTCGATATATTCTGGTGCGATTCCTTTTTCAAATGCTGATTTTGCTGGAACTTTTGTGATATTTTTCTGGTCTTTTAAGAATTTTGCTGTATCTAACAAGTTCTCTGCAAATGCACCGATCTTATCACTTGTTCCAAAATAATCACTGCTGATCTGTTCTTTTGCTGATGGCCATGTTGCCCCTGCAATCTGTGTTGTAACATCTGAATTTGATAATCCCAGCTGTTTTGCAAGTGCTGTTACCGCATCATCTTTACTATCTTTATAATATTCCTGTGCTTCCATCATCGCTTTTACATATTTCTGAACAAGATCCGGATGCTCTTTTGCAAAATCTTCTCTGACAACTTCGACGTTGGCTGTCATATATCCTTCTTTTGCTGCATCTCCATTTGATACAAGGATTTCTCCTCCTTCATTTAATACATTCTGGAGTGCTGGCTGCCAGATCCATGCTGCATCAATATCGCCACGTTTCCAAGCTGCAAATGCACTATTAGTGTCCATATCAAGTAAAGTTACATCTTTTTCAGATAATCCCTGAGAACTCAAATAACGTAACAGACAATAATGAGATGTTGTTGCAAATGGTACTGCGATCTTTTTGCCTTTTAGATCCTTGATACTCTTAATATTATCTTTTTTACGAACTGCCAGAGATTCGATATCTCCTAAAACTTCATGGATCCAGATAACTTTGATCGGAATATCTGTTGCAATCGCCAAAGAAGATGATGTAGAACCTTCCAGTCCAAAATCAATACTCTTTGCTTTTAACGCATTATTTACATCTTTACCAGATGAGAATTTCACGATCTTAACTTTGACTCCCATATTCTTTTCTAATAAATCTTTCGCTTTGGCGATTCCTTCATCATTCGGCATCTCCTGTGTACCGATCGTTACAGTTTCCACATCTTTTGAAGAAGATGATTTTGAAGAACTGCTGTCTTTTTTTCCACATCCTGCAAATACACTTCCTGCCATAACGACTGCCATTGCACATGCTGCTATCTTTTTCCACATTCCTTTTCTCATACTACAAATCTCCTTTCCAAGTCATTCCTATCAGTCTTTTCCTTTCCATGGAACCACACGATTTTCCACAAACAGAATAATTCCATTTAATAAAATACCTGTTGCGCTCATAATGATGATTCCCATGAAAATGATGTCATATCTTAAATAGTTACTTGCATCGAGTACCAGCCATCCAAGACCAGAACTTGCTGCTACCATCTCTGCTGCTACCAGTGTTGTATAGCCAACACCTAATGCCGTTCTAAGTCCGACAAAAATATCTGGCAGACAGGATGGAAAAATAACTTTCATAAATACCTGTTTCTTTGTTGCTCCTAATGTATATGCACTGTTGATGTAATCTTTTTTGACTCTTAACACTGCTGATGTGCACTGAATATAGATTGGTGCAAAACATGCTAAGAATAACAGTGCGATCTTTGATTCGTTGTCGATTCCAAGAACCAAAACTAATAATGTATAATATGCCAGTGGAGGCAGTGGTCTGTAAAATTCAATGATCGGTTCTAAGACTGCTCTGAATTTTGAACTTGTTCCACTGATCAGTCCAAGTGGTACTGCGACAACTGCTGCTAATATGAAGGATACTAACAGTCGATACATACTCGCTCCAATATGCTGGGCTAATGTAAATCCTTTATATCCGTTCGTTGCGATTTCTGTAAATGCATTCCATACTGCCATTGGCGTTGGTAACAAACTTGTATCTACCATTTCTAGTTTTGTTACGATATACCACGCAGCTAATATAATGACTACGGTTGCGATCGTTACTTTCTTCTCAACCGGAAATTTCTTTTTCTTCATCGTCTTACCTCGCTTCACGTTTGTGTTCAATGTCTCTGCCTTACTAGTAAGCATCTGCACCACCCTCTCCATTTCGTACCTGATAGGATTCAAAGATCGGCATTACAAAGATCTTTCCATCTCCAGGTGTTCCTGTATGATTTGTTTTCATGATCACTTCTACGATCTTATCTGCCTGATCATCGGCTGCGATCAGTGTGATCAATCTCTTGGGTAATAACCTGTGTCTTGTATTTCCTGTGATCTCTCCGGCAAAATTAAATGGCTTTTTTCCTCTGCCTCGGACTTTCGTGCAAGTGTAGGCTGGAAATCCTGCTGCCTCAAGGGCATCTTTCGTAGCATTTGTCATATTCGGCCGGATCACTGCCATAATCTCTTTCATGCTTTGTTCCTCCTTTAGAGTCCTTCACTTTCACTGCTGATCGTAAATGCCTGATCGACCGGGCTGATGAAGATCCTTCCATCTCCGGAATTTCCATGTTCTCCGGTCCTTGCACTTTTTATGATAATATCTTTGACTTCCTCTTTATCTTCATCATCAATGATCATTAAGATCATTTCTTTTGGAATCTCATCGTAAAATACATCTCCGATCTGAATTCCTTTCTGTTTTCCTCGTCCATAAACCTCCATCTTTGTAACGGATGAGTGTCCAGCTTCTAACAGTGCATCTAACACTTCCTTTACTTTCTCCGGACGAATGATCGCTCTTAGTAATAACATCGTATGCCTCCCTTCCAGCTGTTCCTATCGCATCTTATCGCAATAGAAAAGGCGCCAGCAAAACTTGCTGACGCCTTTGTCAAATCTTTTTTCTCTTTGATTTGACTCTTATTATACAGAATCCAAAAAATATTGCAATGTGCTGTAGCACATTTATTCTTGTGCTTATGGTGACATTTTATGATTCTTTTGCCCATCTAAAAGAGCATTTTACTGCCTTTTTCCATCCTGAAATCTTATCATTTCTTTCTGTTTCATCCATATTTGGTTCAAATTCCCGATCCACATTCCAGTTCTTAATAACATCTTCTTTATCTTTCCAATAACCAACTGCTAATCCAGCCAAATAAGCTGCTCCCATAGCGGTTGTTTCCACGCATCTTGGTCTTCTGACCTTTGTATTTAAGATGTCTGACTGGAACTGCATTAAGAAGTTATTAGCACTAGCTCCACCATCAACTTTTAATGTACTTAATTTGATCTTACTGTCTGCTTCCATCGCTTTTAATACATCATTTGTCTGATAAGCAAGGGATTCTAATGTTGCACGGATAATATGGCATTTATTCACACCTCTTGTGATTCCCACAATTGTTCCACGTGCATATTGATCCCAATATGGAGCACCTAATCCTGTAAATGCAGGTACTACATAACATCCGTTTGTGTCTTTGACTTTTGTTGCCATATATTCAGAATCTGGTGATGAATCCACAAGTTTCATCTCATCACGTAGCCACTGGATTGCTGCTCCCGCAACGAAAATAGATCCCTCCAATGCATAATTTACCTTGCCGTCTAATCCCCATGCAATGGTTGTAATCAGTCCATTTTCTGAAAATACTGGTTTCTCTCCGGTATTCATTAACAGAAATGCTCCGGTACCGTAAGTATTTTTTGCCTCACCCGGAGTAAAACATGTCTGTCCAAATAAAGCTGCCTGCTGATCCCCTGCTGCCCCTGCAATTGGAATCTCGCCGCCAAAGTAAGATGCATCGCTCATTCCATATACTTCGCTGGATGGTCTTGCCTGTGGCAGCATGCATTTTGGAATTCCCAGTTCTTCTAAAATCTCATCGTCCCATTCCAATGTATTGATATTAAACAGCATAGTTCTGGCTGCATTGGAATAATCTGTGACATGCACACGTCCTTTTGTAAGCTTCCAGATCAGCCAAGTCTCAACCGTTCCAAATAAAAGATCTCCTGCTTGCGCTTTCTCTCTTGCTCCTGGAATATTATCAAGAATCCATTTTACTTTTGTCCCGCTGAAATAAGCATCGATCATAAGACCTGTTTTCTGTCTGAATTTCTCTGTAAGTCCCTTTGCCTTTAATTCATCACAATATTCTGAGGTTCTTCTGCACTGCCATACGATCGCATGATACACCGGTTCCCCTGTATTCTTATCCCAGACGATCGTTGTCTCTCTCTGGTTTGTGATACCGATCGCTGCAACCTGCTCTGCGGTGATATTTAACTTGCTCATTGCTTCCACTGCAACGCCCAGCATGGATGACCATATTTCATCTGCATCATGTTCTACCCATCCTGGATGTGGAAAATACTGTGTAAATTCCTTCTGTGCCACACTGCAGATCACACCTTGTTCATTAAATAAAATACAACGGTTACTCGTTGTTCCGCCATCCAGTGCCATAACATATTTTTTCATCTGCATAAACCTCCTGTTACTATTATTTTACCCTGTCTGAAACTACATATTTCTAACTCTTATCATAGCAGAAAAAGAGCTAATTTGCGACTTTTTCACCTTCCTTTTGAGTACGACAAAAGACCTTCTGATGGCGCTATACTAAACCATCAGAAAGCCTTTCTTTATCTAGGAACGTTTTAGGGAAGCTATTTTATTTTTATTCTACAACAGTTGTGAATTTTTCCCAAGGAATATCAACTTCTGCACCTTCATTGATGATCGCATCAACATGCATTAATAATGGGAAATCTTCTAAAGATACAACTCCTCTTTCAGCCAGTTTACGAACTGCACGAGCTGTTCTTGTAGCGATTACAATGGACTCTAATGTTACACCCTGTAACTCTTCCATTGCCTGTTCAAATGTCAGTCCGCGTCCTAATAATGTACCAATCTTACGAGTTCTTCCACCGAAGACTGTTACATATAGATCACCAGCTCCATGAATGATATTTTCTGGTCCTCCATGGATCAGTTCTAACAGATGGATCATTTCTTTGACACCCTGTCCAAACAGTGCTGCCTGAGAGTTATAATGAACTGCTCCGATCTCTCCATCTCTTTTCTCTGCCAAACCTACTGCAAGAGATACTCCTAATGCATAAGCATTCTTCATAGCTACCGCACACTCAACACCTACAACGTCTGTAGAAAGACTGATATGATAGTAATCTGTTGCTAATAAAGATTTGATGAATTTTAATGTTTCCATGTCTTTTCCACAGAAAGCTACATGGCTGTCATCGTGGTCTGCTAATTCATAACTTGTGCATGGTCCACCGATGGCGTTAAAGTTGATGTGTTTTCCTTCTGGCTGTCTCTGTTCAAAGATATGTGGGTAAGGAACTAAAGTTCCGTCTTCTAAGTCTACCATACCTTTTGTAACTGTTAATAAAGGTACATCTTCTGGCAATACTGGAAGGATCTCATCACAGAACCAGTCAAGTCCGAAACTGCTGACTCCTCCTAAGATCAGATCTGCTCCTTCTAAAGCTTCTTCTAATTCTTCGATCTGATAATATTTGATTCCGTCATGAAGAGTTCTCTTTAATGTGATATGGAAATTATCTTTCTTTAATCCATCAATGATATCTCTGTCTAAAGGTGACCCTACCAGACGTACCTCATGTCCATTTTCAAATGCTGGGAATGTGATTGCAGAGTTCATCTGACCTGCACAAACAAATGTAATAACGCTCATTTCTTATCCTCCTAAAATATCTTTCTTCTTATTATATATATTTATTCTGTTACTTTTTTACATGCTACGACATCAACACCAAGTCCCAGTACATCAGAGATCACTACATCTCCGATCGCTACAGGAGCTTTCAGGGTTACTTTATCTAACTCTTTCATGATATCGTAGATCTTTCCTTTTGGAATGTCACTTGCCGTTTTAACTGGAACTCTTCTTGCAGTTTTGGCCTCAACTCTGACTGTAGAAGTGATCACTCGTGTTGGATTTACCAGCTCTTTTTCTCCATAAGCAGCTCCTCTTGGGCATCCGTTTCCAGTGACTTTATATCCATTTTCTTCATCAACTTTTAAATGACATCCTTTTGGACATACGATACAAATTAAATCTGTCATCTTTATGCACCTACCTTTTCTACAGATACTGTAATCTCACCATTTTCTACTTTATCTAAAAATGCTTTTGGAATTGCGATCTTTTCCATCTCTCCCGGTGCCATATGTGCTCTCTTGAAGGAAGCAAGTTCTTCACCATTTGATTTTACTTTGATCGCTACATCTGTAAATACGTTTCTTGCACGGAACATGACTTCTACTTTCTTATCTACGTTGGATGGACGTACTTTCTGAGGTACGATTCCATTGACTCCATCTCCATTTTTGATGTCAATGCATGTCTGATCTTTTGTTTCTCCATTTTTTACATATTCCGCAGCACTCTTACCTGCTTTCTGGCTTTCTGCTGTAACGAAGTCTACTAAGTCATGCACATGAACAACATTTCCACTTGCAAAGATTCCTTCTGCGGATGTTTCCATGTTTTCGTATACGACTGGTCCGCTTGTTGCCGGGTCCATTGTGATTCCTGCGGATCTTGTTAATTCATTTTCAGGAATCAGTCCGACAGATAATAATACAGTATCTACATCAAATTCCATCTCTGTTCCAGGGATTGGCTGATTCTTCTCATCGACTTTGGATACGATAACTTTCTCTACTCGTTTATCACCCTGAATATCTGTGATCGTGTGTGATAAATAAAGTGGAATATCATAGTCATTTAAGCACTGTACAATGTTACGGTTTAATCCGTTGGAATATGGACAAAGCTCTACGCATCCAACAACTTTTGCACCCTCTAAGCTCATACGTCTTGCCATGATCAGTCCGATATCTCCTGATCCTAAGATCAGTACTCTCTTACCTACCATATATCCTTCGATATTCACATATCTCTGTGCCGCACCTGCTGTAAATACTCCGGCTGGACGATCACCAGGGATGGCAATGGCTCCTCTTGTTCTTTCACGGCATCCCATGTTTAAGATAATGGATTTCCCTTCCAGTTTCATATATCCATTTTTCTTATTCATGGCATGAACACATTTCTCTGTTTCATCTACATCAAGAACCATGGTATCAAGCATGACTTCGATATTTGTTTCATTTAACATATCGATAAATTTTCCTGCATATTCAGGTCCTGTTAATTCCTCTTTAAAATAGTGAAGTCCAAATCCATTATGAATACACTGATTTAAGATTCCACCAAGTTCCTGATCTCGTTCTACAACCAGAACTTTCTCGGCACCATTTTTATTTGCTTCCACTGCTGCTGCCAGACCTGCTGGTCCTCCGCCTACAACGATTACATCATACTTCATTATTTGGCACCTCCATCTTTTGTTTCTCCTGTGATAATGTTTGTTCCCAAACGATCCTGTGGAATATCTGCTAATGGTTTATTTAACTCTCTTGCAATGATCTCCTGAACTCTTGGTCCACAGAAACCACCCTGACATCTTCCCATACCTGCATTGCATCTTCTCTTGACTGCATCAATGGATGTTGCTGGAATCGGACCATGTACTGCGTTAATGATCTCACCTTCTGTGATCGTTTCACAACGGCAGATGATCTTTCCAAATGCTGGATTCTTCTCTACTAATTTTGCTCTGTCTTCATGACTTAAATGTTTGAAGCGGTCAATATGTCTTTCATCCACAATTTCTTCTTTTGCTTCTAATGTAAGTCCTGATTTTTCAAGCATCTTTAAGATATCTGGTGCGATGGCACATGCAGATGATAATCCTGGGGACTGCATTCCTGCGATATTGATAAATCCTTTGTTATTCTTGTCTTCGTAAATCTGGAAGTCATGATCTGTTGTTCTTGCTCTGACTCCTGCGAAGTTTCTGATAGATTCTCTGAAATTAATTCCAGGTACGGATTTTAATGCTGTGTTTCTTACAAAATCAAGTCCCTGTTTTGTTGTAGAAACATCATCCCCTGCACTTGGCTGTGAATCAGGACCAACGATCAGGTTACCATGAACAGTTGGAGCAACTAAAACTCCTTTTCCTTTTTCATTTGGACATTGGAAGATTACGTGATTGACCAGATTTCCCTGGCTCTTATCCATCAGGTAATACTCTCCTTTGTTTGGTGTGATCTCAAATGTCTTTTCATTGCACATCTCATTGACTTTATCTGCGAAAACACCTGCTGCGTTGCAAATGTATTTTGCTTCGATCACTCCGTTGTTTGTTTCAATCTTATATGTATCATTTTCTTTTTTGATTCCTGAAACTTCTGTATTAAGTTTTACTTCAACTCCATTTAATACGGCTGTTTCTGCAAGTGCCAGTGCTAATTCCCATGGACTTACGATTCCTACATTTGGAGAACTTAAAGCAGCAACGGCTTTCTCTGAAATGTTTGGTTCTTCTTTTAGAAGTTTTTCTCTGTCCCAGATTTCCATATCTGGAACTCCGTTTGTAATGCCTCGCTGTTTTAATTCTTCCAGTGTTTTCTTTTCTTCTTCACTGAATGCAACTACCAATGCTCCAATCTGTTTATAAGGTACATCCAGTTTCTCACATAATTCTTTTGTGTGGATATTTCCTTTCACATTGTACTCTGCCATTTTTGTTCCAGGCTTTGGATCATATCCTCCATGGATGATCGCGCTGTTTGCTTTTGTTGTTC
The DNA here is from genome assembly GCA_902362875.1 of Eubacteriaceae bacterium. GTDB lineage: Bacteria > Bacillota > Clostridia > Lachnospirales > Lachnospiraceae > Anaerostipes. The sequence goes on along the minus strand of CABIYF010000016.1, from coordinate 500 downwards.
CTACAGAAACATCATTTTCCTTTTCAATGATTACAGCTTTCACATTATATTTTCCAAGTTCGTATGCGATAGAGCAGCCTGTAATTCCTGCACCGATAATTGCTACATCATACACTGTTATTCCCTCCTGTTTTTCACTTGCGTTTGTTGCTTTCTGACTCTATCTAACCACAATATTTTCAGCCTGTCAAACGCTCAAAACGCCCATTTTACGCGGTTTTTAGCATTTTCTTATTAATCATTTAGTTTGATTAATACGCCTGTTTTTTTACAAAAACAAGATAATTTTTCTCAAACAACGTGTTCTCTTGTTTTTCCTATTAATCAAATGTATAATATTAGTAATCAGTAAAACATTATGATTAGTAATTCGAATTAATCAAAATAATTTTTTGATTTATTTTTAAGCCTTAATTATTCACGACTTCGTCGTGTTAGCGACTAAAAGTCGCATAGTCGCTATGTTTTTATTGATTTTCCTTTTCATCTATCAAGTGAAT